>JAJDBV010000010.1 GCA_029261165.1 Nitrospirota bacterium | reverse complement strand
TCGCCGGGCGCTCGGCTGCCTTCCCGACCCCCGACCACGGGCGGGAGACCTGGAAGGCCATCGAGGTCCCGACCGACAAGACAATGGAAGGTATGTCCTTCGGCGATGCGAAGCATGGCTGGGCGGTCGGTTGGGGAGGATTTATCATTCACACGGCAGACGGCGGCTTAACCTGGGAGACTCAGAACTACGGCTTTGCAGAACGCCTTTTCAAAATCCACTTTTTTGATGATCGCCACGGTTGGATTGTTGGGGAGGCGGGAACCATTAAATATTCAGACGACGGCGGAGACACCTGGAGCTTCCAGGAGAGCGGGACAGAATCCTGGCTTTTTAGTATACAGTTTACTTCCCTCAAAGAGGGTTGGGCGGTCGGCGCAGAGGGGGCGATGCTCCATACGCTTGACGGCGGAAGGCATTGGAAAACGATGCCGAAGTTGACAGGAGGGAGCCTCGAAAACCTCTACTTTCTAACGCCCAAGATCGGATGGGTGATCGGAGAAACCGGAATCATTTTTAAGACCACCGACGGGGGCGAGAACTGGAAGTTGCAATTCAGTCATGTGACACACTCACTTACCGATATCGCCTTTATGGACGAAAAAAATGGATGGATGACGGGGGATGGCGGGACGCTTCTCCAGACAAAGAATGGCGGGGACACCTGGAATCCCTTCCCTTTTCCAGTCAGGACACTCCTTGCCAGAGTCCTCTTCCAGGGACCGAAGAAGGGTTGGGTCGTCGGGGGAAAAGGGACGATCTTGACCACTGAAAATGGAGGAAAAACCTGGACCCCAAGGAGGAGCGGGATATCAGAAGGACTCTGGGATATTGCGATGATGGGCGAAGAGGGCTGGGCTGTTGGTGATCTCGGAGGGATCCTCCATACCCAGGATGGGGGCAAAAGCTGGGTGATTGTTGAAAGTGGCGTAAATCAGCAAATCAACGGTCTTCACTTTGCGAGCCCCAATAAGGGAATGGCCATCGGAAAGGGAGGGCTCGTGTTGCGATATGAACGTACAGGGAAACAGGCAGAGTCCGCTGCAAACCGAAAAACTTCGTCCATGAAGTAGGCTGGACGATCTCGTAAAAATCTTGAAGCAGGTTGTTTTCGTCATTCCGGTTTTCGGCAGAGAGACGGTTTTTGTAGGTCTGTCAGGCCTGGTAATCACAAAAAGGACGTTATGGAATCTCTCCCGGATCGACGTTCAGAATGGTTCGTTCCCCGGTTTGGGCCTCTCAGGTTTCGCATTTTTATCGGCCTCCTTTTTCTCCCCTATACCGGCATGGTTCTCTCTTACACGGTCATTGGTGCCATGCTGGCCGAAAATCTTTTCTGGGACCGTGTCCTCGCCATCGTCATGATCTATTTTCTGGGACTGGGGGTCGCAGCCCATGCCCTGGATGCTATCGGAGGAGAGGCGGCGAAGCCCTGGGGGAAACACTTTTCGAAACGGGAGTTGTGGTTCCTTGCGGTCAGTGCGCTGATTCCCGCATATGGACTCGGGATATACTACATCCTCTATTGGACGCCCCTGCTTCTTGCCATCGCCCTCCTTGAAGGGTTTTTCCTGTTTGCGTACAACCTTGAATGGTTCAATGGGCGCTTTCACACGGATGGATGGTTCGCCTTCTCCTGGGGTGTTCTTCCGGTATTGGCTGGATATATCATTCAGACCAATACCCTCTCCATCCCTTCTTTGACCGTTGCAGGCGCGATGGGGCTTGTCAGCCTTGTTGAAATCAATGCCTCGCGCCCCTATAAAGAAATCAAACGCTCAAGGCAGGAGGCCGATCTGCACCACTTGAGGCGGTATGAGATGATTTTAAAGGGGATCAGCATGGCGATCCTCCTCCTCGGGGCTGGGATGGTTCTCTCGCGATGGAAAATGTAGTGGTGTTGAATTGATGAAACTCTCCAGTCTGTTTTATTTATTTTTATTTAAAGTGGGCTTTATTGCCTTAATCATCCTTCTGGCTAGAAAGTCTGGTGTTTTTTTCCTGTAGGGATCGTATTATGCGTCAGAAAACTTGATCGTGGACGATATGCGCAGGGTTCGGAAGATCCTAAAAGCCAAGCCGGTCATTGAAGGTGCGGGGGTGCGCCTGAAACGTCTCTTTGGTAAGCCAGAGCTTCCGCTCCTCGATCCCTTCCTTCTTCTCGATGATTTTCACTCGAATGATCCGGACGATTACTTGGCCGGATTCCCAATGCATCCCCATCGAGGGATTGAAACCATCACCTATATACTGCATGGAGAAGTTGCGCACCGGGACAGCATGGGCAATCGCGGTGTCATCCAAAGCGGTGATGTCCAATGGATGACGGCGGGAGGAGGCATTATTCACGAAGAGATGCCGAAACGTACAGAGGGGACGCTATGGGGATTTCAACTTTGGGCAAATCTACCCGCATCACATAAAATGATGGCCCCCCGATATCAAAATATCAAAGCCGGGGAGATCCCGTGTGTGTCTCCGAATACAGATGTTTCCATTAAAGTAATCTGTGGAGAGGTCGGAGGCGTAAGAGGCCCGGTTCAGGGGATCGTAAGCCGCCCGGAGTATCTTGATATCACAATCCATCCCAACGCCGTTTACGAACATGCGACGGAGAAGGACTGTACCGTGTTCGCTTATGTGATTGAGGGTTCAGGATCTTTTGAAGGGGAAGATCATCCACCAATCCTGCCTGAAAACCTCATTCTCTTCGCTTATGGCAGTGGAATCCGGGTCAGGACCGCAGAGGAACCGGTTCGTTTTCTTTTGATTTCTGGGCAGGCAGTCAGAGAACAGATTGCCTGGTCCGGCCCGATTGTCATGAATACCAGGGATGAGCTGGAAACCGCCTTCGAAGAATATCGCCTCGGCACATTCTTAAGACATAACTAATTGATAAATAGGTATTTTACGAGCTTGATGTCGGATAGGACTTGAACCTTTTCTTCATAAAATAAATGTGTTAGGATATCAAAAATCTACGTGAAGTCCTGGTGTTCCAATAAGATGACAAACATGGGAAAAATCATTGCGATTGCAAACCAGAAGGGGGGGGTTGCAAAGACAACAACGGCGATTAATTTGGCCGCCTCTCTGAGCGTCGCGGAAAAAAAGGTCCTCCTGATTGATCTTGACCCGCAGGGAAACGCAAGCAGTGGTCTTGGGGTCAACTCGGATGAACTATCGGGCAGTGTTTACGATATTTTCAGCGGCCGAAATGTGGTTTCTGAACTATTGGTTGAGACCGGGATTCCGAGACTCGACCTTCTTCCTTCACACATCGACCTGGTCGGGGCCGAGGTGGAACTGGTCGGCATCAAGGGCAGAGAGACGATCTTGAAAGATCATTTGGCGGGAGAAACCGATCAATATGACTATGTCCTCATCGACTGCCCGCCGTCGCTCGGCCTCTTGACCGTGAATGCACTCACGGCGGCGGATTCTCTCCTGATCCCTCTACAGTGTGAATACTATGCCATGGAAGGACTCAAACAGCTGATGAACACTGTCATGCTGGTGCAGGGGTCGCTCAATCCAACCATACGGATCGAGGGGATATTGCTCACCATGTATGACCGACGAAATAACCTGAGCAACCAGGTTTCAAGTGAAATCCGAACGCACTTTGGGGATCAGGTCTTCAAGAAGGTCATCCCGCGCAATATTACCCTGGCCGAGGCGCCAAGTCATGGAAAGCCGGCTCTCTATTATGATGCACTCTCGCGCGGGGCCCAGGCCTATCTTGCATTGGCGAAGGAGGTAATAGAACGTGGCGCGTAAGGCACTCGGAAGAGGATTGGGTCTCACCGCACTCCTTCCCGCAAAAGGGACCAGCGTACAGACCGTTCGTGAGATTGCGATTGATCAGATCGTTCCAAACCGATATCAGCCAAGGAAAAATTTCGATTCCGACGCCCTTGCTTCACTGGCCGCGTCCCTTAAGCGCAATGGCTTGATCCAACCGATTACCGTCCAAAGTGAAGACGATGGGAAGTTTGAGCTGATTGCCGGAGAACGGCGTTGGCGGGCGGCCCAGATGGCCGGTTTTTCCCTTATCCCGGCAATGGTCAGGAAAGTCCAGGAACGTGAAATGATGGAATGGGCACTTCTTGAAAACATTCAACGGGAAGATTTGAACCCGATCGAGAAGGCGCAGGCCTATTCCCGCCTTATGTCGGAATTTTCATTGACCCAGGAAGGGATTGCTGAACGTATGGGGATCGACCGTTCGTCGGTGGCAAATTTCCTTCGGCTCCTCCAACTTCCTAAAGCGCTCTGGAAGGAGATTGCCGAAGGGCATCTTACCATGGGACATGCGAAGGTCCTCCTTTCCTCAGACATCAGGGGAGACCTGTCCCGATTGGCAGGAGCGGTGAAGGCAAAGGGCTTGTCTGTCCGACAACTGGAGGCCCTTGTCCAGAAGAAAAAAGGAGCTTCTTCACCGAAGCGTTTCGGTGCCGAAGCCTCATCCTCACCAGAAAGTTTGGAGATCGAGGACCGGCTCCGCCGATCCCTCGGAACGAAGGTGCGTCTGACGCAACAGGGTCACAAGGGTGAGATCAGGATTGCGTACTACTCATTGGAAGATCTGGAAAGAATTTTGGAGAAAATTGTTTAGGAGATCTGTAAACTGTAATCAACCTGGAAGCGGCCGATGCTTGATCGGTCTCTTCCAGCCTGTGTAACGGAGGAGAGATGGGAAGAAAAGAAAACATGGACGAGATTATTGCCTTTCTTGGAAAAGGGACCGCGTTTAAAGGAATGATTACCTATACTGGAACGATTCGAATTGATGGGAAAGTTGAGGGAGAGATCGTTTCAGAAGGATCCCTGGTCATCGGAGAATCTGCTGATGTTCAGGCGGAGATCATCGTCGGGACTGTCGTCTGCAGCGGAAAGATCTCAGGCAATGTCCGAGCCAGCAAGAAGGTCCATCTTCTCCCGAAGGCGGTATTCGATGGTTCCATCAATACCCCTTCCCTGGTGATTGATGAAGGCGTTCAGTTTAATGCCAGCTGCAACATGAACATGGAAAATGGTAAGAAAGAAGAGTCTGTCACAGCCTTACATGCTGTCGGACAGGAGACGCAAGGATAGCCTTTTCGTGCAGAACGCGCTGAGCAAAAAAAAAGTCGTTGTCGGGATGAGTGGCGGAATTGATTCCGCCGTGACAGCCGTCCTTCTGCAAGAAGCCGGTTATGACGTTATTGGTGTGACTCTAACCCTCTGGAAAGATGAGGGGGAGGACGAAAAGCGCTGGCAGGACCGATCCTGTTGCAAGGTCGGGCTGGCCAGACACGTCGCAAAGCAGCTTTCGATTCCGCACCATGCCATCGATATTCAGAAGGCGTTTCAGAAGGAGATTATCGATGACTTTTGCGAGTCTTACCTCGAAGGCCAAACACCCAATCCCTGTGTCCGTTGCAATGAACGGATGAAGTTCGGCCATCTCCTCCAAGCGGCGGAGAAATTCGGTGCCACATTCATAGCCACTGGACATTACGGTCGTATCCGCTATCGGCCGGAGCAGGGCCGATACGCCCTCTACAAGGGCCTTGATCAGGAAAAGGATCAGAGTTATTTTCTCTACCGTCTCAGCCAGAAACAGCTCGCGGCAACCCTCTTCCCACTCGGGGAGATGACGAAGAAAGCCGTTTATCAACAGGCAGCGGCGCTCGGGCTTCCTTATGAAGACATCCTGGAGAGTCAGGAGGTCTGTTTCGTGACCCAAAAAGATTACCGTGCCTTTCTTTCTGAAAATCGTCCAGAGGCAGCGGCCCCCGGAGAAATCGTGACCGAAGAAGGAGAAGTGGTCGGTCAACATGCGGGGGTGGCCTTTTATACGGTCGGCCAGCGCCGGGGGCTTGGCATCGCCCTGGGAGAGCGAACCTATGTCACCCGACTTGATCCGAGCAAGAGAGAAGTCGTGGTCGGTTCGGAGGAAGCACTGCTCCAAAAGGAGCTGGCCGCCGAAAATCTGGTATGGGGTGGAGGTGGTCTTCCAGAAGAACCCCTTCGGGTCAGGGCAAAAATACGATACCGCACCGATGAACAGCAGGCGACCCTCTTCCCAAAATCGAACGGAGCGGTCCATGTGACTTTTGACGCGCCCCAACGCGGGATCTCCCCCGGACAGTCGATTGTTTTTTATGACGGCGGCGAAGTAATCGGCGGCGGCGTGATTTCCAAGACAAACGCCTAGCCTCAGAAACATATGAAAAATAAAAAACTCGGTATAATTTTATCAACGGCGCCGGAAGCAAAAAATCTTGTCACGGTGATGTCCCTTGCCGAAGAGGCCCGGCGGCAGGGAATTGGTGTTTACCTCTATCTTATTGATGACGGCGTGAAGCACATCGACCAGCCGGAAATTGAAGTGTTGAAAGAAGAGGGCGTAAAACTCTTTCTCTGTGCCTACAGTGCGCAACGACGTTCCATCCTCCCAAGCGACAAGGCGGCATTTGGCGGCCTGGTTGTCCTGTCAGACCTCATCAAGGGCTGTGACCGTTTTATTGCCCTATAAATTTTAACAGTTCAATGTCAAAAAAAACCGTCATCCTCATTCGAAGCGATCCACGACAAAGTCACTGTACCTGTGAAGGGGTCCGGATTGCCTTGGGCCTGGCCGCCTCAGGGCAAAAGGTTGAACTCATTTTTACAGAGGAAGCTCCCCGTATATTAAAAGACGATATCGAGGATCTTGTGGATGGGGAACTCGCGATGCAGTTGCTTCCCACTTTGAAGGAGTTTATTTCGGTCCTATATCTTGATGATGCGGGCACAAGCGGGATAGACCTTTCAGACAGCGATTATCAGACCCGACTTCTCTCGAAGGAGGAAATCTCATCAAAAATAGCAGGGTCGGATTGGTTTGTGCGATTTTAGGAACCTTGAAGAGGGACAGATTTGAAGCGAATTCTGCATATCCTGAAGGAAAGAGATGATGCTTATCCGCTGGAGCTGATTCGGAAACAGGCCGAAACAGATCACGTGGTGGTCATTCTTATACGGGATGCGATAGGCGTGGAAATCCCGGATTCAAAAGTCTCTGTTTGTGTCCTCTCAGAAGATAGAAAAGATCAAGAGATCCAGAACCCTGTATTCCCCGGCCCTGTTCCCCATCGACGGATTGGCTATAAGGAAATGCTCGAAATGATCTTTGCGTGTGACACGGTACTGACCTGGTAAGCGTGTATTACGAACGCAATCCCCAGGTTTCCAGAGCCGGGGATTGTCCAAAAACCCTCTGGTTTCCTTAATAAGGCGCGATGCTGAAACAATGCCATCATTCGCGCCTAGAACTGCTGTACGTAACCAGCCTATACGATGTGATCGATGTGCCCCAGAGCAAATGTATCAATGATTCAGGGCTAAAAAAACCACCCATCCACCGCATCATCCAATTCAGTCTTGCAACGTTTCATTTGTGCGTTATAGGTCGCTGATTTTCTTTTAACCTTTTTGGCAACCTGTTTTAACCAACCTTTGCTTTTCCAGGAGCCACGCTGATAGCCCCCACGTCCTTCGTGGTAGGCGAGGTATTGATTGTAGGCGTCCCACTTGGAAACGCCCAGTGTCCGCTGTGTGGTGTGGGTATACCAGCCAACAAAATCGATTGCGTCTTCAAAATCATCGCGAGTCGCCCCCCCGTTTCCCGACTTCTTGGTGTATTCTTTCCAGGAGGCATCTTGGGCTTGGGGGTAGCCGTAGGCTGAAGAACGGCGGGGTAAAGGGATGAATAGAAACCAATTGCGAGGGGGTTGGGCATCGTGAATAAACCGCGATTCTTGATGAATGATCGCCATCATGATCCAGATTGGGGTTCCCCACTTTTTATTTGCATCACGAGCGGCCTCGTACCAGGCTTTTTCACCACGAAAAATGGTGCAAATATTGTTTACATTTGTGGGACGATAAGTGGCGCACCCGGAAGTAGACAAAAGTAGGATAAAGAGACAAAAACAGATTTTGATATGTTTCCGGTTCATGATTTTTTGGCTGTGCTGCCGGAGGTTCTAAGATCCCTTTCTTTCGTATTGAGGGGTTTATTTTGAAAAGTAATTAAAAGATGGAATCATAGTACGCAAACTCTACGAGAAAGCGCAAGAAGGGGATTTGTTTTTTTCGTGACCGGACTCATTCAGGAGTGCAGGATAGGATAATTCAACGGACCTCAACAACAAAATCTGCGGGGAACAATTAGGCAGGTTTATCATCTGTATGTACCAGATTAAATCTATTTCCCGTTGAATTAAACTCTAGAACGCTTTGCTTTTTACATTAAGAGTAATCATTATTGAACACGCATTCTGATCTATTAAAAAAAAGCCCCGCCGGAAAATAATCCCGGCAGGGCTTTTTCAATTCAAAAAATCCTTTGTTAGGAAATTTTGGTGACGTTGCTGGCTTGCGGGCCTTTCTGGCCTTGGGTGATTTCGAATTCGACTTCATCTCCCTCGTCAAGGGATTTGTAGCCGTCACCGGCGATTGCTGAAAAATGGACGAACACATCGTCTCCGCTTTCAGGTGTGATAAATCCAAAACCTTTACTGCCGTTAAACCATTTTACTGTTCCTGTACTCACTGTTTATTTCTCCTGTTATGTTATCAGCAATCTGCTGACGAAATGTCCAAAGCGCTCTAAATCAACAAAAAAAAACTGCAGCAAGTTGGAAAGAGCTACAGTGACTTACTTCTTCTGTTCACTTTCGTACTATGGACCTAACCCCTTGTACCATATCAACACGGATAAGGTCAATAAATTAAAATGGTATGCAAGAATGCGCTTTTAAAGAGCCTCACCCTAAAAGGTGAAATTTCTTCAAAGGCGCTTAAGCAGTTGGTGCGCTCCCCGGCCCTAACCTTATCTATTGAGTCTAATAAAAACAAGCCCAGGAAAAGTTCCTAAAGGACTGATCTTACAATTATTTTTTTACCTGTTTTGGACGAGTCGTTTTGGTCCGTCGACAAAGAGGGCTTCAATTTTCGTATCTAAACTTAATACAATAAAGCCGATTCCAAAACTGGCATGATCTATAACTTGATCAACCTTAAATTTCCCCTTCATGCTGTATTTCTTCGCAGTAGAAAAATCATAGGATTCCCCTAAGCGTGACATGGCAACTTCATAGTCTGTTTTTTTAACTTTTCTCCCTGTTCCTGGTACTCTTGCCGCCGGGGCTTTATCGCGATAATTGTGATGACCTTTACAGGTCTTACACTTCACCTTCTTTGGCAATCCATCAGCCAAAGCAACCAGAGTGTGATCTAGTATTAACTTGCATTTTGTACACCATGAAACAATATCCGTACCTACTTCAATCGGTTCTGTCATCTTTTTCCCCTTATGGAGGTTAAAATCTTTATTTTAGATTTGCAACCCTTCCATTCTCCTCTCATCTTGAGCCAGAGTCAAGAAGCCAAAAACTCCCCCGATAATATAAATCTAAAAATCTCTAAACGAGCTCCACCAAACAAAAAATCTGAAGAGATATAAACCAAAGGTGTTTTCTTCGGGGGTAACTTACTTCCGACGCTTCTTCCGGGAAAGCTTGGCCATTCTATTCTTTTTCTTCCTTTTTGCCTTTGTGGCGGAGGTTATTTTGGGTTTTGTCGGATTCGCACTCTCTGTTTCGTCCCGATCACCATAACCCCCGGAAGCGGGATCTTGATTGGAAAATATAGAGTGAATGTCTTCTTTCCCATCTTGCATAGAGGCTCCAAGTTTGTCAAAAAGAGGCGACTTTCTTTTACGGTCGAGTGTAACGTTTTTGGGAGTGAAGATCAATAAATGGTGATTGATATCATGTAATGAACTTCGCGTCAGTCTTGACGACGACGAAGCCT
This sequence comes from Nitrospirota bacterium, assembly GCA_029261165.1. Taxonomy (GTDB): domain Bacteria; phylum Nitrospirota; class Nitrospiria; order SBBL01; family JAADHI01; genus DUAG01. The sequence continues at coordinate 14,811 of JAJDBV010000010.1, read as the reverse complement.
TGCAGTACGAGCCTATTTCTCCGACAGACTTTCAAGGAAAAAGTCTCAAAAGTCATCCGCGAGGACTTTTTCGGCCGCAAGGGATAATATTGGATCGTGGTTGTGATTCAGAGCATAGATGCGGCACTGAATCAGACGCGCTGGAATCGAATCGACATATTCTGACAGGGCCTCCTTAGAAACGATTCCGGTGGAGGGATCGAAGACATAGACTTGTCTTTCTCCCATCTCGAGGGGATCGAGCGGTCTGGGATCCTGGCTGGCCAGATCAACACGGAAGGAGAGGTCTTTCAGTTCCGGGGGGAGGCATTTTCTCATTCTCTCCTCAAGATCGAACGGCTCTATCGTGCATTTTCCTCTTTTTATTCTTTTGTTAGAAAGGGTTGTATCATATGCCATCTTCCACTTGACATTTCTGAGGAGAATTTTGTCCCATTCAGAGAAAAGATCCCGTTTGATTTTTGAGTCGGAATGTCTCCACGATTTCACTTCCAGCAAGAGGGACCAGTCGGTTAAATCAAGGTAGGTGCTGAGTTGATCCAGTGGATTGTGTGGAAAGATCTCCTTGATCGTTTCACGGAACACATCACCCAGGTGCAGATCGAGCGACCGGGTGGTTCTGTGATAATAGACATTAAAATAGAGGTAAGACCGGGTATTTAAAAACATCGTCAAAGCGGGAAGCCCCGCCTTGTGAAGGGTAAGGCCCTGCTCTGTAAAAAAAGTATAGTGCATGAGGCGATTCAGGTCGACCGGCCCGATGGCTACCCCGCACATATAGGCATCACGCAGCACATAATCCAGGTTGTCAGCGGTAAAGATCCCTGACAGGAGTGGTTTCAACATCACCAGCCAACGGGGATAATCTTCCGGCGTCTTATAAGCATCATCTTTGTGGATTAAAAAGGCAACATATTCCGGATTAAGCGCTTCATCCGAAGCAAATAACCCGCTGGGGCTTCGCCTGATCCGCCTTATGATCGGGGCCAATTCCTGCCGGATGATTGCCTGGCCGAGTTTTTCATGTGTCAGGCCGTATTCATCTAGAAAATTATGATCAAAAAAATGACAGAACGGGCCATGACCGATGTCGTGCACCATGACAGAAACACGCAAGAGTTCTTCTATAAAATTGAAAGAAGGGCAGTTTGAGGTCACTTCCTTCAGAGAGGGATAAAGGTGTTTTGCAAAGCGGCCAGCCACATGCATTGCCCCAAGAGAGTGAACAAAACGGGAATGCTCGGCCGAGGGGTAGACCCATCGTGCCGACTGTAACTGATAGATATAACGAAGCCGTTGCATCCAGGGGGAATCGATCAGGTCTTTCTCGGTTGCTTCGTCCCGGCTCCCAATTGGCACGGAAAAAGGAATATAGTTGTGGATTGGGTCGGCAAGGAGCGCCATCCCTTCGTAAAGCATTTCTCTGCTATTCAGGGAGTTAGTCCGCTCTGATTTATCCATAAATACAAACCCTCCTGATGTCGCTCAAAATGACTCGCCTGATCATAACCGATTTTCTTAGACCCCGCAAGAAAAAGGGAATCCCTTCCGCCCTCAGTAAAATTGTATATAAATTTGGGTTGACAGAAAGCGTGTCCCTATGGTAACTATATATCCGACCTTAATGATCGCCGATTAAAAAGGTCGTCTTTATACGTGTCCATTAATAAGGATTAATGTAAGCATGCTGAAGCTTACCAAAAAGATTGACTATGCCCTCATGGCCATTAATTTTATGTCTTTCAAGGGTGAGTCTGTTGCGAATACACGAAACATTGCTGAGATCTACAATATTCCCCTGGAACTTCTGGCAAAAGTCTTACAGCGGCTTGCGAAAAAGGGATTTATCGTCAGCCAAAACGGCCCGAAGGGCGGATACACACTGGCAAAAGATCCAAATGTGATTACTTTGGGGGAACTGATTCGGGCTATTGAAGGGCCGATACAAATTGTTCACTGTACTGAAGGGGACACGTCCTGTTTGCAGACAGCACGATGTACCATTCGGAGTCCGCTTCGGAAGATCGAACACAAGATTGTTGACTTTTTAGACAATGTGACCATCGACCAGATTTGTAGCGAAGAGGTTCCGGAAGAATTGGCGGTTTAGACTGTTTCATATTAGGGGGTAGAATGGAGTTTCCTATTTTCATGGACAATCACTCAACAACACCAGTGGATCCACGCGTGATGGAGGTGATGATCCCGTACTTTACGAAGGCCTTCGGTAATTCGGCCAGCCGGAACCATTCGTTCGGTTGGGAAGCTGAAAAAGCGGTCGATCGGGCAAGGGGGCAAATCGCCCAACTGCTTCACTGTCAGGCGAAAGAGATTATTTTTACAAGCGGAGCGACCGAGTCCAATAATCTGGCCATCAAGGGTGCGGCCGAGATGTACCATGAAAAAGGGAACCATATTATTACCGTCGTCACGGAGCATAAAGCGGTTCTGGACAGTGCGAAGCGCCTTGAAAGAGACGGCTTTGAGGTCACTTATCTTCCAGTGGAAAGTGATGGACTGGTCTCTCTTGAGGCCGTTAAAGATGCGATTACGGATAAAACCATCCTTATTTCCATCATGATGGCCAACAATGAAATCGGCGTCATCCAGCCGATTGCGGAAATCGGGGTGATCGCAAAAGAGAAAGGGGTCCTCTTTCACTGCGACGCAACCCAGGGTGTGGGGAAAATACCGGTGGATGTCCAGGCGATGGGGGTCGATCTCTTGTCCCTCTCCGCACATAAGATCTATGGACCCAAGGGCATCGGAGCGCTCTATGTCAGAAAAAGAAACCCGCGTGTTCGGATCGCCCCGTTGATTGACGGTGGCGGGCACGAACGGGGTATGCGTTCAGGGACACTCAACATTCCGGGGATTGTCGGTCTGGGTGAGGCCTGTGAAATCTGCGAAAAAGAAATGACGGAAGAGGCTGCGCGCATGAAGCGTATGCAGCAGCGCCTCCAAAGCCTGATCATGGAGGGACTGGATGAAGTCTATCTGAATGGTCATGGGGAAAAACGACTTCCCCAAAACCTCAATATGAGCTTTGCTTATGTCGAAGGGGAATCCCTGTTGATGGGCCTGAAGGAAATCGCCCTCTCTTCCGGCTCGGCCTGCACAACCGCGTCACTGGAACCGTCTTATGTGCTTCGTGCCCTGGGGGTGGGAAGCGACCTGGCGCACTCTTCTCTACGGTTTGGCCTGGGACGATTTAACACTGATGAGGAAGTCGATTATGTTGCCAAGCGGGTGATTGAAACCGTGATTCGGCTTCGCGAAATGTCACCCCTTTATGAAATGGCGAAGGAAGGGATCGACCTGAAGAGTGTCCAGTGGGCGGAACATTAAAGCCGACAGGGAAAAGATCTCAGGGTATATCATTTATGTAAGGAGGATGTAATGTCATACAGTAACAAGGTTATCGATCATTATAACAACCCCAGAAACATGGGAAGCCTGGACAAGGCAGACGAATCCGTCGGAACGGGGATTGTCGGTGCGCCCGAGTGCGGGGATGTCATGAAGCTTCAACTGAAGGTCGAAAACGGCGTGATCGAAGACGCCAAGTTCAAAACCTTTGGGTGCGGCAGCGCGATTGCGAGCTCCAGTCTGGCAACAGAATGGGTCAAGGGAAAAACGATTGATGAGGCCTTCGCAATTAAAAATGTTGAAATTGTCTCCGAGTTGAACCTGCCACCGGTCAAAATACACTGTTCGGTGCTTGCGGAAGATGCAATCAAGGCCGCCATCGCGGATTACAGGAATAAAAATGGAGAAGACTGAAGAAAAAACCTTAGACACCGTGGACAATCAATCGGTTGTTCTCGTCACCCCCGCTGCGGTCAGTGAGGTGAAGGGTATGATTCAACGGAAGAATCTGGGAAATGCCGCGCTCCGTATCGCGGTTCAGGGAGGCGGTTGCTCCGGGCTCTCTTATTCGATCAAATTTGATACGGAGATCAACGCCCATGACCTTGCCTACGAGGTCGACGGCCTTCAGGTAATTGTTGATGAGAAAAGCGCCATTTATCTGTCCGGGACCACGCTCGATTTCAGCAATGCCCTGGTTGGAGGGGGATTTAAGTTCCTCAACCCCAACGCCAAACAAAGTTGCGGCTGCGGCGAATCATTTTCGACTTGATCCCGCCTGGTGAGACTTTTCTGCGACAAAGCTTACAAATTATAAGGCCCCGGATGGGGCCGTTTTACTTTAGGAAGCTCTGATGGAATCTGAATTGAAGACGGATACGGGAAAAACTTTGACCACCCGCTCCTGTTGGAGTTGCAAGATTGAAATGGGAGACCTCTTCTTTTGCCCCTCCTGCAAGGCGCTCCAGGCCTATGCTGAAAAGACTGATTATTTTCGTTGCTTCGGGCTCGAACGACATCTACAGATGGATCCGGAGAAACTCGAAGAAACCTTCCATGATTTAAGCCGAAAGTTTCATCCGGATTTTTATCAAAGGAAGTCTCAGGAAGAGCAACAGATCAGCCTTGAAAATGCTGCGATCCTGAACAAAGCCTACCGGATCTTGAAAGACCCGATGAAGAGGGCGGCCTACCTTATTGGTCTTGCTGAGGGAGGGCAGGAGATTCCTGCAGAAGCCCCTGCGGACTTGTTTGAGGAAATATTCGCGCTTCAGGAAGGACTCGAAGAAGTAAAGGCCCTCACCCCGGAGAAATCAGACTTAAAGCTTACCCTCTTTACCAATCTGAAAAACACAATGGAAAAACTCCAATCGCGGCAAAAAGAAGCGCTTCGGGAGATTGAAGCGTTTTTTCCCCAGTGGGATATGCTTGTGCCTCCTGAAAAAGACCAATCCTTCACAACACAACAGATGGACTGTCTGCAGAAGATGAAAAAGATCCTTTCACAGCAGGCTTATCTGGAACGAATGATTAAAAATATTCGCTCAGCAATCGGGGGAAGATAGATGTCAAAGGTGGTCGGAATCGATCTCGGAACAACAAACAGTCTCGTAGCGTACATGGAAGACGGACAGCCTCAGGTCATTCCAGGTTTGTCCGGGACATCCGCTGTCCCCTCCATTGTTTCCTTTGACCCGGACGGGTCTCCCGACCAGGTTGTTGTTGGAGAGGCCGCAAAAAAACACCTTATTAGTGGTTCGGACCGCACGATTTATTCGGTGAAGCGCCTCATGGGCAAGGGAATCGAAGAAGTTCAAGCCGATCTCAAGTACCTTCCTTTTCAATTGTCCGGGAAAGCCCAAGAGATTATCCGAGTCCATGTTGGAGAAAAACATTACACCCCCCCTGAAATCTCCGCTATTATTTTGTCCGAGCTGAAACAACGGGCCGAAGCCCATCTGAAGGCCCCCGTCGAACAGGCCGTGATTACCGTCCCGGCGTACTTCAATGACAGTCAGCGGCAGGCGACAAAAGATGCCGGAAAAATCGCGGGGCTTGAGGTTCTGAGGATTGTCAACGAACCGACCGCCGCCTCTCTGGCCTATGGTCTGCAAAAAAAGAAAGAAGGACGCATTGTCGTCTATGATCTGGGCGGGGGAACCTTTGATGTCTCCATCCTCAAGATCAGGAAGGGTATTTTTGAGGTCTTGGCAACCAACGGGGACACCCATCTCGGCGGCGACGACATCGACCAATGTCTCATGCTGTTCCTCCTCAGAGAGATCCAGCAACAACACGGGCGCAACCTCATGGACCATCCGGAAGCCCTTCAGGAGCTTCGTCTCCTCTCTGAGAAAGTGAAACGCCAACTTTCTTCTGAAGACAGCGCTGCAATCTCTTTGACTTTGGCGGAACAAAAAATAGACTACCATCGGGAAATCACCCGAGAGGAGTTTGAGGGATTAATCCACAACCTCGTCGAACGGACCCTCACGCCCTGCCGTCAGGCCCTGGAAGACGCAAATTTAAAACCGGAAGAGATTGACGAGGTCATCCTGGTTGGAGGATCAACCCGCATCCCGCTCATCAAAAATAAGGTTTCGGATCTTTTCAAACAAACACCGCATAGTGAGCTGAACCCGGACGACGTGGTGGCCCTGGGTGCGGCCATTCAGGCCGACATCCTGGCAGGTAGCATCACCGACATGCTTTTACTCGATGTAACGCCGCTTTCTCTTGGGATGGAAACGATGGGCGGCGTCGTCAATCGCTTTATCCCGAGAAACACCACCATTCCCACCAGCGCAAAAGAAGCCTTCACCACCTTCGAGGATGGACAACAATCTGTTTCGATTCACGTGGTCCAGGGAGAGCGGGAACTGGTTAAAGATTGTCGGAGCCTGGCCCAGTTTAACCTATGCGGAATCGATCCCCTCCCCGCCGGGATGCCCCGGATCGAAGTAATTTTTCTGATCGACGCGAACGGGATCCTCAATGTCTCCGCAAAAGACCTGAGAAGCGGCAAAGCGCAATCGATAGAGGTGAAACCGACCTACGGCCTTAGTGATGAAGAGACCGAGAAGATGATCTCGTCCTCGATTGAACATGCCAGAGAAGATATGGAAGAACGCATGTTGATTGAGTCACGCAATGAGGCCGACACCGTCCTACGACACGCAGCAAAAGGACTAAGGCATGGGACCACGCTGCTCGATCCAGCAGAGCGGAAGCTTATTGAACAAAGTATGTCTGATTTGAAAAAAGCCATCGAAGGCTCAGACCACAGCCTCATCCGCGAGAAACTCAGCTCCCTGGATGGTGCCACCCAGAAGCTTGCAGAGCTTTTGATGGACCAGTCGGTTCAAGTGGCCCTCAAAGATAAAAAGCTTTCTGATTCATAAATAACGAGGAAGGGCAATGCCCAAGATTACATTTAAATCAGGTCGTCCGAATGAGAATGTCACCCTTGAGGCCAAAGAAGGAACAACAATCCTTGATGTGGCCCTCGACAATGATATCGACCTGGAACACAACTGCGGCGGGAGTTGCGCCTGCACGACCTGTCATGTCTACATCAGAGAAGGGATGACTAATCTCTCCGAGATGGAAGAAGATGAAGAAGACCGCCTCGATACGGCGGAAGGACTCACATTAAGTTCCCGTCTCGGGTGCCAGGCACGTGTAAACGGAGATGTTGTCGTCGAAATTCCCAAGAGGACACAGGAATTTAGAAAGGCGGAACAACACTAATGAAACTTACATGGCGTGACGCCGAAGAAATCGCATTTGCTCTCATAGAATCCCATCCCGATCTCGACCCCTTAACGCTTCGATTTACTGATCTCCATAAGATGGTGGTCCAACTTGCCGACTTTGAGGATGACCCGAAGGGCTCTAATGAGGGGATTCTTGAGGGGATCCAGATGGCCTGGCATGAAGAACTTGAAGACATGTAACCATTAGCATGGCATCATTTTTTCCTTCAGGACAGCTTACACAATAAGCCGATTTAAAATAAAGTCAAAAAAAGCTTTCAGCCGTTTCCTCAGGTTATAACTGCATCCCGACAGAACCGCGAGGTCAGGTTGGGCTTGCCCACATTTCACTCTCGGTTTTTCTAAAACAGCTTTGCCCAGATGTTCCTAAGACTTCATGAAAGTTGCATCATGTCCAGTGATTCCGGAAGCTGCGCTTCAATCTCTGAGATTTCGCTAATGCTCAGTCGAAAGTCCATCGAATCAATGACACCATCTATTTGTCCCGCATTTCGTGAGCCCACGATTGATCCGGTGACAGCAGAGAGCCGAAGTGCCCATGCAATTGCAATATGCGCCACGGACTTACCATGACGATCCCCGATATTGCGCAATAACTCTACAAGCGCAAGGTTATGTGAGAGGTGCGGTTCTCGGAAAGCAGGGTTCACGTTGGCTCGCCAATCGGAGGCTGGGAGTGCTTCGATTCGCTCGCGAGTCATTTTTCCGCTGAGTAATCCATTGTGTAGCGGTGAATACCCGATAACCCCGATGCCCTGGTCTTCACAAAATGGAAGAACTTCTTTCTCAACTTGCCGCATCAGCATAGAATACGGGGGTTGCAGAGAAGTGACAGGCGCGATTTTTTGGACGCGTTTAATTTGGGATACCGAGAAATTGGAAACCCCGATGTATCTGATTTTTCCTTGGGCGACTAAATCAGAAAGTGTTGACCAGGCCTGCTCAAGGTCTGGATCTGGGCTTCCTGGGGGAAATGAGGGCCAGTGAATCTGGCAAAGGTCGAGGACATCGACTTGCATCCGTTGGAGACTGGACTCCACCTCCTTTTTGATTGAATCCACCTTCAAACTGTGAGCGATGTTCTTTTCGTCATCCCAAACCAAACCGCATTTGGTAAATATAAACGGTCGATTTTTGCCACCGAGATCCTTTAAGGCCTTCCCTACAATTTGTTCTGCGTGGCCAAACCCATAAATCGGTGCGGTGTCGATCCAATTGATGCCGGCATCGACTCCCCGCCGAATTGCAGCAATCGAATCCGAATCGTCTTGCGGTCCCCAGCCAAGAGCCCAATCTCCTCCGATGGCCCAAGTTCCCATTCCGATTGGCGTGATTTTTAGTTCCGCGTTTCCAAGAATATTCTGTGCCATCGTTTGTCTTCCCCTCTATTTTGTCAGGAAGGCATCTCTCTACAATGTTCTAAAAGAGGCTCCCAGATAAAGGACCCTCGAAGCAAGCTTCGGGGAATTGAACCCGAAAAGATAAATAAATAAACGGGTATCAGTCTGCTTTTGTCGTAAGAATAGGGTTAATCACGGGCCATGACTCCCCCCTATGAAATGACATTCTCTGAGAAGATATTCTATCAAAAAAATCAAGATGATATATAGCGCCTTTTTGGGTTTTTCTACAGCCTCCGATTGAGCTAACCCGCCGCGCTACAAATCCTCCCCGAAGGCCGCAAAGTGTTATGCGGTCGGGTTGAGGGACTGGTTAGCTGAATATTCCTCAAGGATGAATATCTTATCTAGGATTCGATAATGTTTTAGTCTGACAGACTTAACAAAATGTCACAAGTACGAGGTAACATAGAATCATTATTTTCTTTACTTGGGACTTGGACCTACGATAATTTTATAAGTTCATCGGATCCGGCTTCAAATGTGCTGTTTAATACACATGACACATTTCAATCCCACTTTAAATCAATCAAACTAAAACTCAACTGAACGATACAAATTTAAGGATTAGAATTAATGCCAGAGATTAAGCACTCTATGGAACTCCGTTCCATCAAGAATCATTTTATCCCCTTAAAAATAAGACGGCCAAAAAATATAAAAAATGACCTGCTTTCTGGTTTGACCGTTGCTTTGGCCCTAGTGCCAGAAGCCATTGCATTTTCTTTTGTTTCCGGTGTCGATCCAAAGGTGGGGCTTTATGCTGCTTTTATGATGGGACTCATTACGGGAATTTTCGGTGGACGCCCGGGCATGATCTCAGGCGCTACAGGTGCTGTTGCTGTTATTTTTGCCCCGCTTGTCGCCAAAATAGTCTCCTTAGGACAAAACTCGGGTCTGAGTACAGACATGGTCATGGACAATGCTCTGGGTTATTTGTTTTCCGCAGTGATTTTAATGGGATTGATTCAAATTATTTGTGGTGTACTCAGATTGGGAAAATTTATACGTCTCGTGCCGCATCCGGTCATGTTGGGTTTTGTCAACGGATTAGCCATTATCATTTTTAAAGCACAGTTCGGGCAGTTTACTGCCGGCGGGGAACTTCTGGCGATGGCACCCCTGGTACTCATGTGTACTTTAATCGCTTTGACGATGGCAATCGGCATCCTCCTCCCTAAGTTCACTAAGGCCGTTCCAGCAAGCTTAGTCGGCCTCATCGTGGTAAGCTTCATTGGACACTTTATCAATCAGTCTAGTCCGGGACTTGTGCGTACCGTACTAGATTTTGTTCAAGACCGCAACGAAAGTATCGTAACGATTGCCGCAGGGCTGCCCACATTCGGTCTGCCTAACATGCCATTTACCCTTGATGCCTTCACAATGATTCTCCCTTATGCCGTACTTGCCGCCGCAGTCGGGTTAATTGAATCACTCATGACTCTGACTCTAGTGGACGAACTCACGGAAACACGAGGCCGTGGCAACAAAGAATGTATTGGTCAGGGACTGGCGAATGTCGTCAACGGGTTTTTTGGTGGCATGGGTGGCTGTGCCATGATTGGTCAAAGCATGATCAATATTCGCGGTGGTGGAAGAGGGAGACTTTCCGGTATTACTTCGGCCGTTTGTCTGCTAGGCTTCGTTTTATTTGGTGCTGCGCTTATTGAAAAGGTCCCCTTGGCTGCACTCGTTGGTGTCATGTTCATGGTGGTCATGGGTACTTTTGAGTGGTCCAGTCTTCGATTAATGAACAAAATTCCTAAGTCAGACTTGCTTGTCATCATTATTGTTTCCGGTGTGACTGTCGCTGTCGATTTGGCGATTGCCGTCCTAGTTGGCATTGTTATTTCCGCCTTGGTCTTTGCCTGGGAACATGGAAAAATGATACAGGCTGAAAAACGAGAAACGGGTGGACGGACGCTTTACCACCTGAAGGGCCCTTTGTTTTTTAGCTCGGTGACGTCCTTTAAAGATCTCTTTGATTTTAAAAATGATTCCGAACATGTTGTGATTGACTTTGCCGAATCCCGCGTTTGGGATCACTCGGGACTTGAAGCCCTCCAAAACATCACCGAGCGTTACAGTCAAAACGGAAAAAAACTCCACCTACTGAACTTGAGTAAGGAATGTCGAAATCTTTTAGGAAAAGCAGGGAATATCGTTGAGCTGAGTGTGATTGAAGATCTGGAGTGGCATATTGCAGATGATGTCCTGGCTTAGAAAAGTCAGCTTGAAAATCTGGGATAACCAAAGTAAGTGTCTTAAAAGTCATTAGGTTAAGGTGGTCGGGAAAATCAAATACAAAAAACCGTTTGATTTTCCCGACCACCTTACAACGTCGCAAATAACCGTCTGCAAATAGAAGCCAGCAGAATTTGCAGTCCGAGTTAAATTGCCTTGTTTTATCTCTGCAACCACAGGACTGTAAAGAACTGCCACGGTACCGATAATTGCGTATACATTTCCGATGACTTTAACCACGATATGATGAAGGAAACTCTGAATTAATGAGGGCTTCCTAAGGCAAACCCACCCGGCTTTAATAAACCTTAAACGTCTCCGTCGGACCTGCTGGTTCAGCCTGGCTAAATAGCATCCCACCATTCAGTCCACTGTAAGAAACACATGCACCATTATGAGTGGTGGGATCTCCATCAACACGTGCTATTTCAACTAGTTGTCCACCATTTCGGCGTAACGATGAACGAACCCACCGCGTCACAGTCTCAGTCTACAATTGAAAGAGCAGATTCGCGGTCGGGTTGAGCGCCGGGTTAGGCAATGGAGAAACCCCTTGTATTAAAAGTCCTTCGTCGGGCCAAATATTAGTTGTAGGGCTTTCTATTTCTAAGTTTCCTTTTGGTATTACTGCATGTTTATGCTTCATGAGACCAAGCAATGACGTCATGAAGTTCAGACCTTTATCTAAAGCTCAATATTTACCGCCGTGGCCACCTTTAAAGCTTTTTGTTTGGCGTTCTCAATATCGGTTCCACGCGCAAGTGCTACCCCCATGCGTCGCTTACCTTTCACTTCTGGCTTTCCAAAGAGGCGTAGTTGAGTGTCTGGGAATTGGAGCGCCGCTTCGATGTTATTAAACCGGAGATTTCTAGAATTACCCTCGGCGAGTATGACAGCGGAAGCCGAAGGGCCATGCTGCGTAATGTTAGGAATAGGGAGTCCCAGAATAGCGCGCGCATGTAGCGCGAACTGCGAGAGATCCTGAGAGATCATCGTCACCATCCCGGTATCATGCGGGCGGGGTGATACCTCACTAAAGTAAACATCATCACCCTTAATAAACAGCTCCACGCCAAAAATCCCTCGGCCACTCAGCGCGGCTGTTACCTTTTTGGCGATCTCTTTGGCTTGAGTCAGTACGACATCACTCATTGCTTGCGGTTGCCATGACTCTCGATAATCCCCATCTTCTTGTCGATGCCCTATAGGCAGACAAAAGCTGGTACCCTGGATATGGCGAATTGTTAACAGGGTGATTTCATAATCAAAATCAACAAAGCTTTCCACGATGACCCGGCCAGCTCCGGACCGCCCCCCCTCTCTCGCGTAGATCCAACTCTTCTCGATATCAGCGTTATTTTTGATCGTGCTCTGCCCTTTGCCTGACGAACTCATGATCGGTTTTACGACACAGGGATTTCCGATCGCGGCGACGGCTTTATCAAAATCTTCTTTGTTGTCAACAAATTGATAGTTGGACGTGAGAATACCCAACTCTTCCGCGGCAAGACGACGAATGCCTTCACGGTTCATGGTCAGTCGCGCGGCATTCGCTGTTGGAATTACATTAAATCCTTCACGCTCAAGCTCTACCAATGTATCTGTAGAAATGGCCTCTATTTCAGGCACAATATAATCAGGCCTTTCAAGCTCAATAACTCGTCGTAATTCATCCCCATCCAGCATTGAAAAAGTATATGAACGATCAGCCACCTGCATCGCTGGCGCGTTTTCATAACGATCACAAGCGATCACTTCACAACCAAAACGCTGTAGCTCAATGACCACCTCTTTACCCAATTCTCCAGAGCCACACAGCAGAATTTTAGTTGTAGAAGATGAGAAAGGCGTACCTAGGTTTGTCATGGAATAATCCTGTAAAAAAATGAACTTCTATTTATCCGTCTCTGTCTAACGCCTTGCAAATCAGCAGGTAAAGTGACGGGGTTTTTGTGCGATAATTTGAGAAGCAGATGCACAAAAAGATCGACGCTTTGACTGTCCAGTGGAGGCGTGTTTTTTTGTGTCGAATTGATGCATGAACAATTTGTTATGTGTGGCTTATTACGACGTAATTACTGGCTCTCGGGTAATGCATCAAACTATTTTCTTTTGCTTTCAAACCATTTCGTCATAGCTTCAAGACGAGCCTCATCATTTTTTGAGCATTTCCATTCCATGCTGTTTGCTCACTTCTGCGATTTCATCGAATGAACTAGTATAGAACTCTTTATTACAATTGCCACCGAGTTGCTTACAGCGCATAGTGTTCTTATTTATCTCATAATTATTTCTTTGTGATTATCCCTTTTTTGTAACTACTCTACACGTCGGCGCGGCAGTGCCGCCTCCGAACGACTGAGCTAACCCGCCGCGCCACAGTCTCCAGCCTAAAATTGATAGCGCAGATTCGCGGTCGGTGTTGAGCGACGTGATACTTATGATGGCTTCCTCTAAAATAGGAATCGGTGGTAGCCGCCACCCATCTCTGTGCTAGAGAACGCCTACACTTCACTTCGAGGAGGAAGCATTATGCGATTCTACACCAAACAACATCAATACTACTGCGGAATTGATCTTCACACAAAGATGATGTACGTTTGCATTATTGACCCCGAGGATAACATATTGGTCCATAAAAATATTGTTACGGATCCGAAGAAGTTTCTGAAACTGATCGAGCCTTTCAGAGAGGGGATGATCGTCGGCGTCGAGTGTATCTTCTCCTGGTACTGGCTTGCCGATCTCTGTCAGAAGGAAAACATTCCCTTTCTCCTGGGCCATGCCCTTTATATGAAAGCCATCCACGGGGGTAAGACAAAGAACGATAAGATCGATTCTTTAAAGATTGCCAAACTGATCAAGGGCGGAAATTTCCCGATGTATGCCTATCCCGCTCAGATGAGAGCGACCCGAGACCTTCTCAGGCGCCGTATGTACTTTGTCCGGGTCCGTTCAGAAGTTCAGGCCCATATCCAACTCACCAATTATCAGTACAACCTGCCGAGTTTCGAAAAAAAGATCGACCGGAAGAAGTGTCGGGCCGATATTGCTCAACGCTTTTCCGATCCCGTCGTATCCAAAAATGTGGAGTCCGATATCGCAACGATGGACCATTTCGAGGAGCTGATCAAGAACCTTGAGGCCTACATCCTTCGCCATGCGAGAGGCTTTGACGCACGGACTTACTACCGGCTCAAGACAGTGCCTGGGATCGGCAAGGTCTTAGGCTTGGTCCTCCTCTTTGAAATCCAGGATATCAAGCGATTCCCTACAGTCGGCTCGTTCTCCTCATACTGCCGACTGGTAAAGTGCCCCAAAGAGTCGGCCTGAAAACGCTATGGATACTCCGGGTCCAAGATAGGAAACGCCCATCTGAAATGGGCCTTCTCGGAAGCCGCAATTCTTTTTATGCGAGAAAGCCAGCGTGCCAAAGATTACGTCGCTAAAATGACGAAGAAGCATGGAAAAGGAAAGGCCATTTCCATCTTGGCCCATAAGCTGGGCCGGGCCGTTTATTATGTCTTGAAGAGACAAGACAGCTTTGACGAAAAATACTTTTTTAAAGTTTAGATCTTGAGTGCTCCGCCTTGAGCTTATAGCGCATAACTGCCGCGATCGTGGTCAGTACGAGAAAGAGAGCAAAAGTGCGGGGACGATGAGCCCGGTTCTCTCTTTGTACCAGGGCCCCGACGGCTTCGACGTGAATAGACAAGACGGATCACTCTTCTTCAAAAATAGATGCGAGTAAGAGGTGACTGCCCCTTCGCTGAGCGACGATATAACTGGACACAGTCCTTTGTGAGCCCGACACGTGAGACGCCGGATTGGAGGGTAACCGATAAATTTCTAGTGCGCGGCTAAGAAAAAGTACCTTGGCCGCAATCCTTCCTCCGGAGTTTTTGGCCGGACTTTAAGGATCGACGCTCGATAGATGTTTGTGTGCAGGCACTGCCTGCAACACCAAAAGAAACTATTGCCGCAGTAACGCTTTATTCGCAGAACAAAAATCCGAAGAAAAA
>JAJDBV010000089.1 GCA_029261165.1 Nitrospirota bacterium | reverse complement strand
AACAATACCCCGTCGACTGACCCAGGCAGCGTCGGGGCGCCGGGAGAAGAGACGACCCTTCCACCGGAGCCGGGCGAGCAGGGCCGTTGGTCCCTGTGTCCTGAAGGCGCGGGTCGGAAACAGTATACGATCCACTTCATCCAGACCCCGATCACCATGAACGACGCGATCGGGAAGGACAAGCGTGTGATCGATCCGGACGGGACGATCTATGTTCTGCACGAAGATGTGGCGAAGGTTCGGGCGAACTCTGATCTGGCACAGCCCCTGGCCTACCGGATCAATATCTACGACTGTCTGGACGTGATTTTAAAGAGTGAGTGGATTGATAACAACCCGACAAACTTCCAGATGTCGAAGATCAACATTCACACGCATTTCATTCAGTTTGACAACCAGGCCTCTGACGGGGTGATCAGCGGATTCTCCTATGATCAGTCGGTGCGGCCTTTCACGATGCTGGGCAAGGAAGAGAAACGCGGATTGCCGGCACCGATGAACGCGCTCCAGGTTGAAGACACGACGGCGGGCGCGATTCATATGAAGATCAAGATGGGCAAGGGCGCGACACCCTTCCATGAGAACACCGATCTCATGTTCGGCATGCATCAAGTAGAGACCTCTGAGATCCGCTGGATCAAGAAGATCGAGCATGACGCGGCGACCGGGGTAGACACGCTGACCTTCAGCGAGCCTCTGAAACATGCCCACAAGAAGGGCGAGATTGTCTCGACCGAATGGGTGCGCTACCGTCTCTGGGCGGATGCGGATGTGGGGACGGTCTTCTGGCATGACCATGCCCTGGGTGGAACCACCTGGCCGCATGGCGCAGTCGGTGCCTTCATCGTTGAGCCGGTCGGCTCGACCTATCATGACCCGGTGACCGGGGAGCTTACCCGGAGTGGACCTATAATGGACATCCACACTGTGGAGCCTGTGGGATTTGACCAGAGCGGAAGCTTCCGTGAAGTTGCCATGTTCCTTCATGATACCGTGCCCTACACCGCACAGGTGGTGACCGAGGGGAATCCTCCGGGACAGACGAAGCGTGCCGCGATTGACGCGGGTCAGGTTCTTTTCTTCCAGATGCCGTATGATCTTGATTACACGGCAGTGCCGATGCTGAACGGCGGGACGCACACCACGGGAGGCGGCATCTTCTTCAAGGCCGAATCGATCGCGAAGCGGCTGAAGCATGTCAAGGACCCGGCGCTGGTCTTTTCGTCTAGGGCACACAAACAGGACCCCGGAACAAATCTGATCCGGGCCTACCTGGGTGATACCGTGGTCTTCCGGATGCTTCATGTGATGATGAACGAAACGCATGTCTGGCGTCTGGCGGGGCATCCCTTCCGGACAGAGCGTTATGCGCAGACGGCCGAGTTCAAGAACGCCTATCATATCGGCATCGCGGAACGTTATGACTTTGTCGTGACGGCGGGAAGCGCACAGAAGATGGGGGGAGACTACCTTTATTACAACGCGCGTCCTTCCCATCTGGCTGAGGGTTCCTGGGGTATCTTCCGGGTCCTGGACAAGAAGGTCAAAGACCTGCAGGTGCTTCCGGGGCATGAAGTCATTCCGAGATCGGCCAAGACCCTTTGTCCGAGAAACGCGCCGGTGAAGCGCTTCAAGGTGGTGGCGACCGATCATGCCTTGAAGTTCAATCCGAACGCGCCGGATGTAATCGAGGTTGATTTTGACCGGAAGTTACAAATTGCAAACCCGAAGGGGAAGATCTTCATGCTGGAAGGGGATATGAAGAAGGTTGCGGCAGGCGCGCAACCGCATCCCTTAACCCTGCATGTCAATTCCGGGGATTGTATCAAGGTCACGCTCCGGAACAACCTGAAAGGGCTGAATGCTTCGTTCTCGGCCGATGGCCTGGCCTTTGATCCGAACGATTCACATGGTGTGAATGTCGGTTACAACAAAGGCAATCAGACGGTGGCTCCTGGAAAGACCCGGACCTACACCTTCTACGCGCCGCCGGAATTTGGCGAGTTCTCGACCGTCGTCTGGGATTGGGGCAACTTCATGAACAGTACCCGGGACGGCCTCTTCGGGGGTATCATTGTCGGACCCCGCGGATCGAAGTATCGTGATCCGATGACCGGCGAAGATGTCTCGATGAAGAATGCCTGGGCGGTGGATGTGATCCTCGATCGCAGCAACCCGAAGAATTCCGGGCGTTCCGACTACCGGGATGTCTCGCTGTACTTCCAGGATGAAGACAACATCATCGGAACGGCGTTCATGCCCTACATCCAGCAGATTGCAGGCCTGGCGGGTGTGAACTACCGGAGCGAGCCCTGGATGTATCGTGAGGAGAACGGCTGCGAACTGGGTACCATGTTCCAGCCCTGTGTTGCGGGAAAGAAAGATCCTGTAACGCCGACAATCATGGCGCATGCGGGGGATCCGGTTCGGGTTCATGTCTTCGGGGCCTTTAACGAGCAGAATCAGATCTTTGCCATTGAGAACCATGAATGGCCGCTGGATGTGGGCATGGCGATGTCGGGCCTGGATGCGGATATGATGGGGGCCGAGGAGTTCGGATCCTCTGAGCATCAGGATGTCTTTCTCGCCTCGGCGGGTGGACCGACGAAGTTGCCCGGGATCTATCTCTGGCAGACCCATCGTCTTCCCTACGCGGCGGCGGGACTCTGGGGCTACTTCAAGGTGCTTCCGACCGGAAGCCGTGCGATTCTTCCGCTGAACGCAGGCGGCGGCGTAGGCGGACGACGTGCGGAGATTCCGCAAGAGGCGCCAGAGGTGATCTCCGGATTGGATGAAGCACCCGGACCACTCTCGATGCTTGAGAAGTAATCGTGTAAACAAGGGCAATATGGGCGGGGCAGAGGAAAAATTACCTCTGCCCCGCTTTTTTTTAAGGAGGAACGAGACGTGAAAGGTTTTCATTCTTTTTATTTAGCCCTCATGTTAATAGCCCTCTGGGCGATGTTCTTTCAACCCATCGCAGAGGCTTATGAGGTAGTTGACGTAAGCGATGGGGGATCGATTACCGGCAAAATCACAATGGAAGGCAAACTCCCGCCGCCAAGGGTTTTTTCTCTTGTCCTTTATCCGTTCGGGCCTTTTTGCAAGAAGATCTCGGACGGGAAGGGGCATGTCCGGCTCAAGGATTATATTGTAGCGAAAGACAACGGATTGTGGGAGGCGGTTGTCTCTGTGGATAAAGTGACAAGGGGGAAGGCCTACAAGCCGGCCGTGGCGGAGTTTGTGGCGGTCGACTGCATGTTTCACCCGGCCGATGTAGCGGACAGCGAGATGTTTATGTTTGATGAGGAAAGCGGGGTTATGCGTCATGAGCACCCGAATGTGGCAATAATCTATAACCATCAGCGGATGAACATGATCAATCGGGACCCTGTGATCCACAATATCCAGGTCTTTCAGAATGAACGGGGAAATATCATCCTGAATACACCGCTCCCTGTATCGACCCAGGCACGGGGCGGGGTTCTGCATTATCGGAAGGGGAAGCATATTTCACAGATGATCTGCGGGATGCATGAATTCATGCAGAGCTGGGGATTTGTCGTGAACAATCCCTACAATGCAAAGACGGCGAAGGATGGGACCTATACGATCGAAGGTCTGCCTCCGGGGACTTATACGGTGAGTATCTGGCATCCACACTACAAGGTCTATAAGAGAGAGGTGACGGTTCTTGCGAAGAAGGCGACGCGACTTGATTTTGCCTTTGATGCGTCGATCATCACGCCGCCGGAATATGAAACACAGAAGCAGTTTCGCACCGATACGGGTCTCAGTGAAGATTCAAAACTGCACGAAGGGGAAGAGCGCATCATTATGGTGGATTGAGTCTCCAAGAAAACCGGGTTAGATATTTTTTTCGCAACCCGCGAAGGTGAGAATATACTGAGAGGGAGGCGCCGTCCGGCTTCGTCGGGAGATCTCGGATGATTATTATATGGATCCATCTTGTTGCAGCCATGTTCTGGATCGGCGGTATGCTTTTCTTTGTGCTGGTGTTCATCCCTTCATTACAGGAAGATCTGTCCAATACGCAAAAGACAGCATTGATCAGTCGGGTCGGAAAGCGGTTTCGTACTAGCGGATGGATCGCGCTTGGGATCCTCTTTGGCACCGGCCTTTTGAGCCTCTATCACAGGGGTTTGTCTCTCGCAGATTATGGAAAACCGCTCTGGATCAAGCTCGCCCTTGTTTTCTTGATGGTTTCGTTGTCCTTTCTGCATGACATGGTTCTTGGGCCAAGATCAATCCGTATCAGTCAAACCACAACGGGTTCACACCGACTCCGGATCATGGTTAGATGGATGGCGAGGTTCAATCTAATCGTAGGATTGCTTGTTGTCCTTGCGGCCGTTTATCTGGTGCATGCTCCATGAGGTTTGTTTTGAAGGAATCATCAGGGGCGGGCCAACTCGATTATTTGATATTCGGGTTTGGCAGGCGGGCAGACCCGTGGGGAAAAGGAAATGAGCCATAAAGAGTATCCCGGTGTTAAGGAAGATATTAATCATGACCCGATCCAGTTTTTAAAGAAAGAACACGAGGAAGTTCTTTGGAAATTGGAATCGGCGAAACGGGCACTTCAGTCTCTTAGAGGTCTCCCTGAAAGCACTGTCCCACAGCAGAGGGAGGCCGAGGAAGCCTGGATTAAAGATTTTGTTGTTTCTCTGGTGAGCGGGATATGCCTCCATTTTAAAAAGGAAGAAGAGGCTCTTTTCCCGACTCTGGCGGAGTATATCGGAAAAGAACATGGGCCGATTGAGGTGATGCTTGATGAGCACGAGGCATTAAGGTTGGCCTTTCGTGATTGGGAAGGGCGCCTTGTTCATTTTTGCGAAATCAGGGAAACAGATAAACAAGGCACCCTCAACGCCGTCGTCGCCACTGGTGAAGAAGCACTCTGCCTTTTCCGTCAACACATCAGCAAAGAAAACCAGATCCTTTTTGAAATCTGTGAGGCTTCTTTGTCGAAAGAAGAGAAGAAAGAGGTGGCAGAAAGGATCAAGGCCATTGATATCGGTTGCGCTAAAAAGACTTAAGGTTTCTCCCCTTTAATCTCCCCGAAATTGAACACGCATCGCGAGTACAATTCTCATTCTTCAAAAATACCCCTTTTGGGGGATTGTATCTTCTTTCGGACTTCGGCACACTCTAACCTGTTATAAGATTTTCGCCCGGATCGCTGGAATGTTCGAGAGCTGTTCCGGGTGCGTTCTCCCATAATCCATACAGAATTGGAACTTGTAAGGGGGACCCGATGAATTGTCAACGATGTCAGGGGATGATGGTCGAAGAACGGATATTTACACAGCAAGGGGGATCTCGCATTTCCCGTTGTCTTCTCTGTGGGGATATTATTGATACGCGAGTCATCTTCAACAGAGACAGGTACCAGATCCGATTTCATGAGGCCGAAGCTGAGAAAGCCTACCAGGATCGTCTCCGTTTATCAGCCTGATCTTAGCTGATGAACGAAAGTGATCTATGATCGGAGAATTAAGGTTGAACGACGGCTTTGGTCAGTAGCTTTGAGAAGAGCGTCGTGCGATTATGGACCTGCATCTTCTCATAGATGTTTTTCAGGTGGACTTTAACGGTCAGCTTGCTGATAAAGAGTTTCTCTGCAATTTCCTTATTGGTGTGGCCCCGGCAGAGGTATCTGACCACGTCAACCTCCCTTCTTGAAAGGCCAAATCCATCTTCAATTATGACCATGTCGATGACATGGTCATTCCCTCCGGCCTGGAGAACCAGGTGGTGCTGAAGGGAGACGGCCCGTTTTTCCAGAGCCAGGCGGATGGTTTCAATTAACTTTGAGAGATCGCCTTTTGATTTTTGAATATAGTCGAAGGCCCCTTCCCTTCGGAGCGATTGTACGGCAGTTTTCAGAGAGGCGTGACTGGTCAACATGATCACGACGATTTCCGGGTCAATTTGTTTCGCTAACTTCAAGACCTCGATGCCATTGATTTTTGGGAGGTGGATATCGAGAATCAAGACGCCGCACTGAGTGGCATCCCTGCGGAGAAAATCGATTGCTTCCTGCCCGTCTCTGGCGAGATGAAACGGATTGGTGAGGTCTCCTTTCTGGAGTGCCCTGCGAATGATTTCAATATCGGAAAGGTTGTCTTCGACCAGGAGAATAGGGATGGATGATAGGTTGATATGCGTCCGCATAGACTGCAAGCCTCCCCTCATTCCCAAAAGTGACAAAAGCGATTATAATGGTTTGTTTTGAACCTGTCAAAAGGCGGTGAACCCACGTGTCATATAGAAGGCGCGCATTCGAATCGGGGGGAGATGTTTCCAGAGCAAGACTTAATGAAAGAGCTCGGGATCGACATGGAGGAGATCCGGAGGCGGATGTCTTTTGTCGGCCTTTCCAAGGAGGAGATCCAGCTTCTTTCCGGAATGGAGGCCTTTGCCTTAGGGCATGCTGACCGGATTGTCGCAGCCTTTTATCAGCACCTCCTCGCCTTTAAAGAGACCCGTGCCCTCCTCAAAGACCAGCCCACGGTCGATCGGTTGCTGGCATCACAGAAGGAGTACCTTCTTGAGATTTTCAGTGGCAGATTCGATAAGGCCTATTTTGAGCGGCGGCTCCAGACGGGAGCGGTACACCACCGGATCGGACTCGCGCCGAAATTGTATATATCAACCTATTCTTTTTACGAGAATATTCTCTCCCGATTAATCGCAGCAGCCTATGAGCATGAGCCCGATAGAGGCATGCGCCGTGATCTTGCCGTGCGGAAGATTTTTCGTATCGACATGGTTTTGGCTCTTGAATTTTATTTCCATAGTTATTTCCTTGAGATGAAGACCCGGCTCGATGAGAATATCAAGGAGATGGACGACTTTACGCGTATGGTCTCACATGACTTAAAAGAGCCGCTTCGCGGGATAGAAGCCTTTTCCAGTTTTCTCTTGGAAGACTACACCGCGCTATTGGACGAAAAGGGGAAGCGATACCTGAATTTTCTGAAGGAATCTGCTGTTCGTATGAAGGAATTGATCCACGATCTCCTCACTCTTGTTTCCCTCTCTCGCAAGGGTCCAAACCTTGAAAATGTGGACTTGGATGCGCTCTTGACTGAGGTCAAACACGACTTGGAATTTTCAATCCAACAAAGGAAGGCGAAAGTTCAGTGGACACCCCATTTGCCGACGCTTTATTGTGACCGGATCCAGGTTGGCGAGGTCTTTAAAAATCTTCTCTCAAACGCGATCAAATTCAATACAAAGACGTCCCCCAGCGTGGAGATTGCCGTGCGGGAGGAAAAAGCTTTTTATACCTTTTCTTTTAAAGATGACGGGATCGGGATAGATCCGCGCTACATCGCACAAATTTTCCGACCTTTTGAGCGCCTTCATCCCCAGGATGAGTTTGAAGGGACCGGAGTCGGGCTGGCGATCTGTAAGAAGATTATCGAGGGGTATGGGGGGAAAATATGGATCGAATCAAAAGAGGGAGAAGGGAGCACCTTTTTCTTTACCCTTCCCAAGAGACCGAAACAACGCGGGAATGATCACGCATAGGAGAAGAAGGTTTCACAAGACTCCACCGAAGAGGCATCATGACAGAACAAGGTAGAATAGAAAGGGAGGGGGTGAGTCCGAACGACGTTCAGGCGGTTCGGATCCTCCTCGTAGAAGACAACTTGCATGATATTGAGATTGCCCGCCGTGCCTTTGCGAAAGGGCATATCAAGAATGAGCTCTTAATCGTTCGGGATGGGCAGCAGGCCCTCGATTACCTTTATCATCAAGGCGTGTACGGCGTTCCTGAGATGGCACCCCGTCCCGGGATGATCCTTCTTGATCTGAACCTCCCGAAGGTGAGTGGATGGGAAGTCCTGAGGCGGATAAAGGAGGACAAGGGCCTCAAGTCGATCCCGGTTGTTGTCTTAACCGTCTCCAACCGGGAGGAAGACATTCACCTTTGTTATAAGCTTGGGGTCAATACCTATATCCAGAAACCGGTGGAATTTAAGGCATTCCTTCGTGTTATAAATACTATTCAGGAGTATTGGGGTTTGGCGGCCCTTCTCCCTCCTGCTTTCCACACGTCTTTTCCCCTATCCACGCGGGGCCGTGCTATTTTGCCGGAAGACGGATAGAAAAAGTCGTTCCCTGGCCGACGGAGCTTGCGACCATGATTTGGCCGCCGTGATTTCGAATCGTTCCCAGTGCGACGGCAAGGCCGAGCCCCGTACCTTTTCCGACCGGTTTGGTGGTAAAAAAGGGATCAAAGATTTTATCAAGGTGGGCCGGATCAATCCCGCTTCCGGAATCTTTCAAAAGAATCTGGATCATTTGATTTTCACGAGGGGATTTATCGGGCCGAGGATGCTTTCTCTGTTCAATCCGGATCAAATGTGTGGTGACCCGAATCGTGCCCTCTCCTTCGATAGTATCGATTGCATTTAGAAAGAGGTTGACCATCACTTGTAGAATCTGATCCTCGTCTGCTTGAATCTCTGGAAGACGGGGATTCAGATCGGTGTCAATGGAGATGCCTTTCGCTTTGGCGTGCTGCCCGATGAGATCAATCCCCTTATTGATGACCCGGTTGATGTCCAAGCGTTTCTTCTCAATCGGTTCTCCACGGGCAAATGTCAGGAGATGTTGGATCAGGCGGGTCATTCGGTCAATCTGTTCAATGATAATCATCAATCCTTTAGCGGTCTTTTCCTCTTTCGTATGCCTTAACAGAGATTCCGCCCGCCCGAGAATGACATTCATCGGAGTGCCGACTTCATGCGCCAGTCCTGAGGCAAGCGTCCCCATGGCGGCCATTTTTTCTGTTTGGAGCAGGGCCTGTTCCAGGTGTATTTTCTCTGTGATATCTGTCACAATAGAAATCCCGAAGGTGACGCCCCCTGCTGTTCCACGAACAGGAAGGGCTGAAATAGAGAGATGGCGTTCCTGTCCCGGTTCAGAGGAAATAGCCCCTTCGATATCGGCGATACCTTTGCCCTTAAATACGGTTTTGATGATTTTAAAAATTTTCTCAGGTTTACTCCCCTTTATGATCATTTTTAAAATGCTTCTCTCTTTTATCTCTTTATCAGACATTCTAAGAAGTTCTGAAAAGGCCCTGTTCCAGAGGAGAACCTTCCCCTCTTTGTTGAAGGTAAAGAGGGGGATAGAGGTGTCCTCAAATAAGGAGCGGAAACCAACTTCATATGCTTCCAGCCTGGCCGTCTTTTCTGCCAAGGCGTCCTGTAGTCTCCTGATTTTTTCGCACAGTTGGCGTTTGGATGCTTCAGGGCTTTTGATGGAATTGTCGGGGGAGTCCTCGCTGGATCGTTTCATCTCTTCCTCATAGAGTATTGATCTATTGTATAATGTGAGGAAAGAGGAGTCAATCAATGCCGTGCCCTCGAATTGACTCAAATAAAATGTTACCGAAGCGGCCTCAGAGGAGGGATCGTTGACTCATAATAAATGTTACCCAAAGATTTCGATAAAAGGAGGGTACTATTGTGAGTCCACGATCCAAAAAGGAATACCTGCAAGCCGT
>JAJDBV010000088.1 GCA_029261165.1 Nitrospirota bacterium | reverse complement strand
ATGAAGTGAGGAGAAATGCAATGTCCAAATCCCTAACGATTCGAATTCCTGATGACCTTAAAGAGGATTTAAAAGGTCTCAGCCGGATAGAACATAAAACGGTGAGTGATATTGTGAAGGATTCCATTCGTGATTATGTCTCTGTGCATAAATTCCGCGCGATCAGAAAAAAGACCCTTCCTTTTGCCGAATCACAAGGTTTGCTTGAAGATGAGGATATTTTTGAGCAACTGAAGTGAAGCTGGTTCTTGATTCAAATATCTATATTGCAGCTTTTGCGACAAGAGGGCTCTGTTCGGAGCTCTTTGAATACTGTTTAAAAAACAGTGAGATCATTTCCTTCCCTGAGATCCTGTCTGAAATCCAAAACAAACTCCAGACAAAGATTAAACTCCCGGAAGAAATTATTGCGAAAGCAATGGATTTCATCAATGCTGAAACGATTTCGATAGTTCCAAGCGAAGTTTCAACCGATCTGTGTCGGGACCCAAAGGATTTGATGGTCCTCGGGTTGGCCCTCGCGGCAAATGCGAAGTACATCATCGCCGGCGATAAAGATTTATTAGCTATAAAAAACATTGGGAAAACAGAGATTGTTAATCCAAGATTATTTTGGGAGAAAACTAAAGGATAGGTGGGGTAGGGGAGTGGGGAGGGTTCTGCAGGGACAGATCAAATACCTCATGGGTGCAATCTCATTTCGAAATAAGCCCTGCACGGTTGATTTAATCTTTAGTAATCGTTATGATTAGCATTGATTGTTGTAGTCTGAGGAGGCCTTTATGGAAAACAAAGTTATTACAGCACATGTACCACTTTCACTTGCTAAAAAAGTCGATCAGATGGCTGCTCGTCTAGAACGTTCACGAGGATGGATCGTGAAGCAAGCATTAGCTACCTGGGTTGAGCAGGAAGAAGAACGTCGGCGTCTAACTATGGAGGCGCTTGCGGAGGTCGATACCCATGCCGTCATCGATCATCAGGCTGTCCAGGCTTGGGCAGAGAGCCTTGATACCGATAAACCATTACCGGTCCCAGAGGGATGAATTTAAAATGGACGAGAAGAGCCTTAACTGATTTGGAGCGTTTATACGTATTTCTGGCTCCGGTTAATAGAAAGGCCGCCGCTCAGACGGTTCAATCCCTTGTAAAAGCACCAAGCAGACTAATTGAACAACCTCGCATCGGCGAAAAACTTGAAGAATTTGAACCCCGCGAGGTCCGACGGCTCATCATCGGTCGCTATGAAATGCGCTATGAGATCCAACAATCCACGCTTTATATTCTTCGTATATGGCATCTCCGAGAAGAACGATAGCCGTCGGATGCTGGTTGGCCCTTCATCAGGCATACGACCTCGCACGGGTGGAGCGGGAATATTGCGGATCTGTGGCGGCGGTTCACTGAAGATGAAGCGGGTAGGGGAGTCGCTGGTTTATTTGTTCCTGGTAAAATACTTCACCATCAATACAGATAAAGTTAGAATAAAATGCTACTCATCCATAAAATCATTGCTAAAGAACTGAAAGCAGAAACAGCGCAAGTCGCCGCCGCCGTTGCGCTGCTTGATGGCGGCGCGACGGTTCCTTTTATTGCGCGGTACCGAAAGGAAGCGACCGGCGGCTTGGATGATGTACAGCTTAGACTCTTGGCGGAACGTCTGCAATACTTGCGTGAACTGGAAGAACGCCGTGGAGTCATCCTCAAAAAGATTGACGAGGCGGGCAAGTTAAACGAAGCATTGAAAACCGCCATTCTGGAGGCGGAGACAAAAACAAGACTGGAAGATCTCTATCGTCCCTACGTAAAAAAGCGCAGTACAAAAGGACAGATCGCACGCAAGGCCGGTCTTGCCCCTTTGGCATTTGCCCTGCTCAAGACCCCCAGCTTGAATCCTGAAATCACAGCGGCGGACTATCTCAATCCCGAAAAAGGAATTGAAGACGCCAAACAGGCCTTGGCGGGTGCCCGTGATATTTTGATGGAACATTTCGCGGAAGACGCCGCCCTGCTTGCGGCCTTGCGGGAGCATGCCCAAAACAATGGCAAGATCCGCGCGCTGGTGATCAAGGGCAAAGAAAGCGAAGGGTCAAAATTTTCAGACTATTTTGATTTCATCGAGCCGACCAAATCGATTCCATCACATCGTACATTGGCTTTGTTCCGGGGCCAGAAAAAAGAGATCCTCCGGCTTAGCATCGTCTTTGATGAGGCGGAGGGTAAAGCCAATCAAACCCTTTCCGTCAGCGAGCGGATGATCGCCCGACACTTTGGCATCAAGACGGCGGGCCGCCCGGCGGATGACTGGTTATGGGATGTGGTGGGTTGGGCTTGGCGGGTGAAACTATCGCTTCATTTGGACTTGGAAATGAAACGCCAGCTTCGGGAAAGGGCGGAAGAAGAGGCAATCAAGGTCTTTTCCCGCAACCTCCATGACCTGCTCTTGGCCGCCCCCGCCGGGCCACGGGTGACGATCGGACTCGATCCAGGCATACGAACGGGTATTAAAGCAGCCGTGATTGACGGCACGGGAAAACTGCTCGAAACGGCCACACTCTACGCGCATGCTCCCAGAAATGAGTGGGATAAATCGATTGAAGCCCTGGCCAAGCTCACTGCGAAATATGGTGTGGAATTGATCAGCATCGGTAATGGCACAGCGTCAAGGGAGACCGACCGTTTGGTGGGTGATCTTATGCTGCGCCACCCTGGCCTGAACTTGCGGAAAATCATCGTTTCCGAAGCAGGGGCCTCTATTTATTCCGCATCAGAACTTGCCTCAGCCGAGTTTCCGGCCTTGGATGTGTCTCTCCGGGGAGCGGTTTCCATCGCCCGTCGTCTGCAAGATCCATTGGCGGAATTGGTCAAGATTGAAGCCAAGGCCATTGGAGTGGGTCAATATCAACACGATGTAAACCAAGTCCGCTTAGCGCATTCTTTAAACTATGTTGTCGAAGACGGCGTGAATGCTGTCGGTGTCGATCTGAATACCGCTTCCGTGCCACTCTTGAGTTATGTTTCCGGACTGAGTTCGGTCTTGGCGAAAACCATCGTCGCTTTCCGTGATGAAAACGGCCCGTATCACAATCGGAAAACTTTGATGAAGGTACCGCGTCTTGGGCCAAAAGCCTTTGAACAGTGCGCCGGTTTTTTACGTGTGATGAATGGCAAAAACATCTTAGACGCCTCCACGGTTCATCCCGAGGCCTATCCCGTGGTGGAAAGGATTGCGAAGACCTGCGGATGCAGTATCGACACCCTCATTGGGAATGCGCCCTTTTTGCGGTCTTTAGAGGCCAAAGATTTTACCGATTCGAAGTTTGGTGAGCCAACGGTTCAAGATATTCTTTCGGAGTTGGAAAAACCGGGGCGCGATCCCCGGCCCGAATTTAAAATGCCCCATTTTAGAACCGGTATCGAAAAAGTAAGCGACTTAAAAATAGATATGCAGCTAGAAGGAGTGGTTAGTAATGTCACCAATTTCGGTGCCTTTGTGGATATTGGCGTGCATCAGGACGGCATGGTTCATATTTCACAATTGGCAGACCATTATGTTTCCGACCCGCACAAGGTTGTTAAAGCGGGAGATATCGTCAAGGTCAAGGTACAATCCGTCGATCTTACGCGCCAACGCATTGCGCTGACGATGCGGTCGGGAAATAGGCCCACAAAACAAAAAAAGAAGTCAGAACCAAAAAGGGACACACCTCAACAAACAAAAAAGCCCCCGGCCCAACAAAGTGCAATGGCCTTGGCACTTGAGAAGGCAAGAAAGAAAAAACAGTAGCTTCATCCCGTTTATCGAGCGGATTGAGGCATTCCAGAATTTGTTTTCTTTTCGGTATTCTGGGTGCTATCATTGCAATCATTATAATAGGTTTAAGGAGAAGATATGGCAAACTTGGTGGTTAGAAATCTTGATAAACGGATCGTTGATACGCTTAAGCAACGTGCTGCAAAGCATGGGCGGAGTGCGGAAGCTGAACATCGTGCCATATTAGAGTCTACGCTGCTTGGGCCTAAAAAAAAGAGCTTTGCGGAAATAATAAGCGCGATGCCGAACATGGGGCGTGATGACGATTTCGAGCGTGTAGAAGATGGATCTGAACACGCATAGCGAGCGCAATCGGCGTCCTTCTAGAGCGGCATTAGCGAGTGAATAAAAGAATAGAGTTATTTCCCATTACGAGTAGGAAAATCATCGGTCCTCTGGGGCGATGTTCTTCAAGAAGAACATGTATTTGGTTGATACAAACGTCATCAGTGAAGCCCGGAAACGATCAAAGGCCAATAAGGGTGTAAGAAACTTCTTTAAGCATGTCATCAAAGAAAAAGCATCTCTATTTATATCTGTTGTTACGATTGGCGAACTCCGGCGCGGCATTGAATTAATCCGGCATCGAGGGGATACCCGCCAAGCGAATCAACTGGAAAAATGGTTAAAATCATTGTTGGATGAATATGAAGATTCTATATTGAGCATTGATGAAACCGTTGCACAATTGTGGGGCCGTCTTAGGGTCCCTCATCCGGAAAACGCACTGGACAAACAAATCGCTGCAACAGCATTAATTTATGATTTAACCGTCGTCTCCCGAAACTTGAAAGACTTTAGGAAAACGGGGGTCCGCGTTTTAGATCCTTTCGAGAACTAAAGATGTAGGTTTGCGTCTTTCTATAGAAAAAGCTTTGGGTCAGTTGGAGGCTTTTTTGCAACCACGTGTTGAAGCTACCGAACGTGGGGAATTCTCCTCCCGCACCGTCGGACAAATTTTTGAAGATGTCTGGCGAGATCTGAAGTGACGTTGCTGGTTTGTGCGGCGTGAGTCTGCCGTAGAGAGGCGGAGGCAGTCTCACAGAGCGCGTTTGATTAGGTAAAGGGCATTCTTTGAGCGAAGCGAGATGTGTGCCCTATGTGGTTTTTCGTTTAGAGTTGTCGGTGTCTTATATCTAAGATCCAAAGGTGGAAATAGGATAAAAAAACACTTCACAAAGAAATCTTAATGAGTTATCTTTTCTTAGCAAGATTGCTTAAGAAAGGATCGTTTCTCAAGTGACAGGTTTAAGAAAGGGAAAAAGGGTCGGAAATTTTATCCTGACCGCCGTCGGCGGGGAGCAGGTACGTGCCTATTTGCCACCGCCGCTGCCACCGAAAGTCCCGCTACGCCTTGATGCGCTTTATGGTCTGATGGAAGACGCCAATCAAGCACTTGGGCGGCTTGACGGTATTGCCTCCATCCTGCCGGACACGCCACTATTCCTCTACATGTATGTGCGCAAGGAGGCGCTGCTGTCTTCCCAGATTGAGGGGACACAATCGTCGCTTTCCGATCTGCTTTTGTTCGAGAATGAGGAAATCCCCGGCGTTCCGCTCGACGATGTACAGGAAGTTTCTAACTATGTTGCGGCGATGAATTACGGGTTGGAGCGCTTGCGCGGCGGGTTTCCCTTATCGCTGCGCCTGATCCGGGAAGTTCACGACATTCTCTTATCGAAAGGCAAAGGGAGCACGAAGCAGCCCGGAGAATTTCGGAAGAGTCAGAATTGGATCGGTGGCACGCGGCCGGGGAATTCGGCCTTTGTTCCTCCGCCGCCGGATAAGGTGTTGGACTGTATGGGTGCTCTTGAGAAATTCATCTATGAGAAAGAATCAAAACTTCCTGTGCTGATCAAGGCGGCGTTGATCCACGTGCAGTTTGAAAGTATTCACCCGTTTCTGGATGGTAACGGACGTTTGGGCCGATTGCTTATCACCTTCCTCCTGTGTGCACAGGGGGTTTTGTGCGAGCCGATCCTTTATCTCAGCCTGTTTTTCAAAACGCCTCGGCAGGAATATTACGACTTACTTCAAAAGGTCCGAAAAGATGGCGACTGGGAAGCCTGGCTGGGCTTCTTCCTTACCGGCGTCAAGGAAACATCAGAACAAGCAGCGGAGGCGGCACGCCGGATTTTAGCCATCTTCGAGCAGGATCGGGGGAAGATCGAGAAACTTGGCCGTCCGGCTGCATCCGCGCTCAGGGTACATCAATATCTGCAATTAAGACCGATCCTAGCTGTCCCTATCTCGGCTGAAGACTTGGCCTTATCTGCCCCGACGGTACGCAAATCCGTTGAACACTTAGTAGGGCTGGGTATTTTACGGGAAGCCACCGGAAAAAAGCGTGGCAAGCTGTTTGTCTATGACGACTATTTTGCCCTGCTCAATGAGGGGACGGAGGCCTTGCGGGGATGAAAATAGGGCAATAACGATTCAGCATGCCACGAGGAACGGAAAGGCACGTTCATGTGCTTTATCCATAGATCCCGCCTACTATAAATTCTGGTTTTTTAATCTCTGTCCAACGAAGAGAATTTTATATGCGGACATTACTGTCCCGTTAACAATTATACCAAAAAGAGCTGATCTGGATTTATCATACAATCAGGCGGAGGATCACCGCGAAGCAGGGCAAGCAAATCCCGTTTTTCGAATAAAGTAAGCTGAAGTAAACGAATGATTTGCTGC
>JAJDBV010000087.1 GCA_029261165.1 Nitrospirota bacterium | reverse complement strand
GCCTTCCAGGTCTCCCCCCCATTTTCTGTTTTCAGAAAGACACCCGACCCCCCTGCGATCCAACCGACTTTCGGAGAGGTAAACTGCACAGAGAGTAGCAAGGACTTGTGGAAGTGGCTCTCTTGAGGGCTCCAGGTCTTTCCCCCGTCGTTCGTATGGATGATCACACCCCGTCGGCCAACCGCCCATCCATCGTTCTCATTTATAAAAAAGATACCTTCCAGGGGAATCTTCGTCTCGGTTTTCTGACGAACCCACTTAATACCGCCGTCTTTTGTATGGAGAACGGTTCCATCCCATCCGGCGATCCAGCCGAGTTTCTTATTGAGAAAAAAGATCTCCAACAATGGACCGGCATTATACCCGACATCCCGAAGTGCCCAGTGTTCCCCGGCATCAGTCGTATGGAAAACCGCCCCCTGGGCACCCACGGCCCAGCCCGTCTTCGCATCGACGAAGCGGATAAACCACAGCCAGGCCGTCTTCGGGCCTTTCTGTTTCACCCAATGTTCGCCGCCATCTTTTGTGTGGTAAAGATTTCCCGTCCAACTTGCCGCCCAGCCGTTTAAGCGGTCGGGAAAATGGATCGAAAAAAAGCGTTCCCCTCGTTTTCTAAATTGTGCCCGCCAGTGTGCCCCGCCATCCGTTGTATGGAGAATGCTGCCAAGTGCACCGACGGCCCAGCCCTCATTGGCGGAGATAAAGTAGACCCCCCATAGCGCGTTTGAACTGACCTCCCCCTGTTCAATTCGCCATTCTCCCAATGCCTTCGCCTCATTGGCGAGAGCGGAGCGGTCACTCAGTCCGGTACATAAGAGAACCGTTACAATTATTAATACGATGGAACAAGCGCTAAGCCGGGTCATTTTCTCCTCATGGTCAACAACAAGGGATCTTGATATTTCTTCTTCCCCTATGCTATCTTTCTACAACATCTGAAACCAAAATGCAAAAACGCACAGTCCCCATCATCCTATTAATTTTTATCATCCTCTGGACCTCTCCGGCCTTCGCCGCTGACAATTCGTTGAAATCCATCCAGCAGCTGACCAATGAAATCTATCGGATTGCCCAAGATATGGTCGAACATGGAAGCGATGGGCATACGGAAGAGATTGTTTCCTATGGAAAAAAAATTCTTAAACGCGCTCCGACACTGCTTGAAAAAATCGCGTCGAACGATTCCCAAAAGATAAAAAACAAGAAGAAAATTACGGACTTGATCGAAGAAATGATTGAAAAAACGGAAGCAGCAGTCCGCTTCGGTGAGAAAAACAAGCAAAGGGCCGCCCTGGCCTCAGCAGAAAAGGCCTCTTTTCGCGCAAAACAGGCTCGCCAAAGACTCCAAGTATTGAAGTAAGCCTCTCATTCTTACCCTTGTTTCTTTGAAAGTGTGTCAATCGCAAGGGTTCTCTTTCAAGGCGCCGATCAAAAAAGCCCCTCCCCGCATCACGGAAAGAGGCTCACAACTCCTTGAAAATATAGATAAAACTGGTGGGCCGTCACGGGATCGAACCGTGGACCCGCTGATTAAGAGTGAAAAACAGCATATTTTCACAACGGCTTGATTTTAGGCTGGTTTCCCCGTTTTCTTTATAAAATCAAGCAGTTAATCTCATTACATTGCGTTGAATGAGTACGCCGAATTATATCGATTTAGACCATTTTTATCACAAATCTATCACAATCCCTTTTAGAGATTCTGAATGCAATGTGCGGAGTTGGACAGATATCAGGAACACCGGCATACGAGGGGGAGACGGGCTTCCGAAAACCACAGCTTCTTGCGGTAATGTGAATGTGATGTGGGCTAGCTCCCCTCAGATGGAGTGAAACCATTCCTTATTAATTTCCACATTCTCTACTTTCTTCACCATGACCCCTAGGCCAAGTTCCTTTAGCTTATCTACCAATAATTGGCCATCTATCAGATCGATTGGTGGAGCCCCATCACGAGTCGCCTCTCTCCTTGCCTCCCTAGTAAAACCTCCGGTGGTTATTAGCAGACCTTTATCGGCCCGACCCACCATTGCACCTCTAAAATCTCGAACGGTCTCTGGCCCAATATTTCCAGTGTAACGTTTGCTTTGAAATAGCACGTTGAAACTAATCAGTCCCCCTAGTCGGATCGTTCCAAAACCATCTATTCCGCCATCTCCTGACTGACGAGTAACCTCTACTTCTATGAATCCTGATTCCCTTAAAAGCCGCTGGCATAACCTTTCGAAGGCACTTGGGTTCATCTCTCGGAGGATCTCAAGTAGATCATCTTGCCAAGAACGATCCTCTGACTGTTCCTCTACCACAGTAGGTTGTTCGGTATTACCGCGTGCCTCTCGCTGAGATCTTTGCACTTCTCGTACAACCTTCTTCGAATCTACTTCCTTCGTCTGAAGTCCTTTTGCAGTGAGCGCCCACACTCCGCGTCTGGAGTTCTCAAGAAATCCGTAGTTCTTCAGATAGTTGCGAGCCCAGGCTGCTCGATAGCCAACTTCAGTTTGACTGCCCTTGCCATGTTCGATTTCCGCAACTCCCTCAGACAACCCTAAGTTGGTCACTATCGTGTCTTCAAGCTCTTGGATTGACGCGCTTCCTCCCATCTTGTGCAAGGCCCTGAGAATCGGATTTATCAGCTTATCAAATGTTGGAACCTTGTCTTTTTCCATAGGATCTTTTCCAGAGGTTCTAATGCGGCAGCTAAGCAGCTCACCGGGTGACAAGAGTGGCGTGGCCGTAGCGTAGCGCGAAAATCGCACCGCTTTTGGCAGTCCGAGTGCAGTCTCCTGTTAGCTCATGTTATACGTGTAACTCACGGCGGTTAATTTTGACTCTTTAAGCTTCCAAGGTTTTATGATCACAACTTTCCCGCTTCCTTTTTTTACTGACTTCTTATTAATTTCAATGGAATGAACCAGATAAAGGATCATCTTATCTCCGTTTACTTTACTTATTTTTACTTCATTTTTAGTGAGTATTATTTTTTTCCCATCAGTCTGTGTACCTTTAACTTCTATGAAATATTCGTATCGCCCCTTATTTGCCAGGAAATCATATGGTTTTGTAAGAGAAACATCAGTTACTGCATATCCATCTTTTGAAAAATGTTTTTTGCATTTTTCCATAGCGTATTGTTCAACAAGTGCCTTCTTTTCGATATTTGATTGAAAGCCTTGGCCTGATCCCCCAAATGCAGAATTCTCTAACTCTTCCGAAACTTCGTCTTCGAATGAACTGATGCATGGGCCATCATAACTCTGTACATACTCAATAGCCCTATATATCCACGAATTTAGCTTATCGTTTGGCTTATTTTTAAAGTTCTGATTTAAACAATAGAAAGCATTAGCTTGACCAGGATTGCCTTCTTTAGTGCCTGAAATCCCATGACCTATAAAAAACCTTCTTTTTAAAATAGGTAGTAATACTGCATTTTTGTGATCGGCTACGACATTATATCCGAAGTTTTTTCTTGATTTTTGATTCTTCGTCTCTTGACAATATTCGTAAACTGTAGCTCCGTTATACCAACCTACTATAACTTGTCCTTTACTGGCCGGATTTTTTGAAAAGAAAATTACCAAAACATCATCAGCATGATCTTCTTGAATTACAGGGCTTATCCTCTGGAGATTTATTTTATAGGGTGATTTCATATGAGGTTGGAAATAGCCAAATACTTTCCCACTTATTTCCTTGAAGTTAAACGCTTCATGTCCAGTTTTGTCTTTATTGTACTTACCACCACCAATAGGCTTTTCATCCCCTTTCTGAGGACCTTGATAGAATTTCATGTAACCTATTCTTGCAAACAATATGTTCATTATGTGTCCTGAAGGAGATAACCTTATGGATATCGTGAAGCTAACCCGTCGCCCTCAGAGCCCACCCGAAGGCCGCAAAGTATTACGCGTACGCAGTCGGGTTGAGCGACTTAGCCTTGGTCTCAGATAATGCTTCGGATGCTCCCTTTATCTTTGACTGTACATTGCATGAATAAAGCTTGTCATATTCGGTCGATTTCTGAGTTATTAAATGCGCAAGACCTTTCTCAGTGAAAAAATAGTCAGCATATGGTAGTGCAGATGCCGCATGCCTAAAATCATGGATATCATTATCTTCAAATTTCTGAGTTTTATCCCAGCGAGTTGCAGCATACAGACCAGCTAATACTCCGATTGTTGGGAATTTGTCTTTAGCCTTACCCAATTTAAAGAGATTGTAAATCAGATTAAACAATAAACGCCCGGACTTAGAGTTATTGATCTCATTTTCAGTGGCACTATTGCCCGTCTTTTGTTTATATATAATAGCCATTATTCTAGGAAACTCGCTTTTGTAGATATCTAGGATTCCTGCCAGCTCACTTAAAAACATTTCCTGAAATGAGATATTTTCATGAGCGTGTTCAAACTTACCTCTATTGAGTGAATCAGCTAAGCTAGGCCTTTTAGGAAATAAAGAACCTCCATTTTTCTTCATAACTTCAATCATATCGCTCAAAGAGATAGCCCACATTTGGTCAACAAAAGCCTTTTGGATTAGTTGGTCTAGCTTTTCATCTATTCGATCATTGACTGGGGTTGTAAACCCCATATTATATGTCAGCTTTGTCCACACCAATTCCTTGCAGTTATATACTTCTGATCCGGTTGAGTCGTGCATAAAGTGAAGAAGCTCTAGTGACACCCTTTCATCCAAGCTGATGAGTGATACTCCCTTTGACAATGAATCGATAAGAGTCACCGTTTCATTTATGGTCACTTCATCTGTTTGGTTAAGAACCTCAAGGAAAATATCCTCACTGATAGGAAATATGTATGTCCCCAGCCTTACCAGTTCCATTACTTTTTCATAGAAATCAATTGCAACCTTACTTGATTTTCTTCCAAGAGATACGTCTCTAAGATTTATCCAGAAATTAGTGTCAAGATAGACAATCTTGTGGTCTAGAACAGACTTACCTAACTGAATACACCTGCTACGAATATATTCATCAACACTGATTTTTGGTTCCTTTTTATGCTTCTCAAATGTCGATATAAATTTCACTTTTTACTCATACGTAAACCAGGAGGCTAATCGCGGCACTGACCCGCGAGCAGTCGGGTCGAGTGCCGCGATTCCCGGCGACGCCAGTCACCGGGAACAAGAAAGTATCTCGTTTCTCGATATTAAAGAAGCAAACCAAAAAGTACAAGTTCTTTCATTGGTATTTGAGCGGAATTATCTTATATCCTGCCGATCCAGAAAACAAAGATAATTCCGAAACCATGATCTTCCGTCGTATGGAAAGGATTTTTAAAATGGCTAAGAACCTTTCATGTGAGCACAAAGTGTTACTCTCAAATTGAAGTGTCGAAATCACTGATGGTCAAGACGATGACTTGCAAACCGAAGACAGGCACGGATATCATCTATTTCCAGGTCTGACAATTCTTCAAGGATCTGCTCTGGGGTTAAGCCATTTGCAAGATGGTCGAGCACATCACTGACGCGGATTCTCATACCGCGAACGCAGGGTCGGCCACCGCATTGTTCCAGGTCAACGGTGATTCGATCCTTAAGAATCGTAATTTTATCACCTCCGTCTATCTATGGATTATACGATGATCTACCTTTGTCAGCCCAAAAAGTAAACTAAACACATGCAACTGTTGTAAACAATTCGTTGTTGTTCTCAGACAGATTGGAATTGGATCGATGAAAGATCTTCGGGGGTGGTTCGAGAGGAGATATTGAGAAATTCTACGCCGACAACCCGTTCATTTTCATCGAAATCGAGTATCACGCCTGGACGGACTTCCTCAGATTCCACGATCATATTTTCGTCAAAACGGAAATAGAGCGTGTCGCTTGCTTTGTCAACTTTTACTCGCATAGTTTTTCCTCAACCGACGGTCGAAAAAGGCCGTCACCAAACGATTTGGGTTCACATTAACATTTACAATCACCCGGAGCCATCGATCATCACATTCGGATATCTGCTTGATAAAATGGCGCGTCCCATCTTCGTGATCTTCCATCACGTCAGGATTGTCCACTGTGTGATCAGCCCACTCTCGTTTGATACGACGCTCGTGAAGCATGTCAGCAAAATGTGCCGAGTCCTCCATCGCTCAAAAATACCAGATTTAGGAACTTGTGTCATCCTGATTCTATTTCAAAAAGATCATTGAAAAGCCTAGGCCCAGTCATCTTTTCGATGGCATATTTATAATCCGGTTGATTATTTACCACAATCGCCCGATCAAAACAGGCTCAAGGGATATGATTTCCAGGCTCTCCTCCTCACAATTTGGGAGCCCCCGCTGGGGGCAGATGGGCGACTAGGCAGGGCGGAATTAAGGCGGTCAGGGTTGGCGGTCTTTGCAGGTTTCTTTCTGCATAGTCCGCCTGGGCGTCTTTCGGCCCTGCCGGGGTGGGCGGGGGGATCATGAGTATGGTTGCTCGGAGTGGTCAGTCCGTGCCCTTTGTACACTCCCTAAGGGGGCTTAATCTCACTCGGTTTTGCCTGGAAGAGAGTAGTTTTTTGCCAAAATAACAGGGACACTCCTTTCGTGAAATTAGAATCAAATCGGTAGACCGTAAAATCCCTTATATTTCAAATGCTTTGGATTAATAAAGCGGTGGGTGGTTTACCCACGGTATACCGGTGGTCTTTCGATTTTATTTGTTTATTCAACATGTTAAATCACATCGGTCTACCCAAGGTGCACTCCAACGTTGCGTGGGGTGTGACAGAAAAAAGAGGGATCTCGCAAGAATACCCAACCTCCTTCACGCCTTGATTCGCTTACCGGGATTCCACCCCTTCTTACAATCTTTTAAGATGCATCTTGCCTTTTCAGTTGCTACTGATCCTACCTGAAAAACCGTGAAAATAAGTGCCTCATAAACGGGACATTTATTTGTACGGTTTTGGTGGTAAAACTATAGTGGACGACAGCATTGGCATCAGAGGGAGATGATAAGTGGAGGGGGAATATGCCTGATTTTCTTTATCGGGCACGATCCGGGAACGCAAACAATGAGTGAGCAAGATCGGAACAAAACACCTTACTTTGATATCAAAGCCCTATCGGACTATCCACAGATCAAGATCTCTACGCTCTATGCGTGGAGTGCTCAAAACAAGATCCCGTCGATTAAAATACATGGAGTGATTCGATTTCGAAAATATGAGATCAAGACATGGCTTGAGGGTTTTCGGAATAGGATGCCAAAAGAAAAAAGTGCGACATCTATTCCCTCATTGCAAGGGCGAAGCGAGGGGTCTACAATGGCACTTGCGGGGAAACCAGGCCTGAATCAGCCCAAAGGTAAGGAGAAATAAAATGGGGCTGTATAAACGAGGTAAGGTCTGGTGGATGGCAATATCCCATCAGGGAAAACAAATCAGAAGACCGACCGGGACTTCCAACCGGAAGTTAGCCGAGGCAATCTTGGCAAAAGTCACGGTCAAGATCTTTGAGGGACGCTTCTTTGACACCCTTGAAGAAAATGAGCGGACCTTTGAGGAGATGATGGAACGGTATCAGTCAGATTATGTGGTCAAAAAAGCGAGTCAAAGGTCTTACCGGGGGTACATCAAAAACCTCATTCCGTTCTTTGGGAGCGTTACCCTGGCCGAGATTACGCCTGCGCGTATTGTTGGGTATAAGGCCAAGCGCTACGATGATGGTGTCGCTCCTGCAACGATCAACAGGGAGCTCGCCGTCATGAAAGCCGCCTTCAACCTGGCAATTCGAGAGTGGGAGTGGTGCCGGGACAACCCGGTTTGCAAGGTCTCAATGGAGAAGGAGAATAACAAAAGAGACAGATGGCTGACCGATGAGGAAGAAGAAAAACTGATGAAAGTCTCTCCTCCTTGGCTCAAAGAGATCGTTCTTTTTGCCCTGCATACCGGGACGCGGATGGGAGAGATCCTCGCCCTCACCTGGGAAGGGGTCAGTCTTTTCCGGCGGACGGTGACGGTCTTTCACTCAAAAAACGGAGAACGGAGGACAATCCCGATTAACCGGATCGTCCTTAGGCTCCTTAAAGAAAAATCAAGGGTCAGGCCGATTAAAACCAACCTGGTCTTCTACGGAAGAGCCTGTACGCCGATTGACGATCATAACCTCAGGCGTGCCTTCCGAAGGGCGATTACAGCGGCCAGGATCAAAAACCTGCACTTCCACGATCTCAGGCATACCTTTGCAACACGCCTCATTCAGGCAGGTATCGAGATCTATAAAGTGCAGCGGCTACTGGGCCACAAATCTCCGATCATGACCCAGCGATATGCGCACCATTATCCCGAGAGTCTCCGGGATGGCGTTGAGATCCTCAAAAAAAGAAAAAAAGTTATCACAATTTTATCACCCTCGGTAAAAAAAGGCTGAGGGTGAGATTGTATAACCCATTGAAAAACTGGTGGGCCGTCACGGGATCGAACCGTGGACCCGCTGATTAAGAGTCAGCTGCTCTACCAACTGAGCTAACGGCCCGAATATGTACACCTTATGGTGCGCCTGGAGGGGCTCGAACCCCCAACCTCCGGCTCCGGAGGCCGGCGCTCTATCCAATTGAGCTACAGGCGCAATGTCGGTTCTTTATATCACAAAAGGTAAGCTGAAACAATCAAAAGGCCGCTCCAAAAATCGTCAATAACTGTTGCAAGTGACGGGGTTTTAACCAGCAGAGTTTTAGGGCAAACAGTCAAGTCGGATGAAAGACAAGGCCAGAGGTCTTCGTTGACGGTCGAGGCGTACCGCCGTACGGTGAGGAGCCAGCGAAGACCGATAACGCAGTATTTCAAGTGAATCGGCGGTTTATCAGGACAAGCGTTCTCGAATCTGTGCTAAACGGAAGACGAACCGGACGCACCTCACCTAACACCAGATCGGGATATCCCTTAATGAGATTATTCCACCTGTCCTCAAGTACAGTTGTTTGATAAAAAAGGAGGCGGCCCCCTTTACGAACGAGAGGGGATCCTTTCTCGATAACAATCGCCGGATCAAGTCCTCTTGTTATGAGCAGATCATAGGCCTGGTCCCATTTGTCCCCGCGTAAGGAATCCACCCTCTCGTGGGCGACGGTGACCCTCGAAAGACCTAGCAGACCGATGATATGGTGAAGAAAGGTGACTTTCTTTTCAAGCGGTTCGACCAGCGTCATCTGCACGTCCGGCCTGACAATCTTGAGAGGAAGCCCCGGAGAACCGGCTCCTGTTCCAATATCAATCCACCGTACCCCATAGATTGTCTCCGGCATCACCAGCGGCATAAGCGCGTCCAAAAAGAATTTGACAATGATTTCGTCTTCGTGTTGGAAGCCCGTCAGATTGATCTTTTGGTTCCATCGGATAAGTTCTGAAAGGTAGGTCATGAATTGATCAACCTGGGAGGGAGATAAGGACAGGCCGAGTGATTCACTTCCGGAGATGAGTCGTGTTCTCGGATCTATCTTCATCACGGGTCTGTATTCTCTGGTCGCCTGGCAAACCCCGTCCCAAGGGACTGGGGTTTGCGCTCGCTATTCATGGTTTTGAGCCTCAATTTGAAGGAAGGAAGACACAACACTAGGCCGTGCGAGAGGTCTCTTCATGACCCTCTTCTCCAAGAGGTGGCGCCAAAGGGGACTTTTTCCGTTCAAGGGCGACCATCAAAATGGAGATGGCTGCGGGCGTCACCCCTGAAATACGTGATGCCTGTCCCAGGGATTGGGGACGAATCCGCCCCAGCTTTTCTTTCACCTCGCTCGAAAGGCAACTCACCGCCTCAAAATCAAAGGAGTCCGGTATCCTCTTTCCCTCGAGTCTGCGAAAACGGGCGACCTGTGAAAATTCCCGCCGAATATAGCCCTCATACTTAAGCTCTATTTCAGTTTGATCCGCAATCGAAGGATCGATCTCCCCATTCAGGTCAAACCACGCCTGCATCTTCTTGTAATCAACACCAGGACGTTTAAGCAGCTTTGCCAGACTCAAGGAGGGGAGTGCGTTATCGATCCCTTCAGATCTGAGTGTTTCGATCCCTCCAGGCAACATCCGGACCTGGGTTTGATTTAACCATTCTTTTGCTGCGGCGACCTGCTCTTTCTTTGACGCGCTCGCCTGATATTGCTCCTCCGAGATCAACCCGATACGATAACCCTTTGCCATCAGCCTTAGATCGGCATTGTCATGGCGGAGCAGGAGACGGTATTCTGCGCGCGAAGTGAACATCCGATACGGTTCTTCAGTACCAAGGGTCACCAAATCATCAATCAAGACCCCGATATAAGCCTCTGAGCGGTCGAGGATGAGTGGCGGCTCCTTGCGAAGCTTCAGGACCGCATTGATTCCAGCCATCAGCCCCTGGGCTGCCGCTTCCTCATACCCAGAGGTCCCGTTGAGTTGTCCGGCATGGTAAAGTCCTGCCACCGGCTTGGTCTCCAGCGTCAAATTAAGCTGCGTTGGAGGAATGTAGTCATATTCGATTGCATAGCCGGGTCGAAGCATTTTAACCTTTTCAAGTCCAGGGATCGTTTGAACAAAGTCAAGCTGTACCGCCTCGGGCAAGCAGGTTGAGATGCCATTGGGGTAAACGACCGGCGTACTTCTTCCCTCCGGCTCGAGAAAGATCTGGTGGCGTGGGTGAGAGGAGAACTTGGAGACCTTATCTTCAATGGAAGGACAATAACGTGGACCCACCCCGGTGATCACACCTGAATAGAGAGGCGATTCTCCAAGATGTGCCCGGATCATTTCGTGCGTTTTCTCATTCGTATACGTCAGGTGACAAGGAAGCTGATCGACGTCCAATCGGTTGGTGGTATAAGAAAAAGGAGTCGGCGGGTCATCACCATACTGAGGTAAGAGATTTGTATAGTCGATCGTTCGGCCATCCAGCCGGGGAGGCGTACCCGTCTTAAGCCTTCCAAGGTGAAACCCTAGATCGAGCAAGCTTTCAGAGGCCTTGATTGCGGGGGCCTCTCCCATCCTTCCGGACGGGAAAGAACGTTGCCCAATGTGAATAAGTCCCCGTAGAAACGTACCCGTCGTGAGGATGACTGCCGGAGCCTTACATCTCGACTGATCATCCAGGATCACACCCTGCACCTGGCCCTTTTCTACCAGTAAACGCTCAACGGCCGCCTCTAACAGGCTTAGATTCGGGGCCTGAGAGAGGGCTTCTGTCATCACACGCCTGTAAATGTCTCTGTCTGCCTGGGCACGGAGGGCCCGTACCGCCGGCCCCTTGCTCATATTTAACATACGAAATTGAATCCCGGCACTGTCAATGGCACGGGCCATTTCACCTCCCAAGGCATCGATTTCTCTGACAAGGTGTCCTTTTGCGATCCCCCCAATTGCAGGATTACACGACATCTGACCGATATTTTCGAGCTTGAGGGTCACCAAAAGCGTTAAGGCCCCCATTCGACTTGCGGCCAACGCCGCTTCACACCCGGCGTGGCCTCCGCCGACAACAATAACGTCAAATTTTTGTCTCGCCATCTTCATTCGCTTCGCCCCACCTTGAATGCCGTGGAAGGGTAAAAGGAGAGAGAATGTTCCACGTGGAACATTCTCTCTCCAACCCGGATATCACTTTCCGATACAGAACTGATTGAATATCTCGTCCAGGATCTCCTCAGTCGTGGTTTCACCGACAACTTCTCCAAGCGCATCAATCGCATCTCTGACATCAATCGCAATGAACTCCGAAGAATTGTATCTTTGAACAGAGATTATCGCCCGCCCAAGGCCTTCCTGAACCCGCTCCAGGGCGTTTCGGTGCCTTACCAAGGCAACCAGGGGCCGCTCCCTCATTGCCTGCGGAATAAGGAAGCTTTTCATTGCCCTCCGAAGATCCGCAATCCCCTCCCCGGTTAGCGTTGAAACCTCAACAACCTGATCTAAACGGGCATCTTCCTGAATGTTTTTTGTATCAAGAACCCTTTGGAGGTCGATCTTATTTAAAACGACAAGCCTTTTACGTTCTTTTAAGCGCTCGTTCAGACGATCATCCTCTTTTTTGAAGGGTTCACTTGAATCAATGACCCAGACGGTTAAGTCGGCTTCTTTTTCAGCCGCTTCACCCCGCAAAACACCTTCCAGCTCAATGGGATGGTCTGTTTCCCGAGATCCGGCCGTATCGATCAACCGTACCGTGATCCCCTCCAGATCGACCCACTCCTTCAGAAGGTCCCGGGTCGTCCCCGGAAAAGGCGTCACGATGGCCCGATCTTCCCTAAGAAGCGCGTTCATCAGGCTCGATTTTCCGACATTCGGACGCCCGACGATGGCGACCGTAAACCCTTCTCGAATCTTCTGACCTGCTTCAAATTCTGATAACAGAGTCCTGACCTCTTCGTCGATTGCCGTCAATCCGAGGAGTAAGGCTTTATGACTCCCCGGCAAGATCCCATCCTCAGAAAAGTCGATCGATGCCTCAATCTCCGCCAGAAAAGAGAGAAGCTTTTTACGTAAACCATCAACTTTTCCAGACAAGGCCCCCTTTAACTGGCTGAGCGCCCACTGGTAATGCGTCTCTCCTTCTGAAGAGATGACCTCCATCACCGCTTCTGCCTGTGCAAGATCAATCTTCCCGGAGAGAAAGGCCCGTCGTGTGAACTCTCCTGGCCCTGCAATGCGCGCTCCCTCTTTGACCAGACAGGACAAGATCCTCCTTAGGCCAAGGGGATTCCCATGAGATTGAATTTCAACAGTATCCTCACCTGTGTATGATCCAGGACCCTTCATGACGAGAAAGACACCTTCGTCGATGACCTCTTCCGTTTGTGGGTCCTGAATTTCAGAATAATGGATTGTGTGGGTTTTGAGATCAGACAACTGCTTTTTTCGCTTGAAGAGCGGCTGCACGATAGAGAAGGCCTTTGTCCCGCTGATCCGGACAATCCCGATCGCCGATTTTCCCGCCGGTGTTGCGATGGCACAAATCGTATCGTTTTCACCGTTCATTTCAAGCATTTTCGGAACCGATACCGCTTAGAATTATGCGGCGACGTTTTCTCGTTTCATAAGATACTGCTGGCCGACACTCAGAATGTTATTCACCAGCCAGTAAAGAACTAAACCGGAAGGAAAGTTCAGGAAGAAGAAGGTATAGACGATTGGAAGAAACTTCATCATCTTGGCCTGTGATGGCTCCATGGTGTTTGGTTGCGTATATTGCTGTAAAATCATTGTTGCACCCATAATAACGGGTAACACATAGTATGGATCTTTCTCGGCAAGATCTGTGACCCAAAACATGAAATGCGCTTGTCTTAAATCAATTGTTGTATAAAGAATGTTGAACAACGAGATAAATACCGGAATCTGGACCAGCATCGGAAGACAGCCCCCGAGCGGATTAATCTTTTCTACCTTGTATAAATTGATCAATTCCTTGTTCAGTCTTTCCTTGTCCTTGGCCCACTTTTTCTTGATAGCAGCAACTTTCGGTTGAACCGCGCCCATTGCCTTCATCGATTTAAGACTTTTCCAGGTAACCGGAAAGAGAATGGCTTTGACCAGGACCGTTACGAGAATGATTGCAACTCCGTAGTTCCCTGTAAATCGAAAGAAAAAT
This sequence comes from Nitrospirota bacterium, assembly GCA_029261165.1. GTDB lineage: Bacteria > Nitrospirota > Nitrospiria > SBBL01 > JAADHI01 > DUAG01. The sequence goes on along the minus strand of JAJDBV010000087.1, from coordinate 47,038 downwards.
CTCAGGAGATAAAAGATCGGTTTTGCGATGAGTCTCACCGGGAGCCAGCTTCCAGAGATAAACCAGCCAAAATCAATACTTTCATCAAGATTAACCCGCATTTCCTTTAAACGATCATATTCTTTTGGACCCACATAAAGTGAAAATTCTTTCGTCCCATGACTCTTTTCAGACGTGATACGAATTGATGATGTAATCGCATTGTCCCCCTCACCTTCGACAGAGACCGGTCCCACTTCGGTCGCGTCTCCAGGGATTAAGGCGCTCAAAAAATACTTATCATTAAGCGCCGCCCACCGTAGCTCCCCTTCGTGGATGACACTCCCCTCCATTTTAGAAGGGAGATCTCTCACGACGTCACCATTAATCAAACTGATTGCGCCTGTGCTCCGTCCTCCCTGACTACTCCAGTCATGGATACCAAAATTTGTCCCCAATGAAAGGCTGTATCCATTATCATACCCTTCTGTATGAATGCTGACATCGACGCGATACTGATCATGATAAAAACGAATGTCTTTTCGTATCTTTTTTCCACCCGGGCCCATGAATGTCATCTGAATTGAGCCTTTCGGGTTATTTTCGCTCAGTTGTAGCAAACTCTCATCTAATGAATAAATCCTGTTTTCATCTTCTGCAACTTCCCCGATAAAAAGGCTCAGCGGACTGACCGTTGCGTCAACAGAGACTAATTCTATTCCGTGTTCTTTTCCTTCTTCATCTTTTTCCGTATATTTCTTTAACGTCCACCCCTTAATTGTCCCTCCAAGACTTGAAAGCGTAATTCGATATAGATCACTTTCGATCACCTTTAACTTCTCATCAAGCTCTGAGGCCGTTTCTTTAAGCGTTTGCTCGCCTAAGACATCTGTCTCTTCCTTTCCTACTTCAATCCGATTTTCTTCAACCCGCCCCTCCTTATGATCAACTATTGTAGTCTCCTTGAGGGGGGCTTTTTGTTCTGAAACACTCCCCGGAACAGACGGTTCCTCTACAGGCGTTCCGATGATCCAGGTGATGAAGAAAGGGTACAAAAATATAATAAAGACAGATAATGCTAAGAAGATGACAAGACGTTTCTCCATAGACGGATTCTTTTCCTTTTCTTTAATTATATTATCTTATGGGATCGTAACCACCGTTGCCAAACGGGTGGCAACGCATCAGACGCTTCAAGGTCATCAGGATTCCAATAATAAACCCATGCCTTTTAACTGCCTGAAGGGAATAGGATGAACAACTTGGGGAGAACCGACAAACCGGGGGAAAAACAGGAGAGATGAACCGTTGATAAAATCTTACCATTCCAGTATATAATAAGGCTATCACTTTTGAATCGGGATTTCCGCCTCTATAAAAAGTTTCTCAACCCTTTGAGATAGTTGATGAAAACTTATTTCTTCAGCCTTCTTTTTTGGCCGAATAACGATGTCATATCCAACCAGTTTCTCCTTAAACTGCAAGAGAAGTTCTCTAAAAACACGCTTTATTTTGTTCCGCCTCACTGCAATCCCAAATCTTTTTCCAACATGTATCGCATAATTGAGTCGGTGACATTGATTTTGAAGATATAACAAGGTGAGTTCGTTTGAGGTTCTTCTCTCCCCATCGCGATAGATCTTTCGAATGGTCTTCTCATCTCTGAGACGCTTCATAGAATACTATAGTGGAATACTATACGCTGAGGCGCTTTCTCCCTTTCTCCCGTCTCCTCTTAATCACTTTCCGACCATTTGCGGTTTCCATCCTTTTTAAAAAACCATGCGTCCTTTTACGTTTACGGTTACTCGGTTGCCTGTATGTTGTTGACATCGCCGTTCCCCAATCTGGTTAAAACGCCAATCATCTTAAATTTCACCTTTCATGTCAAGCTTTAAATTTAAAGAAGATCTAGTCTTCTGACTTCTTTCGTGAGCTTACTAAGAATATTTTTATTCTCGCAGGTCTGCTATCGTTTAAAAAAAACTAATAAATACTTTTCTTATTTTTTGTTTTAATAAAAAGCTTTAGGAAATTAATAATAAGAAGGGCCACTTTCTATGAATAACTTACTGAGACCCTTAAAATTAAAAGAAAAAGGATGATGATAGGGGTGTTGATAAAAGATGGGTTTAGAGAAAAACTTGATTCAATTTTTTTGTTTATGTATAATGGCCTGGCTTGGCGAAATAAACCTATAGAGGCATACTCGTATTACAAAAGACTCTATCAGTAAGTAATTGATTTTTCATTGTAATTAGTAATTCACACCTGTGGACAACCTTGTGTATAATAATGAAGGGTTTTGATGCAACTGGCTCAGATATGGAAGCAGGTTCTAGCACAGATTCAGCCTCATATCAATCCAAAGAGTTTCGATACCTGGCTTAAGCCAACGACCCTCCTTTCTGTAAAAGATACTGAAGTACAAGTGACCGTTCCTAATAGTTTTTTCTGTGATTGGATTCGAGAGCATTATTATTTTCTCATAAAGAAGGCCCTAGAAAAAGAACTCTCAGAAGCGAACGTCCGGGTTCAATTTGTCATTCAGGATGCGCTGGCTTGGGAACAAAAAGAAGATTCAGGAGAACTGGGTCAACGGCGGGAGAAGAGAAAAGGATCGGTCAACCCAAAATATTCTTTTCGCTCCTTCGTGGTTGGATCGAGCAATCAGTTTGCCCATGCCGCCTCGCTCAAGGTCGCGGAGCAACCAGGAACATCTTACAACCCGCTTTTTCTCTATGGCGGGGTGGGATTAGGCAAGACACATCTGCTGAGTTCTATTGGAAACTTTATCACGGCCGGAGATCCGCGCCTTCGCGTTGCATATCTCTCTTCGGAACAATTTACAAATGATGTGATCAATTCCATTCGCTACGACAGAATGATCGAATTTCGTAGTAAATATCGGAGCGTCGATGTATTGCTGGTCGATGACATCCAGTTTATTGCTGGCAAGGAACGAACTCAGGAGGAATTTTTTCATACATTTAACACATTATACGATGACAACAAGCAGGTTGTTATTTCAAGTGACCGATCTGCTAAGGCGATGTCGGATATGGAAGAGCGTCTCCGGTCCAGATTTGAGATGGGACTCATTGCGGATATTCAGCCTCCCGACTTCGAAACAAGGGTGGCTATTCTTCGTAAAAAAGCAGAGAATGATGAAATTATCATTCCAGACGATGTTGCGCTTCTCCTGGCGACGCATATTAAATCAAACATCCGGGAGCTTGAAGGTTCGCTTATCCGTCTTGGGGCCTTCAGTTCATTAACCGGTCATGAGATTACCCTCGAAATGGCGAAACGTGTCTTAAGGGATACGATCCATGAGGAAAAGAAAATCATTACAATCGATAATATTCAGAGAATGGTTTCGGAACGGTTTCAGGTGAAAATTATGGAGTTAAAGTCAAAAAGACGGACCAAGAATCTGGTTTATCCCAGGCAGATCGGTATGTATCTCTCAAGACAACTGACGAATCTTTCCTTTCCGGAAATCGGGAAAAGTTTTGGAGGGAAAGATCATTCAACGGTTATCCACGCCTGTAAACACATCGAAAAAGAAAAACAAGAAAATTTTAATTTGAGAACGACACTAGAGAGCTTGGCTCAACATCTTAAGGAGGAATGAGCGATGAAGATAGAGATCAACCGGAAGGAGCTACTGACCGGGATACAGCGGGTCCAGGGGGTTGTAGAAAAGCGCAACACCATGCCGATCCTCGCCCATATTCTCATGGAAACAAACGATGATGGAATTACACTTTTTGCCACCGATCTTGAAATTGGAATCCAGGGCTCGTATCCTGCTAAAATTCTAAAACCAGGGAAAATGACCTTCTCTGCAAGAAAACTTCATGAGATCATTCGTGAGTTTCCTGAAGGGACCGTGACACTGACAACCCAGGAAAATCATTGGGTCGTCATAGAATCAGGAAAAAGCTATTTTAAAATCGTGGGCCTTCCTCCGGATGAGTTCCCAACATCTCCTCCACCAGATGGTCAGCATAAGATTCTCATTGACTCCCCGCTATTTGCAGGATTGATCCGGCGGACCCTCTTTGCCTCAGGCGAAAACGATACCCGCTATATCCTGAACGGACTTCTCCTACAATTGGAGAAGATCAAGGGAAAGGAACAGGGCATACGCTTTGTTGCGACAGATGGACATCGATTGGCCCTCACAGAGGGGTCAATCAAAGTCAAAGATGAAACAGAAGAAAGAGACGTGATCATTCCAAAGAAGGCCATTCTTGAGATTAAAAAAGCGCTTGAAGAAGACGAAGACGGAGAGGTCCCCGAACTCTTGATCGGAAAGAACCAGCTTGTTTTCCAAAGGGGATCCTTTGTGCTGACCTCTCGATTAATGGAGGGAAGCTACCCAAATTACAAACAGGTTATTCCAAAGGGAAACGTGAAAAAGGTCACCGTTGTAAAACGTGAACTTGAGGGGGGATTACGGCGTGTTTCGATCCTCGCACGGGAGAAGACAAACGCCATTAAATTCTCCCTTCAAGAAGGGGGTATCACCCTGAGTTCAAACAATCCGGAGATGGGAGAAGCCAGTGAAGAGGTGATGACGTCATTCAAAGGGGAAGGGCTGACGACGGGATTTAATGCCCGTTATTTTCTTGATGTTCTTTCCGTCCTGGAAAAAGAGGAAGTCACTCTCGAATTTAAAGATGCACTTTCGCCTTGTTTAATCAAAGAAGAGTCAAACAACTTCCTAGCCGTTATCATGCCGATGCGGGTCTAAATCTATTCGTTTTTTTCCAGGCGGTTCAATGGTGCAAGAGTGCTGAGGGAAAGCGCTTGCGGGATTGATGCGAGAGAGGTTTGAGGTAAGAAAAAAGATGCCATCAGAGAAAAAAGAACAAGAATATGATGCAGGAAAGATCAAGATCCTTGAAGGCCTTGAGGCGGTCCGGAAACGTCCGGCGATGTATATCGGCAGTACCGGTTCGACGGGGCTTCACCATCTTGTTTATGAGGTAGTTGATAATGCGGTTGATGAAGCGATGGCCGGCCACTGCACCGAGATTCAGGTGATGATACACATCGATAACTCGGTGACCATTATTGATAATGGGCGCGGAATTCCAACCAAGCTTCATCCTCAGAAAAAAGTTTCTGCGGCCGAAGTCGCTCTGACCTATCTCCATGCCGGGAGCAAGTTCGATAACGAAACATACAAAGTCTCCGGGGGCCTGCACGGCGTTGGGGTTTCTGTTGTGAATGCCCTGTCAGAATGGCTTGAGCTTGAAATAAAACAGGAAGGTATTGTTTACCAACAACGCTATGAAAGAGGGAAGCCGCTTGGACCCCTTGAAGTGACTGGAAAGACAAAAAAAAGGGGGACTCAGATTACCTTTAAACCCGATGCCGAGATCTTCGAAGGGACGGAGTATTCCTACGATATTCTGGCTTATCGCCTCCGGGAACTTGCATTTCTGAATAAGGGCCTCCAGATATCTATTGAAGATGAGCGGACGGAGAAAAATGAGCTTTTTTGCTACAAAGGCGGGATCGTCTCCTTTGTGGAGATGCTCAATGAAACGAAGAACCCACTCCACAAACCGATTCTTATTGAGAAAGAAAAAAATGAAATCCTGCTCGACCTCGCGCTTCAATATAACGCAAGCTACTCCGAGAATCTATTCTCCTTTGCGAACAACATTAATACCAAGGAGGGGGGGACCCACCTAAGCGGTTTTAAGGCAGCACTGACCCGAACAAGCAATAGTTACGGCCAGGCGAATAAGATCTTGAAGAACGGAGAGAGTATTACTGGAGATGACGCCCGGGAGGGTCTTACTGCGGTCATTTCCATCAAAATTCCAGAACCGCAATTTGAAGGCCAGACGAAGACCAAACTTGGCAACTCCGAGGTAAAGGGGATTGTTGAAGCGGCAGTGAATGAGGCGCTTGGGGAATACTTTGAGGAACATCCCAGTGTTGCGAAAAAGATTATCGAAAAGGCGATTACGGCGGCCAGGGCCCGCGATGCGGCACGGAAGGCGAGAGAGCTGATCCGCCGAAAGAATGTCCTGGACGGTGGCGGGACGCTTCCGGGAAAGCTGGCGGATTGTTCTGAAAAAGATCCCGCACGAAGTGAGATTTATCTTGTCGAGGGAGATTCTGCAGGGGGTTCAGCGAAACAGGGGCGAGACCGACGCTTTCAGGCGATCCTTCCTTTAAAAGGAAAGATACTTAATGTCGAACGGGCACGGTTTGATAAGATGGTCTCATCCGAGGAAATACGCGTTCTGATTACGGCCCTGGGGTGCGGGATTGGAACAGCCGATTTTGATATTGCCAAGGCGCGATACCACCGCGTGATTATCATGACCGATGCCGATGTGGACGGGGCCCATATCCGCACACTCCTTCTGACCTTCTTTTACCGGCAGATGATTCCGATGATTGAAAAGGGCTATATTTATATCGCGCAGCCGCCCCTCTTCAAGGTCAAGAAAGGCAAGAAAGAACAGTATATCAAAGATGAGGCAGGACTCAGAGAATACCTGATCGGCGCTTCAGGTGACGAGGTCCGTGTCTTTTTGGAAAACAGCAAAACGTTTATTGGTGGGGCAAAAATGAAGTCCCTGCTGAAAAAAATGACGGCTTACGAATCGCTTATCGAGCACTTTCAGAGAAAACAGATCGATCCGGATGCGCTCCGGGGGCTCATGCAGGGAGAGAGTTTAAATCGAAACCTTCTGAAAGACCGAGAGCAACTGAAGGCTTTCCTTGAAAAGGCGAAAACATACTGGAAGACCTATTGCCCCACTGAAAAATTCATTCCCGAGATCAAGAGAGATGAGGAACATAAATCGAACCTGATTGAGTGCCGGGTTGAAAGAGCGGGAACGACCCAGACCTTCAGGGTTGATGAAGCGCTAGTGAATTCACCAGAGTTTCGGGAATTGATGAACCTTTCCCCGCCACGGATCGGGCTCGGTGTACCGCCATACCGTGTTTCTGATCCGGAGGGGGAAAAGGAATATGCCACCACCGCCGGTATCATCCAGCACATCCTGGACCGGGGAAAAAAGGGACTGACCATTCAACGCTATAAAGGCCTGGGAGAGATGAATCCGAATCAGCTTTGGGAAACAACCATGGACCCGGAAACGCGGACCCTGCTTCGGGTCAGCCTCGATGATATCGTCGGGGCAGAGAAAACCTTCTCGGTTCTGATGGGGGATGCCGTTGAACCCAGAAGGGCCTTTATCCAGAAACATGCTTCCGAAGTGAAAAATCTCGACATTTAAAATTATATTGGAGTCATTATGCCCGTAGAGGAAAGCGGTATCCCTGTGAATCTCGAGGCCGAGATGAAAACGGCCTATATGGACTACGCGATGAGTGTCATCGTCGGTCGGGCTTTGCCCGATGTTCGGGATGGGCTCAAGCCGGTTCACCGACGGATCCTCTATGCGATGTTTCGCTTAGGTCTCTTAGCGAATCGCCGTTACTCCAAATCTGCGGGTGTAGTGGGAGAGGTGATCAAGAAATATCATCCCCATGGAGACACGGCGATCTACGATACCATGGTCCGAATGGCGCAGGACTTTAATATGCGCTATCCCCTAGTCGACGGCCAAGGGAATTATGGTTCGATTGATGGTGATCGCGCCGCCGCATACCGGTATACCGAAGCCCGTTTGACAAAACTGGCGGAAGAGATGCTGGCCGATATTGACATGGACACGGTCGACTTCTCCCCGAACTTTGATGAGACCGTGATTGAACCGGTCGTTCTTCCAACGCGTATCCCGAATCTGCTCATGAACGGTTCCGCCGGAATTGCGGTCGGGATGGCGACAAATATCCCGCCCCATAATTTATCTGAACTGATTGAAGGCTTGCAGGTTCTCCTGGAAGATCCGGCGGTTTCCATCGACGGCTTGATGGAGGTGATTAAGGGGCCCGACTTCCCGACGGCTGGATTTATCTATGGGACGAAGGGGATAGAAGATGCCTTCCGGACCGGTCGGGGGTCCGTGATGATGCGGGCGCGGGCTGTCATAGAGGTCAATCCGCGGACTGAGCGGGAGACTATCGTTGTCACCCAACTTCCCTATCAGGTGAACAAATCAAGGCTGATCGAAAAGATTGCCGACCTTATCCGGGACAAAAAAATAGAAGGGGTATCGGATCTTCGGGACGAATCGGACCGCGACGGCATGCGGATCGTCATCGAGCTGAAACGTGGAGAGATCGGGGCGATTATCCTGAACAAACTTTATAAACATACCGCATTACAATCGTCTTTCGGGGTCATCATGTTGGCGCTGGTGAACAAACAGCCGCGCGTTCTGAATCTCAAAGAGATTCTTCAGTCTTTCCTCGACTTTAGGAAAGAGGTGATTATCCGCCGAACCCGCTTTGAACTCCGTCAGGCGGAGGCCCGTGCCCATATTCTCGAAGGTTTGAAGATTGCGCTGGACCACCTTGACGAAGTGATTGCTCTGATTCGGGCCTCAGATTCACCCGAGTCGGCGCGGACGGGATTGATCAGCCGCTTCGGTCTTTCACCGATACAATCACAAGCGATTCTCGACATGAAGTTACAGCGTTTGACAGCCCTTGAGCGAGAAAAACTGATCTCAGAGTATCAGGCGATCCTGAAGAAGATCAAGTCGCTCAAGGCCCTCCTGGCCAACAATCTCCTCATCCGGAAGGTCATCAAGGAGGAACTTGGGGAGATCAAGGAAAAATACGGAGATAGTCGGTTGACCGAGATCATCCCGGAGACGGGGGAGATCCATATCGAGGACCTTATCGCGCATGAGGAAATGGTAATCACCGTATCCCACACCGGTTATATCAAACGAAACCCGGTTTCGATTTATCGCAGCCAGCGGCGCGGTGGCAAAGGGAAAATCGGCGCGGGCCTGAAGCAGGAAGATTTCGTATCACATCTCTTCCTCGCCTCGACACACGACTACCTGCTCTTCTTCACAGATGCCGGAAGGGTCTATTGGTTGAAGGTCCATCAAATTCCGGAGGCCGGGCGTGCCTCCAAAGGAAAGGCGATCGTGAACCTCCTCCAACTTTCACAAACGGAGAAAATTCGAGCGATTCTCAAGGTAGAGCAGTTTCAGGAAGGAAAGTTTGTCGTGATGTCGACGGCCCGCGGCTTGATCAAGAAAACCGCTTTGAAGGCCTACGGCAATCCGCGCGTTGGTGGAATCCGAGCGATCAATCTGGCCGAAGGAGACCGCTTGATTGCGGTCGGGATGACTTCAGGAAATCATGATATCCTGATCGGGACAACACTCGGACTTTCCATCCGTTTTCAGGAAAAAGAAGCGCGGCCGCTCGGCCGGGTCTCGGCCGGCGTAAGGGGCATTCGTTTGCGAAAGGGAGATGAAGTCATCAGCATGGAAACCCTGACGCCGAACAGTCATTCTGCTGTTCTGACAGTGACCGAGAAGGGGTATGGAAAGCGGACTGATCTGTCGGAATACCGAACGCAAGCTCGCGGCGGGCAAGGCATTATTACCATCCAGACCAGTCTGCGCAATGGAAATGTTGTTGCGGCATTCCAGGTCGATCCAGAGGCCGAGGTGATGATTATGACTGCAAGCGGGAAGATTGTCCGCCTTAAGATAAAGGACCTCCGCGTCATCGGTCGAAATACGCAAGGCGTCCGCCTCATCGAAATGAGTGCCGGAGATCGTGTCATCGGTGTGGCAGGGCTGGCTGAAAAAGGGGAACCGGAAGAATCGGAAGAAAACACCTGACCCTTCTCCATATAAGTTTAAGGAATTGATATGAATCTCCGTTCAAGGGTTTTCCCTTGGGCTCTCTTTTGTTTGGTCGCCCTTTCGTTGACGATCTGGTGGTTTTGGTCGGATGCGGAACGCACATCAAGCCGATACCTTGAATCAGCCGAACTCCGATGGGAAAAGGAAGACTATCTCGGTGCGATTCGCAATTACGAGAGAATCATCGAAGAATATCCCGGCAGCCGCCTGGCTTCAGAGGCCAACTACTGGAAAGGGGTCGCATATTTTCTCTATCTGGACAATGCCCAGAAGGCCATGGCCTCTTTTAATGAAAGCATTCGGGTCGCCGTTTCCCCTTTAGATAAGCCCCACGTCCTGGAGGCTTATCTTTACATCGCAGAAATCTACGCGAAAAAGCTAAACCAGACTAAAAAAGCGATTGCGATTTATGAAAGGGTGATGGAAATCGCACCCGATCCGGATCAGGTTTTGGAGGTCCAATACAAGGTGGGCGCCCTCTACTTCGATCTGGGAGACCTGGCCCAGGCCCGTGTTGAATGGGATCTATTGGCCAGCAAAGATCCGAAAAACAGGTGGGCTCCCGTGGCCCTTTACCGGGGTGGAGGCACTTATTTTATCGTCGGCATGTGTGAAGAGGCGATCGAAATCTACCAGACCCTCTACACGGAATACCCTGAACATGAGGTGAGTCCCTTTGCCAAGTTCAGAACCGCCAACTGTCTTGAGGAAAATAAAAGCCGGGCAGAGGCGCTTAAACTCTATCAGGAGTTGGAAGGGGTTTATCCAAACCAAGAGATCCTAGCCGCAAAGATCAATAAGTTAAAGGCCCTGACCCACGGTTCCTGATCTTCTTCGTGAGATGTTGCCGCATGGCTTTTTGAATAACCGCCTTCAAGTCGTGATCCGTGATGAATTCAAGTTCTTTGCTCAGGATGGCCGCATCCTCATGGCTTAGTTTTGTGCTCTGCGGAACTGGAGGGGTTTCTGAAGCCCTGGAACGGGGCGGGAGAGGAGCGATTCGGAAGTGAATATTTTTGATCGGGCGCTTTTTCAGGAAGTAATTGACCTTGTCAATAATTTCTTTCTTCATGAAGGAGAGTTGATGCATCCAGACAGCCTCGTCAATCAGAATTGTCAGTGTCTCGAAGCGTATCTCTTGAGGATGTGTATGGACTGCGATCTGATGTCCAACCGCCTCTTCCCAATGCTCTCCTAAGTTAAAGGAGGCGATCCCTTTTTCCAATCCCGCTTTTCTCGTCAGTCTGTTCAGGATCGGCGTAATTGATGATAAGCCTGTTGCCATGGCACGATGTTATAATAGCGAAAGATTGAAGTCAACGCCTGGTCATCTAAAGGGTGCAGAATGTCTAAGGTAAAAGGAAGTGATGAAATCATCACGAAAAATCGAAAGGCCTTCCACGACTACTTCATTCAGGAGTCCCTGGAGGCCGGAATCGCCCTACTAGGGACTGAAGTAAAATCGATTCGTGATGGGCGCATTAATCTCAAAGACAGTTTTGCGCGGCTTGAAAAAGGAGAGCTTTACCTCTATAATTGTCACATCAGTCCATATCGCCATGGAAATCTCGCAAATCATGAGCCGACCCGTAGACGGAAACTCCTGCTCAAGAAGAGAGAGATCGACCGGTTTATCGGACAGACACAAATTAAGGGACTGACCCTGATCCCTTTGAAGGTCTATTTTAAGCGTGGCTGGATCAAAGTAGAGCTGGGCTTGGCCAAAGGGAAGAATCTCTACGATAAGCGCGCGTCTGAGGCCAAGAAGACCGCACAGCGGGAGATGCAGAAGGCGGTCAGGGCAAAGAGTCAGGACGAATAAGTTTTGAAAAGAAAGGGGGCGACTGGCTTCGACGGGGTTTGGAGGTCAAGGAGTGCATGCCGAGGTCCCATTGGGCTCGTTAAACAAATGGGAAAAACATAATTGCTAACACACCGTTAGCCCTCGCTGCCTAAGTGCAGTGACATCAACCTTCCTTTGTCTGCGCGGGGGGAAGATGCCAGATAGCAGGCTGGCTCGTTTCATGGCCTCAGGGGAGCGGGTAAGATTTATGAGGCTAGCAGATGGTCCAACCTGTCTCTAGGTGGGATTTCATGCGAATTTTAAAGTAGAGACTAAGCATGTAGTGGTCTTTGACTAAATTTCTTCGGACGCGGGTTCGATTCCCGCCGCCTCCACCAATTAGAAAAAGGCCCGGTTTCCCGGGCCTTTTTCTTTGTTCGCGGGGCATCACCTCGTATTTCATGATGGATCTAAGGGGTCGGCCGACTTCTTTGACATTTTATGATGATCAGCTATACTTTTAAAGTTGGCATCATAGTTGCGCAGTTAAAATAAGGGAGGTTAAGCGGATGGTGTTCGGAAAAGAGGACTACAGCAACAGTTCGGCGGATGAAATGATCATTTATATGGGAAAAGGGGTCGAAATCAAGGGCGACATCCGCTTTGACGGATCGGGTCGAATTGACGGAATAGTGGAAGGTAAGGTTACGGCGAAAGGGAGCCTTGTTCTGGGAGATGGTGCGGTGATCTCATCCGAGATTGACGGCGATCTCATCACTGTCGGCGGTAAGGTCAATGGAAAGATTATTGGCCACCAGAAGGTTCAACTCCTCAAGAGTTCTGTTGTCACCGGAGAGATCATGACGCCTTCGCTTATCATCGAAGAGGGCGCGCAATTCAATGGGACTTCGAAGATGACCGAGGAAGGCAATACCATATCCACAATGACCCGAATGGATGAAGCGGAAAAAAGACCTGCCGTCATGGCGGTGAAATAAGCTTTTGTGCGACCGATAATTGACAGGTCGTTCTGGTTGCGTGACCTGTCAGGATCCTGTCATGAACCTCCCCGGTTCATGTGCCTTGTTTCTGTTCGAATGTATCATTAGAATCATCATGGAAGAAAAAGCCTGCGCTGGCAATTCTGCGATATTATTGATCCACTGCCCGGATATGAGGGGCGTGGTTTCCTCCGTGACCGAGTTCATCTTCAAGAACAAAGGAAACATCCTTTCCCTCGAGCAGCATGTCGACCCGATAAAAGACGTCTTTTTTATGCGGATCGAATGGGACATGTCCGGATTTTCCATCCCGCGTGAAAAAATCGGTGAATCCTTTGGAAGCCTGATTGGCGATCCGTTCAACATGCAGTGGACGCTAAACTATTCTGGTGAAGTTCCTCGGATGGCTATTTTTGTCTCTAAACTTCCACATTGTTTATACGACATCCTTGCCCGCTATAAATCAGGCGAGCTGAAAGTAGACATCCCCCTCATCATCAGTAACCATAAGCACTTAAAGCATATTGCCGACCAATTTGGGATGTGTTTCCATCACTCCGAGATCACACCTCAAAATAAACAGGGGCAGGAAAAAAGCCAATTGGCCCTGATGCGAGAACACAAAATCAGTTTTGTCGTCCTCGCCCGCTACATGCAGATACTAACCAAGGACTTTGTCAATCACTACCCAAACAGGATTATCAATATCCACCATTCCTTTCTTCCGGCCTTCCCAGGCGCAAAGCCTTATCATTCTGCTTATGATCGCGGGGTCAAGGTGATCGGGGCGACAAGTCATTACGTCACATCGGAGCTGGACGCCGGTCCGATCATCGCACAGGATGTCACGCGGGTGAGTCATACCGACGCGGTAGAAGATTTGATCAGGAAAGGGCGTGACCTTGAAAAGCTGGTCCTCTCAAGGGCCATCCGATCTCACGTAGAGCGAAAAACCTTGGTATACGACAATCGGACGGTGGTTTTTTCGTAACGGAGTCTTCAAAATCCTCCCAAAATCCCGCTTTCTCCTCTACGGCTTCCACCGGCAGCCGGGGCATGTTGAAGAATACGGTCTGCCATGCGAGAGAAGGGAAGACTCTGAAGCCAGACCGTCCCGGTCCCGCTTAAGGTGGCGAGAAAAAGACCTTCCCCCCCAAAAAACATCGACTTCAGGTTGCCGGCCCGCTCAATATCATAATGAATGCCTGAGGTAAATGCCGCAAGACAACCGGTGTCCACGCGAATGCGTTCATTATTCAAGGTCTTTTTGATCACAGTCCCCCCGACGTGGACAAAGGTCATCCCGTCGCCTCGGAGGCGCTGGAGAATGAATCCTTCACCCCCGAAGAAGCCCGCGCCAAGACGCTTTGTAAAGGCAATCCCGATTTCGGTCCCAAAGGCCGCGCAGAGAAAGGCATCTTTCTGGCACATCAGCTCTCCCTGGACGTCTGCGAGATGTATGGGAATAATTTTTCCGGGATAGGGTGCGGCGAAGGAGACACGCTTTTTGCCGCGACCTTCATTTGTAAAATGGGTCAAAAAGATAGATTCCCCCGTGAGTACCCGCTTACCGACATTCAAAAGTTTGCCAAAAATACCCTCGTCAGGGTTGGACCCATCCCCCATTTTTGCCTCAAAGGTGATGCCGTCGTCCATGTAGTTCATGGCACCTGCCTCGGCGATGACGGTTTCTCCAGGGTCAAGCTCGACCTCTACGATCTGCATATCATCTCCGATTACCTGGTAGTCTACTTCGTGACATTTCATACAGTTTTCCTCCTAATCCTTAAAGCACCTGGTCGCCATTTCCTAAAAGAGAATATCTTTCCTGATGTGTAAGGGTTCATACCCGAATATCGCGCTGAGATGATGAAGGAAGGCGTGCTGCCCTTCACGATGCCAGGACTTCGTGATGTGGGACTCCGCTTTGCGATAGGCTTCTACTTTTTCGGAGATCTTCATTGTGGCGAGGGCAGGAACCTGTGACATCTCATCGTCGATAAGACCGAGCCATAACGCGCTGACCCCCATGATATACGAAGGCCAATTCTTTTGAAGCGATGGTGACCAATTCGGATCGCTCGTATCTTCAATGTGGGGACGGGAGAGCCTGTCGGGGTTGTCCAGAACCACCTTCTCAACAATCTGAGCCGACACGGCTTGATCGAGTAGATCATTTTCTTGAATTTTTTTAAAGAGTTCGGCCGCGGTTTTTGCATTTGTGTAGAAAAAAAAAGTGAATTGATGACCGCTTGTGTCTGGAGCTGCCCGACGATGAAATCGCCACCGCAGGAGATGCCTGGAATGGTCTTTCAACAAAGGCTGGATAATGGCATGTGCAAGGAAGAGGTCTACGGCGCCATCCGGCGCGTGATCCGGGTTCCAGACAATTTTAAACCGGGCCGCCCACCAGAAAGGCTGGTCTTTTCCCTCCAGGGCATTTTCGGAAAGGGCCAATGGCAAAGCTGAGGCAAAAGGAGCATGCTGCCGAAAAGTGCACGCGCCAAGAAAGATAGGTGCAATAAAAAGAAAAACAAGGCCAAGGGTCACCTTCGTGAAAAGAAGGCTTCTCCAAAAACCAGACAGAGTCTTATCGCTATGCTGCCCGGCATGCAATCGATTTATCATCAAGACTAATTCCCTGAAAAATTCGCGCCGAGGTATTTTCCTGACAAACTGAGAAAGACGTATAAGGTCTGCTTGTCTTTGTTTTCCACCTTCGGATTATCAAAGGTGACCACCCATTCCGGGCCTTTTTTAAAGGTCTTCTGTATGATTTTTTCAGGCTTCACCCCCCCCCAGGATTTCGGTAACTTCCCTTTTTTAACATTTTTCGCCACGATGCCGCTCGCTTTCTTTAAGGCCTCGCCCTCTGATATAGGCGCAGCGGGTTCATGAGAGTGGTCGCCACCTCCGGGACCGGCAAAAACCAATGGGCTCGAAAGCATAAATAAAACAAGTAAACAGGCTGATATTTTTTTCATCTGATCCTCCTAAAAGATTGAGTCGTGACGGTCTTTCTGTTGCTCTATTATTTTTTCTTCCATCTGCTGATGTTCGTGAAGATGGTTGTCTGTGCTGAACCCAAAGCCATCCGGATCTGTGGTGTGCGTATATCCGTGTATTTGTATCAAAAACAAGAAGGCACCCGCAACAATCAATCCGGCATTGGAGACCGTGCTGAACTGGACAAATGACCGGGTTCTACGCCAACCCGCAATCAGGATCAGCATGACGGACAGGGCCGTGACCTGTCCCAATTCAACCCCAAGATTAAAAGACAGTATCCGCAGGATCAGGCCGCTTTCTCCCAGGGGCAATTGCTGGAGTCTTGTCGAAAGGCCGAAGCCGTGAATCAGCCCAAAAATAAAAATGACCCAAAATAGATTGGGTGAAGGCATCTTCAAATATTTTTTAAATCCTTCCAGATTATCAAATCCTTTATAACAGACACTGAGGGCGATGACGGCATCGACCAGGAAATAGTTGGCGGTTATTCCAAAGATTGTGGCGAAGATGAGTGTCAGGCTGTGCCCCGCCGTAAAAATGGTGATGTATTTAACAATGTCCCGAAACCCGGTCAAAAAAAAGATCACTCCGAAGATAAAGAGCAGGTGATCATATCCGGTGAGCATATGACTTGCCCCGAGCCAGAGATAACGAAGATAGCCGCCGCTTAACATTGCCGCTTTGTCTGCTTCAGAAATACCATGCGCCAGTACAACGGCGGGAAAGGACATCAGTAACAAGGTCATCACGATTCTATTCAATTTTGATATTTTCAATTTCTCCTCCAAGATATTCGCGAGAGTAGCCTGAAAAACGGAAAACCCCTTCCCGATGAAGAATCAATCACCTTCAAATCAAAACGAAGGAAATTACTAAAGAGGTCACGCAAAATATGGAGGCCCGCGGAGTAAGCGGGGTGAAAAACGGGGTGTCTGAAATGGAGGGGCCTGTTGCCGTATCGGAGCCCCCCTTTGAAATTGAGGAGCGTTAGAGAGCTCAAGCGAATCCTGATCTAAGGCGTTGAGGTTTCTTTTGAAGGCTGAAGGAACTTGTAAAGATTGACCGATATGAAACGAAAGAAGATTAATTTGGGAAAGCGTGTGCTTTGAGAGGTCAATTGAAACGTCTGTTGCTTT
This sequence comes from Nitrospirota bacterium, assembly GCA_029261165.1. Classification (GTDB taxonomy): domain Bacteria; phylum Nitrospirota; class Nitrospiria; order SBBL01; family JAADHI01; genus DUAG01. Next base: position 30,348 of record JAJDBV010000087.1, on the reverse strand, counting down.
GAGGTCCTGGCCATGTTGCCCAGGGTCATTGTGTTTTTCGTGCCCATGTACGGCATCCGGAAAGAAATCGGCATGAACGGTAGAATGATGCTGATGGTCTTCGGTTTCACCATACGGGTGATTGTATGCCGGGTGAATATGCAACATGGGGAAAAGAAGTATCGGAAAGAGCAGTAAAAAAATACCGAAACGTTGGGCGGAAAAATAATTTTTCAACAATATGTCCTTGAAGAAAGCAGTCTTTAATAGCGAATGTATGTAGTACACCCCCGCAAAAAAACAAATTAAAATTGCAAGGTTGCGTTCATCGGAGTGATTGAAAAACCTGGTTAGGAAAACAAATAAAAAAACCGACGGGTCTACAAAAGCCAGAAAACCATGAGAATCATGAAGGAGAGAACGCAAGGTGAAAAAACTGGTGGTCCCAACGGGGTTCGAACCCGTGTTTTCGGCGTGAGAGGCCAACGTCCTAGGCCACTAGACGATGGGACCGTTGAAAAAATACCAGTTCGCTTTATTCTATAATATCAACTTCGTAGCTCAGATGGCTTTCGGCGGAGAACTTCCAGCCATACCTTGATTCAAGTTCAATGGTGGTTTTTCCGGGAGACATCGCGACAAATTCAAAAGACCGCATCCCTGAATCGGTTACACGAATATTCCGGGTCCGATCGTACTCATCGCTCAGCAGTCTTAAAACGCCAGCATCAAAGGTCGGGACAAAACGGCATCCCCCCTTGGTTCGGTCTTCCCAGATCCGGATCTTAAAGGCTTCCCCCGCCTTGGCCTGAATCTTTTTAATTTCACTTTTCCCTTGAATCATTCTGTCTAGCCCAAGATTTACTTAATGACGACTTTATCTAAATCTCGTTTTAATGTCAACAAGACCAAGATCCTTCATGCAAATCGGCGGTTTTACTTTGTGAGCATGCTCTTGTTTACGGCAACAAATCCCCCAATCGCCCCGCCTGTTCCCGCACCGATCAATGCTGATTCCAATCCGCTTAAAAAGACGGCGAGGCCCGAACCGAGAACGATTCCAACGACAATAAAGAGAAAAAAATCCTGTCCGCCCATCATCCACACGACGTTTCCAATCAGGGCACCGATCAGGGCCATGCCGATAATGAAAACGGGTCCGCCCATAAACGAACCCACCACGCCCCCAGTGATCCCGGTGACAGCGGTACCGGGGACGGAGAGCTGAAAAGGTTTAAGAAACAGCTTTTTGCGCATGGGGTCAGGCTATCAAATCTTATGGGGAGAGTCAATTCCGAAGTTTTTAAGCGCTATCTTTGTTTTGTAAAGTAATTTTCGGAGTGATCGGCCATCTCATTCAAGCCTTCTTCGATGCGCAAACGGAAGGCCTTCATTTCTGGTTTTTTAGTATCGACGGGGATAAGGAGCGGGGGAGTTGACCAGATGATGACACGGGAAAAGGGGAACACGACGTGGAGCTTAGACCAGCTTTTTTTAAAGAGAAATCCGCGATCGCTCCAGGAGCGTATCTGGATGATCGGGTGCCCTGATTGCCGCGCCAACAACAGGATGCCGGGTTTGACGATGCGTCCCGGCGGTTTCGGACCGTCGCAGACGATCATCCCGACCGCCTTTTCTTGGAGAACTGTGCGAGTCAAGCCTCCCAGAGCCTCTCGCCCCCCTCTTGAACTGGAGCCGCGGACCACGATCGCTCCAAGTTTTTGGATGACAGTCGCGGCAAGATCCCCATCCTTACTGTGACTGACAATTGTCGCGATTTTTCTCCGTGGATTGATCTTCAGGAGGTAGGCATAGTTAAAGATCATGTCCTGATGCCAGCAGGTCAGGATCACCGGTTTTTCCCCCTTGAGAGTATCCAGGAGTGGCCCTCTGACTTCAATCCTGCAGGTCCATTGCCATATTTTTATCAGAGCGCGAATAAAAATAACGGCTGAAAAAGAGAGGAGATGTTTTTTGATTTTTGAACGAAACGACATGGACCTCGAATTTCTATTGGCGTGGATCAGAAAACGGCAAGGAGAGATTCTTAAGGTTTGGATTATTTTACTTGATAATATTCTTTGTACCAAGCGACAAAGCGTTGAACCCCTTCTTCAATCGGTGTCGCCGGTTTGAACCCGACATCCCGCATCAGATCATCGACGTCGGCATAGGTTGCGGGGACATCCCCTGGCTGAATTGGCAAAAGTCGGCGCTCTGCCTTCTTCCCGAGACAGTCTTCCAAGACCTCGATCAGCTTTAGAAGTTCGACGGGGTTGTTGTTCCCGATGTTATAAACCTTGTAGGGTGCCCTGCTTGTTCCCGGATCCGGCTTGGCCCCGTTCCATTCCGGGTTTGGCGAAGGGATCTTCTCTGTCACCCGGATAATCCCTTCCACAATATCATCGACATAGGTGAAATCCCGCTGCATCCGGCCGTGATTGAATACATCGATCGGCTCTCCTTTCAGGATGGCCTTTGTAAAAAGGAAGAGGGCCATATCGGGCCTCCCCCATGGGCCATAAACGGTAAAAAATCGAAGGCCAGTGGTCGGGATTTTGTAAAGATGGGAATAAGCGTGGGCCATCAGTTCATTCGCCTTTTTTGTCGCACCGTATAGGGAGACAGGATGATCCACGTTATCGTGAATGGAAAAAGGCATCCGGGTATTCGCGCCATAGACCGAACTCGAAGAGGCATAGGCCAGATGGGGAACCTCGGTATGTCGGCATCCCTCCAGAATATGAAGGAAGCCTGCGAGATTGCTTTCTATATAGACATGGGGGTTTTCGAGGCTGTAACGGACCCCCGCCTGCGCGGCGAGATGAATGACCCGATCGAATCGCTCTTTCTGAAAGAGGTCTTCCAGGCCTTTTTTATCCGCCAGGTCTGTCTTGACGAAGCGAAACAGAGACGCTCCGCTTAATTTTTTCAAACGGTTGGTTTTGAGCCGCACATCGTAATAATCATTGAGATTATCGAGGCCGACGACTTCCTCTCCTTGAGAGAGAAGGCGCTGTGTAAGATGAAAACCGATAAAACCGGCGGACCCGGTGACTAAAATCTTCATTGCGTGAATGGTGAACTACAACACCTCATTTTTGACCCTCCGATGTAACCCTGAGATTAGGCGTGCAACCCGTTCGAGCAGTTGAAAGGTATCTCCCTCACCAAGGCTCATTTACCGTTCCCCATTTCCGATTCACCGCTCTTAAAGCCTTCCATCAACCCAGGCCTGATCGAAGAGATGTTTTACGTCGTAGATGACAGAAGCTTCTTTCCTGTACCGCTCGAGATCGTCTTTTCCCCATTTTTTAAACTGGTCGTGGGGAACGGCCAGAATGATGGCGTCATACTGATGTTCGGATAAGGTTTTAGTCAGTTTAAGGCCGTATTCGTGTTCGACCTCTGAGGGATCCGCCCAGGGATCAAAAACTTCAACCTCGGCATGATAGTTCTTGAGCTCATGGATGATATCGATAACGCGTGTATTCCGTATATCCGGGCAGTTTTCCTTGAACGTCAGGCCCAGAATAAGGATGCGGCTTCCGCCAACCTGGATCCGCTTCCGAATCATCAGCTTGACAACCTCTCCCGCCACATAGTTCCCCATGTTGTCATTGATCCGCCTCCCGGCGAGGATAACATCCGGATGATATCCGACTTCCTGAGCCTTGTGGCACAGGTAGTAAGGGTCAACGCCGATACAGTGCCCGCCGACCAGACCGGGAGAAAACCCCAAAAAGTTCCACTTGGTTCCCGCGGCCTTCAAGACCGAGTCAGTATCAATTTCGAGGCGGTTGAAGAGAAGGGCGAACTCATTGATTAAGGCGATATTCACATCCCGCTGTGTATTTTCGATGACCTTGGCTGCTTCGGCCACACGGATCGATTCGGCGCGATAGGTTCCGGCCTGAATGATTGCACGGTAAAGGGCGTCGATCGATTCCAGGGCCTCGGGTGTCGACCCGGAAATCACTTTCAGGATTTGCGTGACGGCATGCTCTTTATCTCCCGGATTGATCCGTTCCGGAGAATATCCCGCAAAAAAATCGCGATTGAAGCACAGGCCTGAGGTTTTTTCCAGGATCGGGACACAAATCTCTTCTGTTACCCCGGGGTAGACGGTCGACTCATAGACGACAATATCGTTTTTCTTCAAGACTGCGCCAACAGACTCTGACGCACTGGTCAATGCTGTAAGATTGGGTCTCTTGTAGGCATCAATTGGCGTGGGTACGGTCACAATGAAGAAGTTACAATCTTTCAACCCTTCCGTACTTGTGGTGTATGAAAGTTTCTTGGCTGATTTCAGCCCTTCAGTACTGACCTCCAATGTGGTATCTATCCCTTTTTTGAGGGACGCAATCCGGTCAATGTCGATATCAAACCCGACCGTTTTGAAGCACTTTCCGAATTCGGCCGCCAGAGGAAGCCCGACATACCCGAGGCCGATGACGGCAATCGTGTATTGGTCTTCAAGGTTCGGCAATGTCTTTTTCTCCTTTTATTTAGGGTCGGCCAGGCGCTCGGCTTCACCGACCATTTTTTCGAGCAGGCCCAGGCCCCTTCGCCAGAAGAGAGGATCTTTGATGTCCAGATTCATCTTGTCTTGAAGGAGCGCGTCAGGGCGCACCGAGCCTCCCGCGGAGAGGAGATTCAGATATTTAGGAACAAATTTCTTCCCTTCCTCCATATATTTTTGAAAAAGAGAAAGGACCAGGAGGTGGCCGAAGGCATAGGCATAGGTATAGAAGGGTGAGTGGATAAAGTGAGGGATGTACATCCACCACCAGCTGTAATCGTCGGTCAAAGTGACCGACCCTTTGAACATTTCCCGGTTTGCGGCCATCCAGAGATCGTTGATCCGCGCGGTGCTGAGTTCTCCTTCGTTTCGGCGGGCGGTATGAACAATCTGTTCAAAGCGGCAGAGGACCACCTGCCGGAAGACGGTGGCAAAATCCTCCTCGAGTTTCGACATGACCAAGGCCAAGCGTTTTTTCGGATCTTTTTCCGACTTTTTGAGCCGGTGAAAAACGAGCATCTCCGCAAAGACACTGGCCGTCTCCGCAGTGGTTAATGGGGTGGAAAAATTAAAATAGCTTTGTTGGCGAGAGAGCCACTGATGAACGCCGTGACCCAGTTCATGAGCAAGCGTCATCACATCACGCGGAGAGCCGAGGTAGTTCACGAAGACATAAGGATGGACGCTGGGGACGGTGCTATGACTGAAGGCCCCGCCCCGCTTCCCGGGCCGGACGGCGGCATCGATCCAGTGTTTCTCAAAAAAGAGGGCCGCGACCTCTTCAACCTTCGGAGAGAAGTCATGAAAGGCAGCGAGGACGGTCTCACGACCCTGATCGAATGAGATGAATTCAGTCCTTGCATCCAGAGGGGCGTAACGGTCGTAATCATAAAGGGTCTCAAGCCCCAGCACATTTTTCTTGAGTTCATAATAACGTGCCACAAGAAAGAAATATTCCTCGGAGGAAGAGAGAAGGGCGTCCACGGCCTTTGGTTCGATCTCATTCGACAGGTTCCGGGAAGCCATCACATCAGGAAAGCGGCGGAGCCGGTCATCGCTGGCATGGTCTGCGGTGACCTGATTGAGAATAAAAGTAAGGACAGGCGCGTGCTCCTTCAGCCCTTCGGTCAGACCGAGGGCTGCGGCACGGCGTGTGGAACGCTCTCGATCATGGAGGAGGGCCAGGACTTCCTGCTCGGTCAAGGACTGGATCTCTCCCTTACTCTCGACCTTAAAGCGGATTTGGTTGATGGCTTCGTCGAAGAGGCGCTGGAAGGCCCGTATGCCCGTGTTGGCCTTTTCATCCAGGATTTTTTCTTCCGGCTCGGAGAGCTGGTGGGGGGCAAACTTCCGGATTTCCTCCAGGAAGTGCCGGTCTCTTGCCAGGGAAGGTGTCTTCATCCATGCGTCCACGAGATCTTCAGGGGCAGCCGCCCACTCCAATTCAAAAAACAGAAGGTGTTTATTGATCTCGGTCAGGCCTTCCTGAACCCCTTGTAACAACGCGCCGTTTTTAGGATCATTTGTATCGGCAGAAAAAACAAGCGAGGCATAGGAGATGGTGCGATCCCCCCGTTCCCGGATTGACTCCAAGGCGCGGATCATCTCACAAAGTCCTTTCGCCCCGGTCTCCTCTGCCGCAATCTTTCCCCGATATTGCGTTTCAAACTGAACGGCCTTCTTCAAAGCCGTCGCCAGGTCGGACGTAATCTTCGGATCATCCGTTCCGGTATATAGATCGCTTAAGTCCCAGCGCGGCAGATTGGCCTCGTTCAAAAGGGCTCCTTTCCATATAATAATTCGAAGCTAAGGTAACATAAAATTGGGCTCTCCTGAAACAGCAAAATATTTATGTGTTAAGCCAAAAAGAAATGCCTTAAAAATATATGTTACGCGCTTCCATTTTTTGACACAACTTGCAAAAAAAGCGGAAGGGGAGATGATCTTCTTTGTCTCAGACGACAATGTTGGGGCGCCGCTGGTCAATGAATCTGTGAACTTGACAGTATCAGGAGGGGGAGGCATACTTTGAAATAATCTCCGAGAAGGACTGGAGACCGGATAAGAGACTTCTGGTGACCGGTTTGCCCATCGGCCAGACGAGGCTGGAACCCGAAGAAGGATTTTGAGATTTAAGGAGAAAGATAATGAGAAATTCGATTGTTTGGAGACTGGGTCTGATCTTTTGTCTCCTTTTCTTTTACTCTGATATGGGTTTTGCCGAGGAGAAGAAGTTGACGGCGCTTGAGATTATGAAAAGGGTTGACGAGGCCAATATGACGATGGATCAGACCTCTACCGTTACAATGCATCTAATCGACGAACTTGGAAGCAGAAGAAAGGTCGAGACCTATCGCTTGCACAAGCATTACGGCGGAAAAGATGGATTTGACAGCAAGAGCATCTTTTTCACAGAGTTCCCCCCGGATGCGAAGGGGATCGGCTTCTTGATCTGGGATTATGCTATTGAAGAAAAACCGGATGACCTCTGGCTCTATCTCCCTGCCTTGAGGAGTGTCCGCCGGATGACGACGCGGGGTCAGCATGACGCCTTTATGGGTTCGGACTTGACCTTTGCCGATATGGGGGACAGGCGCCTGGATGAAGACGACCATCATATTTTCTTTGATGGGATGTGTCGGCAATTGAAAGAGCCATGCTATGTCATCGAGAGCGTACCGAAAGAGCAGGATAGTCCTTATGGAAAGAAACGGTTCTTCATCTCTAAGAAGGATGAGATCGCCCGTAAGATCGAGTTTTATGATAGAAATATGAATCCCCTGAAGATTCAATTGATTATCTGGCAAAGGATTGAGGATATCCTCGTCTGGAAACGCTCTGAGATCATAAACGTCCAAACTCGCCACAGGACGATCTTTGAAATAAGCGGCGTCAAGATCAATGCAGGCCTAAGAGACGCCCTCTTTACAGATCGGACCCTGGTGCGGGGAAAACCGAGTTAAGCGATATCCGATCATCCCCCCTTGCCCCCGCTTCAGGCACATACCAGTAATGGCTCCCGCGATCGCGATAGAAGCAGCTGAATATCCCATGTTCCGCCATCGTCTCGTTCCACCTCCTTCCTCCAGGTAACATCAACTGGACAATTTATGTGCTAAGAATCGGACACATTATGAACTCGCTACCCCCCTCTTTTGGGGGGGGTTGACTTAATAATTGAATTTGGTTAGGATGGCTTTAAAATGTTACGAATATAACAAATATCTTACTAAACATTTAGTAAATATCAGTGGGTGAACAGAGTGTACATAACGCAGGAGGGTACGCAAAATGAAATTTAGGCATGTAGGGAAAGCATTAATCTTAGGATTGGTGATTGCTGCAGCGAGCCTAATGATCGGAAAGGTCGCATCGGCTCAGGTAAATCAGGAGAATGTTACAGAGGGGAACATTGAGGGGAGTACCATCCTCGGGTTTGACGCATCGCTCAACCTCCTCCCTGCTGCGATAAACACCGACCCCACTCTAGGGCCTTGTTTTTCCTGCCCAAACACGGCCCTTGGAAACACGGCCGGCGCGTTGACCAATAGCATGTTTGGGGAGATTAGAGAGAATGCCGACGCGGACCTGGGCGACCAATCCTTTGGTGTCGGAAATCAGGACATGGATCTCCCAGGAGCGGCCGCTTGCGGCAGCAATTGTAATGATTCCGGCCCCTTTATCTTCAGTTTGCCGATGGATAATCAGGATTTCCTCAATGATGGAACGCCCGTTACGGGAACCGCCGGAACAACAGCGATTAGCGGAGGAAAGGCTGGCGTCGAGATTACGAAGACAATGACATTCGAGTTTCTTTTCAATGTAGATCCTGCTACAGATGCTGCGCCAGCAGGTGAAAGCCGAATGTCAAGGTTCGACCAGACAATAGGTCAGACGACCTTTGTCGGAGGGTTCGGGGGGACGGACTTTCAGGTTGTCAGTTTTTCGGTTGATAGCGAATTTGTAGAAAATCCGACGGAAGGTAATACAGGGGGGGTCATCAACTTTGAGCAAACGATTGAGGAAGGGGGATTTGTCCTCAGTCCCGCCGCGGGTTCGTTTGTCTATAATGGGCCCGGCAATACTTTTGACGATGCATCCCATCCTTCAGGCCCGAGTCAATCCATAGGGGACACATCGGCGACGATTCCCTAAATGAAGTGGTGATTTCTGACAAGGGAGAGACGTTCTTCAGGGCGTTCTCTCCCTTTCTCATTAATTAGAGGGTACCGAACCTTTGAGGCCACCGGCGAGAGTGGCGAATCGCCGACTCCTTCCTTTATAATACCCTCGTGCAGGGATCAAAGCAAATAACCTTTCAATCCTCATTATCACCGAAGCCCCAAGGTCGTAAAGCGTCCCGGCCCTCATGGCAGGCTTCGATCTTCTTCTTCCTCCTTTGTACACAATTGATATTCCCTGCGCCCCTCTTGGGTCAAGGAGAGGCAGATGCGGCAGGAGAGGCGCTCTTTGAGGAAGGCCGCCGCTTCATGGCGGTCGGAGACCTGGAAAACGCCATCAAAATGTTCAGGGGGGTCATTGCGCTCAACCCGGCCCATTCCCCTTCCTATCTGAATCTCGGGATCATTTATACACGAAAAGGGGAAATCGATCAGGCGATCGAGGTATTCCGGGGGGCCATTCGACACCAGCCGGAGCTCCTGGAGGCCCACCTCCTCCTGGGGCAGGCCTATGCCGCCATGGGCCTTACTGAGAAGGCCGTCGAGGAAGCCAAGGTGGCCATTGCCATCGATCCGGACCATGCGGGGAGTCATTATGTCCTCGGGCTCCTTTACCAAACCCAGGGGCTCGTCGAGAAGGCCATCGAGGAGTATCGGATCGTCCTCTCCTTAAGGGGGAAGGGGAGCGAGGTCCAAGAAGCGGAAAAACGACTCACGCAGTTTAAGGAAGAGGCGGACGCCCATTTTGAGGTGGGGATAGAATTCTTACGAAAAGGGGACCTTGAGCATAGCCAAGAGGCCTTCCAGAAGGTGATCTCACTCGATCCGGACAACCCCTTTGCTTTATACAATCTGGCGACAATCGCAAGCCGAAAAAACCGCTTGGACGCGGCTGCCATATTACTCAACAAGGCCCTGGAAAAAAAAGAAGATTTCTTTTCTGCCCGTCTCCTCCTAGGGGAGACCTATGAAAAACAGAGGCGGATCAAGGAGGCAATCCTCGAATATCAAACGGTCCTGTCACAAGCCCCTGATAAGGATCAGGAGAAGGCCCAGTTGGCCAGGCGAAAACTGAGCCAGATTGGTGAAACACTCGAGGTCGGCCGGAAAGTTCAGGCCCACATCGAAAAAGGGGTGGCATTTCTGGCCGGTGGAAACCCGGGGAAGGCTGAGATTGAATTCCTGGCCGTTCTTTCCCTCCTGCCGGAACAGGTCTTCGCCCACTTCAATCTCGGCCGGATCGCCCTCAAAAAAGGAGAAGCGAAGGCGGCTGAGGCCAGGTTTCTGCGGACGATAGAGATCGACCCCAGCCACTACCCGAGCCACCTGCGCTTGGGGTCTCTCTACGAAAAGAAGGATCAGATAGAGGAGGCGATACGGTTCTACAAGAAGGCGGGCGCGCTTAGGCCGAGGGAAGCGCCCCCCCACCTCCGTCTAGGGGTCCTCCTTGAAAAACAGGGCCTGTATAAGGAGGCAGTTGAAGCATACCGGAAGGTGCTCGCCCAGCCGAAGCGGGAGGAGACGCCGGAGGGGCGACGGGCGAAAGGGCGCGTCGATTTTTATGAAAAACGATACCGTGTCAGCTTCACCGATACCTTCTTGACCTATGACAGCAATCGGAACCGAAGCCGCAATCCGGAAAGTGAACTTTCCTCCAATATCGCTCTCGGACTGACCTATTATCTGAGAAAAACACCCAGATTTCTTCTCCCTCTTCAAGTGAATATCCAAAACAGATTTCTCCACCGCACACAGCTCTTTTTCCTCAATGAAGGGCTCTCACTCTCGGCTGTCTCCTTTTATCCGCCCTATACCTTCCTACAATCATATCGCCTACGGCATGGTTTCTCCGGCGGAAGTGAAACGGAAACCCGCTCGACATTTCTCAGCCACACCTTCTCGGGCGAGATCGTCAGGCTTGGAACAACGCCGAGTCAGATTGTTCTCCATTATGATTATCAACGCTTGAAGGCGCGCACGAACCCCATCTTTGATGCAACCAGACAGAGCGTCAGGCTGGGTGCGGCCCAAAACCTCCAAGCAAGGGGATATCGTCTGGGGCGGCCCGGCTTAAGTTACACCTTTCTTGATAATAATATCGATGCCAATGATCAGGCAAATCGATCGCATGCCGTTTCTCTGACCTATGAGCGGGCGTTCACCCGGAATGTCACGGGCAATCTCGGATTGACCAAGACCTATACCCGGTTTAGTCGCCCCGATTCTCTGGCCCTGAGTGAGGGGACGTCGCGCCGCAGACGAAATATTTTGACGACATACAGGATCGGCCTGACATATCGGCTCACCCCTGGGCTCTCCTTATTCGCCAGGTATCTAGGAGAAGAGAACAAATCGAACCTCTCCGCGGCGGCGCCGATCGCCCTGGTCAGCCTCAACTCCGGCCAGGCCGCTTCTCTTGGGGCCTACCGGAGGACCCTTGTCAGCTTCGGGGCAACACTTACCACAGATCTGAAGGTGCCATACCCGACCTGGAATAATATCGGAAAGCGCCTCACTGTTGGCTTGACAACAGGCTACTATCGCCCCGCCTTAAAAGGGCTGAACAGTGTACTTGCCAATTCAGGAAGGGTCATCATCCAAGACCCCAACCATCTCCTTCCTTCAAACCCGGACTTCCTCTCTGAGTCCCGGAACATGCCCATATCTAAAGTCAGCGGAGATTTCAGTGTGGGTATTGAAGCAGAATGGGAGATCAGTCAGAGACATTCTCTTGTCTTCTCTGTATCAGAATGGCAGAATGCCTCTATCAGAAGTGATATGGTTCCACTTCTCCTTTCCCCGAACGAAGCGCCTTTACGCGTGCCAAGAAGCGCCCGATATAACCTGACAATCAACCACTTCCAACTTGCATGGCGGTATTCCATCATCAACAGTCCTGAAAAGGGTCGGATGCACCTGAATATCGGATTGGTTGGCGGAGTCCTCGCCACCCTGACCATCGACTCCCTGATAAAGGTTGAAGAAAACCCAATCGGCAATCCCTTCGCCTCATTTGGATCAACCGAGTCGAAAGGGAGAGGCTTCACAACCCGCTTCGGTATCGGCGGAGAATTTTTCCTGCTGTCCTGGTTATCGGTCGGATTGAATGTGGATTATATCTGGGGGAATATCTCAAAACTGAAAGTAAAACGGGAATTTCCATCAGACTTCCGTCTGATCCCTGCCGGTCTTCCAGGCATCTCGGACAGCCCCTGTTTTCGGCAGGTCGATACCCGAACAGAGGGAGAAACCGTCCAGGTGATCGCGTGTGAGAGAGATCAAGTGGTCGAAGGCGCAAGACCAAGTAAGCTGAAGCTTAGCTTGGATGGATTCGATATTCGAGGGGCAATCCGTTTTCATTTCGGTCGAGATCCCCTTGTCCCAACGGTTTTTGAGCGGTTCTGGAAGCGCAAGCTTGGTACAAAGGAAAAGAAACCCCTTATGAAAAACAACATCTTGGGCTTTGCCAAATCCCGGCTCAGTCTCGATGGCTCATTTAAAAATGAGACGGCCTATCGGATCAATGAACCGGTCTCATTCACCAAGTCGCTCAATCTTTTCCGGTTGAATACAAGGTATATGCTTGCAAAGGATCTCCGCGTGACGACACGGGTTCGGGCATTCTATGATGCAATCTATGATTTGATCGACATCGATACCATTAGTCCGAGGCGGTTCCCGAATACGGTCCTCACCCAGCTTCCCCAGACACCCACCTCAGAGGAAGTCGCCAGGGTCAACGTCAAGAACTCCAGGAACGTTGATATGATCAAACGCCGTTTTGAGATACGGGAAATCTTCTTCGATATCCATCTGGGAGCCTTGGATCTCCGCATCGGAAGGCAGATCGTCCGCTGGGGTGTCGTTCAGGGGTCGCGGGTAACGGACGAACTCAACCCGTTCGACTTTTCTGAATTCATCCTGAGAGAGGTGGAAGACCGATTTATTCCACTCATGATGGTCAAGGCCGACTTTTCCCCAAAAGACTACGCCTTGGAACTGGTCTGGATCACTGAGGTCAAACCCCACAAACCAGCCCCTCAGGGGACGGAATTTGAGCAGTTTCAGATCCTGCCGGGGTTTGAGCCCCCTCAATCTTTTCTCTCTTCCTCCCTCGATCTGAATATCGATGGATTCAAGAACAGTGAGGCGGCCGGACGTCTTTTGAAAAACATTCAAGGATGGGAACTTTCATTCAGCGCCTTTTATACCTGGGATGATTTCCCGGCCAGTTTTCGGGCCATCACGGGGGGAACCGGCGGGGGATTCCAGGCGCCGCTGACCGTGAATTTCGTCCCCCGACAAACGCGCCTGACCATCCTCGGAACGACCCTCTCCAAAAGCTTTGGAAAAATCGTCCTCAACAGTGAATTTGCCTACACCTTCGGAAAGCATTTCGGCACACTGCTTGAGACTGGGGCCATCAACAGCGGCCCGACCCTGGGAGAATTAAAGAGGGACTTTATAAAGTATGCCGTCGGTCTCGATTTTTCTCTCTTCGGCACCGATCTTGCTATTCAGCTTCTTCAGCAAGGTATACTCAATTGGGAAAGGTCCATCCTGCAAGACAAGATTGATACCGTCGCGGCTTTTTTTGGCAGGAAGACCTTTTTGAACGACCGGATAAGCACTCAGATGCTTATCCTCTACTTTATCAATGAAGCCGATTATTTGCTGAGGCCGCGTATGGATTCAAGGCTCACGGATCGCGTTCAACTGCGGTTCGGTGCCGACTTCTTCCTGGGTGATCGGGGAACGCGGGTCGGTGAATTTGACTTTATCGGTTTCTTTAAAGACAGCAATCGTCTCTACTTAGAGGTCATTTACAGCTTTTAGGAGGAAAAGGCCCCGTTGCTCGCAAGAATGTCTATGAAACTGATCCCCCTTCTCTTTCTTGGAGGGGTCGCCTTCTATGCATGCAACTCCGATCCTTTCCCCGTCGGTGAAGAGTTTACCGCCGGATTCCAGGTCCCCTTCGTGACGACGCATACCTTCAATTTCAAAACCGGGTCGGGGGACATCTCAGGAATACAGGGGAATCTCAGGATCATTTCAGGGGCAGATGTCCAGAACTTGGTCACTGCCGCCCCTGGAAACCTGGTACAGTCCCAAGAAAACGGAGTCATCAGCGGCACCGTTGTCGACGGTCTGGGTTCGCCCGTCAGCAATGTTTTAATTGGCGGCATCGATGCCGCCGGCAATATCCTCAAGGATGAAGAGGGGAATACCCTCATCGGGGTCACGAACAGCGCAGGGGACATCGTCGCGCCCCTTCTCTTTAACAGCATTAGCGGCACCCCGGAGTTCATCAATACGGAGGGGACTGCTGCCTCCGGAAGCTTCACGGTCTTTAACGCCCCGCCGGGAGAGCTCTTCATCAAGGCCATACGAGGAGGGAGGGGGAACGGGCGCGTCACCGCTTTCGCCGGCGGTGTCTCATTGGCAAACATGGAGGTCTTCACCGTCCCCATTCCGACGGTAATATTATCCGGCGTGGTGAACGAATTGGACGGCACAACCAGGGTGTCTCAGGCTGAAATTGCTGTCCCGGGCCTATCCGGCATATTGACATCATCAAACACCGGGGCTTTTCGTGGCTCCGGCTTTGGATCGGACAGCCGTTTTCTCTTGAAGGTCACCGCGGCGGATCATCATGACACCTACCAGGAAACAACGACAAACCTAGGCCGACTCCAGGCAGGAACGGCCTCGACAGAGGTCATACAAGACCTGAGATCTGTCTCTATCCGGGAGGGCCGATCCCTTGCTGCGGAAGCCGGGATCACACTGGATCCGGGTAAGGGGATCCTCATCGGTAGGATCGTTGAGTTTGGAACAAGGAAGGGGGGGGGCATCGTCCGTGCAACGAATCGCCTGGGGGGAGAGGTGGGTGATATCACCTATTTTGATGCCGGGACAGACCGGCCGGATCCAGCCCTCGCGACGACGAGTACAAACGGACGGTTTATGATCTTGAATCTTCCCCCGGGCGACCTCTTTTTGACGGCCCACGCCACCGTCGCCTCAATCGGAGGAAGCGGTGTCGTGAAATCGGCTGGCAGTGCGATAGTTCCCATTTTTCCGAATGGCATTTCGTTGAAAACGATCAGCGTCACACCGATCGAGAGGGTCGGTTTGAGCGAGCCCCCTTTTACAATCGCATTGTCAGGCACGGTCACAGAAGAGGATCAAAGCACACCAGTTGGTAATGCAACAATCAATATACTCGGTGTTACAACACCGCCCCCGGGAAATCCCGGCCCGACTGCTGCAGATGGATTATATTCCATAGCAAAGGGGACCGACCTGGACGACGACGTTCCATTATTAGCCAACAGCCGTTACATCGTCCAAGTGGATGAAAGCGTCGATCATGTGGCGACATTCCAGACCATCGGGACGGGACGTCAGGACATGGTGCGGGACCTGGTCGCCGTATCAAAAACCCTCGTTTCACCGACCGGAGGGACCGGGGCGATATTGGGGAGGGTCCTGAATAGAAGCCCTGACGGCGCCGTGGGCGAGGTCGTGATAGAGGTGACTCAGATGAGGATCGATGGCCAGGGTCTTCCAATCACCACAGGACAGCCGGTCGGTCAAATTGATTACTTCAATGGCGGAGCCATCGACCCGAATCTAAGCACGACGACGGCAAACGGCCGCTTTCTCATCTCGAATCTCCTTCCCGGTCTAGTGATGATTAAGGCCGTCTCGTCGGATGACTCAGGGAATCTCCAGGTACGGACCTTTCAGGGCGGCGTGACGCTGGCCGATATCACGATCAACCATACACCCTTAACCGTCTCTGTCTCGGGTAAGATGACCAATCTAGGCGATACTCCCGTCCCGGATGTTAGCGTGTCGGTCCTGGGAGCAAAGGGCACCTTTGCTTCAGGCGACTTTACAACCGGCGTGTCGTTGGCTGCAAATAGTCAGTTCCTCCTCAAGGCGACAAAGGCGGGTTTTATCGATACCTATAACTTTCAGCTCAAGACCAAATTGACGGGTCGTCCAAACCAGCGGCTTTTCATCAGCTCTATGACGGAGACATCAGATCTTGCCGGCAAGGGGAACGTCATCTTTGATAATACAAAAGGGATGGTGGCGGGAAAGGTGGTCGAGGCGAGCTTCAATCCGGATCCTAACGGTCCGATCTCGTTGGGGAGCGCCCCCCATGCTGTCGCCACCGGCCTCTTTGACGAAGATAATCTTCTTGACCTTGCCGTCGTCCGCTCACCTGGTCTTGTTTCCATTCTGCTTGGCCGGAAAGACGGCGGCTTTGATGGAACGACCCTCCCTCCGATTCAGGTTGGCACGGACCCCAGATCGATCACAGTCGGTGATTTTGACCGGGATGGAAGGCTTGATCTGGCGGTGGCCGATCTGGGATCGGACTCTGTCTCGACACGATTCGGCCTCGGGAACGGAAGATTTATAGAACGATTTGGAGCGATTAGCGATGGGGTTGGTCTGGCCCCCCAATTTATCACAACAAACGATATCGACGGCGACGGGAACCTCGATCTTGCCGTCGCCAATAGCATATCAAACGACCTCTCGATCCTCTTAGGGGATGGGAACGGCGGTTTCTCTTCGCAAGACTCCCCCTGTCCGATACCCTGCCCGGTGGGCAACACACCCGGAGCTATCGCCAGCGGAGATTTTGATGGGGATGGGCTCCTTGATCAGGCGATTGCCAACTTTGGATCGGATACGGTCTCTCTCCTCCTCAGCCGGAACATCCCGGGGACGCTCCAGGTAGGGTCCCAACCGAATGCCATTGCCGTCGGGGACCTTGACGGAGACGGCAACCTTGATCTGACGGTGGCGAATGCCGGTTCCGACACGGTGACGTCCTTCCTTGGTGATGGGCTGGGTGGATTTACGAAGACGGATTGTCTCCCGGAGACGGCCGCGGTCATTGAAGATTGTCCCCTTGAAGCGGGGAGCGCCCCCCGTGCCATGACCTTCATCGATTTTGACCAGGACGGACGGCTTGATCTGGCCTTGGCCAATGAAGCTTCAGGGAAGGTCTCTCTCCTCCTCGGGTTGGGCAATGGTCGCTTTAACACGGCCTCCAGGTTGTTTCCTGTCGGACCCGGTCCAAGCTCCCTTGTCGCAGGGGACTTCAACCAGGATGGCCGGGCCGATCTTGCCGTCGCCAACACCGCATCAGTGACCCTCTCCCTCCTCTTAAGTTTCTCATCCCCGGCAGACGGGGTCGTGGTTGAAGTGAGGGACGAAGGTGGAAGCCCTGTCGGGACGGTTCGGTATCTGAACGAAACAAATGACGATGTGAAGAACAGTGTCACGGGGCAAGTGCTCGATAAGACAACAACGGGGGGCCGTTTCATCGCCTTCAATGTTCCCGTCGGGCTTGCGATGATCAAGGCGGTCCCTGAGGTCTCCACCCGGCCCTTCTCGGGCAACGCCCTTGTGACGGTTTTTCAACCTGAGACCCTTTCCTTTGCCGACCTCTTCGTCAGTCCAGGGTCGTCCTCCTCCGTAGGGGTAAGAGGGATCACGTGCCGGCCCCTGGGCACCATCTGCACCCGCGTCGGTAACGCAGGGATCTCCTTATTAGGGACCCGAAACGATGAGATTTGCGTCTCCGATCCAAACTGTCTTTCTGGGCGCCTTGATGGGAACTACAGCCTCTCCCTCGATCCAAACAGCACCTATGTGATTAAATTAATCGGGCCGGAAGCGGCACTCCCAGGGGATTCGGATGGGGACGGCGTCTTGGATGCAAGTGACAACTGCCCGAATATTGTCAATCCGGATCAGGCCGATGCAAACGGCAACCGAATCGGCGATGCCTGCGAGTTCATTACCGTCGATGATGATGGAGACGGCATCCCAAACGAGGTCGATAACTGTCCTTTTACGCCCAACCCCGAACAGGCCGATAGCGATGGAGATGGGATAGGCGATCAGTGTGATCAGACCCCGAATGGATGATCCGGCGCCTGCCGGGGGCTGCGTCCGGTCAGGGAGAGAGAGATGGCGCGGAATCCGTGGCGACATGGAGCGTCAGGTTTACATCCGTAAGGTTGCAGGTCGCGAAATCGATACCGCCGTCATCGCATTTCATCAGAAAGACCTCAAGGTTGCCGGTGCGATTCGACGTGAAGAGAATCTCGCGTCCGTCGGGTGAGAAGACTGGTTCACGATCGCTCGCGGTATTTAGGGTCAGTTGCTGCGGATTGTTCCCGTTTCGATCCATAAGAAAGATCTCTTCATCTCCATCCCTGTCAGAGACAAAAAGGATTTGGCTGCCGTCGGGTGAGAAGACCGGATGGCGATCGCTCGTGGTATTTAGGGTGAGTTGCTGTGGATTGTTCCCATTTCGGTCCATAAGAAAGATCTCTTCATCTCCATCCCTGTCGGAGACAAAGAGTATTTGACCGCCGTCGGGTGAGAAGACCGGATCACGATCGCTCTTGGTATTTTGGGTCAGTTGCTGCAGATTGCTCCCGTCCTGATCCATGAGAAAAACTTCAAAATCCCCCTCGGGATTCTGGAAGCCGTTCAAGCGATTTGAGATAAAAACGACCTGCCCCCCATCCGGTGAAAAGGCGGGGGTCTGGTCGATTGCTAGATCATTTGTGATGTTTGTCGGGTCGGTCCCGGCCCGTCCCATGATAAAGATTTCAAAATCTCCCGTACGGTTCGAATCAAAGATAATATTCCTCCCATCAGGGGAAAATCTTGGAGACTCATCCGTAATAAGCGTCGTCGGATCGAGTGGATCGCGAAGGGTGTTCTTTGTGATCTGCCTCACCCCCGCTCCATCCGTTTCCATGGTGAAGACCTCAAAGTCGCCATCCCGGTCAGAAAAAAAAGCAGTCAGCGGCGTATAGTTAAAGGCCGATGGTTTCTTTACGATCTGCCCTCCGGTGGTCACTGTGATCGGAACGATTCCGGAGCGAAAAACAGCCCCTGTCGTTGCGATGATCGTCGTTGAATTGGGAACATCAACCTTGGCCGATTCCTGGCCGCCAAACGTCACCTTCGCATCGTCCGAAAAATGAAGCCCGCGAATCGTCACAGCCGTTCCACCCGTAACGGGGGCCTCTGCGGTCCCCTTTTCCGTCGTGACGGACGAAATCACCGGCAACTGCCCCACATCATCATGGCCACCGCAACCAATAACGGATAAACTGAGAAGAAGAGAAAAAACAATGACACAAGATATCGAGCGCTGTTTTACAAACATAGTCATATTTTATGCGGGGATTATTATAAGGTCAAGATAAGGTCAAGCATATACCTTTACGAGTACAAGCGGGATAAATCTTGTGAGATCAGCAGGGCCCGTCCTTCGAGTCCTCCATCCGTCCTCACTTCACTCATCCCCCAGTGGGACCCTTCCGTTCCGGGCGGATGTCCCCCCCCCCCTTAGCCACCCGCTGATGGATCGACAAAAATTGCGTTTGTATTACGTATCGCAAAATAGTCCTTGACCTACTATGGAATCTTTGGCAGAATGAAAGGTCATGAAGGGAGGGTTGCGTGGTTCGCCTTGTCTATGTCATTGTCATTTCCCCTATTTTTTTCCTTTATCCTCTGCAGGGGTGGTCCCAAACCTCCGACTTCTTCAGCAACACCCAATCGACCAGTAAACTGGCAACAGGACCCTCCCCTTGCCCAAGCGATGCGACTTGTACCGCCAATAGCCCTGGGTTTAACCCCTCTGCACTCATCCTCCACTCCGGAACGGATCCTGACTTGCTGGCGGGTCCTATTTCATTTAGTCTGAATGTGAATGGGGTTGATGTGACAGGAACGGAAATCGCTCCCCATTTCAGCCGCCTTGGCCCCGGCGCCATTACGGACAATATGTTTGGAATGATCTCAGCGGCGTCTGATCCGGTCAGGTGTGGCCAAGATGACGGAAACGGCATCCGCCCGGATGAAGTGGACGCGGGGGGCAATAGCTTGAACTGCGGGGATTTAAGGTTCGATCCGGCCAGCCAGGGGATGACGATTCCGGCATTCCCGGCGGCCAACATTCTCGAATCGGTCATTTTTTCGCCCGCCACTTTCTTGGGGGATTCGAATACGCCCAATTTAAATTTTGGTACCACCTCTGATTTACATGCCAGTTTAGATCTGAAAAACCGGTTTATCTGGAACAACACCACAACCAGCATCACGGATGTGGATCTGACTGTAGCCTGTACCGCTGGCACTGTTGCCTGCGTGGGGAGCAAACAGCGGGAAAAAGAGGTAATCGCCGTATCGGGGACCGCCTTCGGAACCCTGGCTGATCCGGGTCCGGTTGGTGCGGGGATTGGAGGAGAACAGGTGTTTGATCAGACATCCGAGTGGCAGATTACCGGGAGCACTGCGACCTTCTTTATCCCCCCAACCATCAATTGGACCCAACGGATACAGAACCCGGTTTTTGGGGATAATATCGATGGGGTTATCGACCTTAACTTTGCCAACCGGGAGTTCGATACCTCCACCATATCGGGCAGCTTTACCTATAATGCCGGAACATTCCCGACGACCACACTGCCGATGATGAGCTCATCATCGGCTGCCTCCCCATGCACCGGTGCGCCGGTAGGGAATTGCACAACAATTCCATAGTGAGAAAAAACAGAATGAATCGTAAAAGTATAAAAGGCCTCTCTCTTTTCTTCTTGATCCTCCTCGGTTTTGGGGCATTTGATTTTGCTCTTGCCACCGATTCTCGGACTCGGACAACGACGAGACGGAATCAGATGAACTTTACCGAAAACGCCAACAAACGTGACCCGACCGATGCCTTTGATGACGGGACGGTCACGATCCCGATTCAAGGGGGGTCGCTCAGCTTTGACCTCTGCCACGAAGGGATCAACCAAGCGCCGACTCCTGTCCCCTGCCGTGTTACTCCGTTCTTGATTCCGTCCGGGGCGGATACCCAGCTGGGTACCGGCTTGGATCCCATATTGGGGACGCCAGCCACCCTGGACGCCGGCTTATCCTTCGGCGGACCGACGAATGATGCCGTCCCGTCCGGCTCGAGCAATGTTCAGATCCCCGGGTTCTCCGTCCATGGCGGGTCGGTCTCCGTTGGGGCCGGACCCAATTTTTTGATCACGGTCACTGGAGAGCTTACCAACAAATGTTTTGATCAAGCAACCTGCGGCGCGGGGGTGAACAACCTGGATACAACCCATTTCCAAACCCTGGAGTCGCGACCTGTTGCGTCTGCTGGTGGGATTTGTGCCGCACCGGCGCCGACAACCGTTCGCTGCAATGAGATGCGGTTCGCGTTCGATGAGGATCTGGATGGGGCCGAACAGGCGCAGGGAGGGATGAAGATGAATTTTATCATCAATTCCGAGACAGACGTCAACGGCGACCTTGTCGGAACTGCCACCGGATCTTATACGATCAACTGTCCGTTTACAGGGGATGAGTTTGGGTGCCCGGATACGGGAACGGGTGGGACGTCTGCCATAACGGGGACTTTTACAGTTACCGAACCGGTGGGCGGTTTTAACGCAACCTCCACGGGATTTGTCACTATGAACCAGAATGCGCCGAATACCGTCTGTGTGGGGGGCGTTCTTGTCGGCCCATTCCACAGAAATAATAACGATTGTCAAGCACGCTAGAGTCTTATCGCCCCCGCCTCCTTGGACTCTGAGGAAGCTTTTCATACCGTTCCTTCAAATCAGGATGGGCCTTTAAGAACCGATTGACGGCTTCTTTGTCTTCAAAAATCTCGGGGCTTCTGTCCTGATATGCCTCGATGCTCAGGTCATGCTTGGCCAGAACACTGGCGACATGGTTGTTGATTTCCGTTTCAAGTCTTCGAAGCGCTTCCATGTCGGGGGCTCCCCCCTCTGGTCCAAATTGCGGAGACCGTCGACCCCGGAAGAATTTCCCCATCGACTCGCCAAGATCAATCCTTGCCCGGACAAACTGCTCAACATCCGCCTCACTGATATGGTCTGCTTCTACCGGCTGCATCCCTGAAAAAACCATGGCCAGGAGGATGAAAAAAAATATCATCAGGGAATGTTTTTGTTTCTTGGTCACGCGCTGCATATCATCTCCTTTGTTTAAGGGTCTGTTCAGGCATAACAAGTACTTTCTGTCCGGCTCCTGTTTTTACCTGCTGAAGATCGCACCGAGACCGAAGTGAAAGGTGGGCGAGGCATCGTAGGGTCTTCCCCTTCCCAGAGGCCAGAGGCGGATATATTCCTTTTCCAGGACGAGATCGAACCGCACCGCACCTCCGACTTGACGGGAGCGCCCACCCTTCACGACCCCAACGATCGTTACGCGGCGGCCGCTTTTATAGATGGCGGGGTCCAAAAAGGACGGGTCGCTCAGAAAAAAACGCCCTGCCGACACATCGACCGGGAGAGGCGCGTAACCTGTGTCGAGCGGTTTTTGAAGGATCTCGATCTCTGTGCCTTCCTTTAAATTACGCGTCTCAATGATTTCCCCTCCAAGCAGGAGGGTCTTTCCACGATAGGCCTCAGGATCTTTGGTGACTTCCTCGAAAGAGAGGTCTTTGTCAATCCTCACCGAAATCTCATCCGGAATGATCTTCGGTCCGCATGAGGCCAGAAGGGTTATGACGATCAGGATGAAGGGATAAAACCTCACTTTTCTCTCCTCTTGCCCTCGCTGGAATTATCCGGACCCCGAGACATGTTCCCGTTTTAATGTTCGAATATAATGGATGACCTTCCAGGCCTCTTCTTCAGAAAGCATGCGTGGGACATATTTAAACATCCCTGTCCCCTCCACACCGTGTTTGATCGACCAGAACATCTCTCCGTCGGTGCGAAGGAGATGGAAGTTCGCATCGGTCAGGTCGCGCGGTGGAGGAGATAACAGGACACCGCCTTCGCCGTCTCCCCGCCCGGTTTTGCCGTGACAGGTTGCACACCCCCCCTTGCCGAGGTAGGCTTCCTTTCCTTCTTTGATTACCGTTGTCGAGACCAGGATCGGATTCTTCACCTTCCGGGATTCGCTGGGGGCGCGTGGGCGGGACATATCAAACGAAATCATTCCAGAATCCATTTTTTCCGGGGCGATTGTCTTGGTCGTAAGATGCACAAAAAAGGCAAAGATGATAATGATTGACAACATAATGAGGATGATACGGAGCTGCTGACTCATTGGTCCGTTTCCTTTTTATAAAATAACATTAATCCAGGGGAAGTAAGGCCTTCTCGTCTGATTTTGCCTTTTCCCACAACGCGTCCATCTCCTCAAGCGAAAGCGCGTTCAATCCGCCGCTCTTCTCTGCTGCCGACTCCATATTTTTAAAACGTCCGGTAAACCGCTGTACCGTCCCACGTAAGGCGTCTTCCGGATTGACTTTTAGGAAGCGCGCGACGTTGACGATGGAGAAAAGCAGATCGCCCAGCTCATTTTCGATCCCGGCAGTATCCCTCTCTGCGACAGCCTCACAGAGTTCCTGTACCTCTTCTTCCACCTTGGCGAGAATCGGCTCAGCGGTCTTCCAATCAAATCCGACGCGGGCTGCACGCGCCTGAAGTTGATGGGCGCGGAGCAAGGCCGGGAGTTGTTTCGGGATGCCGTCGAGGGCAGATTTCCGGTCTCGATGCCGATCTTCCTTCTTTTTTATCTCCTCCCATTTTGCAAGGACCTCCCTGCTATTCATCGGGGAGGTGTCCTTCCCCGCTGGCCTCTCAGGTGCGAAGACATGGGGATGACGGCGGGTCATCTTTTCTGTGACTGTAAGCAGGATTTTTTCAATATCGAAGAGATGACGCTCTTTTGCGATCTCGGCATGAAAAAGGACTTGAAAAAGCAGATCGCCCAGCTCCTCACAGAGTGGCTCTGCCCGGCCGGATTCAATGGCTTCCAAGACCTCGTAGGCTTCTTCTATCAGGAAAGGTTTTAAAGATTCTGTCGTTTGCTCTCGATCCCAGGGACAACCCCCTTCCCCTCTCAAACGTGCCATGACTGCGACCAGGGCATCAAACGATTCCGACATCATGCTCCTCTACAATGGACGCTCATTATACAACTGAACGATCCAAATTCTCAAATAAATCGTAGGCGTACGACAAGTATGTAATATAAGGAAGTGCAAAAGAAAGGGAACGTCAGTAGATCGAGGCAAACGGGACAGGTTTCTAATGTCTGTCCAGCCCCCGGCGGACTTATGCCATCAAGAGGGCGATAGTGCCGCAAACGAGATTAACCATCATCAGTCGAACAGAAATCAAGTGCAATTTGCTGAACTCAGTGCGCGGCATCCCACCTTCAGGTCCCTGTCCCGGAAAGTCGCTCTCATCCGTTTTATTTCCGGACGGTTGTTGCGGCAGCCTGGCCCGTAACCGCGGAGAAATAACAAATACCGAATAGAAACAGACTCCGGACATGGTCATGATTGCCAGATAGCGGGTTGCATTCCATGGGGTCAGGTTTTCCCATGTAAAAAATTTTATCATTCCGGTGCTAATCAAGGCTCCGCTGCAGAACAGGGCGACTTTGTCAAATTTCGAGAGGATCTGGCCCATGAGTTCTCCAGCCTGCCGTCGTGGTTCTATTTTCTTAAAGAGGGTTGGCGCGACAATGGCGCCGATGATGACAATCCCGCCGACCCATACTGAAAGGGCAAAGAGATGGATGAATTGAATGCCCATGAAGTAAAAGTTAGGGATCGGGACTTCCATTTATTCCGGTTTTCCACCGTCCGACCAAACACCGCGTTTATCTGTCCAGGCACTTTCTTCCGCACTCCAAAACATTATACGGTGTTCTGTTCCCAAGGGCATGATATCCATCTTTGCAAGGCCTTGTTTCAGCAATTCTACATTGACAAAGTATTTTCTTTCATTTTCGACGAAAACATAGGCGAGGAGACGGCCAAAGCGGTCTCTTGGACGTGCAGGGTCAATTTGTAGGCGGACCGTTTTCCCTTCTACCAGTTTCCGGTTAAAAGCTGTGGCCGCTTCGCCGAAAGGTTCCGGATCAAAAACCCATTTGCCGCCTACTTTTTTCCGGACTTCAGGGGCATTGACTCCAAGATAGCGGACGAGCCTTCCATCTTCCAGTCGGATGGTATCCCCGTCTATGACCTTGAGAACTTTAGCATCAAAGACATCGGTCCGCAGTTCTCCGGGTTGGGCATGCGTGACGGATGGAGCAAGGAAAAGGAGGATGATGAATGAGAGGAGGGTGTGCCTGCGGTGTCGCTTTATGAAAAGCGTTAAGGAAAAAAATAGATTCATGGTCGGCGTTTCTTTTTGTGTCTCTTATCAACCCAATCGGAAATCGTTTTTTTCTGAGAGGGGTCCATGTCAACAAAACGAACCCCGATTCCTTCTGAAGCGAGGCCAAGATTGTCATAGTTCTTTTTCCAGACCACTTCGCAGGTACAGAAAAT
This sequence comes from Nitrospirota bacterium, assembly GCA_029261165.1. Classification (GTDB taxonomy): domain Bacteria; phylum Nitrospirota; class Nitrospiria; order SBBL01; family JAADHI01; genus DUAG01. The sequence goes on along the minus strand of JAJDBV010000087.1, from coordinate 5,282 downwards.
CTTTGTCTTCATATCGGGGAGGACAAATTCAATTGGAAATTGTCCTCCCACCTTGAGTTTCTTGGAGGAGGAAAGAAAAAGGCCCCCCGGGCTTAAATTTTCTGCGGAAGCCAGAAATACTTCATTAGAATGTTTCCCCTGGACCTCTAAAACGATAAACGGGGTTCTTTGGTGTACTCTATTATTTTTAGTCCCGGGTTTTTTTGTGGAAGACAACATAGGCATTCTCCATATGATGGTGGAGATCAGAACAAGGTGGGATAAACTATATCAATTTATGCGCAGTGGGTCAATAAGATTCATTTTCCGGGAGCTTGGTCCTTAGCGTTCTTCTGCAAATGCCAGGAAGGCAATATTTCTGGCCCGTTTTATCGCGGTCGTCAGTTGGCGCTGATGTCCGGCACAATTCCCCGAGATGCGCATGGGGATGATCTTTCCGCGCTCCGTGATAAATCCTTTTAAAATCTGGATTTCTTTATAATCGATGTCTTTTATCTTTTCGGTACAGAATCGACATACGCGTCTTCTTTGAAGATATTTCTTTTCCACACATCCTCCTTAAAATGGGACGTCGTCGCCCCCCTCCTCAACAGCCATGCCGCCTTTATCCGCTCCTCCGTCCAGTCCCTGCCGTTTCGGGAGAAAACGAACAGATTGGGCAACGACCTCGTGCTTGTTTCGCTTCTGACCTTCTTCTGTTTCCCACCTGCGCTGCTGGAGACGTCCATCGACGATGACGCCTTGTCCTTTTGAAAGGTATTGTCCGCAATTTTCAGCCTGTTTTCCAAAAACCACAATATCGACAAAACAGACCTCATCTTTCATCTCGTCCCCTTGCTTGTAGCGATGATTCACGGCCAGTCCAAAACTGGCAACCGCCGTCCCGCTGGGGGTGTATCGAACCTCAGGATCTCTGGTCAGATTTCCGATGAGAATGACTTTGTTAAAGCTTACCATTACACGCCTCCCTTAACGACTTCCTGACCGGTGGTCGCGCTAATACCGTCCGCCCCTCGCCCGGGGTGAGAATGATTTTTCATCACGGACAGGGATCATCTTGCCTATCTGGTCTTCGCTTATTTTAACAGTCATGTACTTTATGATGGACTCAGACAAGCGATAAGTTTGCTCCAGCTCCAATAGGGTTGCAGGTATTGCTTTGAAATGGAGGATGAGATAGATCCCCCTTTTTTCTTTACGTACTTCGTAAGCGAGCCTCTTTTTTCCAAAGGACTCCGTCCCGAGGACCTCCCCCCCATCTTTTTCAATCAGGGTCTTGATCTTGTCGGTCACTTTGGTAATCTCTTCTTCGGAGAGGGAAGGTTTTACGATATAGATTGTTTCGTAGGCATTCAAAGAGTGACCCTCCTGGCTATTAGCCCTAAATCAGTCTTTAGAGCGAGGATTGTGGCTAGGTGTTGGATTCAAAATCGTCACGCTTTGTAGCATACTTGATCTACCGGAGTCAAATCATGACCCAATTCCGCGACTGCGGATCCTGGGAATCACACGTTAAAACGGAAGTATGTACAATCGCCATCTTGAATCAGATATTCTTTTCCCTCCAGTCTCAGGAGACCTCTTGCTTTAATCGTTTGTAGGCTGCCATGTTCGATCAGGTCCTGATATCGAAAGATCTCGGCGCGGATGAAACCCCTTTCGATGTCGGAATGGATCTTTCCGGCGGCCTGGACTGCGGGGGTATTGTCACGGATGGTCCAGCCCTTTACCTCATCTTCTCCCACAGTAAAAAAGGTCAGGAGGCCGAGCATTTTGTAGGAGGCCCGAATTAAACGGGAGAGACCCGACTCAGACAGATCGAGTTCATTTAAGAACGCCTCCCATTCTTCAGGCGGGAGCGCGGCGATCTCAGACTCAATCTTACCACTGATGGTGATGGATGATGTTCCTTCAAGGCGTGCAATCTCCGCGACACGTTCGGAATAGCGATTCCCTCCCTTGACCTCGCTTTCCGGGACATTGGCAACATAGAGAACCGGCTTTGCGGTCAAGAGGGCGAGTTCTTCCAGGAATGGGTTTTCCTCTTCTCCCAGCGCAAGTGTGCGTGCCGACTTTCCTTTGGAAAGGCATTCCCGGTGTTCCTTCAGCAAATCGGCTTCATGGATTGCCGTCTTATCCCCCGACTTTGCCTTTTTCTCGGTTCGAAAAAGGCGCTTTTCCACTGTATCCAGGTCTTTCAGGATCAGTTCGGTATCGATCGTTTCGATGTCGCGCACGGGATCGACTGACCCATCCACATGGACAATTTCAGGATCTTCAAAGCACCGGACAATATGAACCAGGGCATCCGTTTCCCGCATGTGGCTCAAAAATTGATTCCCGAGGCCTTCCCCTTGACTGGCTCCGGCCACAAGGCCGGCGATATCGACAAAAGCCATGTTGGTGGGCGTGAGCTTTTTCGGTTTATAAATCTCGGCCAGGCGGGTCAGGCGGGTATCAGGAACCTCGACGATGCCGACATTTGGATCAACAGTACAAAAGGGAAAGTTGGCGACAGCGGCGTCACCGCGCGTCATCGCATTAAAAATGGTGGACTTCCCAACATTTGGAAGCCCAATCAGTCCACAGTTTATGGCCATTCTTACTTTCCTATCTTTCGGGGTGGTATTTATTCATGGCCTCGGTTAATCGACCTTCCAACAGGAGGGGAAGTAAGGCGACTGCCTTCTCCACCCCGTTTAAAACCAACCTCTTGTCATCGGGGCGAAAAGGATTTAAGACATAATCTGAGGGGTTGCATTGCGGGTCTCTTCCAATCCCGATTTTTAGACGGATAAACGCCTCGGCACCCACTTCCTCGATCACTGAGCCGACCCCGCGATGTCCACCGGCCCCGCCCTTCGACCTCAAGCGAATACGTCCGCACGGTAGATCAAGGTCGTCAAAAATAACGATAATATCAGAAGGGGAGACGGGAAAGAGATCAAGCATCGCACGAACTGAGCGACCGCTCCGGTTCATAAAGGTCAGCGGCTTCACCAGGAGAAAGTCTATCTCTTCGTGAGCACTTCTCCAACGGGAACGGCCTATTCTGGCTTCTCCCTTTATTTCTGGGAGAGAGATGTGGTGTTGCCCGGCAAAGGCGTCAACGACCCAGTAACCGATGTTGTGTTTGGTTTCCTCGTATTCTTTCCCTGGGTTCCCTAGGCCGACAATCAGTTTCAATGTTCTGATCCCAGGATTAATTTGCCCTTTGGGGGCAAAGTTTTATACCGTTTCAAGCTTCCACCAGGGGAAGGGCGAGGCAAGATGGTCTCGTCATGGATATCCCATCAGGAAATCATGATGATCACTTGCTTTTTTCTTCCCCCTTTGTCTCCGCGCCAGCTCCTTCTTTGTCCTCTTTTTCCGCAGTGACTTCGGGTTCTTTGCTTTCCCCAGGTTCCGCAGAGAGCATTGATTCCAGCTTCTCATCAGAGATGGCGGCCGTGACTGAGACGACGACCAGACTTGGATCGGCCAGGAATGATATCCCCTCTTTCACTGGAAGATCTTTCACGTGAATCGATTGACCCACTTCCAGGGCGGAGGCATCGACCTGAATATGATCCGGGATTAAAGTGGGAAGACATCGGACTTCAAGTTCACGCATATTGTGCTGAAGCGCGCCGCCATCGGTTTTTACTCCGACGGGCGTCTCCCCGATCACTTCTACCTGAACCATAATGGAAATAGCCTCGGTCATGGAGATCTCAAAAAGGTCTGCGTGGAGCACCATTCCCGTGATCGGATCTCTCTGAAAGTCACGCAAAATTGCAATATGTTCACCGGTATCAGACGGGTCCTTTTTCTCTCCCGTGATCTGAAGGTTAATCAGGGTGTTCTCTCCAGAGGCAGAGTGCAGGACCTTCTCTATCTCTTCCGGGGTTAATGTTAAGAGGGCTGATTTCCCCTCACTGTAGATGACTGCGGGTATCTTCCCGGAGAAGCGCAATTGCCTGGCGACCCCTTTACCGGCTTTGGTCCGCCGTTCTCCCTGAACCGTTATCTTCTGCATACAACCTCCTTCATACTGTGCTGCCGATATCATATCGGTCAGGCAATTCTAATCGAAAAATTAATTTTATGACGAATTTTCCAAGTCCGGTCTTGGTAACCATACTTTCTTTTACACAAACAGGGAACTGACGGAAGTCTCCTGGTGGATCCGCTTAATTGCCTCACCCAGGAGGGATGCGACCGATAAGACCTTGATCTTTCTGTAGAGGTCTCCCTCACCTTTTGGAGGAACCGTGTTGGTCACAATGACCTCTTCAATCGGCGCATCATTCAGTCTTTCCATCGCTGGTCCCGACAGGACGGCATGCGTGCAGCTTGCATAGATCCGGTTGGCCCCCTTCTTTTTGATCGCAAGGGCTGCCTGGGAAATTGTCCCTGCCGTATCAATCATGTCGTCCAGGATCAGGATGTCCCGATTGGCAACATCTCCGATAATATTCATGATTTTTGTTTGGTTTGGCCCTTCCCGACGTTTGTCGATAATGGCAAGACCAACATTCATTTTCTTTGCAAAGGCCCTGGCCCGTTCAACACCTCCGGCATCCGGAGAGACGATGATGAGGTCATTGAAATCTTTCGTTCTAAAGTAGTCCAGAAGTACGGGGCTGGCATAAAGATGATCAACGGGGATATTAAAAAAGCCCTGAATTTGTCCGGCATGCAGGTCAATGGTGAGGACACGGTGTGCCCCGGCAACCGCGACGAGATCGGCAACCAGTTTTGCGGTGATCGGAACCCGGGGCTGGTCTTTTCGGTCCTGACGCGAATAACCATAATAAGGGATGACGGCGGTAATCTCTTTCGCTGAGGCACGCTTCAGGGCATCAATCAGGATAAGGAGCTCCATGATGTTGGTGTTTACGGGTTCTGAAGACGATTGCACCACGAAGGTGTCGGTTCCGCGAACATTCTCTCCGATCTTTACAAAAATCTCCCCATCGCTGAAGGTTGAAACGGTTGCTTCTCCTAAGGAAATTCCAAGATACTGGGAAATTTCTTCGGCAAGATTTATATTGGAGTTACCTGAGAAGAGCTTTAATTTGTGCATTCTTTCCCTCTGGAAATAACAAACAAGTAAATCTACATGAACCCCGATCCCATGTCAACGGAAAGAGCCAATACCGAATTGACTCAAATAAAATGTTACCGAAGCGGCCTCAGAGGAGGGATCGTTGACTCATAATAAATGTTACCCAAAGATTTCGATAAAAGGAGGGTACTATTGTGAGTCCACGATCCAAAAAGGAATACCTGCAAGCCGT
>JAJDBV010000086.1 GCA_029261165.1 Nitrospirota bacterium | reverse complement strand
CAATAGAACAACCACTCCGGCTGAATTCGCTTCATGGCATCAGACAGGACCGGCCCGACAACCCCTCCCTCACCGTCCGAGGTCTTCTTGTGGCAGCCATCGCAGGCATACTGCTCAAAATAAAGAAACTCCCCTTCTTCTATCTCTGCGGGATCGGAAGGATCCCACCCGCGCAAGACATTCGGTGAAATCCCTTCATCCTTCAGCGTCATCATATATGCGACAACAGCAGCAAGCTCCTCATCCGAGAAGAAAAAGTTCGGCATCTTTGCCTTCGTAAGCGGCATAAAGCCGATCGGACGAATCCGGTCCGGTTTCTTTAAGAATTCTGTCAACCATTCCGGTTTCAACTTACTGCCTTCGTGACCGATGTTTGGGCCAATCGGTCTAAGAAGGTTGGTTTCTTTTGCATGGCATACAGCGCATTTCCCCTTGCCTTCTTTTCCGAGGTCAGGAAGACGGACAGATTTGACCTCTCCCGTCCCCTTTTCTTCCGATAAGGTTCGGATATAAGCAACTAGACTGTGCATCTGATTCTCCGTAAAGACACTTCCCCAGGGGGGCATGTAATAGGAGATATCTACCGCGGCACCGCCTCCATCAATCACCTCATAAACCTCTTCATCATCATATTTGTCGAATTCGGGCGTCGTTAGATCGGTCGGATGGACGTCACCCAAGTGGTCTGCATTGATGCCATTTCCTTTTCCGGAATCGCCATGGCATACAGCGCAGTAGTGGCGGAAGAGGTGCTTCCCTACGGTTGGATCGATTTCTGCTTCAGATACGGCCCCTATTGCTGAGGACACACCAAGGGCGAAAGACATACTGAAAAAAATAAGCGATAGGGCCATCAATAGAGATGGCATTACGAGGTTCTTTCCTTTTCTATCCTGCAACCCTATCCCTCACCTAAAAAAGAGCTGATACTCCCCCCTACTCCTCAGCCTCATGGCCCAAGAAGCAATCATCCGGGTTCATAACTAGTAACGAGTGAATTGGTGTTCGGCGTGGAAAGATGTGAATGATGTACCCAAAAATTACCGACTCAGAGAATATAAAAGTATGTTCAAATAAAACCCTCTCTCTAACAAGAAAAAAAGGTTAAAAAATTAATATTCTCCAACGAATTTTTGACTTATAGCATACGCTACAAACCTTGTCAACAGATTTTTGGGAAATTGGAAGGCGCCTTCATCAAGTCCCCGAGTGAGGACTTTATCTCTCGCCCGAGAACACCTCCGAAATGACGGGCCTGACCTTTAATGTGGTGTTGAGAAGAGGCTCAGCTTTTCTTTTCATTGACGGAAAATAGAGGCCGCTCAACCTAATTTCAGACAGAATGAATCGCTTCAGTTTTACGCCGAACTTTTGAGACCAGCTGCTGGTTGTTTTCTCTGCTTGTCAATGTGGTCTATCTTGCAATGATCGTCATGATGTATCGTCAGCCATTTTGATCTGCGCCACTCTTTAAGCTGAAATACATTCACTTGAAAACGATTTGCCATTTCGACAGCCTCAACAGCTTTAATATTCTTACGGCGACCTTTTCCACGGAAAAGCAATAGGTTGTATCCAGCCCATCCCAATAAGGTGACCGCCATAAAAAGAACCGCCAGCACAAACCAGCCGATTAATGCGGCTACGCTTTGGTATCCACTTTGTACAATCATCTGCTGATAAAAAAGATCTATCCCCACGAGCCAGGCCACCAAGCTCACCAACGGTAACCACAGGTACATCCAAATTGCCCAAAATAAAAATGTAAAAAATGAGGAGACAAAGCGTTGTCGCATTGTCTGTAGATCCGGTGCGTTTATGATCAACGATCTCATAGTCGTAATCCTCGGTCTGGACTCTCCCATATTCCAAGTGCTTGACGTTTCTTGAAGATTGCTTTCGGTAAAGCAACGACAGTGGTGAATACAGTGAGCAGCCAGTACACCATCGGATACCAGACCATCCAGTAATAGACCTTTCCGATTCCTTTTTCATAACGCGAGTCAATCATCAGACTGACACCAAATTGAATCAGACAAGTGGTACTTAGCAAAACACCATTCCAACCAGGAATAAGCGATGGCACCTGTAAATACTCAGGCAAGGGGATCACCTGTCCCAACAGCCATATCAGGACAACCAGCACCATACAGTAAGCCCAGAAAATGCTCATGAGATATTCAATACACACGCCCCACATACGGCGTTTCGGCCACGTAAAAACTTTGCGCCTGAACTTCAAAAGAGCTTCCACGCCTCCTTGCGCCCAGCGAAGCCGTTGCTGCCACAGCCCCTTTACGGTTTCTGGCGTCAGAATCCAGCAAAGGGCATTTGGTTCAAAGCGGATATCCCAGTGGTTCATTTGAAGTTTCCAGCTGATATTGATGTCATCTGTCACCGTATTGATGTCCCAGTAACCCACCTGGTGAAGCGCTGTTTTGCGAAAACCCGAAACAACACCCGAAATAGTGAACAGGCGCCCATAAATTCTCTGAGCGCGCTTAATCATTCCAATAATTGCTGAAAATTCACCAACTTGAATTCGGCCGAGCAATGTGGAGCGTGTGCGTATACGAGGGTTACCTGTTACAGCACCCACCCGCGATCCTTTCACGAAATGGCTCATGATCCATGTCGTGGCATGTTCATCCAGCAAGGTATCCGCATCAATACAGATCAGGAATTCATTTGCAGACATAAGTGATCCCATCTGTAATGCCATCGCCTTGCCTTGATTCTTGGCAAGATGAATGACCCGTAGTTTTTTCACACTACTTGATAAGTCATCAAGAATCTGCGCCGTTTTGTCAGTACTGCCATCATTGATCGCGACGATCTCGAAGTTCGGGTATTTCTGATTCACCAGAAACAATAAAGTTTCTCTTATGTTTGCTTCTTCGTTGTGGCAAGGAACAATAATGGAAACGGGAGGCGACTCCGGCAACTTTGGCATGTCTTCAATTTGATGCTCTAAACCGGTTTCCCAATGCTTGAAGTAGAACAGGGCGCCGATCAACCAAAGATAGGTCATGAACAATGGATAGTAGAAGAGGAAGTTATTGAGTCCTGAAAAAAACTGTGAGAGCATATCTTCCATTCCAGCCTATTTGTATGGGTTGGCGTTTAACGAAATAACCGGTCTGATCTTTGAGATCTCCGGATATCCCTGAAGAAAATCATCCGGGTAATAACCAAAGCTTACCGCACCTCTTCTATTTAGCAATTTCATCTGGCGAGCAAGCGTGTCACTCCCAATTACCATCCGAGTCTTCCAGTTGATGCTCTGTAGTTCAAACACGGTTTTATTCAGAGCGCCCGAGATCCCGGCAACATGTGTTCCCAGCATTTCCAACCACTGATCGGCATCTTCCGCGCCTTCAAGATAGGGCATGGCCATGATCGCCGTATAGTCATAATGATCCAGAAATCCCTTGAAAGACTGACCAAACCAGCGCTCTGCTTCAGGGTTCAAAGCAACGCTGGCATAGAGATTCCGTGCAGTCTTTATTTCAGGATGATACTTTCGAACACGACTTTCCAAGTCCTTTGTCCAATCTATCAGGAATTGAATTTTATGCTGACTCCACTTATCCAACAACTTTGGGGAACTTCGAATGTCATCAATGGAGCCCAACAGTTTCCATTGATCCCTATAGTGTTCGAGCGCCCAAGGGCTGGCATCTTCAAAATCGGTCAGATAGGCATCATCGTGAAACAAGAGGCCGGAAAAATGGGTATGTTTCGCCAGATCCTCATAGATCTCACCCACGACCTTACGAACAGAGGGAGAAAAGGGGGACAATCGCTTGTAGGCTTCCGTGACTTGTGATTCTGTATCGGAAGATCCTGTTTTCAGATAAAATCTCGATACGGGATGGTCTTCTCCAAACTCAAAAGCCAGGACCGGCATCCAGGCATAGACGCGAACACCGGTATGTGTCTTCAGTTGCCAGGCAACTCGATTAAACAGATCGGCACGCACAGGCAGATGACGGTTTGGGAAATAGAGTGCATCCGCACTGCCGTTACCATCGGGGTCGGCAAAGGCCTGTAAATAAACCGTATTAATGTCAAGTTTTTCAATCCGGTTCAGCAAAAGACGCAGGTTGTGTTCCTGTCTTACAGGGTCCTCATCAAAAATATAGTCAAGATCGACATGCACAACCCGGATACGGCGCATGGGGTTCGGATTATGTATGGTCCAAATGAAGTCGGATAGCGGGGCATCATCGCCAATGAGTATCCGGCGGAATGCCGACAGGGCATCGGCATCATTCGCCCCATCACCCAAACCCATCGTAATCGTCATGCCAAGATCGCGTGCGATATCGATTGTTTGTTGATTGTAGCTCCCATAGGGCCAGATGATGGCGCGTGGTTTTAGACCCACCTTCCGTTCAATAAGTTGAATGCTCTGTGATAGATCCTGGCGTAATCTCAGGGAGTAATCATCATCGGACTCATAAATACCTTTGTCCGTGTCGTACAATCGCGTTGTCGCCGCAGGCTGCACATTCCCCTGAGGATTGGCCATCACTCCCTGATGAAGGTCATAACTGTGAGAAGCCACTTCCACAAGACCCGAGTCGACCATTTCTTTGACTTGGCTCCAGTAAAGAAACTGATCACGCGACACCATCTCCTCTCCATACAATACCGAGTCTCCCGGCGCGGCCTCCATCCATTTTCCAACAGGCGCAATAACCGCTGTATAGTTGAATAATTTGAGTAACGGGTAAACCCGACGATAGACACTCTGATAACCATCATCAAAAGTCAGTAATATTGCATGATCAGGCAGGGCCTTTCTGCCCTCATTCGCCGCGACAATATCGTCAAGGCTGATCACATGAAAATCATGCGCCCGTATCCAGGAAAAATGTGCAATCAGCGTCTCAGTACTGATGCTCATATCTGCCGACCCTTTGGAACCCTCATCCAGGATGTCGTGATAAGAAAGAACGGTAAAAGGGCTCTCTGGAAACCCAAGCGAGGGGAAAAGTGCCGCAAAAGAGATCATTATGACCACGATCAGCGTTCGAATCACCTCAGAACCTCCAGTCCAGCGTCATGGTGTATTGCGTCAAGGTTTCTGAAATCCCGTCATATACAGGGCTTGAATGTCCAACACCATAGAGAAGATTGAGGCTATCATTTATCTCCCACTGATGGTCATAGTTGATCCCCCAGAATCCTTTGGACCCAAAACCGCTCTGGCGGTATCTCCCGACCGACAATCCAAGTCTGTGTAAGAGTGATCGTGAATAATGTCGAAATTGTAACCACTCATTGACCAGGGTCACTTCAGTCGACAGATCCCTGCTCGGATTGTAGTAAGATGCATTGACCAAGGTATTCTTGGAACCGTAAAATCCCAAGCGACCACTCAGTTTGTAGGCAGCGCGTGTCATTAATCGCTGCAACACGGTCGCGGAATAGGTGGTGCGTCGGTTGTTATCACTGGACTCAAGACGTTGAAGCCCAACACCGATAGTTCGCGACTCATGAAAGCGATAGTCGGCGTTTAAACCAACAGACCAACCATCAACATCTTCGTTGAGACGACCCCGTAATGGGACCTCATTGCTATAGGTGTTGATCTCGGCTCCCAAGACCCAATAATCATCGGGCATCCAGTTCGCGCGAAGGTCCAACCCCAGTCCTGCATCCTGGCTATACCCGCCAGAAAGTTCACCGGAGATTTCGAGATCTTTCACATGATATTGGAGGCCGACGCCCTGCCGCCGATAAGTACCGGTCCCTTCCGGAAATTTAGATTGACGGTAGTGGCTGTGTGCAAAGAAGCGGGTGCTATAATCAAAAGGGCGAGAGTAGAGGGTGGCATCGAGGACAAGATCCCGTGAGCCTTCCTGTAGGCTACTGCTGCTCCGACCGTCTGAAAAATCCACCAACAACTCCCGCATATTGTGTATCTTCCAGCCACGACCCAAGCGCTGGACTTCTTTGTTATCGATGTGGTTTTCTTCGAGATGGAAAAAGCTTTTTTCTGCATTCCGAAATTCATTTAGCTCGCGTTCGACCTCAACCTTCCCAATCTGTGCGCCAAGAACCTCCGATTCGATCAGATTGCTCAGCTGAAATTCTTCCCGGGCGCGCCGGGGCCAACCCCGCCATAAATAAATATAGCCCAGGTCACTATGAAGGTAGGGGTTGTTTGGAGCACGATCGACCAATGGTTCCAGACGCCGCTGCGCCTCTGCCAATTGATCCGACCAGGCATAACCCATGATGGCCACTGACTCGGCTCTCAATTTTCGTCTATTCTCCCCTTGTTCAGCTGTGAGTGTGTCAATCAACTGTAGTGCAGAGACATATTCACCTGCATCAAACAGAGCATAAAAGAGTGAAATACTGATGTCGAAGTCCTTGGGGTTTTTCTCAAGAGCTTCCAAATAAAGATCTCGGGCGATAACCGGCCTTTTTTCATATAAATAAGCATCCGCGATCGGAACCAAGACATAGCTTGGGATGTCAGTCGTCTCCTCTGCACTCAGGTCCTCGTACAGAACAATCACATCCCGCATTCTTTCCCGGTCTCTGAATGCGACTACGAGGTCGAACCTCGCACGCCGGTAAGCCTCCGTTCTCACATCGCCTCGTGCTTCTAGACGTTGCAATTGATCTTGGAGTAATTGAATGGCCGCATCGATATCCTGAAAACGACCCTGAGGTGTCGGATTGTAAAATCCGCCCCATCTCATCAATTGCGCAGCCTGATCACCGATTATCACTTCAACTTCTTCAGGGCTGAGAAGTCCGGTTTTTTTTTTGACCATCTCGGCAGCAAGATGGGGGGCACCCAATTGTGCAGTAATCAGGATCCTCCGCCGTATAGATTCGCGATGATCCGGATCAACCTTCAGGATGCGGTGGTGAACGGCCAACTCTTCGAAGGGGTTTCCCCTAAGTTCATAAACGAAGGCAAATGCTTCAAGAATGGCGATCTCCCCAGGGGTCTTCTTATCCAAACGCTGTAACATTTCAATGGTTTTTTCAGTTTCACCATTTTCCGCATGTGATAGCGCAAGCCCCAGCTCACTTTCCAGGGTAGCAGGCTCCCGTTGCGCCGCCAGGGTATAAAACTTTATCGCCAGCGGAAAATTTTCAACATTTCGTGCCGACAGACCAAACGTTTCAAGAACATATGGGGGGGCAATTTCAAGATCGATTTGTGACTGGAGAAATAATACATCTGAATCACGCTCCATCCATCCAAGCACGGTGATGTAGTCATATAAGTACGTACTCTCTTCCGGGAACTGCTCTGTCAACTCTCGCAACATGGGCAGCGCCGCCTCATGTTGGCCGTCGCGGGCAAGCCGCAACGCTTTTTCATACTTGCCTGTGTTCTGACCTTCAGCCTGTAGTGTGACCGGCCAGCCAAGAAAAAAAAGCCCGCCCAATATTATATGCGCAACAAACCGGCGATCTCGGAAAGAGAGGAGCAAATCCAAACAAATAATAAATAACTTAGGTAATTTTTCTATATTAAACATTCGGGCACTATAGCACAAAAATGTGGCATTTGGAACCTTATTTTCGACATAACCGTCCAGTATTATTGCAAATACTGTCGTATTATTTTAAAATACGCCTATCTCAGGACATCGTAGGGTAACACCTCAAGATTTTGATTCGATCTGCGAAAATGATCACTGAATGAAAAATGATGGTTCGGAAAGAAAAACCGAACAAAAGACAAGAAAAAGCCTTCCTCAGGTGCTTACCATCGCCGGGTTCGATCCGGGCGGAGGCGCCGGAGTTCAGGCGGATATCAAGACCATCCATGCCAATGGCGCATACGGCTTGGCGGTCCTGACATCGGTGACTGCTCAGAACACGGTAGAAGTGATAAACTCCTTCGACCTCCCCCTCGAAAGCATCGAGGCCCAGATGAGGGCAATTTTTGACGATTTCGATGTGGCCGCCGTGAAAACAGGCATGCTCTCCTCAAGGGAAATCGTGAAGCGGATCTCCCTTCTTTTAAGACACCTCGAGGTCCGGAATTTGGTCATTGATCCCGTCATGATCTCAAAAAGCGGATACCCCCTTCTGAAGCCGGACGCGGTTCAGTCGATCAAATCCGATCTCATCCCGCAAGCGGCCCTTGTAACACCAAACATTCATGAAGCGGAAGCACTCACAGGAATGAAAGTCAGAACAATCACGGAGGCGGAAGAGGCGGCCCAGCAAATGATGAAACTCGGCTGCCAAGCCGTTTTAATCAAAGGCGGGCATCTTCTTGAGGCACCGGGATCCGATGTTCTTTATGACGGAAAGAACACAACACTGCTGAGTGGAGTGTTTATTAAAACATCCAGCACACACGGGACCGGTTGTACTTACGCCTCGGCGATCGCGACCCATCTTGCCTTGGGCTTACCCCTTATCGAGGCCGTTCGATCTGCCAAGAACTACGTGACAGGGGCCATTCGTCATGGCCTTTCTATCGGCCACGGCCACGGTCCGACCGATCACTTCTATTTCCTCAATCGCCCCAGTCCATAGGACGCGATGCTTTTTGACCAACTTGCCTTACAAACTTGCTCGTAACCCAATGCGCGGGTTTATTCCCGGTGCCTGAAAACCGATGGCTTCTTCATAGTCCTCATCCAATAGATTGTCTACCACCAGAAAATAGTGCCACGTGGGACTCGCCGTCCATGTTACAGCAAAATTTATCCGCGTATAGTCTCCCACCAAATCAGGATCGTCCGTTGGAATTGACGAATCAGAGACCTTGCCGATATAAAGCACATCCGCATTCACAACAAGAGATGATAAAGGACGCCACTGAACAGTGATGCCTCCCCGCCACTTCGGGCGGTTCCGGAGCACCTCCTCAACACCTTTGATGTCTGTCTCGAGGTAGGTCAAATGGGATGAGAGGTCCAATCTCCGTCCAGCCTTGAAGTGAATGGCCGCTTCAATTCCTTCCGTTGTGATCTCTGAGCGATTGACCAGTTTTGGTACCGGTACTTCCTGGAAATCGATTGCATTTATGTATTGGTTTGAAAAATAGGTCGCACTCAAGGTAAGAGACGACTCCCGAAGCGATTGAGTGGCCCCGATTTCAATACCGCGGCTCTTTTCGGGGACCAGATCTTCGCCTGTGGCGATTGCTCCAACGAGCGGATGACCCAAGGCAAAGAAACTGGGTAATTTAAAACCCTCCCCCCAACTTGCACGGAGCCTTGTGTTCGCGGATGGAATCTTGTAGAAAAACCCGAAGCTCGGACTCAATTCTGAGCTAAAATCTTCCGGAAAATCGAGCCTCACACCCGTTTCCAGAAGTATCTCTGGTAAAAAACTGTACTGGGCCTCAGCAAAGAGTGCCCAAAGTTTGCGTTTGCGTTCAAATCCCGTTGGGATGGCCACGGGTCCAAAGAACAGGCTCCCCTGGCTGGAACCGACCTCTGATTGTGCCTCGATACCCATCGCCAGACGAACCTCTTCAAACCCAAGGAATTGGTTGTGCAGGTTCACATTATAGCGACGGTATTCATTGTTAGAGGTATTCGGAGGAATACCAGTCCGCGTTCCGGCTATTGGCGTAGCGACCCCTGGAGAGTCGATCTCTTCCTGACGATCATAATACCCGATATTTAATGTGGCCACCCAGCGGGGAATGAGCACAGTGGAAAATTCGCTCCCGAAGGTCGATTCACGGACATCCCGTGCTTCTGCACCACGTAGCACGGCATCGGGGGAAGCCGGTCCGCCACTATCATCTGGGAAAGACTCAAGATGACTGTCTGCGTATCTGAACACGAAGCGAAGATCAGTGTCGTTGGATGGAAGCAGACCAAAATTCGCATGAAAATCTTTGCTTGAAAAACCGCTTCCCTCCACAGGATCACCGGAGTCGAGCGTGGAGCCGCTTAAAGAATAATCAACTCGGCTGGACCTTCCCCGACTCTCAAGCAGGGTGTGATAAGAACCAAAGCGCCCCCCGGAAACCATAAAGCTGTTGAGTGGCACAGCGCTTCCACGATGTGTGATGAGATTGATCACCCCCGCCATCGCGTCAGATCCGTAGACCGAAGAAAGCGGTCCCCGGACGATCTCTATCCGTTCGATATTGTCCACATTGAGTGTTGAAAAATCAAAAGATCCTCCGCGGCTATTGGTCGGATCATTGACCTTCACCCCGTCGATAAGTACAAGGGTATAATTTGGATCGCCGCCCCGCATGTAGACCG
Organism: Nitrospirota bacterium; assembly: GCA_029261165.1. GTDB lineage: Bacteria > Nitrospirota > Nitrospiria > SBBL01 > JAADHI01 > DUAG01. Next base: position 41,298 of record JAJDBV010000086.1, on the reverse strand, counting down.
AGCTCACACTTCCACGACCTCCCCGCTGATCGATATGGATTCCCGGAACCGCTCTCAGAAGCGCGATGACACTGTCGGCCTGCCGTGCCATAATCTCTTCCGCCGTAATCACCGTCACGCTGGGGGTGCTTTGTTCGAGAATACTTGGAATGAAAGTCCCAGTGACCACAAGCGGATCAAGCGTAATCACAGGTTCAAACTCTTTCGGGGTTTCAGACTGTCCGGAGGCATTTGCGGCCAGAGCCAGCCACGCCATCAGTAAAAGTCCAACTCTCATCAGAAATTCTCTCTTCCGAGATTATTTCCTTCAAAATTCTCTTGTGGGTCCATCGGCCGACAAGTCCCCGACTTCGTCAGGACAAAGCGCTCAAGATCCACCAAAGGACCTTTCGACCAAAGACGGGCCCGGACACAATCTTTCTTCATCATGCCGGACTTTTCCAGAACCCGGAGAGAAGCGACATTCTTCGGTAAGGACTTCGCCTCGATAATTTCAAGCTCCATCTGATGAAAACCGAAGTCCAGGACAGCCTTGCACGCCTCCGTCATAAAACCCTGTCCAGTATATTTGTTCATCAGGATAAATCCAATCTCACCCAGTTTCTCCTCTCCTTCCCAGCGAATAAATCCGATTGACCCAATCGGCTGACCCGACTCCCTTATAAAAATCTTCCAATTACTTGGAAGACCCGGCAAGGCCTGGTCTAAAGCGGACCCACCTTCTAAAGAAAATAAAGGTTGGACCACATCATCAGGAGCGGCAAGATAGAGTCGTTCTGTTGTAATCGGTGTCGGTCTCCACGACATTCAGATGATTCCTTTCCTTCTCAAAATCAAATCCCGGATAATGGCCTTGCCTTCTTTGGACAAGATATTCTAAAATAAGATCGTGGTATATTATAGAACATAGCAGACATCGATTCCATGCCATTGTGTTGAACCTGACCCTTTACAAGATAATTCTGGGCGGATTGATCGCCCTGTTAATCGTCACCACGATCTGGGCGATTCGCGGGACCGGAAAGAGGGCACCTCTACGCCGTCCCGTGAAGGGGCCGAGTCCTCAAGGCGATCCGATATCATATCTCCAGGAGTTATATGCCAAAGGTGAGATCAACAAGGAAGAGTATGAAACACGCAAGAAGCACCTTACCGTATAAGCGCTAAGGCTCCGCTGTCAGGCAACGATAACGCCTTCCCTGCTCCGCTGAAACCCGGATTTAATTGTTGAAAATTCTCTCTCGTATCCTGTAGAATTCCCCTGTTTTCCTGATTCGATGAACAAACCCGGTTACGGGAGCGGGTCGTACATGAGAGGGGGCAAACAACTTGGAAGCTTTAGGATCGCATTTGCTCTTGGAGTTAAAAGACTGTAACGCCAAGCTCTTGAATGACCCGAAAAAACTCGAAACTTTCCTCGTGACAGCGGCAAAAGAAGCAAAAGCCACAGTCATAGAAAGTCGCTTTCACCGCTTCAATCCTTTCGGGATCAGCGGCGTTGTTGTCATCGCGGAATCCCATCTAACAATTCATTCCTGGCCGGAATACGCCTACGCCGCGGTCGATATTTTTACCTGTGGTGAAACACTGAAACCCTCTGTAGCAGCCGACTATCTCATCCGAAAACTCCAATCAAAAAATCCATCGATGATTGAAGTCAAAAGAGGCCTGCTGTCCGCCGATAACCGGAAACCGCCTCATAAGCCTGACAAAGGAGCGCCCGCCCAATATGACCGACCAAAAGAACTACAAATGGTTCCTTGACTATCTGACCCCATTTGAAGGGCATATGCATGCGATTGAAACCGTTATTTTCAACAGACAGACGAAATTCCAACAACTAGAGATTCTGGAAACCCGAAGTTACGGCCGTTGTCTGGTGCTGGGCGGGAAAATGCAGTCCAGCGAGGAGGACGAATTTATCTACCATGAGGCCCTGGTCCACCCGGCCATGCTGACCCACCCAAATCCTGAAAAGGTATTTATCGTCGGTGGGGGAGAAGGAGCGACGCTCCGGGAAATCCTGCGCCACAAGTCGGTTCGGAAGGTCCTCATGGTCGATATTGATGAGGAGGTTGTCCAGTCATGCAAGCGCCATCTTCCGCAATGGCATCAAGGGGCCTTCAAAGATCCTCGCGCGGAGCTTCGTTTTCTGGACGCGCGGAAATATCTGGAGGAGACCGATGAAACCTATGATATTATCATCATCGACATCTCAGAGCCGGTTGAGGAAGGTCCCGCATACCTTCTCTACACAAAAGAGTTCTACCATCTGGTCATGGAAAGGCTCAACGACAACGGGATTATTTCTCTTCAGGCGGGAACCACCTCTACCTCTGACCTTCTTTGTTTTTCGGCAGTCTATCAAACACTCAAGGCGGTCTTCCCGGTCGTTTCTCCCTATCAGGCCACGATCCCCTCTTTCGGACTCCCCTGGGGTTTTGCACTCGCGTCGAAACACTTCGACCCCCAATCCTTCGACAAAGAAGAAATCGACCGGAGTATTACCCAAAGGGTCGAGGGGGAACTGCGCTCCTATGACGGAGAAACCCACCTGGGACAATTCATGCTTCAAAAACAGGTCCGCCTCACCCTGGAAAAACAGGAACGGATCATCGAAGACAATCAACCCTTGTACATATATAGCTGATCCAAGCCCCGGCTTCCGTCATGATAAACGAGGAACAGTTCAAAACCCCTCTCTTCGACGCCATGGTTGCCCTGGCCGAGAGTCGGAAGGTCTCGTTTCATACCCCCGGTCATAAGAGCGGAAAAGGGATCTCAACCCGTTTTCGTAAGTTTGTCGGGCCAAATATTTTTTCCATCGATCTAACCACATTGGATGAAGTGGACTCTCTTCAAAAACCAAGAGGAGTCATCAAAGAATCTCAGGAACTGGCGGCCCATGCTTATGGTGCCGACCGCTCTTTTTTCCTCTTGAACGGTACAACCGGCGGAAATCACGCCATGATGCTGGCGACCTGCCATCCCAATGATCAAGTCCTCATTGCGCGGAATGCCCACAAGTCGGTTCTGGCGGGCCTCATTTTTTCAGGCGCCCGCCCAATTTTTTTCAGCCCTGCCGTAGACAAAGATCTGAAATTAACACTGAATGTGACCGTTGCAGACACCTGTGCCGCCATTGACGCCAACCCGGCGGCGAAGACCCTCATCCTGACCACGCCAAACTATTACGGTATCACAGCCGACTTGGAAGCGATCATCCCCTACGCCCATAAAAAAGGACTCATGGTTCTAGTGGATGAGGCCCATGGCCCCCATCTGTCTTTTCACCCCAAGCTCCCGATCTCCGCGATGCAGGCAGGGGCCGACCTCTCTGTACAAAGCACCCACAAGATTATCGGAGGAATGACACAGGCCTCCATGCTCCACGCCCAGGGAGGGCGAATAGACATGACTGCGTTGGCCACAGCCATTCGGTTCATCCAGAGTACCAGCCCCTCCTATATCCTGATGGCTTCTCTTGATCTTGCACGAATGCAAATGGCAACGGAAGGGGAAAAACTTCTTGAAAAGACGATAAAACTTGCAAAAGAGGCGCGAAGCCGGATCAACCGGATTCCGGGCCTCTTCTGTTTTGGACGGGACACGCTTAAAAAACAATATCCCTCGGAAGGAGGAGGGTTCGATGTCACGAAACTGACTATTTCTGTGCGGGATCTGGGGCTTTCTGGCTATCGGGCCTCCCGGATTTTAAACAACGACTACCACATCCAGGTGGAGATGGCCGACCCTCTGAATATCCTGGTCATCATCAGCATCGGCGACCGTCGGGACGACATAAACCGCCTGATGGAGGCCCTTCGGGAGATGTCGAAGGAATACCACGGGACCCGGTCGCCGAAACCCTTATCGCCTGAGGTCGGGCTTCCCCCTTTCGGGAAACCCACCTGGATCACCCCCCGGGAGGCCTATTTCAAAAAACATGAGTCTGTTCCCTTTGAAGAAACGAGCGGCGCCGTCTGCGCTGAGATCATCACCGTCTATCCCCCCGGTATTCCGCTCCTCATCCCCGGCGAAATCGTCACGACCGAGGTCATCGACTACATCCGGCAGATGGACCGGCTCGGCGCAACCATCGACGGACTTGACTCTTCCGGAAACAGGCTTTCGGTGGTCAAGAGGCAGGGACACATCACACCGGACCAAACTTGATTGGCCTATTTTGCTGTGATAGACTCAAGTCCATATTTATTGAGAATCCGAAGATGATTAAAACCGCGACGCAAGACAGACTCATTGCCCGTATTGAACGCCTGAAGAAGGAGCGCAATGCGATCATCCTGGCCCATAATTATCAGGTCGGCGAGATTCAGGACGTTGCGGATTTTCTGGGCGACTCCCTCGAACTTTCTCGGAAAGCGGCGCTAACCGACGCCGAGGTGATTGTCTTTTGCGGCGTTCATTTTATGGCGGAGACCGCCGCCATCCTCTGCCCAGATCAGACTGTCCTCCTGCCGGACGTTGCGGCGGGATGCGGTATGTCCGAAATGATCTCGGCCGAAGAGGTCCGAACCCTTAAGGCCTCACATCCGGACGCGGTTGTGGTCTGCTACGTCAACTCCAGCGCGGCGGTCAAGGCCGAATCGGATATCTGTTGTACCTCCTCTAACGCCGCCAACGTGGTGCAGTCCATTCCGAAAGACCGTGAAGTTATCTTTATTCCTGATCAATATCTCGGTGATTATGTCACACGAAAGACCGGTCGGAAGCTGATTCTGTTCAATGGCTACTGCCCCACCCACTTTAGAATCATGACGGCTGACCTCGATGCTGCAAAAACATCCCATCCCGATGCTTTGGTCATGGCCCACCCGGAATGTACTCCGGCAGTCAGCGGGATGGCGGATCAGGTCCTTTCAACCAGCGGGATTTGCACAGAAGCAACAAAGACAGAAAAACGGGAGGTGATCGTCGCGACGGAAGTCGGTATTCTCCACCGGCTTAAAAAAGAAAATCCCGAAAAAGATTTTATTCCCGCTTGCACCTGGTGCGACTGTGCCCACATGAAGGTCAATAATCTGGAGAAACTGCTCTGGTCACTGGAATCACTGCAATACCCGATTACGGTAGAACCTTCTATCGCCAACAGAGCCAAACAGGCTATTGATAGAATGCTGGAGATCGGATCGTAAACCTATGTTTGACATCGGTCGTTCTCTGATTCTCTTTGGTGTTTTTCTTGCCCTCATCGGAGGCCTTATCATGCTTTTTGCCAAGGTCCCCGGCATCGGGAAACTTCCGGGAGATGTCCTCATTCAACGCAAAAACTTTACTTTCTATTTCCCTTGGGTGACATGCCTTCTGATCAGCCTCGTCCTTTCTCTCTTATTCTGGTTTATTAAAAAATGATCCTGTCTCTTTTTATCGTTGCGCTGACGCTCCTTGCTGCCCCCCACCCCCTTCAAGCGGAAGAAACGCTACGCGTTTCATTAATGGATCAGGTTAAACAGCTTGCATTCACCTCGGATAAAGGGTTTTCAATCATCACGCCCTCGGGAAAACGGCTCGGGCGACCCATGAAATCCGCCCGGATTTCATTATCTCCGGGTGGTATTGCCGTCAACCGCGCAGACAGCCACTTACAAGAACTTCTTTTTATTCCCCGACGGGGAGGAAGGATCTCCATTAACCAAAACCCTTTCCAGGGTACATTTCGGGTCATCAGAAAAAAAGGTGGACTTCTTGTGTTAAACGAGGTCGATCTAGAGCTCTACCTCAAGGGTGTGGTTCCCTCTGAGATGCCTTCCAAGTGGAAGATGGAAGCCCTTAAGGTACAGGCGGTCATCTCCAGAACCTATGCGCTCTATAAAAAAAGGGAAAACCGGGGGAGAGATTATGATCTTGTCGGATCCATCCTGGCACAGGTCTATAAAGGCGCATCGGTCGAAAATCGCCGCACATCCTCGGCCGTGGAAATGACCGCAGGCATGATACTGAGCTATGAGGATGCACCGGCCCTGACTTTCTTTCACTCGACTTCAGCAGGCCCGACTGAGGATGCCGCCGAAAGGTGGAATATCGACCTGCCTTATTTAAAAGGAGTGAGCTGTCCTCTCGACAGGGAGTCGCCCTATCATGAATGGAAGAAGACGATTACCCTGTCCGATCTCGAAAGCGCCCTTCGCAAAAAGGGATTTCCCGTCCGTGCGGTGGCGACATTGACGCCACTTAAATGGAGCCGGGCGGGACGTCTCCTAACGGTCAGGATTTTGTACAATGGGGGAGAGATTATTCTAAAGGCCGAAGATCTTCGTCAGGCACTCGGATACCGCATCCTCCCCAGTACCAATTTCCGGATTGATTCTTTCGGAAAGGAGCTTAAATTTGAAGGAATGGGGTATGGACATGGAGTCGGTCTCTGCCAGTGGGGGACAAAAGTCCTGGCCGAGAAGGGATTGAACTTTGAGAAAATATTACTATACTATTACCCTGGTGTAACTTTGCAACCTTATGAGGCACTACAATTATCTCAATAAAAAATATTCAGAGTGTTGCTGCCTATGACTACCCCCTCGACCCGGCCCTCATCGCGGAAGCCCCACCAGTAGAACGGGACCAAAGTCGGCTCCTGATCTATCATCGAAATCAGAGACAGATTGAACATCGCACTTTTTCTTCTCTCCCGGAATACCTCAATCCTCACGACCTCCTGGTCCTGAATGATACACGGGTCTTCCCCGCCCGCCTCACCGCGAAGAAGGCATCTGGCGGTCGACTGGAATTCCTGTTTCTAAGACCGCTTCCACATCAGGTTCCACGACGAAAAGGGATCTTCAGTGAGTGCTGGGAGGTCCTGGTCAAAGGGAGGGGCCGCGAAACAACTGACTTTTTCTTTGAAGCAAATGTCACGGGCCGTTTTTTAAAAGACCTGGGAGAAGGGCGTCATGAGATCGTCATTCGCCTTCCCTCAGATCAATATCAGGATGTCTACGCCTTTCTGGAAAAGTGGGGAGAGATTCCGCTTCCGCCCTATATCCTGAAGAGGAGAAAAGTAGAAAAACGCGATCGTTCTGAATTCGTGAATCAATCTTTTGAATCTGAAGACCGGACGAGGTATCAAACGGTCTATGCGAAGTCCTGGGGCTCCGCTGCAGCACCCACTGCGGGTCTCCACTTCACCGATCCCCTGCTGAAAACGATCCGGAAGAAAGGGATACAGACGGCGACGGTCACGCTCCATATCGGCCTCGACACCTTTCAGCCAATTCGCTCAGAAAAAATTCAAGACCACGTGATGCACCGGGAATGGTTTCAAGTTTCAGAGGAAACAGCCTCACAGATCAACGCCACACGGGCAAAAGGGGGAAGGATCATTGCTGTCGGTACCACCGTAACGCGCGTCCTGGAGACAGTCACGCAGCCTGAAGGACGGATTCAGGCAACAGAGGGCGAGACCGGCCTCTTCATTACCCCAGGATACCGTTTTAAAGGAATTGATGCCTTGATTACAAACTTTCACCTGCCGAAGTCGACTTTATTGGTTCTGCTCTCCGCCTTTGCCGGAGAAGATGCGCTTCGTTCCGTATACCGGGAAGCGATCGCACAGCGTTACCGATTTTATAGCTACGGTGATGCCATGTTTGTTGTATGATGTATGAAAATAGTGGCATTCTGAACCGCGACTGATGGAGGGGAAATGCGCGACCTGAGAATTCTGAAAGAAACCGAAGAAAAACCGGCAAAAAAAAGGAAGAAGCCTCCGACTCTGCTGATTGCTTTCATGGGAATCCTGGTCTTTCTCGTCCTCTTCTTCCTCTTCGAAGAAAAACCAACCGAAAATTTTCCCTCTGAAACATCCCTCTCTAAAGAAAAAGAGGAAGAGACAGAACGTTTCCGTTCAGAGCTAACACCCGGCAAGATGCGGACCGATTCAAAGAAAGAAACCTCATCCGTCCCGACAAAAGCGGAAAAAAAACCGATCGGGCCACGTCCCAAAAATGAACTCACCTTCTTAAAGACCCTTAAGGACGAGAAAAAGAGAAACTCCCCCCCAAAAACAAAGAAAAACCCGGAGAAGGCTGAGAAAATAACGCCTAAGAAAAAGAAACCCCTCAAGACAAAGCAGGCGATGAAAACACCCATCCTTCCCCAAAAATCTGCTACGAATCAATATGCGGTTCAAGTCGCCTCTTTTTCTAAAAAAATCAGTGCAGAGGCTCTTGCCGAGAAATTAAGAAAAAGGGGCCATGACGCATACGTCGTCTCACAGGAAATCCCCCAAAAAGGACGATGGCACCGTGTCCGTATCGGGCACTATGCGAATCGTGCCGAGGCAGTAAGCGTATCCAATCGGATCAAACGTTCTGAGAAGCTCGATTCCTTCGTCACAACCGATCACCGATGAATTTCACTGAATCATTAGACGATTGTCAGGATCTCTTCAGCCCCCGGGGAGGCCTCTCTTCTGTCGTAAAAGATTTTGAATACCGTGAATCCCAGATGAAGATGGCCCAGTCGGTCAGCGAGGCACTCGACCAGCGATCGACGCTCCTGGTAGAAGCCGCGACCGGAACGGGAAAAACATGGGCCTACCTGATTCCTGCCATTCTCAGTGGAAAGAAGGTGGTCATCTCCACCGGAACCAAGACGCTCCAAGACCAAATCTTTCTCAAGGACCTTCCCTTTCTCTCCCAAAATATTGGTTGCCACTTCACCTACAGCATGATGAAGGGGAAATCAAACTACCTCTGCCTGCATCGATTTGAGGAATCTTTAAGACAGCCGTCCTTCGAAGGAATCGAGGCCGAGAATGATTTTGAGAAGGTCCGGTCATGGGCGACAAGAACCGAAACCGGAGACCGCGCCGAGATTTCACCACTCCAGGACAATGCCGCAATATGGCAGTCTGTTTCGGTCAAAGGAGATGCCTGCCTTGGGGGACAATGTCCCGCTTATGACCGATGTTATCTGACCCGGATGAAACAGGACGCGGCGGCGGCGAACATCGTCATCGTCAATCATCACCTTTTCTTTGCAGATCTCGCCCTCAAGGATATCTCTTACGGCCAAATCCTACCGCATTATGACGCCGTTATCTTTGACGAGGCACACCTGCTGGAAGAAACGGCAACCCAATACTTTGGAACCTCCGTCAGCACACACCGGCTTGAGGACTTTGCCCGCGATGCAGAACGGGAGTTCCGACTCTTTAAGGGAGACCATCGGCTCTGCCTTGAACAAATCAAAAGAACCCTGTCTGATTCAAATCACTTCTTTCATCATTTCAGAAAAGGGGAAGACCGATATCGACTGACACTTCAGGATTTCTCTGAAGAGGCCATCTCATCCGGGAAACAATTACACCAATCTTTTACGCTCTTGAGCCGCACCATCAACAACCTCCCCTCCAAAAGTGAGGGAATCACCCATCTTCTTGAAAGGATAGAATCCCTTTCTAACGATCTCCGGATCTTTACAACCGCCGGAGAAAAAGACAAAAAATCCGAAAGTGCGAAATCAGGAGAAGAGAACAACCTCGTCTTTTGGGGGCAACAACGGAAGCGTGGCATCTTTCTCCACGCCTCTCCGCTTGATGTATCCGCCATATTGCAGGAAAGGCTCTTTGAAAAAGAGATCCCTATCATCCTGACCTCGGCGACCCTCTCCGCGATGAATCATTTTAAATTTATTAAGGAACAGATCGGAATCAAGAACGCAGAAGAGGTCCGTCTAACGACCCCCTTTGATTATGAAACACAGGCCCTCCTCTACCTTCCGACTCATCTTCCCAATCCATCAAACCCCACATTTTCGGATGCCCTTTCGGAGGAGATCATGAAGATCCTGGAAGCAAGCCAAGGAAGGGCCTTTCTCCTTTTCACCAGTTGGAAAAATTTAGAAGCCGTCTATCAAAATATCTCAGGGCGTCTTCCCTATCTGTGCCTGAAACAGGGGGACCAACCGAAGCAATATCTTATTGAAGCCTTTCGAAAGGAGTTGTCGTCCGTCCTCTTCGGAACAAGCAGTTTCTGGCAGGGAGTGGATGTTGATGGGGAGACCCTTTCTTGTGTCATCATCGACAAGCTCCCCTTTTCCTCACCGGCGGATCCGCTCATCACGGCTCGGATCGAATCACTGGCCCGACAAGGGAAGAATCCGTTCATGACATTTCAAGTCCCGTCGGCTGTTCTGTCTCTCCGTCAGGGGATTGGTCGCTTGATTCGGAGGAAGGATGATCGCGGTCTGATTGCGATTCTTGATCATCGTATTACGAAGAAAAAATATGGGGAATGTTTCCTGTCCAGCCTCCCCCCGGCACCACGGACAGCCTCACTTGAGGAGGTAAAATCTTTTTTTACAGAACTCCAGGGCGGCCCATAGCATCGAAACGCTTGGGAGCCCTTACTCATCATCAACAATATCTTTCTTGGCGAGTGAAAGGTAGGCCTGTACCTCTTTGACCCCAGGGTTGATTTTCTGCACCGCTTCCCATTCTTTCAGGGCAAGATCAATAAAACCCTTCATGTAATAGGTAATACCAAGGTGAACCATCGCGTTCGTATACTGCGGATTAGTCTGTTTCGCCTTGTTAAACTTTTCAATTGCCTCGTCAAACAAACCTTTCTCCCGGAGGGCAATTCCAAGTTTTGTCAGCACATCGGCAAAGTTGGGACGCATCGAAAGGGCCTTCCGGTATTGGACCAGGGCCTCGTCCAGCAAGCCGATTTCAGAATAAATGTCACCCAGCTTCGCATGCTCGTTGGCAAGCTTCCCGGAAAGATAGGGGTCGACCGACTCTCTTTCGGCCCGGACAACCTCTGCCGCCTTGGAAAACGTCTTGCTGGCGTCATCGTACTGTCCGAGGTCATTCAGGCTAATCGCCAGATTTAAGGATGCCTCCGTATAGCGCGGGTTAATCTTAAGCGCCTTTTTGAAATATTCCACGGCATTTTGAGGATCTTCTTTCTGACACGCAATGATGCCCAGCTTATTGTAGACATCCGCATACCCCCTCGGATGCCCTTCCAGGAGGAGAAGGTAAAGCCGCTCCGCTTCCTCGACCTCTCCCTTTTTAAAGGCCGCTAAAGCCTTTTCATAGACCGCCTCAAACCCTTCCATAGACATTCCTCCTTAAGTGCCAGCTACTCTACAATAAAGGACCAAAGGAGTCAAAAATATTTACGCGCTCAGGAGTCGGGATAGGATTCCTCGTCTGAAGAGCGACATTGTTTTTATCCCGTCGAGCGGGTTATAATGCCGTCAGATTTATTCGGTTTTATCACCTTGAAAGGAGGAGGGATGGAGCAGCAAGCAAAGATGGCGCCTTTTTTTTTGGAAAAAGAGCCTTATTATCAACCCATTGGTGAGGAAGTTCGGCTCTTTAAGGCCGCCTATGATTCAAAACGCCCGGTCCTCCTGAAGGGTCCAACCGGCTGCGGAAAGAGCCGCTTTGTCTCTCATATGGCCTATCATCTCAAACGCCCCCTCATCACCGTTGCGTGTCATGAGGATCTAACCGCATCCGACCTCGTCGGTCGCTACCTCCTTCAAGGGGATGAAACGGTCTGGAGCGACGGCCCGCTGGCGCTTGCCGTAAAACATGGGGCGATCTGTTATCTCGATGAAATTGTCGAGGCGCGGAAAGATACAACGGTTGTGATCCACCCCCTCACAGATGACCGGCGCATCCTCCCGATTGAAAAGAAGGGAGAAGTCCTCCCCGCTTCTGACGACTTTATGATTGTCATCTCCTATAACCCCGGTTATCAGAGCGTCTTGAAAAATCTTAAACAGAGCACGCGGCAACGCTTCATTGCCCTGGAGTTTCAATACCCCACCCGGTCGGTCGAGACAGAAATTGTTTCTCATGAGTCCGGCGTTTCTCATGAGATTGCCGGAAAATTGGTCTCTGTCGGGGAAAAAGTCCGAAACCTCCGCGATCATGGCCTTGAAGAAGGGGTCAGCACCCGCCTCTTAATCTACGCGGGTCAGTTGATCGAACGCGGGATTCCACCCCATCTTGCCTGCGAAGCGGCCATCGCCGATACGATGACTGACGACCAGGATATGCGGCGAAGCCTGGTCGAGATTATACAGAGTTTTTTTGAATGAACATACCCTCCACATGTCACGCCGTCAAAAAACTCCTTGAATCGACACTCGATTCAGACGAGATTGAGGAGATTACAGATCCCCTTGAGATGATTCCAGCCTCCGACCTGGCCACGGCCTTTCAAGTCGGCCTGATCCTTTCGGATTTTTCGATGAAGGCGGCAGCAGAATATTTCCGTGTTCTTCCAGGCATCCTCAAGGCACTTTTTCCCGACGAATTGGGGGGATGGGTCGCAATGGGCATCCCCATCGCCAAGAAGTCGGCTGGCGCGGGAATCAAGTTTTTCAAGGAAGGTCCCCGTGTCTTTTCACGGATCTCCACCCGGGCGATGCGTGAACGGTTTATCCGGCAGGGAAACGCCCTGGCGCAGAAAGACTATAACCTCGCCGTTGAATATTACCGTCAGGCCGCACCGCTACTCGATCATCCCGACATGACCGATGCGGCCTTCTCCGAGTGGGCCGGGCAGGGCCTTGCCCTGGGGAAAACCGATTACACCCTCGCGGTTGAATATTTTCGGATCACCCCCGCGCTCCTCGGGCATCTTCCTCTGGCATTGATCCCGAAGTGGATTGCCGTCGGACTGAAACTTGCGCAAGGAAACCTTCTTCAGATCCTCCTCTTTATGAGAAACAGTCCAGAGGTCTTCTCAAAGATTTCATCCTCATCCGAGCAGTCCCTCCTGCTTGAACTGACTGGCGAGGTGGCAGAGCAATCGCTGACACTGGCAGGGCAGCTTTTCAACGACGCGCTAGAGGTCCTCCCTGCCTTCAGGACTCTGCGCCTGGAAACAGTCCTGCTTGAGAAGGCCACCGAGATTGCCCGGTTTGACGGGGAACTTGCCGCAACCCTCTTTTTAAGTGGACCGAGAATTCTCAAGGAAATGGGAGCGATTTCGAACCAGTTTTCCGAGTGGGTCGATACCGGGATGAGCCTCCTCAAAAAAAATCCGGATGCAGCACAGGGCTTCTTTTCACTCAAATCAAAATCGGCCTTTCATGCCATCGATCAATTAAAAGGAGGCGTTTCCCTGTCGCGCATTTCACGGACACTCAAGATTTATGCCGAAGCCCTTTCAGGACAGCGTGTTTCGATCGCGCCGACGACACGCCTGGGAGAAGGGGAGACTGAAAGAGAGGCCGACCTTCCAACAACCGATGGGAAAACGATCTACCTTCCGGCCCATGTCGGTCGATTCCCGACAGATGAGCTCAACTTTGAGTGGTATAAAGTCGCCACGGCTTATCAGGCCGGTTATCTTGAATACGGAACCTTCTTCCCGCAGATGAATGAAACAGCTGATCTGATTGCGTCTCTTCAGGAAAAGTATCAACGGCGGGGCGATTTTTCCAGCCTGACCTCCTTTTTCTCTCTCTTTCCTGAACCAGTATTGATTAAAAAACTCTTTGAAATTACCGAAGGAAGCCGTATTGAATTCAAGCTGAAGCAGGAATATCCCGGTCTCCGACGGGCCATTATTCGAATGCGTGAGGCCGATCTGGAACAGAGACCCAGCCTGATCGGCCTGACCCCTCGGGGCGTAGTCCTGGAATTCCTCCTTCAAATCTCCCTGGCCGGAAAGACCAAAGAACCGATCCCCACGGGCCTTCAAAAAATCCTCTTCGAGGCCTGCCGCATCCTCGGAGCGGTCCAAACACCGGAGGCGACTGTGGCAACATCCATGAAGGCGGCAAGCGCGGTTTTCGAACATCTGGAAGAGGGAGAGGACATCCAGGAAATGCCCACGGGGCCGATGGAGACCTTCGAAGAAGAGGGAAGGCGTGCCAAGGGAAAAGGCGAAGAAAGCGGAGAAATCCGCCCTTCCTCTCGGGGGTCCATCGAACCGGGACGGGTCGAAGAAACACGGAAAGTCTTGAAAAAATACACCGATGATCTTCTGGAAAAGTTAAAAGAAGCCGGGGTCGACCTCTCTTCCGAATCCGCCGAGTCTGCCCTCTCTACTTCGGTGGACCAGGGAGCAGTGAGCATGGAGGCCCTCCGGCAAGGTAAGGCAGAGGAAAACCTTGACCGAATTGCCGACAGGCTCGGGGCCGATCAGTCAGAAAAAAGCGGAAATCAAAGAAAAAAGACGTTTCTCTACGATGAATGGAATTGCGAAGCGGAGGACTACCGGCCAAGCTGGTGCCGTGTCATTGAAGGGCGTGTTCCCCCGGTAGATTCCACTCTGGTCGACGCCGTTCTGTCCGAATACGGCGGGATGGTCCATTCGATTCAGACCGCCTTTCTCTACCTCAGGCCGGAAGGGCTCAAGCGGGTGAAAAGGGAAAAGGAAGGAGACGCCCTCGACCTTGACGCCCTCATGGAAAGCCGCATCGAGGCAAAATCGGGCCGATCCCCATCTGACCGGATCTACGTTGCCCGGCATAAAAAAGAGCGCAACGTCGCGGTTGCCTTTCTTGTGGATATGAGCGGATCCACCCAGCAACAGCTTCCCCAGATCAATAAAACCATCCTGCAAATCGAAAAGGAAGCTCTTGTTCTCCTTTCCCGGGCCATCGATGCCGTCGGGGATCGATTTGCCCTCTACGGTTTTTCCGGACAGGGAAAAGATACCGTCGACTTCAAGATACTGAAGGACTTTGAGGAAAACTATAATCGCGAGATTGACTGCCGAATCGGCGGGATACAACCGGCCATACAAAATAGAGACGGCGCGGCAATCCGGCATGCGACCCGAAAACTGGTGTCTCAACCGGTCAAGGTCAAAATACTGGTCCTGATCAGCGACGGGAAACCGCTTGATGACGACTACCGCGGCTCCTACGCCATGGCCGACACGCGGATGGCGCTTCGCGAGGCAAAACGACAGGGGATTTATCCCTATTGCATCACGGTAGACCGAGACGGAGATAAATACCTAAAGGGGATGTATGGAGATGTGGCCTACATGGTGATCGACCATGTGGAGAAACTTCCGGCCAGGTTGCCCTATATATATAAGCAGCTCACAACATGAGTCATGGAGATGGAGAACTAGGCTTGGATAAAGAAGATCGATTCAAGAGTTGGCTCTGGTATATGTTTAAGGAATATGTTCGAAAGATTCGTCGCAGCGCATCCTCTGGCGCACCAGAGGTCAGTGCAATGAAAGAAAAATATATACAGATCTATCCGGAAGCCTCAATAAAGATCATGATCGAAGAGAAGGTCGGCATGATCGTTGTCTTTAATGATCTTGAAGAACGGACCACGGCAGAACTGGATGACATTCTTTCAAAGGAACAATTAATGGCCTATCTTGAAAAAACCTATGGCCGGGGGAAGTATAAGATCAATCTCTACCAGGGGATGACCTTCATCGCGACCCGGAATTTCAGGGTCAGGCTTGAAGAAGAGTCCGTCCCTGAAAAATGGCGCGAAATCGTGGCAAAAAACAAGGCCGCCGAGGAGAAAAAAGGTCCGTGGGACAATTAGATCACCCTACTATATCGATTGTCGGTCGTCCTAACGTGGGGAAGTCAACCCTCTTTAATAAACTGGTCGGGAAACGAAAGGCGATCGTTCAAGACCTTCCGGGAATCACCCGAGACCGGAACGAGGCCCTCTGCCACTACCGGGATCGACAGTATACCCTCATCGACACCGGGGGCCTCCTCCCCGATTCCAGGGAAACCCTCCCGGAACAGGTCAGCCAACAGTCAAAAGCCGCCATTCTACAATCAGACATCGTTCTGTTTCTCATGGATGTTCGGGAAGGCATCACGCCGGTCGATCTGGCGCTGCACAAACTCCTGCGAAAAAGTGGAAAACCGATCACCTATGTCATTAATAAAATAGAAGGAAAAGGAAAAGACGGTCTGGGCGAGTTTTACAAGTTGGGCATCGAAACATTTTTCCCGGTTTCCGCGGAACACAATGAGGGGCTGAGTGATCTCCTTGATGCCCTCTATCCGCATATGGCCCCTTCAGAGGAAACGGTGATTGAAGCGGGACCCAAGATCGTTGTTCTGGGGCGTCCCAATGTTGGAAAATCGACCCTGGTCAACGCTCTGCTCAAGGAAGACCGACTGGTTACCAGTGATATCCCGGGAACCACGCGGGATACCATCGATACCTGGGTAACTTTTCGTAAGAAGAAATATCTCTTCATTGATACTGCCGGGATTCGAAGGCGGGGGAAAATCCGTCACGGGGCTGAACGCTTCAGCCTCTCCAGAACAAAAAGCGCACTAGAGCGTTGCGATATCGCACTGCTTCTAATTGACGGGGTTGAGGGCATTACCGAACAGGATACAAAAATCGCGGGCCAGATCATTGAAGCCGGAAGAGGATTGATCCTTCTGATCAATAAATCCGACCTCTTTAAAAAAGATGGAAAAGAGCGAATTACCCATCAGGAGGAATTCAGGTTCCCTTTCATGCACGACCTCCAGAGAGAATATATCTCCGCGCTGAAGGAAACGGGCCTACAAAATATTTTTCAGAAAATTGAAAAGGTCTACAAAGGATACACAAACCGAGTCACAACGGGTGATCTCAATCGCTTTTTCAAACGGGTCACCGAAAGCCATCCTCCGCCGCTCCACAAGGGAAGAACAATCCACCTCAATTACATCACCCAGGCGGCGGTCCGTCCCCCGACCTTTGTCCTGTTCGCAAACGCCCCTTCAGGGCTCCCGGACCACTACCTCCGTTACATCGAGAACCAGTTGCGGAAGTCCTTCCCTTTCAACGGGGTCCCGATTCGCCTAAAACTCAGACGAAAGTCACGGGACCGCCTGAAAACAGGATAACCGGTTTCTATTGAAGCGGAGAAAGGTCATTCTGCCGGAGCAAATGCCTTCTTGAGAAGGGGTTCAATCTCTCCCTTCGTGGCCATTTCATCGAGAATGTCGGTATCCCCATAAAATTCACCATCAATGAAGACCTTTGGAAGTGTCGGCCAATTGGTCATCTTAGAGAGGGTTTCCCGCTTTTCCATGTTTCTTAAGACATCAATCAGCTCAAAAGGATAGCCATATCGGTCAAAGAACTCAATGGTCTCCTTTGTAAATCCGCACATCGGCATCATCTTGCTTCCCTTGCCGTATATCAGAATCTTGTTTTCTTTGATTTCTTTCTTGATCTCTTCTTCAATCAGATTTTCCATGAACACTCCCTCTTTTTATGCAAATGCACATAATCAAGTAAAAAATTACAGAGTCGCAAACTCTTCCGGTGTATGTGCCTTGATCTCCAGAGCATGAATCCGTCCATCCTTCATCGGCTCATCCAATGATTGCTGAACCAGCCTGTGCCGATCCAGCAAGTTCTTCCCTGCAAAGGCCTCGGAAACAATCCTGACCCGAAAATGGTCCATCATCCCTGTCTTATCGACAAGACTTACCTCGGAATCCGGCATAGCCTTCCGGATATAAGCCACAAACACATCTTCAGCAATCACCCTTCCACCCTCCATCACTTTATTCTAAGCTTGTGTATGATTATACTTCACCCTTTTTTAGATGTTCAAGAGGAAATAAAGGGGAAAGGTCTTATCCTGGTTCGTATTTCCTAGTTCTAAGCGAAGCGTCCGCTGAATCTGATCACACACCGAAACCGGGACACCCGCTTCTTCGGCATAATCTTTCCAGCGGGACACTGTTTTCCCTACTTCATTGACAATCGACTCCGCGCGTCCGTGCTTCATCGAGGCGGCCTTCGCGCAGGCCTTAACGTCCATCGTGAAATCATCTCGTTTGTCGTTCAGGGTCATCTGATGGCTGGCCATCCATGCTCCGGAAGGATTAAAACTGTAGAGCATATCAAAGCCTGGAGAAAGCAATGGTTATCCGCTCCCATGTTTTGCTACCAATACCAAGATCCGAGGGAATGTCGGGTAAAGCCCCTCTCCAAAGTGTCCGGAAAACCATACACTTTAATCTTACTAATTTACTGCTCAGATTCCTATAAAACCATATCTATATGAAATCGTTTACTTTATATTGGATATCTCCACTAAGATGGGTGTCGGAAAATCGTACACTTTGGAAATATCCACGTCCTGGAAACAACCGACAGAAATCGTGCCACCCAGC
Source organism: Nitrospirota bacterium (assembly GCA_029261165.1). Classification (GTDB taxonomy): domain Bacteria; phylum Nitrospirota; class Nitrospiria; order SBBL01; family JAADHI01; genus DUAG01. The sequence goes on along the minus strand of JAJDBV010000086.1, from coordinate 23,184 downwards.
TTTTTTAATGTAACCTTTTGATTTATAAGTGAATTGTTGTAACTTCCCCTTCAGGAGGGGATAAAACCGACGGAAATCGTACCACCTCAATACGAAACTGGTAAAAAAAAAAAGGAAGAACCCTTAAACATCAACGTGTTTCGTCAATGGCTCGGATATTGCTTCAATCTTTAACAAAGGGTATCGGTTTGAGTCGGACAATGAAGATTTATCTTACTAATCCTCAACATCCAGGACCCTCAGGAATGACGATTGTGAGGAGAAAGTAAGGTTTATCTAGGACGGAAATAGGCCACTCGTAACCCCCTCTTTTGAGGGGATTGACTAATGCGATAGACAAGAGTAACTTAATTGATGATTTTATAGAAAAATTACATTTCTCTTCATCCTACACCTAAACATCAAGGGGAGTTGAGTATAAGGTGAGGACCAATTGATGAATAAACTGAAGACTTACTCTACGATCTTACTAGCTACAATTTTATTGCAGACTGGGTTCGCTTCAGCAATAACCATTTCTTACGACCTTTCGGATAAAGCGCCTGGGGCAAAAGCCGATCCCGACTACGGGCTAAGGCTCGATGATCTGTTCGGCTCATCGACAGACGAATCCAATTGGACATTCTCATTCGATGACCCCGGTGCTGATGTTAAAATGGATATAGATACCCTTTCGAAGGAGGTGCGTATACATGGGACTGTGGTTGGCGCTAAAGATATTGGCACCATTTGGGACCCCAACCCAGCACCGATGTGGGAATTAGATTTCTTATATAGTGATGGTGTTACAATAACTAACACAGATCTAGGATATTGGGATGTTGCATACCCTAAAAACAACTTCGGTTGGTTACGTTTGCTTGACGATGTGGATCTAGATGGTGATTCAGTATCTGACCAATGGCGCTATATAGCACTGGCAGATTTCCATGGCGGAAGCTTTAGCGATGTTGCCGGAAAAGGGCCTTATGTCAGTGCTTGGCTTGAAAGCACCGATGGTTTTATAGACTCCAATTTTAATTTGGCTGGTAGAACAGATTATGTCCGTCCAAATGATGATCAATGTTGTAAAGATTTTGGTTTTCGCGCAACGCCTGTTCCCGAACCTGGCACCCTCATCCTCTTGGGATCTGGCCTAGCTGGAATGTTTTCTTTCCGGAAGAAGATTCGAAAGTCAGAAAACAATGTTTCAGGGAAAAGTTCTCAGCCCTTTGTTTAATCACCCTCATTCATCAGACCAAAGCCATGATAAAGGTATTCAGATTCGAGTTGTCCTTTCTAAGTAAGGCAGCAACCATCACTAAGTGCCGATAACCCCTTACCCCCTTTAAAGAAGGGGACTTTCTGATCTGGAAACCACTGCGATTACCTGTATCGTGACGGAGAGTCGTCTGTCTTGAGTGTTACAGTCAAAAAGACTAAGCCGCTACTAGACTCACCTTAGATTTTTGAGGTTTCATTTAGATGAGTCGCCGCCTCCACCGCGCTTGAGGGCAGATACCCCGTACTTCGACCTAATGAGATCTGTTGCGGCATCGATGCGTTGCTGTTTTTGCCTGGCCTCGTCTAAAAAGAGCTCTCCCTGCAGGAGTTCTCCGGAGTCCAGATGGCTGACACCCATCCCCACCAATCGAACAGGTCGTTTTCTTTTTGAAAGGTTCTCTTTCAAAAGAGCAATAGCAACCTTTAGGAAATCGTGAGTCGTATGGCTTGCTTTAGGCAAGGTCTGCGAACGGGTGACGGTCTTAAAATCAGCAAAACGAATTTTAATTTCGACCGTGCGGGCAAGGAGATTCTGTCGACGCAGACGCCAGGCCACCTGCTCTGTCAGTGCCACCAGGTGAGATGTCAGCAGGTCGAAGTCCTGAAAATCTTTTTCGAAGGTTGTTTCATTAGAGATCGATTTTACCTGATGATCAGGAATTACCGTCCGCTCATCCCGCCCATGTGAAAAAGCACAGAGCTGATCGCCCCATTTACCAAAGAGGTCGCGAAGCATACCACGAGGCTGCTTTCGAAGTTGATAGATGGTCCTGATCCCTCGTTGCGACAGCAACCGATCCGCTGCCTTTCCGACACCCCAGAGACGGCGGACAGGCAGCGGATCGAGAAAGGCCTGAACGCCCTCGGGCTTGACGACCAGGAAGCCGTCCGGTTTTCCCACGTCACTGGCCACCTTGGCCACAAATTTATTGGGGGCAATTCCGACAGAGGCGCACAGCCGGGTTTCCTCCATAATTTCCTTTTTGATCTGTCGTCCAATTTCTTCGGAATTCCCAAAAAGTTTTTCGCTATGGGTGGCATCGAGAAAGGCCTCATCCAAAGAAAGGGGTTCTACCAGAGGGGTGTATTTTTTTAAAATAAGATGGATTTGCTCGGAGACCTCCGCATAGTGACCAATCCTCGGAGGCAAAAAAATGGCCTCAGGGCAGAGCCTTTGTGCCTTCGATGAGGACATCGCACTATGAACCCCGAAGCTGCGGACCTTATAATTTGCAGCCGCAACCACCCCACGCCCCTCAGGACTTCCCCCGACGATGACGGGCTTCCCGCAAAGCTCCGGGCGGTCCCGTTCCTCGATCGAAGCATAAAATGCATCCATGTCTATATGCAGAATCACAGGACCATTTTATGCTTCCCGAGATGAGGCGTCAACAAGGTGAAACTGATCCATAGCGTAGGCCGCAAGAGTTTGCTATCATGGGGCATGTTACAAAGGAAAAGGTCTTCTCTGGAGAAAAGTCCCGCATTATTAACGCGGGACTTTTCCTTATTATTCGTCTCGCATTTATTCTTTGGCTTCGCTTTTTGGCCTTATGTCTTCCTTCCGGTCTTTCTTCAAGACTTCGGGGCAGACCTGGCCCTGGTCGGCACCATTATGGGAACGGCCTCTTTAGCCGGCATTCTCATCCGCCCGGGTATCGGCCTTGCCCTGGATGGGATCGGACGGAAAACCTGCCTGATCAGCGGCGGACTCATCTTTCTGCTCGCCAATCTCTCCTATCTCTGGGTTGACGGGATCGGTCCCGAGATCTTCGGGATACGTCTTTTGCATGGCTTCGGGAGGGGGATCCTGATGGCCACTTTCTTTACACTGGCCGCGGACATCATTCCCCCATCAAGACGGGCGGAGGGAATCGCCCTTTTTGGCGTCTCAGGGCATCTTTCCGGAGCCCTTGGCGTTCCACTGGGAGAACACCTCTTGCGGATTGGAGGCTACAGTCTGCTCTTCAAGGGATGCATCGGCTTTGCGGGGCTCTCCGTTCTCACAAGTCTCACGATTCGAGAACCGCAGCACAATGCCCTCAGCCTTTCAATCAGACGCTTCATTCAGATCGGCCTCCAACGATCGACCCGTGTTCCCCTGATAACGACGGTCTCTTTCGCACTTGGGATGGCCTCTTATCTGGTCTTTCTGACCCCTTACGCAAAATCTGTTCAAATCGGGTTTGCAAGCTATTTTTTCCTCTCCTACTCTCTGTCCGCTGTCGCGATTCGCTTGACCGCAGGAAATTGGCCGGACCGCTTCGGACTCAAAAAGGTCCTCTATCCCTCTCTGGCTTCCCTTGCCTCTGGGATTGTCCTGATCTCCACCTGGTCCAATCCTGTCGGCCTGATCATCAGCGGTATATTCTGCGGATTGGGTCATGGGTTTATCTTTCCAATTTTATCGACGATCATTATCAACCGGGGCCATGATGGTAATCGTGGAAGTATGATGACGATATTCACGCTATTTTTTGATATCGGCATCTTCATCGGCGCTCCTTTTTGGGGAATGATTGCAAAAGGGTATGGCTATCAAACGATGTTTTTTCTCGCGGGGGCAGTCATCCTGTTGAGTCTGGCATCCTTCCTCTTACTAGACAAAGAACCGTCTGTTTTGTCGTCATGAACATGCATGATAATCGCAAATTTAGTCCTACGGCATTGAACGCGCAAAAAAAACTTAGAAGGTGAGACAGCCTTAGGCTAGGGGAGAATATAACAGGAGAGGTTTCGATCAGAGCCAGGAGAAGACCGATCTCTGATCTCTGGGATGATGTATCGGGTCAACAAAAATATTTCACATAGCAAGATCTCTCCATTCGGGGCGGGGCTTGTTATTATATTGGGTTTTCAAGAAACCTCTACTCCACCTTAATTTCAACACGCATCCCTTCCTTGTAATGTTCCTCCGTCCCCCCTTTCTCCATTTCAACAAGCTGGCAAGAAAGTTCATAGGTTCCGGGCGAAAGATTTAACACTATATCTTTTGCAACGCCAGGTGGAAAGGGTTCTATCTCACCCAGTTCCCTGTATTTTCCATTTTCTTTGATCCTTACCACCAATTCATGCTTGTCTTTTCCACGATTGACGGCAACAAAACGGACTTTCCCCGCTCTAACCGTCAGGGGGGCCGCGATCACTTGAAATTCTTTTAATTGAACGCTCACTTCTGAGGCTTCTGCAGTCGCGAGAGAGACCGACATTAGAGAAAAAATAAACAACAGGGCAAAGCAATGAAGTCGAATTTGAATAGACACCCTAACCTCCTTTAAATATTAAATTCTAATAATCCCGCTAACCTTTTTTACAATCGGCAGAAAAAAACATATCGCTCCACGATGACGTAACCGTATCTAGAATTTGCCCCGACCTCGGGGGGACGAGGCCGGGGCTTTCTGGCAAAGGGAGAAATTAAACCCCTTTAGCCGCTGAGAAGATCCAGCTCTTTTTGAATAATTGCTGTATATTGAACAAGCATTTTTACGCCATTTTCTGATTTGAAGGGATTGAGTCCTGAGCCGAACCGGACCAGGCCGAGCTTTGACCTGGGTTAGGAACCTTATACGCTCTTCTGAAAGCCGAAAAAGACCCCCATAACTTCCGTATTTTTGTCTGAAGATATCTTCCTTTCCTCATTCTTTGAAGCTCTGTCGTTGTTGGATAGTGGCCCACTTCTTGAGCAATCGCATTGTAAGATTCAATACATTTTTGCCTCCAGGAAGCAGCTCGGACGGCGGCAAGTTCCTTTCCTTTTATTTTATAGGTCATTCGCAACCGGTGAAGGTAAGGGAGAGAGATATTATTCTCTTTCGCAACTACATTCAATTTTAAAAACTTCTTGTAATCACTGAGAATCTTTTCTTTCGGTATCGCAGACTGTTTACCCGGTCGATATTCAAACAGCCCTATTTGAGACCCTTTGGTTAGCAGTTGCCTGACACGCTCCCGGCTTAATCCGATTTTCTCTCCGACTGCTTTCAATGTTCCCGATTCCCTGTAAAGTCGGTTTATCTCTATCATTTTGTCGACAGCAGACGGTTTCCCAGGTTCAGTGGACAATTGAATATCTGACCGTAAGGCAGAATGCACTTTCACTTCGATGTACTTAGAAATCGGGCGCCCCTCAATAATCTTCCTGATTGTGGAAGGAGATACGCCCAACTTTGACGCGACCTCTAAAAGATCAACAGGATCTCTCACCATTTCAGTCAATTTTAAGAAATCCGGGTATTCGGATTTGCTCTTTGTAGGATATTTCAATGACAACATTTTGATCTCCTTTTTTCCCAATGACGTCTTTCCAATTTAAAAAAAAGTTCTCTTAATATCGCCCGGCCTCATCTAAGCCTAAACTATAAGGCCTGAATACACTTCTGTTTCATTAAAAAACCCACGGGGTTTTTAACAAATCCGTGGGCTATGGGTTCTCTTCCTGGAAGACCTCTGGCCGCAACCACCTACAATCGATTATGATAATCATTTTCAGTTAAATGAATAATACCTTATCTCTAGGGGCTTGTCAAGCAGATTCCTGTGAAAAAAGTGTGTATATTCTGATGCTTCGATAACTTCGGGGCTCCTTAGATATTCGGCCATCTCCTTAAGACCACTAAATTTCCCGGATCGATTTTCCTTGACACTTTCGCTAAAAAAAGTTAGTTATATAAGAAAATGTTCTCATTTTTTTGGAGGAGAAAATGAAAAAACTTGTTATCATGCTTATTTCTTTACCAGTGGCGTTGAGCCTTTTGGTTGCTCAGCCCGTCGAGGCAAAGAAAGCCAAGAAACCGTTGACAATCTGTCGCTGGATTAAAACATCATGGGTTTGTGGAGATGCAGGAGAACCCCTCAAGGTAGCAAAAAAACTGCCGACACTCGAAAAGATGTTCACAGAAGATTATGACAAGATTTGGGACGCAATCCTTGCCGTGATGAAGGAGAAGGGGCTAGATATCCATCCACACGGCAAGATGAAAGCCAAGAAAAAATCTGGAAGAATCAAAACACAGACCTATCGCTACTTCAAGATTTTCTCCGCAAAACCGCCCGTGGTTGAACTTCAATTTCGGGATTCTTATAAGTTAAGGATCAAGAAGGTCGAAGTCGAGGTTCCTGCCGCTAAAGCAAAAGCCGCACCCGCTGCCAAGCCAGCGGAGGGAAAAGCTTCAAAAGAAGAAAAAGTGGCCGTCGCGAAAAAAGAGGCTCCAGCGGCAAAGACTGTCACAAAGGTCAAATTTACAATAAAGAGGAAGTTCCAAGTGCATGATGACATGATCAGAAAATGGGTTGCCGGAGATCCCAAAGAATATAAGGTCGGTTATTCGACCGCGTATTTGCTCAAGGCAATCGAAGCGAAATTGAAAGGGTCGGCCGCATCGGAAAAAGTAGTCAATCTGAATATTACACCGCCAACCGCGGCAAGATAAGATCTGAGCAACGAAGTTTTAAACTACAGGAAGGACCCTCTTTCCAAGATCATGGAGAGAGGGTCCTTTTTTGTACAGTTTTTTTTAGACGAAGGCGCACCTTACAAAACCCAAACAAATCCACACCGGTCTAAAGGATGCATCGCGTCTATCTATGGAAAATGGGTCTTGATATAACGGTGGGAAACAACAGATTATTTCTTTTTTTCTGGGGAAACCTTTTCCTTCTTTGGAGATGACTTAGAAGTTTTTGATTTTCCTTTCTTGTCTTTATCGCCTTTTGCTTCCTTCTTTTTTTCTGACTTAACTTCTTTTTCCACTGGTTCTGGAAGTGCTGCCTCGGTCTCCGTCAACTCCAAAATAACCATTGGTGCCGCATCTCCAAAACGGAGACGTGTCTTAATCAGACGGGTATATCCTCCGTTTCTCCCTGAAAATCGGGGCGCGATATCAGAAAACAGCGTGGAGACAACCCCTCGATTCATGAGGTAGGAACTCGCCATTCTTCTGGAATGGAGATCCCCCTTCTTTCCCAGTGTAATCATCCGATCCGCAATAGAACGAATCTCTTTCCCCTTCGCTTCCGTCGTCTCTATCCGCTCATGTCGAAGAAAAGACGTCACAAGGTTTCGATAAAGCGCTCTTCGATGAGAACCATTTCTTCCCAACTTTCGGCCGGCCATACGATGGCGCATTTTATTCCCCTTCTCAAAAATCTAAAATAGAACGTTACCTTGATTATTCCCCTTCAGCTGGGACCTGCTCTTCTATTTCCATTCCAAGGGACAAGCCCATCTCATGGAGTATCTCTTTGATTTCATTTAGAGACTTTCTACCAAAATTCTTTGTTTTTAACATTTCCGGTTCGCTTCGTTGAACCAGATCGGCAATCGTCCGGATACTCGCATTTTTGAGGCAATTCGCAGCTCGAACTGACAACTCCAACTCGTGGACACTCCTGAGAAGGTTCTTATTATAATGTTTCCCTTCATCCCTCTTTTGCTCCACGGGCTCGACAGGCTCATCAAAATTAACAAACAGGCCCAAGTGCTCTTTGAGAATCTGTGCAGCATGGCCCAGGACATCATCGGGACGAAGACTTCCATCCGTCTCTATCTCCATAATGAGCTTGTCATAATCAGTCACACGTCCAACACGGGCATTTTCAACGGAGAAATTAACCTTGCGAATGGGAGAAAAAATCGCGTCAATTGGAATCACGCCAATCGTATCTCCTTCCTCTTTATTTCTTTCAGAAGGGATATATCCTCTCCCATTCTTTACAACCAGTTCCATGTCAATCTTACCATCCTTGTCCAAGGTGGCGATATGAAGGTCCGGTGTCAGGATTTCGATATCCGCATCATGCGTGATATCCTTTGCGACAACGGGCCCCGCTCCTTTCTTCTTCAGGTGAATGACCTTCGGTTCGCTGGAATGGAGCTTCAACCGGAGATTCTTTATGTTCAAAATAATATCGGTGACATCCTCTTTAACTCCAGGGATTGTGGAAAACTCATGAAGCACGCCCTCAATTTTAACTGAGGTCACGGCAGATCCTTCAATGGATGAAAGTAGAACGCGTCTCAAAGAGTTTCCAATCGTATTCCCGAAACCACGTTCAAAGGGTTCCGCGTAAAACTTTCCATAGGTCCTGGAAAGTGTTTTTTTATCAATTTCAAGTTTCTTGGGAATTTGAAAGTCTTTTGTGCTAATCGTCATAAGTGCCTCACCCGTTTTTCGTGGAAACAACCTCATTATAATAAATCATTTCGGCTGCTTTTATTTTTATGTGATTATCTCGAATAAAGCTCAACAACAAGTTGTTCATTCACTGGAAGCGCAATCTCTTCCTTGCTCGGCCGCGCCTTTATCGATCCTTTTAATTGTTCCTTCTCCATTTCCAGCCATGAAGGAATATTCCGCGCCCCGGCCCCTTCCATCGCATCTTTGATCGGAAGGATCTCTCGACTCTTTTCTCTAACCTCAACCACATCATTGATATTTACAAGAAAAGAAGGGATATTGACCGGTCTTCCATTGACCGAAAAATGGTTCTGGCGAACCAACATGCGACTTTGCTTCCTGGAGGATGCGAATCCCAAACGATAAACAACGTTATCAAGCCTTGACTCCAGCATGACCAAGAGGTTTTCGCCCGTAACACCCTTCCGCTGGTCCGCCCTATAAAAATACTGCCTGAATTGACGCTCTAACAAACCATAAATCCGCTTTAATTTCTGTTTCTCACGAAGTTGAAGGCTGTACTCAGAAAAGCGCTGTCGTCCTTGTCCATGCTGACCCGGGGGATAACTCCTTCGGTCAATTGCACACTTCTCCGTTAAACAACGACTCCCTTTCAAAAAAAGCTTCGTTCCTTCCCGCCGACAAAGCCGACAAGCAGGACCAATATATCTAGCCAAGAAAACACCTCCACTTCACTAAAAACATCATATTTTTCATTCGTTCCTCGTGAGCCACACTTGGCTCCGACCGATTACAACCCATGGAAAACCTACACCCTTCTCCTTTTCGGAGGCCGGCATCCATTATGGGGGATCGGCGTTACATCCCTGATGAGATTGACTTTTAACCCGGCGGATTGGAGCGCGCGTATGGCCGATTCTCTTCCAGAACCAGGACCCTTCACGAAAACATCGACCTGCTTCATCCCATGTTCCATTGCCTTCTTTGCCACAACCTCACCTGCGCGTTGTGCGGCAAAGGGAGTACTCTTACGTGACCCTTTAAAACCAAGACTTCCCGCACTCCCCCAGACAATAACATTCCCCCCCATATCCGTAATGGTGACAAGGGTGTTGTTAAACGTTGCCTGAATATGCGCAACGCCCGTTTGGATATGCCGCTTCTCTTTTTTCTTAGACCCTTTCTTCGTTGCCATAACAGCCTTTCAATTTTAATGTCCTTAATACTGACCGGTTAGACCTTTTTCTTTCCTCTAACGGCTTGCTTACGACGCCCTTTTCTCGTGCGTGCGTTGTTCCTGGTATGTTGTCCTCTCACCGGCAAGCCTCTACGGTGCCGAAGCCCTCGATAACAACCAATATCCATCAAGCGCTTAATGTTCATGGAAACCTCGCGCCTGAGATCCCCTTCAACCTGGTACTCATTTTCAATGACTTCACGGAGACGGATTAATTCGTCTTCACTTAAATCTTTAACCCGCGTGTTCTGGTCAATAGAAAGTTTTTCCAATATCTTTTTAGAAGAGGGACGTCCAACCCCTAGTATGTAAGTTAAGCCGATCTCGACCCGCTTATCTCGTGGTAAATCAACCCCTGCAATTCGAGCCATGAAACCTCTCCCTTGATTTTAACCCTGCCGCTGCTTATGCCGGGGGTTCTCGCAAATGACGCGGATAACCCCTTTTCGCTTGATAACTTTACATTTCACACAAATGGGCTTTACTGACGCACGTACTTTCATCTCAACCTCATTTATTAACAATTTACCGCTTACGCCGCTCTCTATAAGTAATCCGTCCCCTCGTTAAGTCATAGGGTGAAAGCTCAATGGTTACCGTATCGCCAGGCATGATCTTGATGTAATGCATCCTCATCTTTCCGGATATATGCGCAAGAACCCGGTAGCCGTTTTCAAGTTCCACTCTGAACATCGCATTAGGAAGGGTTTCAAGAATCGTCCCCTGTACTTCAATACTTTCTTCTTTCGCCATAAATAAACTTAACCCGATAGAACGTGATCAAATGCGCTTATATCTTGCTCAGTATCACCGGACCTTCTTTGGTTATTGCGATGGTATGTTCAAAATGTGCCGAAAGACTTCCGTCGGCCGTAACCGCCGTCCAGCGATCTCCTAATACTTCCACAGCGCATTCACCCATATTGACCATCGGCTCAATGGCCAGGACCATCCCTTCGCGCAACCGAGGCCCGCGGCCTTTCGGTCCAAAGTTCGGAACCTGTGGCTCTTCATGCAATGAACGGCCAATACCATGACCCACAAAATCTCTGACCACCGAATAGCCGGCAGCTTCAACATGCGTCTGGACCGCATGAGAAATATCGGATAAACGACCTCCCTCTACCATCTGATCAATCCCGGCATGGAGCGATTCCCGGGTCACCCGAATAAGTCGTTCCACTTCTTCCCTCACCTCACCCACTGAGACCGTAATGGCTGAATCACCATAAAAACCGTCGTAGATCGCCCCAAGATCCATGCCCACAATATCCCCTTCTTGGATCACTTTATCGGATGGAATACCATGAACAACCTCTTCATTGACAGAAATGCAAAGCGTTGCCGGATAATCTCTATATCCCTTGAACGCTGGAATACCGCCCTGGTCACGTATCTTCTGTTCAACAAAACGATCGAGCTCCTTTGTCGTCATACCAGGAGCAATATACCCCCTTAATGCTTCTAAAGACGCTGCAACAATCTGACAGGCTGACGCGATCTTGGCAACTTCTTCTTTTGACTTTAAAATAATCATCGGACCTTCAAGAGTAGATCTCAACCGTTATTGGCCTTCATCATAGGGTTTCCCCCAAATAATCAAGCAGACCCAAATACGCTCTGCACGTTTTTTGAGATCTCCTCTACGGTTCCACACGCTTCAATGTTCTGAAGATCCCCCTTTTTTTCATAGTATTCAATAAGGGGTAGGGTTTCATTCTTATAGACACCCAAGCGGGACTTTACTGTTTCAGGGCGATCATCCTTCCTCTGAATCAAGTCGACGCCACAATCGCACTGACCTTCACACGCAGGCGGGCGATACACCAAATGGTACACCTTTCCACACGAAGGGCAACTCCTCCGACCAGAGATTCGCTTTACCAGGGTCTCCTCATCGACAAAAAAGTTGACCACATGGTCGATCTTTGCATCCTCTTGCTCCAAGATCTCAGTTAGGGCCTCTCCTTGCCTGATCGTCCGTGGAAAACCGTCTAGGATATAACCCTTTTTAGCGTCTCCCTCCTTGAGCCGTTCACGAATCACCTTGATGATCACCTCATCCGGAACAAGTTGACCTTTCTCGACATAGGCTTTCGCCTCCAGACCCACAGGCGTCCCCTTCCGCATTGCCTCCCGGATAATATCTCCCATTGCGATATGGGGAAGATCATAATGCCTGGACAAAACCTCCGCTTGAGTCCCTTTCCCAACACCCGGTGCTCCCAGAAACAGAAGACGCATACAAACACCCCTTAAAAACGCTGCTAAAACCCGCGCCCCTTCAACTGCCCTTTTTTCATAAACCCTTCATAATTACGCGTCAACATATGTGTTTCGATCTGCTGGGCGGTATCCATTCCCACACCGATGACGATCAAGAGAGAAGTTCCTCCAAACGCGAAGGGAACATTAAAACGGAATATGAGGATCTCAGGCGTCACTGCAACCAAGGCAAGATAGATGGCCCCTGCAAATGTGATCCGCGTTAAGACCTTGTAAATATAATCTGAAGTTCTTTGTCCCGGGCGTATTCCAGGAATAAAGCCTCCATATTTTTTCATGTTATCCGCCATATCCACTGGATTGAGGACAATGGCGGTGTAAAAAAAAGCAAAAAATATGATGAGAAGTGCATAGGTAATCGTATAAAAAAGGGTCCCTGGAGAGAGGTTCCGTCCAATCGCCTGCACCCAGGGAACGGCAACAAAACCGGCAATCGTCGCCGGGAAAGCAATAATTGAAGAGGCAAATATCGGAGGAATGACGCCCGCAGTATTAATCTTCAAAGGAATATGTGTGCTCTGCCCGCCGTAAATTTTTCGGCCAACAACCCTTTTTGCATATTGAACGGAGACTTTTCTCCGACCACTTTCAAGAAAAACGATGGCAACAACGATACCAATCATCATCGCGGCAAGAATCATCAAGAAAATGAAGCTGATCTGTCCTGCCTGGAAGAGTTGAAAGGTGTTCAGTACCGCAGCCGGCAAGCGAACAACAATTCCGGCAAAGATGATCAGGGAGATCCCATTTCCAATTCCTCTTTCCGTAATCTGCTCACCCAACCACATCAGAAAAGCGGTTCCCGCTGTAATCGTGATCATCGTCATCAATCGGAATGCCCATCCAGGGTTCTGAACAAACCGCCCCTGTTCCATCCCTTCTAATCCAATCGCAATTCCGATTGCTTGAACAAGACCAATACCGATCGTGGCAAAACGGGTATACTGCGTAATTTTTTTTCTCCCGCTCTCACCCTCTTTTGCCAGCTTGGAAAGTGTTGGAATCACCACCGTCAGAAGTTGAAGAATAATTGAGGCGGAGATATACGGCATGATCCCTAAGGCAAAGATGGTTAACCGGGAGAGCCCACCCCCAGAGAACATGTCGAGAAAGCCCATCAAAGCACCCCCTCTTTCGGTCAAAAAACTACTCAACTGTTCATTGTTTATTCCAGGCGTCGGAATATGCCCACCCATCCGGTAGACAACCAACATCATCGCCGTGAAAGCGATCCGCTGCCTCAGTTCCTCAATCTTTACAACATTCTTTATACTGGCAAAAAAGCGTTCGAGCAATCCGATCCCCTAAGAAATAACTTCAGTCCGCCCTCCGGCAGATTGAATCTTTTTCACTGCTTCCTGGCTAAACTTATGAGCAGAGATGACAAGCGGCCTACTGAGATCTCCACCCGCCAGCACCTTGATCTTCTCACTCGACTTTTTGATCAAGCCCGCGGCTTGGAGTGCCTGCGGATCAACAATCGCCTCAGGTTCAAAACAATTTAGCCTGTCCAGGTTAACCACAGTGTATTGTTTCCGAAAGATATTCGTAAAACCACGCTTGGGAACCCGGCGAATCAGAGGCTGCTGCCCCCCCTCAAAACCAGGTGCCTTGGTTCCTCCTGAGCGTGCAGCCTGGCCCTTGTGCCCCTTGGTCGACGTTTTACCATGGCCCGACCCGGGTCCGCGGCCTATCCTCTTTCCCTTCTTCTTCGCCCCTTTTGCCGGAGCCAAATCCGATATCTTCAAGAAATCTCCTTTACCTTCAAGAGATGAGATATCTTCTGAACCATCCCCCGTATTTGTGGCGTATCTTCCCGAACGACCGTCTGATTCATCTTTCGAAGCCCAAGGCCGGTAATAACACGACGATGCTTCTCAGGTCGGCCGATACAACTTCTTCTCAATGTAATCTCTAGCTTCTTCGACACGCCGCACCTACTCCGGAACGGATGTTTCCATCCGTCTCATTCTCATGATATCCGCTGGATCTTTGAGTTGCGAAAACCCATTAATCGTTGCGCTGACAACATTCATAGGATTCCCTCCGCCAAGGCACTTGCTCAGAATATTAGAGACGCCTGCCATTTCCATCACGGCCCGAACAGCCCCTCCTGCAATAATTCCGGTCCCGTCAGATGCCGGCTTCAACATAACCCGTTCCGCGCCAAATCGACCTATCACTTCAAAAGGAATCGTAGAATTTTTCAAAGGAACACGGATTAAATTCTTTTTAGCATTCTCAATGGCCTTACGGATTGCTTCCGGAACCTCTGAGGCCTTTCCCGTGCCCGCCCCAACATGTCCCGCACCATCGCCGACAACGACAATAGCAGAAAAAGAAAACCGCTTTCCTCCCTTAACCACCTTCGCGCAGCGATTAATGAAAACCACCTTGTCCTTCAGTGTTAGACCATCCGGACTAATTCTCTCCAATCACGACCTCCTCCCAGCACCTCTAACGCATCTCCGCAGAGTGTGTCAAAAAATCAATCCACCCTCTCTGGCTGAATCGGCGAGGGCCTTGATTCGACCATGATAGATGTATCCTCCCCGATCAAAAACCACTCTCTCAATTTTAGCTGACCTCGCAAGTGTTGCCAGATTCGTTCCGACCGCCTTCGCCACTTCTATTTTTCCGCCCTCTCCCTCTTTATGCTCAGCCTTGCCCCCTTTTTTCAGGCTAGAGGAAGCAACCAGGGTTTTTCCAGAATGGTCGTCAACAATCTGGGCATAAATCTGATTCAGACTCCTATAGACAGAAAGCCTTGGACAGTCGGCCGTCCCTACGATTTTTCGCCGAACACGACGATGTCGCCTCTCTCTTGCCAACCTTTTTTCTTTTGATGAAATTGCCATGAATTGTCCCTACTTCCCTGTCTTTCCTTCCTTCCGAAGGATACGTTCATCACGATATTTTATTCCCTTACCCTTATAGGGCTCAGGCTTTCTTAAGGCACGGATGTTCGCTGCAACCTGACCGACCATGTATTTATCAATCCCTTTAATTGTTAATGTCGTCTGTTTTTCCACTACTGCATCAATCCCTTTTGGGAGATCAAAAAGAACAGGGTGAGAATAACCCAAACTAAAATCAAGGACCTTTCCCTTCAAGGCAACGCGATAGCCGACGCCCTTGATTTCAAGTACCTTCTCGAACCCGACTGAAACACCTTGAACCATATTATTGATTTCACTTCTGGCCAAGCCATGAATTGCCTTATGCCGACGTTCGTCGGAACAGCGGGATACAACCACATAACCGTCCTCAATCGCCACCTTGGACTCTGGACGAATTGCTTTCTGGGACTCTCCCTTGGGACCCTTGACATGAACGATGTCGGCATCTACTTTTACCGTAACGCCACTTGGAATCTGAATCTTTTTTTCACCCACCCGAGACATCAATTACTCCCGCACTTTACCAAACATAACAGAGGATCTCTCCTCCCAAACTGACACGCCGTGACGCACGATCCGTCATCATCCCCTTTGAGGTCGAAAGAATGGCAATACCCAGCCCTCTCTTGACGTAAGGAATGGCTTCCCGCCCAACATAAACCCGCCGTCCCGGCGTACTGACCCGTTTCAGGTCAGTGATGACAGACTCCTGCTTGCCGCTGTACTTGAGAAGAATCCTTATTTCACCTTTTCCCGGATCACCAGCCATGACCTTAAAAGCCCGGATGAATCCCTCTTCTTTAAGAATCCGGGCGATCTCCACCTTTTGCTTAGAAAGAGGGATATACACAATTTCATGTTTCCGCTGCTTTGCATTGCGGATTCGAGTCAACATATCTGCTATCGGATCGGTCATTCCATTACTCCACGACTAAAGATCTCTCTCAATTCCACTATTTCGGAATCCAGAGCCGCTCCCACTCAACACCTTGAGGACAATAAAACGATACGCGAAAAAAACTACCAACTCGACTTGGTCACGCCCGGGATTTCCCCCTTAAGACTAAGCATACGGAAACAAATTCGACACATTGAAAACTTCCTGAGATAGCCCCGAACCCGACCGCAAACCAAACACCGATGGTATTTTCTTACATCAAACTTAGGCGTTCTCAACGCCTTCGCAATGAGAGATTTTTTAGCCACCTTTCTCCTCTTTCGTCTTTCGGAAGGGAAAACCGAGCCCTTTTAAAAGCGCTTTTCCTTCCCTGTCATTTGCCGCCGTGGTCACAATAATAATGTCCATGCCGTGAACCGCGGAGACATCGTCATAATTAATTTCTGGAAAAATTAACTGTTCCTTGATCCCCAAGGCATAATTCCCGTTCCCGTCAAACGCTTTAAAGGAAATGCCCCTAAAATCTCGAATCCGCGGCAGGGCCGTATAGAGAAGGCGCTCAAGGAACTCATACATTCTTGAGCGGCGTAATGTCACTTTACACCCGATCGGCATCCCGGCCCGGATCTTGAAACCGGCAATTGACTTTTTTGCCTTTGTGATCACCGGTTTCTGTCCCGTAATCATCCCCAATTCACTCACTGCAGCGTCCAGTAGCTTTGAGTTGGTAATCGCCAGCCCCATACCAACATTAAGGACGACTTTTTCAACTTTCGGAACTTGCATTTTATTGGCGTACTGAAACTCTTTCATCATCGCTGGGTGAATTTTCCCGCGATACCGGTCAATCAGCGCCTCAACTTGAACTGTTTTTGCCATAATCCTATCTCTTTATTAAAATCCCAACAGGTGCGGATCCAAATCAAACCTCTTTATCCAACACCTCTCCACAACGCCGACAGGTCCTCATTTTCTTCCCGTCTGCCAGCAGTTTCATTCCCACGCGCGCCGGCTTATTACAATTTCCACAAAGCAACATCACATTAGAAAGATGAATTCGTCCCTCCTTCTCAATGATGCCTCCCTGGGAATTCTGTTGGGTCGGTTTTGCATGCTTTTTCAGAAGGTTCAAGCTTTCAACAACAACGGATTCTTTTTCGTAAAGAACACCGAGAACCTTTCCCTCTTTCCCCTTCTCCTTACCTGATGTGACACGAACGAGATCGCCTTTCCTTATCTTCGTTCTGACCACTGCCGAGACCTTCATCCGAACCCTCTCCTCAAATACCGCTTACCCCTATAAAGACCCAACACCAGATCTGGGCACTCCTGCCTAAATAACCTCAGGCGCAAGTGAAACAATCTTTGTAAATTTCTTCCGGCGAAGCTCCCTGGCCACCGGCCCAAAAATACGAGTCCCAATCGGCTCACCTTGCGGATTAATCAAAACAGCGGCATTGCGATCAAACTTGATATAGGAACCATCTTCTCGTCGAATTCCTTTTGCCGTTCGAACAATCACAGCCTTAACAACATCGCCCGCCTTCACATTTCCCTGCGGAATCGCCACCTTAACCGTCGCAACAACAATATCCCCTATCGACGCATAGCGCTTTCTGGACCCTCCAAGGACATGAAAGCACATCACCTTCTTCGCCCCGGAATTATCAGCCACATCAAGCATACTGTAGATCTGTATCATTTCAAATACCCACTTCTTGAAGGAGGTTCAAACTGAGCACTGCGGCTGGAAAAATAAAGCCTACCCTGCCATCATTTATGTTGCACGTACCAAAACTTCCAAGACAGCCCATTTTTTTTCGGCACTCAAGGGACGGGTCTCAATAAGCTTAACCTGGTCGCCAACGTGACAATCATTTTTTTCGTCGTGCGCCTTCAATTTCGTCGTTCGTTTGATATATTTTTTATATCGAGGCTCTTTGACAACACGATCAATTGCAACAACGACCGTCTTCTCCATTTTGTCACTGACGACCCTTCCAACAAATTCTTTCCTCTTTTTCAGCATTCTAATCCCTATAAAACCATTGTACGGAGAAACATCTCCGGCGCATCAGCCTTCCTGTGTAGAAGAACCCTGCGCGTCTAACTTTTTCAAGAAGGTCATTACCCTCGCAACATCCCGTCGAACTTCCTTAATTCTGCATGGATTCTCAACATGCCCTGATACGGACTGAAAGCGAAGATTGAATAACTCTTTTCTCAAACTTTTCTCTCGTTCGAGCAGATCTTCCCTGGTCAGATCCCTCAACTCTTTCGTATCCATTTACGACTCCTCACGAGAAACAAACTTCGTCGCAATGGGAAGCTTGTAAGATGCCAGCCGGAAGGCGCCTTTCGCCACCTCTGATGACACGCCATCCATCTCATAAAGAATACAACCAGGCTTAACAACAGACACCCAATATTCAGGAGACCCCTTCCCTTTACCCATTCGGGTTTCAGCCGGTTTCTTGGTGATAGGCTTGTCGGGAAAAATACGAATCCAGATTTTACCGCCACGCTTAACATATCGTGTCATCGCGATTCTTGCCGCCTCGATCTGTCTTGCAGTCACCCAGCCCGGCTCAAGGGCTTTCAGCCCAAACTCTCCAAAACTTAAGCTTGAACCCCGATAGGCCTTACCGGTCATCCGACCCTTCATTCTCTTTCTAAACTTTACTTTTTTCGGGGAAAGCATTATCTCCTATCTCCTCTCCCAGGCATAGACGCCTCTTCACGCTCGACCCCAGGGAGGATCTCACCGCGATAAATCCAAGTCTTTACTCCAATCCGTCCCATGGTAGTTGCCGACTCTGCCACACCATAATCAATATCTGCCCTGAGCGTATGCAATGGAACCCTTCCTTCCCGATACCACTCGGAGCGCGCAATCTCAGCGCCTCCTAACCGCCCGGCACAGCGCACCTTAATCCCCTGGGCGCCCAGGCGTAAGGCAGAGGCAACGGCTTTTTTCATTGCACGCCGGTACGCGATCCGCTTTTGAAGCTGCATCGCAATATTCTCAGCAACCAACTGAGCATCTAATTCCGGCTTTTTTATCTCCTTAATATTGATATAGACCTGATTTTTGCACATCGCCTCCAGTTCGACCTTCAGCTTGTCGACCTCAGCGCCTTTCCGTCCAATAATGATCCCCGGTCGCGCGGTATGAAGCGTCAGCTTAATTTGATTCCCGGAACGTTCAATCTCAATACGTGCAATTCCGGCATGAAAAAGCTTCTTTTTAACGATCTTCCGAATTCCCAGATCTTCGTGAAGGAGCTTGGAATAGTCCTTCTCTGCATACCACCGAGAATTCCATGTCTTGATATATCCTAATCTAAATCCGTAAGGATGGACCTTCTGTCCCATTACTTCTCCTTCTGAGAATCTGCATCTTTCTTTGTTTTGGGGACGGCCACCTTTTTAAGGGATGCCGCTTTTCCCGAAACCGTCTCTTTGTCAGGCGAGACCTTCGTCCTTGAAGCAGGCACTTTCTTAGAAGCAACGCCCTTTCCAGAATCACTCTCTTTTTTGGAGGCAACTTTTTTCCTGGAAGCAGCTTCTTGTTTCGGAACAGCCTTTTTCCTCCCGACAGTGCTTTTAGGGCTTGTCGCCTTTTTTTCGGTTGGACCCGCTTTTTTAGATTTTGCAACCGCAGAATCTGGCTTGCGCTTCTTTTTTGTTGACCCCTCTTCTCCAGAGAGAATAAGCGTAATATGGCTCGTTCTCTTCAAAATCGTATTCGCCCGCCCCATCGCTCTAGGTCGCATTCTCTTCATCGTCGGACCACCATCGACACAGACCCTTGAAATCGTGAGGGCGTCGACATCTCCCATTTCCTTCTGAGATGCATTGGCGACCGCAGACTTCAAGACCTTTTCGATGATCATTGCACCGCGCCTAGGCGTAAACTTCAATATCGTAAACGCTTCCTCAGCACTTTTTCCGCGAACCAGATCAGCCACGAGTCTTGCTTTTCTAGGGGCGATACGTATGTATCTTAGAATTACTTTTGCTTCCATACTTCCAACTCACTCTATATAAAACCATCAAAAGGCGACAAAGCCTCTCTTTACACCCAGCTATTTCAAGGCACTTGCCTTCTCTGTCCTAGCATGCCCATGCCCCTTGAAAAAACGGGTCGGAGAAAACTCCCCCAATTTATGGCCTACCATATTTTCAGTGATATACACCGGGATAAACTTCTTCCCATTATGAACCGCCATGGTATGTCCGATCATTTCCGGAATAATCGTAGAACGCCTTGACCAGGTCTTAATGATTTTCCGGTCATTTGATGCATTCATCCTGGAAATTTTCTCAGCCAGATGGTCATCCACAAACGGCCCTTTTTTTAATGATCTCGGCATTACATTCCCCTCGTTATCCAGCCGACCTTCAACTTCGCTGGCTATTTCTTTTTACGCTTGCGAACAATAAACTTGTCGGTCTCTTTTCTTCGGCGGGTTTTAAAGCCTTTCGCAAGCTGTCCCCACGGCGAAACGGGATGAGGGTTTCCCTGACCCGCCTTTCCTTCCCCTCCGCCATGTGGATGGTCGACAGGATTCATTGCCGCGCCCCGGACATGAGGACGCCGCCCCAACCACCTTCGCCTTCCCGCTTTTCCATAAGAAAAGTTCCCGTGATCAATATTTCCAACCTGTCCGAGTGTGGCCATACAATCCAGACGAATCAAGCGAATTTCACCAGACTTCATGCGAATGTTCGCAAAGTTTTTTTCTTTGGCCATCAATTGTGCCGAGGCCCCAGCGCTCCGAATCAGCTGCGCCCCTTTTCCTTTTTTCAGTTCTATATTGTGAATCGTACTTCCCACAGGAATGTTCTCAAGGGGAAGGGCACATCCAACCTTAATCTCCGCATCCGGACCGGACATCACACGATCATCCACCTTCAAGCCAATAGGCGCGACAATATAACGCTTTTCACCATCAACATAAAATAAAAGGGCAATCCGCGCCGAGCGGTTCGGGTCATACTCAATCGCCGCAACCCTGGCCGGGATTCCAAACTTATCCCGCCTGAAGTCAATGATACGATAGGCACGCTTATGTCCTCCACCGCGATGACGGATCGTCATCTTACCGCGGTTGTTTCTTCCACCAGACGAAGGAGAAGGCTGAAGGAGGCTTTTTTCGGGCTTTGACTTCGTAATTTCATCGAAAGTCAGTCCCATCGCAGCACGACGCCCTGGAGATGTCGGTTTGTATTTTTTTACACCCATTTCGCGACTCGCTCATCTTTACTGTCAAACGGGAAAACCAAGAAACTACCCTTCAAAAAGATCAAGCTTCTCCCCCTTCTTTAGTGTCACAACCGCCTTTTTCCAGTCGGGACGCTTTCCAACAAAGCGGTTAAGGCGCTTTGTCTTCCCAATCATATTGATAATATTCACTTTTTCAACCTTAACATTTAATGCCTCTTCAACCGCCTGCTTCACAGACGTCCTGTTCGCTTCACGACGCACGACAAAGCAGACCTTGTTATGGTTCTCACGCAAGGATGTACTCTTTTCAGTTAGAAGAGGCCGGACAATTAGATCATGCGGATTCATGGGTCCCCCATACCTCTACCAGCCGGGCAATATCACGTTGTGTCGTCAGAAGCGTATCGGCCATAATAAGGTCATAAACATTCAGTTGACGAACCTCTACCAAATGGACATTAGGAAGATTGTGAATCATTCGATTGAGATCATCCTGTTTTTGAGAAGTGACAACCAGAATTCTCCCTGCCAGTTCAAGTTTTTTAAGAAGAAGGGCCATCGATCGCGTTTTGACTTCCGTAAATGTAAACTCTTCCAGAACAACAAGACTTTCCTCCTGAACCTTGGAGGCAAGTGCGGAAAAGAGAGCTGCCCGCGCTTTCTTCTTTGGCATCGAGTAGGCGTAGCTTCGGGGCGTTGGGCCAAAAACAGTCCCGCCTCCTCTCCAAAGAGGGGATCGATTCGAACCGGCACGCGCACGCCCTGTTCCCTTCTGCTTCCAGGGTTTTTTACCTCCGCCGCGGATCAAGCCCTTGGTCTTTGTCGCCGCCGTTCCTTGCCGTCTAGAAGCAAGCTGCAACTGCACCGCCTCATGCAATAGCGGACGCGAAACTTTTCCGCCGAAAACCCGATCATCCAGGGCCATTGACCCTGCTTTCTCATTGTGATTATTCTTAATCTCTACTTCTGGCATCACTCTTCCTATCCGAACCACATTTTTCTACTATTTTTTCTTGCCACCTTTGGCAACGACCTCTTTTTTGACTTTACCCTTCACGGACTTACGAATCATGACCACCCCCTTACTTCCCCCGGGGACCGAGCCCTTCACAAAAACAAGATTTTCTGCGACACGGACCTCTACCACCTCAAGACCCTGTGTTGTTACACGCTTATTTCCCATTTGGCCCGGCATGCCTTTATTTTTCCAGACCCGCGATGGAGAGGAACATTGCCCGACAGCACCCGTTGCACGATGAAACATCGATCCATGACTCGCCGGACCTCCTCGATAATTATGCCTTTTCATAACCCCCTGGAAGCCTTTTCCCTTTGAAACCCCAGTGATGTCGACGTACTCCCCTTTTTCAAAAATTTCCGCTGTAACCGCCTGACCAATGCTCAATCCGCTCAAGTCTCCACCAAACTCTCTCAAAACCCGAGCCGGTTGAACACCGGCCTTCCCATAATGCCCTCGAGATGGCTTAGTCACACGGTGCTCTTTCACCTCATCAAAAGAAAGCTGCGCCCCCGAATACCCCTCTCTCTCAGAAGTCTTTATCTGCACGACCTTACAGGGCCCAACTTCAAGTACCGTAACCGGGACCAAGCGGCCCGCCTCAGAATAGACCTGCGTCATGCCTAATTTATGTGCGATTAATCCGTTGACCATTCCTGCATCTTCCCTTTTAAAGTTTGATCTCCACGTTCACCCCCGCCGAAAGGTTTAACTTCATCAGCGCATCAACCGTGTCTGGTGTCGGCTCGAGTATGTCGATCAGGCGTTTATGCGTACGAATCTCGAACTGCTCTCTTGACTTCTTGTCAACATGAGGCGATTTAAGTACTGTATATTTAGCGATTTTTGTCGGCAAAGGGATTGGACCTGCAATCTTTGCCCCCGTCCTTTTCACCGTATCAACGATCTCGCCAATCGACTGATCAAGGAGACGGTAATCATATGCCTTCAAACGAACCCGTATCTTTTGACTCACAAATACCACCCCTTTACACCTGACTTACCCACTAAACACCAACTTCGCTACTTAATGATCTCAGTGATGACACCGGCACCAACCGTCCGGCCACCCTCCCGAATTGCAAAGCGCAATCCTTCCTGCATCGCGATCGGCATGATCAATTCCACTTCCATCGTCACGTTATCTCCGGGCATCACCATCTCAACACCTTCCGCCAACTTCGATACCCCCGTCACATCTGTCGTCCGTAGG
>JAJDBV010000085.1 GCA_029261165.1 Nitrospirota bacterium | reverse complement strand
TCCCGCGAAAACGAACACGCCAGTTTGTTTCTCCAGACTCATCATAAGTATAGCGCCCCGGATCGACAATTAAAGACTGGCCATACGCAGCCATCTCAATGCTTAGAAGATCGAGATGGCCGTGATTCCCCGCTCCCAACGGGCCGCAATCAAAGACAAGGTACTTCTCTTCCGTATATGGCGTTGTTCCATTTCCCCATCCACTGCGAAGGATGTAATAACCACTATTTTTGAAAGCCTTCGATCTGGGAGAGGGGGGAGTTCCTTCCTTGCCTTTTGATACGACATATAAGATCTCATTAGATCCATAGAGATCATATCCCTGATTTAATAGATCGCAAAAGCTTCGGATATCACCATCACTCAGTGATGGGATCAGGCCATCAGGCTTATGTATGTATAAAGAAAATTCAAGTGCCTTTTTAATTTTTGTGTCCATCTCTTCCGGAATGAGGACCTGATTAAGGAAGGCCAACTTTCGAATATTGAGATAGTTTTTTAAGACAAGGTGGTGGTAATCTGTTGAAAGTTCACAATGGACCCCATCCGCAAGAATGTCTTTCCGGATATTCTTCAGAAGTTCTTCTTTTGCATAGTCTAACCAATAAGCGGCCTGTTCCAACTCAGGAAAAACAATCGCGGTTAAAAAAATAGCATAGAGTTCCAGTGTGCGATGATTTCGCGCCGGAGAAAGATGATCTATCAGGTGGTCGACCTGATCGTGGATTGATTTCAAGAATTTCAGATAAAAAGACGCAGGGAGAGTCAATTCAGGGTGTAAGGTAACAAAATAGTAATGCGCATAGATCCAGTTCTGGATCCTCCGCCCGCTTACATCACTGGAAAGAGAATCCAGGGGAACTGTATCAATCCACGAAGAAGTCAACTCGACCCATTTTTCGGGATACCGACGATCCTTCGTTTCATGGAACGCCCTCCCTAATCCAACCGAGTAATAAAATTTATGGAGTAGAATCAACCATTCAATATCTGAGCTCGGGTTTTTCAGCCAATTAAATCCCTTTGAGAGGTCGTAAGTTTCATAATTAAACTCAAAACGATTCAGGAGAATATTGTCTATTTTTTTTCTTGTGGTCTCGTCCTCATCGATAACGGGAAAATAGTGGATATTTGCCCTCTGTTGGAAATGAGACCTTACCCCCTCCGAAGTCAAGCAGGAATAAGGAGCATGGAAGAAGCTGGTTTCATTATTTGTGTCATTGCGCGTCATGTGGAAACTTTCAGCTCCTGATCCAGACTAGAAACAAACAAGTCCTTTAATGCGATATTCGTTTTTTTTGAGTCAAACAGGTTACAAACCTTTTTGCGACCCGCCCGTGCCATCCTTATCCGAAGATCCGGATCTTCCAGGAAGGTTTCAAGCGCTTTCGCCAATGCCGATATATCCTTTTGAGGAATTAGAAGCCCATTGACTCTATCCTCAATCAGTTCCGGGATACCAGAAATCCCTGTAGAAATGACAGGTACCTCCATGGCCATTGCTTCTACCAAAACATTCGGGATTCCGTCACGGTCTCCATTGTCCACAATCTGACAAGGAAGCACAAACAAAGTGCATTCACTATATATTTTTCGTAACTCGTCTTGCGTCACACCACCTGAGAGTATAACGACTTTCTCAAGTTTTAGCTCACAGATCAATTGTTTGATAGAATCGGTTTGCTCGTCTGGTTCCCCAACAATTCTGCATTGGAAGTCATGTCCTTGATCCTTTAATTGCCTACATGCCTTCACCAAATATTCGAAACCCTTTTTTTTAACAAACCTGCCAACAGATAAGAGTAGCGGTGTTGTCCCAGCCTCCGAAATATCCTTCCTTGAGCTGAAAACCGCTGTATCCAGACCATGATAGATGGTATGAATAGTCTCAGGTGTTCGGCAAAGTGACTGAAGGTGCTGTCTGTTTGCACCCGTACAAGTCACAACAAATTTTGCTTTTTCTAGTTTTTTCTTGAGTAGATTTCCCGGATTCAATTTCGGGAGATAGATATCCTTGGCATGAGCCGTAAAACTGAAGGGGATTTTGCTGAGTCGGCTGACAAACATCGTAATCGTTGTTGAACCATGACAGAAATGACCATGCAAATGATGAATCTGTCCAGAGGCTAAGATTCTATGCGCGATATAGCCTGCCTGCAAAAACTCTTTAATAAATGCCTTCTTAGGAAAAGAAAAAAAACTGGCACGATATCGAAAGGTCATCGACAAAACATCAATAAACGTATTCAAGTAGGCCTTGGGTCGACTTTTAAATAGCTGGCAATGATCTCGAAAATACTTTGGAAGATTAACCCAGAGCCACCCGACCATACTGCTCCCTGATAAAGACGTCACCGAAGGAAGGTAAACCACTTCCGATTTGACGCGATCCACCGTAGCATGTTTCTTTATTTTTTCTGACGGTCGCTTCACAGAGAATACTTTAATACTCAGCCCCATTTGTTCGAGCAAAAATATCTCGTTGCTAATGAATGTCTCGGAAAGTCGGGGAAATTCCTTCATGATATAAGCTATTCCGTAGCCACTGCCCTTCTCGCTACGTCTATGTGAGATATCAACATCCATTATTTTAATTTACCATTCTCTCGTTTTCCTTATAAAGCAAAAAGAAAGGAACCTCGTTTGACATATCGTTGTGTATCGATCAGGAACGACCTCTTCCCAAAAAAAATAGAGAATCAAAATCAACTTCCCATCGCCTTCAGGCAAAGACCCCTCACCCTCTCAGGATGAGACACTCCTTCGCAACAATCGGCAACCCGTCCAACCTGAATCTCTGTACGGACTAAAAGAGCCCTTCTGAAGCGATAGGATTTCATGATCATTGAACCTCTCATCCCAATAGCGAGGTCCGTTGCGCCCAGCATTGGAGAACTTAATGCAAGCAAGGTCCGTGCCATAAAAAGCATACGGTCAAAAAGTGGGATTAGAAACGAAATACCAGGAAAACTTTACAAAAACCTTAAACTTTTCAAACGACAACCCCAGATGTGAATATGGACGTGCCAGTAAATAGTCAACCGGACAAATGCCTATTGAATGAAAATAAGCAGCTTTTAATTTATTGATACTTTATCGTGTAAAATCAAAAGATAAACCTTGCCCCGAATCTCGAATTAGAATCAGAAACCTTTTCAATCCACATAACTTCAAGAAGGGTGGGAACATGTCCAGGTTCGACTTTAAGGGCGACCTTTAATAACTGCTTGACCCGAACGTCCATCTTGGTGATGATACAAGCCCCTCCTTCACTGACGGATTCGGTCCATCCCGTTAAAACGGCATTCTCATAAATATTGAAATCATTATCCCAAATTAGGACTTGTTTACTTAAATTGAACCTTTTATGTTCTCTTGAATGATTAAATGTTACCATCATATCGTTCTGCCACTCTTCTATTGTAGATGCCGTCCCCCACCTCACACAACTCACACATCCTCTTATCTAAGAACAAAGCGAGCTTGCAAAATTGAGAAAATCCGATCCGCAAAGACATAAATTTGACTCACTATAAGTGTTAAATCAGCAATTCATATACACATACTAACGGGTAAAGATTAAAAACAGGTGAGAAATACGTTAAAGATAGATAAGAATATTCCGATGAGGGGGGGGTTGTCTTACAAATATCTTAAGTTTAGAATAACGACTGAAAAGAGGATTTTTCTCTTCATTCTCGTCTAAGGACGTAGAAAGTCTAATTATTTTCTTCGCGGTTTGGAAACCATCTGCCTCAAAATCACAATGATCCATTTGCAGCCGACTTTATTGGCTGATTATCGAATAAGAATTGGGAGACCCATTCAGAAATGTTTGGGAGTCCATCCATATTGAATCGTCTGGAAGGGCCTGCATCCCCTTTCTCCCTATTCAGCTCCTTTTCTAGAGCACACATTAAAGATTCCGGGGTAAGCTCATCCGGGTGAATCGTTCTGAACAATCCGAGGCGGGACATGCGCTCAGCACGGATCTGCTGTTCCAGGACCGGTTTGACCCGCGGGACAACGATGGCCGGTTTATTGAGGGAAAGAATTTCACAGACGGTATTGTACCCACCCATCGAAACAATGACATCTGCCGCATTCATATAGCTCATCATGTCATTTGTAAATTCACTGATCTTAAGATGAGAATATCTACTCATCGCCAGGTAAATGTCTTGTTTTTGTTGATCCGGCATTTCAGGCCCACAGATCACAAGACTCTTGACCTGCTTCGGGATTACCTCTAATGCTGACATATAGGTCTTTAAGAGGCGATATCCGTCCTGGCCTCCTCCCGGCGTCACCAAAACAAGCTTCTCATCCATGACGCCAAGCTCTTCCCGAACCGTGTCCCGGCCCTTACGGCCGTCTTCTTTTTGAATGTATCCGCAATAACGGACTTTATCGGAAACAGAGGGCGGGAAGCGGTACTCACTTCTTAGATCGAATATCTCCTCCGTTCCGACTACCAAGATAAGGTCATAGTAATGATCAATGGCCTCATAGTACCGGTTTTTCTCCCATATCCGAATCGTAGATTCGGGCGTATCAAGAATATCGCGGAGAAGAAGAACCTGTTTCGTTTCAGGAAGGAAATGCTTCATATAATGAAGAACCTCTTTCAACTCATTCTCGACGCCATATGGTTTTTTATCGACCAGAAAAAAATCAGGCTGAAAACTCTCAACGGTCGATCGGATTAAACCGCTTCGCAGCTTCATCGTTTCCTCGATCTCCGTCCCAAGAAATTTTACGGAATACCCTTCCTGTTCTGTACGGTTCAAGCAAGGAAGCTTCACATAATCAGTCCGGTTCGGGATCAGAAAGCTATGAATCATCGGCGACCCTGAGATTATAAGGATGTGAAGATCCTCAATCGTATCAACAAGATGTTTACAGATTGAAAGCATACGTCGTATGTTTCCCAGACCATATGTGTCATGGGAGTAAACCATCATTTTTTTCATTTTTCTTTCCACATCATTGTCCTGGGCTATATCGCGCTCTCGCAAAAAAAGGGAGTGGGACACTCATCACAGAAAGAGGTCAGCGTTTTTATTATTTTCAAAATATCAAAATGCAATATGTATACCAATGTAGGGAATGGTATCGTCCTTAATTACTTATATTTTCTAGACTATCAAGGAAAAGTGAAAAACGGATTAAAAATAGATTAAAGAGAGATGAGAAGGGGAAGCGAAAGTGCTTATCCCTTAGGCATGGACCATTGTTGGAGAATACCGATTTGAAGTGTTCTGGGCGAATTCATAGACAGGAGCCTCGTGCTTCTCCTCTATGGCAATCCCTTGATCCACAGGCAAGAGGCCGGAAATAGACTTTGTAATCTGGGCAAATCCGCAGAGGTCCATGCAAAAACAGATCTTTTTAGAAACCGGCGCCGGGAAAGAATATTCCCGGCTTACCTCAAACATATCGGGTGAGCCGGTCATTAAAACAAGGTCGTAGAATGAGCGAATCGCTTGGTGAGAGCGGGTCATTTCCAAAATATCAGATGTTCTTTCAGCCGAGTCGAGGATATCGCCGAGGAGAAGCACTTGCTTGATTTCGGGGAGATGCGCCCTCATATAACTTAAAACCTCTTCTAATTCATTTTCCAAGCCGAATGGCATCTTATCGACCAAGAAGAGATCCGGGCGATAATTGTCCAGTGCAGAAATCAGAAGGTCGGTCCGAAGCTTCGTGCCCCGCTGTTTTTTTTCGCCTCGCCCGGAAGTAAACCCGCTTTCCGACATTTCCTGATGCAGGGAAGGAAGCTTAATGTAGTCGAGCCGCTGCGGAATCCGGAAATACTGCATCATGGGTGACCCGGATACGACAAGAACAGAAAGATCCGGATCGGAATGAACAAGACGTTCGCAGATGGCCAGCATCCTCTGTACGTTTTCGAAACCCGAATTATCGTGAGAATAAACCATGAGTCTCTTCATTGCTGCCTCCACTTCCCCTTACACTGCGATCTAGGACACTTCCTCGATAACTTCTTAGAGAAATGCAAGGCCTATGCCAAAAGGAGAACTTCAAAAAATATTAGAAAAACGGACAAACATTCACAAAATATACTGCCAAAACTCCAGCCTGAATCGATATTGGAGAGCTTCCCTGCCAGTAACTGGTCAGATCAGACCACCACCCTGATTAAAATCTGGCTTTTTCCTCATCCTAATGTGGACTCGCACAACATACACACTCCTTGCCCTTCTGTGGGGCTTCAAACAACATTCATATGGAGCCAACTCACTCAAGCATGGCAGATCTTATCCATCTTGTTCAGGAGGGTTTCAAAAGAAAAAGGTTTCGGGAGATATTCGTTTATGCCAGCCCGATAGCCGTCCTTTTTTAATTCGGCGGTATCTCTTGCCGTCATCATAAATATGGGCGTCGTGACCTTATGCTCCCTTAAATATCTGCAAACTTCTAACCCATTCTTTTCCGGAAGGTAGACATCGAGCAGAATCAAATCAAATGGAAGCGTTTCCCCAAGTTCGATTCCCTTCTGGCCATTATTGGCGACTTGAACCTGATGATCCTCTGCTTCCAAGCCTCTTTTCATATAACCAATAATTCGTTCGTCGTCTTCTACAATTAAAATCCGCATGGTTCTTTTGAAACTCCTTCTAAAATAGAAACTTCACTCCGACTTTGGACCAGGAATCGAACATTTTTGTAACCCACTTCACTTCAATCAACGTGGGAACATGCCCTTCTCCTGCCTGAAGGGAAACCCTTAAGATCTGATTAACATGAACCTTCATTTCAGTAACGAGGCTAAGCCCTCCCTCACCAATGGTCTCCGTCCATCCGGAAGAAACCCCTTCAGCCAGCACCTCAGGATTATTCGTAGGACGAAGGAGCACCTCTTTTTTCAATGAGACCCGCTTATACCGTCTCGGTGGGTCAAACATTGGCTTAATTTCTGCTATAAATTCCGCGGCTGCAGCCATCCCGATCTCCAATTGAAGCACCCCGCCCTACGAAGAATGAGAACTATACTCTTTGTACGCGTTTAGAAAAAAAGGAAACTGATACCCAACAAGCTATTGGAGTATCAGACCCCTTATTCTTACATGTTATCAGGCTTAGATTAAAATGGGATGAGAATCAGATTAAAACCAACTGAAAAAATCTGGAGGGAGGTCTTATCCGTCAATCTTGTAACCGACATCGCGAACAGTTTGGATCAGTTTTTTTGAAGACCCCTGATCGATCTTCTTTCGTAAATAACGTACATAAACATCGACCACATTCGTGAGCGTATCATAGTGATACCCCCAAACTTGCTCAAGGATAAACGTCCGGCTTAAAACCCTGCTGGGATGCCGCATCAGACATTGTAGAAGTGAAAACTCTCTATTCGTCAAGCGAATGACCTTATCCCCGCGTTTCACCTCATGTCTGTCCGGACTCAGGACGAGATCGTCCACCTTGATCTCTGCGTTGGCCTCCTGGTAGGGGCTGCGCCTCAAAAGCGATTTAATGCGAGCCAGGAGTTCTTCAAACGCAAACGGTTTTGTCATGTAATCATCCGCTCCGACCTCAAGACCATGGATCTTGTCCTTGAGCGTATCCTTCGCCGTCAACATCAAGATAGGGGTATTCACTTTTTCTTCCCGCAAGCGCTTACACACCTCCACCCCGCCTATGTCGGGAAGAATGAGGTCGAGGATCATTATCTGATATGTCATTCCGGATGCCATTTCGATGGCCTGTTTTCCGCTCAAAGCAAGATCAACCTGATAATGCTCCGCTTCAAGACCTCTCTTTATAAAACGTGTGATTCGCTCATCATCTTCAACAAGCAGGATCTGCATCTTAACCTCTTTCTGTGTTCGGCAGCGGTAGATAGACCATCATCTCGGTTCCCTTGTTCACGGTACTATCGACAATAATTTTGCCATCATGCGCTTCTACAATCCATTTTGCAATGGCCAGCCCCAGCCCGGTCCCCTTACTACCCATCCTATTCGTATTACTTGTCCGATAAAAACGATCAAAGATATGAGGGATATCTTCCTCCGGAATACCCACACCCTTGTCCATGACAGCGACCTTGACACGGTCTCCCTGCCTACAGGATGAAACCTGGATCTCCCCTCCCTTATTGGAATATTTAACAGCATTATCCAGGATGATCAAAAAGAGTTGTATCAGTCTCACCTGATCACCCTCAATCACAAAATTTTCTCCCTTGTCCTCCGAATAGTGCAAAGGGATGCCTTTCTCATCGGCCAGCCCTCTCCCTTCACGACAGGCCTTATTCAGAACCTGTATCAGAGACATCCTTTTTTTTTCAATGGTCACCGTCCCCGATTCGGAACGCGCCAGAAATAAAAGATCGCTTACAAGCTGATTCATCTGCTCCGACATCTCAACAATATAGTGAAGCGCCTCTTTATAAACCCCAACGGCCTTGTCTTTTCCTCTGAGAGAAACCTCCGCCTCACCTCGAATAATCGCAAGCGGGGTACGCAGCTCATGACTGATGTCTGCAAAAAATTCGTTCTTTAATTCGCTCAGTTCTCTTAATTTCTCATGCGAGGCTTGGAGGGCTTTTTGTGACACATCTAACTTATGGAGCGATTCAAACTCCTGATATCTTAATTTGGAGACAAAGTAGGCGCTGGTCAGACCGATTATCGCCGTGGTCAATAAAAATGCGCTATTGTTGATCAGTATGTCCGGTCGGGTAATGTCATCGTAAAGAAAGACAGGAACAATATAAGAGCCAAAAATGGCCAGACAGATCGCCGCCGTAAGCCGGAGATCCCAAACGTAGAGAAAGGTTACCGCCAAAATGATAAGATTCAATCCGGCATAATAAGGTGATTCGTATCCCTGATGATAACGTACCATCAAGGAAATGGTTCCGGATATCAGGATTGGGACAAAGACTCCGATGATCGTCACAATTTTTTCCCCGGCGGGCGTGAATGTGAACCCAAAGAGGATGACGATAACAAGCGAACAGGCGAGGCGAAAGAGGAGAAATCTTGAAAAATAATCAGGTGCGATAAACAAGTCGAGAATACTGAAAAGCGGCACAAAGAAAATCCCCAGGACACATGCCACCCGGATGCGTGAAAGATTTATTTTTTGGAGGTATTCGTTATAATAAGAATAAAGGGAGGCTTCCCCGGGATCACTCATAGGAGCCTATCAGAATCGATGCATTGATGACTTCTCAAGGTTCTATCGTCGACGGTCATTAAAATCAAAACAGGCGCGTTTCTCGTATCACTTTTTGACGCACAGGTAAAGTTGAACACCGCTTTCATCCACATAAACGTCCACCTTTGATGGAGGACACATTCCCCTTGTCATCGCAAGCATCTCCTCATTCGATCGGTGGATTACACACCAATCGGCAACATACTCCATGAAGTAGCGGGAACGGTTTTCCTGACTGAAGTTCCCGATGACAAGTTCACCCCCGTCAGCCAACAAACGATATAAACCTTGAATCACTTCTTTTGCAATATGAAAAGGAAGATAATCAAACAAGCCAATGCTATAAACAAGGTCCTGACCCTGTAGGTGACTGAGAGCAGAAGGGTCCCGGATTAACTTTTGGACCGTCCTATTCAGACAGTTTACCTTGATCTTGCTGTCGGTAACTTCTTTAAGGTCATGGATACTTTCCTGGCAGTACCATAACGATTCCTGTACCATATCGACCAGATGTACATGACACTGATCGTCCTTTTGACTAAACTTGACCAGTTCCTGTATTTCCTTGGCCGGACCGGACCCAACACTGGTGAAGCAGACACTTCCATTGTCAGCCACCCGCTCAATCGCACTGTCGATCTTTTTTCGAAGATAGGACACCCTACCGACAACCGCGCGCGCCGCGGCCACCCTACAGGCATATCGATTCATTAATCTGGCAAAAAAAGTATCCCCGTTGTCATGATCATCATAGAGCATATTCATCATGATGTAATCGCCCGGCAAACCCAGCGGTTTAATATACGCCCTTCGGACAAAAGGAGACATCAGGAAGTATTTATGGAGATGCTGCCGGAAGTAAGTCCGGTGTATTTGATGCTCAGCAAGCGAAAAGTTTCTTACAACGGCATCCATGCTTTGGAATGCATCGTCAAAAAAGTCTGTTGCACGCTGCTCAGAATCTGCAAGGAGTTCACCTTCGGACTGCTCCCGTTCGGCTTTTCTCATCAGCTTAAAGTCAGACTCCGCTGTATCGAGTTTGACTTTAAGCGCCTCCAGGCAATTCCGGATATCAGAAACAAGGTCTTTGAACTGAGGATCAAACATTCCTGCGTTTATCTCTGTTTTTGAAAAATTGACCATTCGTCCCAAGATACCTTCCTCTTTGTCAGAAGACGAAACCTGTTCTACAGCAATAAAACCATTCATGACCCCTCCGGGAACAGCATGACCGCGCGGCTCTGTGAAAGTCCGCCCTCACATGGACGACCATCAAACTGAACCCGCTTACATCATTGAAGAGATGATATAAGCAAGTCACATGCCAGTAACCCTCAAACCTGCATGAAAACAAGAAAAAATCATGATATTTTCATAACACATTGATTTTTAGATGAATTATATAAATACAATCCTTCATGGAATATAACCGAAGTAAACGACCGAAACAAACAGATCAATAGTAATTCATACATAAATACATAAAAAACTACCTTTTTAGCAAAATATCATGACAGATTACCGGCACGAGATGCTGAATTCTAATCATTTAGACAGCCAAAAAGTCGGCACGATAAAGGCCAGATTTGCGATAAAACGGGGAATTTCTGAATCACAGGTCCGGCGTCCTGCCTTCACATCCTCGATTTTAGACCCTTGCCCCCTAGGTAAGTCCACAGTGTGAAGGATTAAAAAACTGTGGTACAATAACGCTTGCATTATTTACAATCTCCCATAAAAATGGCACCGTAATTGCATTTGACCAAGATTTAGTTAAGCACACGAACAAGGGGGAACATTGGACAAACAGGCCGTTAAGATGAAAACGCTCGGGGCGATCTTCCTCATCAGTCTCTTATCCTTCGGCTGCGGAAGCGCAGGGTCTGGCGGAAACGCTGGCGACGGCAGCCCGACACTCGGGATTACGTCTATTCAGAAGGGGGTGGGAGGAACACCAAAACCGAACCTGGCACTGAATCTCATGAATAAGGGTTTGGGTTTCTTGTTTGGAACCCCTGTCATCGCTCAAACAGCTTGCTCTCCAGCGGATAGCGCGATAACGATTCCGATGAACGATGGAACGATTTATATTACACAAGCATACGCCATCCTTGACGAAGTCGAGTTCGGTTTACCCACAAGTGTCATACATATCCAAACAGGGCCGTTCGCCCTGGACTTAACAAATAGGGACCCGGATGTTCCGGAAATGGTCACACTGAGTACCATTCCTCGTAATAATTATACATTCGCCAAATTTAAAATCGGACGGCTTGATGCTACCGATTTACCCCCAATCAACTTGGTGGGTGACCCACTATCCTCCTTTATCAGTACGCTTTTCGATGTTATTCAAGGCGGTGTGGAGCGGCGCCCAAGTATCTGGATCGAAGGCTTCATGCAATTAGACACACCAGGATCCCTCTGCGAACCCTTCATCTTTTTTACAGATAAAGACCAAAAGCCTGTTCCTCCAATAAATTTTGTAGGCACAGGGAGTATTGACCCAAGTCAATTGGATGTAATACTCTTTTTGGATATCGAGCAGGCGTTTGCTGATGCCCTGGGTCTATCTGCGACACCGGTTCAAGACTTCATCGGTGAAATTGGTTCAATGCCGTTTGAAGGTGATTTCCTAGACGGCAGAACCTTCAATGAAGGAAAAATGGGTACGCCAAATGCCGTCAAACTGGCCAATGAGCTCTTCAGGGTGCTGAATGTCTTTTCCCAACCAGCTGGTTCATTCACCGGGACGATGGAAGACGACGCATTTCAAGAATCCCCACTATAATCAGGGTAATGCACACGAGTCTGACCCTATCTTACCCACACTCCTCCCACAAATTTTTCTTTCCAACCCATGAATCATGTTATGATGAACCATAAGATTCAGTCTGATGGCCTCGTAGTATTGACTCTGGAGTAGGAAGCCCTTCATGTCACCTCCCCAAGACGCGTTTTCCGAAAAATCCTGCTGGAAACGCTGCAGTACCTGTAAAAAAGAAATTCCCTTTGGGGGCATTTATCACCTTTGCTCAGTCAGTACCTGCCGCAGGAAGACGACGGGACTTGTCTTCTGTAGCGTTTCCTGTTGGGATGCCCATCTTGGATTCGCCAATCACCGGAGTTCCTACGCGGAAGAAGCCACGGCCCCTTCGTATCAATTACACGCGGAGGACAAACATGACAGTGACCTTCAGGAAAGAAAAACGGTGCCTCAGGAGAAACGCTTAAGAAGAATTATGCTTCCCTCAAAAAATGCCGCGACTCATCCCACACCCCACCACACATCAAACATTGAAACCGATACATTGGTCGTTGTCTCCAAAATTAAAAACCTCATCCGCGAGCAGTCTGACTTCAATACCAGCCAATGCGCCATTGACGCCCTGACAAAGAAGGTCATTGATGAGTGCCTGAAGGCGATTGACCATGCCAAGGCCTCTGAGCGGAAAACGGTGATGGGCCGGGACGTTCTATAAGTTCCTATAGTTCTTCTTGCCTAAACCCCGGAGATTGCGATATGATCTAGCTTTTTGGAAGGTGCTAAGGTGACTTATATTCGGGAGTTTCATGCCCATATCTACTACGATGCAAAGACCTTTGAGCAGGCCCGCCTGCTCTGTGATGCTGTGAGGAAACAATTTTCAGTCGGAGTCGGACACATGCACCAAAAGCCGGTGGGCCCCCACCCTTGTTGGAGTTGTCAACTGACGGTCCGTCCGGAAGATTTCGGCCAGGTGATCCCCTGGCTTGCATTAAACAGAAACGGCCTGATCGTCTTCATCCACCCGGATACCGGTGAGGATGTGAAGGACCACTCTGAATATGCGATTTGGATGGGAAAGGTCGAGGAAATTAATCTCTCATTCTTAAAAGGATTGTAGTGGAGAATGAAATGAACCAAGTGCAATGTCAGTTTTATGTCGGCCAGCTTGTCCATCATCATTTATTCGGATATCGCGGGGTAGTGGTTGATGTTGACCCGGAGTTTCAAGGGACTGAAGAATGGTATGATCAGGTTGCACGCTCCCGGCCCCCGAAAGATAAACCCTGGTACCACATCCTCGTTCATGGTGCCGAGCATATGACCTATGTCTCAGAGCGTAATTTAGAGCCAGACCCATTGCGAGAAATGATCTCCCATCCGATGATTGATTATTTCTTCACCCGATATGAAGACGGAAAATATATACGGATAATGAGTTAGACGCGTTGAAGAGAGAGGAACCACCATGAAAATATCCCGGAACATGCTCGATCTCATCGGAAACACCCCCTTGATCCGCTTAAAAGGCCCCTCGGAAGCAACCGGTTGCGAAATATTGGGAAAGGCGGAGTTTTTGAACCCGGGAGGCTCGATAAAAGACCGTACGGCATTGGGCATTATTCGCGACGCGGAAAAACGAGGCGATTTAAAAAAAGGGGGCACCATCGTCGAGGGGACCGCTGGCAATACTGGAATCGGATTGTCATTGATTGCGAAGATCCTGGGATATCGGACCTTGATTGTGATCCCTGAAACACAAAGCCCGGAAAAAATCGACATGTTGCGCCTCTGCGGGGCCGAGTTGAAGCTTGTCCCCGAGGCTCCGTACACGGACCCTCAGAACTATATTCATATCGCGGAGGGCATCGCGGAGAAACTGAATCAGGAAAATTCCGGATCCGCCATCTGGGCAAAGCAGTTTGACAATACGGCCAATCGGGATTTTCATGCCGAGACCACTGGAGTCGAAATCTGGGATCAAACCGAAGGGAAGGTGGATGCCTTTATCTGCGCCGTCGGCACCGGAGGAACCCTGGCCGGTGTTGGCAAAGCCCTAAAAAAACGCAAGCCAGAGGTCATGATCGCCCTTGCAGACCCATGTGGCGCCGCACTCTATCACTATTACAAGTTTGGCGAGTTAAAAGCCGAGGGAGATTCCATTGCCGAAGGAATCGGCCAGGGACGGGTCACGTCCAACCTGGTAGACGCGAAGATTGACGACGCGTTCCAGATACCCGATGAGGAGGCACTCCCCTACATTTTTGACTTGTTGCGGGATGAAGGCATGTGCTGCGGCAGCTCTTCAGCGATTAATATCGCCGGCGCGGTACGCCTGGCCCGGCAGATGGGGCCCGGACGGACCATTGTGACCATCCTGGCCGATTATGGAACCCGCTACCAAAGCAAGCTCTACAATCCGGTCTTCCTTCGGAAACAAGGATTACCGATACCCGATTGGCTCGCGACACCGTAAGATGCACGTTCATTTTTTTATTTTAAAGTAAGGAGAACTTTGTGAACAAAAGAACAGGAATGAAGCTTACCGTTGCTGTACTCGCTTTTATTTCACTTCTCACCATCCCCCTGACCGGAGGACGGGCGGAAACACCGCAAGAAAAGGGAGAACGGCACTTTAAAGAATCTGAAGAGCCAATACCTATGGTACCCCGTGAGAAAATCAAGGTCGAATTGTTCATGCTGAAAGGGACAAAAAAAGAAGCAAAGTTTATTAAAGAACTTCTGGCAGAGCAAAAGATTAAACGGGTATTGATCCAGCATTTCCGTGCAGGAAACCCGCCCAAGAACATCGTGATCGGAAGCGGCATTCCCGCAGATGTCGCAAGGATGATGATCGAACTGGCCATTGCTTTCAACAACGGCATCACCCATCTCTTACCGGAAGCCCGCTTTTTCCCGCATTACGTTGCATTCGGGAGTTCGGCTTTTGACATACAGGCCCAGATTCCAATCACTGCAGAAGATCTGAACCTTTTAAGAGACGAATCCCTCTCCAATGAAGACTTTCATGTCCTCTTTCGCTCTCTAACCGGAGAAGATGAAGGCGTGGTCGGGTACATTGATTAGTGCGGTATCAAGTCCCTTATAAATCCGGTCGGGGCCGCCGACTCTCCCTTGCGCTTCCGGTTTAAAGTCAGTATATCCTCTAAATCGTCCTCAAGGACCTGAAGTTTGACCTTCGGCGGCACCAGGTGACGGGGCTCCAGCCATGTCCCAAGACGATAACTCAGTTGCAAATCATGCAGGGGAATATGGACCTCGGCGGAATCGAAAGTAAAACCCGCAGTCACCCGCCCCTCGGGCGGTATCGTCACTTCTCGCGCCTGCACCTTCATGTGCGGATGCCAGGCCACAAGATAATAGGTGCCCGGAGGAATATCTGCAATGACAAAACGGCCTTCCCGGTCTGTCATTGCAAAGTACGGGTTTCCAACGGCCATCCCCCACGATTGCATGTAATCATGCACCCCGCACTGCGTGCGAAAGATATAATGTCCCTGGCGAAACTCGATCTGTTTCTTCACGCTTGCCTTCGCGGGCATGGGCTTGTTAAACATCGCAAAGGTATATTCATCCTTCAGGGTATAGGCCTGGATATCATGCGTGATCGGATCCACGCTTGAAATCGTAATCGGATGATTATTTCGAACCGGGGTCACAAAGGGTCGAATCTGGCAGTTTTCTATCCAGATGATGGGCGTATAGTCAAAAGGCTTCCCTTTCTTGACGCCAACCAAGGCGACGGTGACATTCTCAAAGCCCCCATCCGAAGACACATTAAATTCTCTTAATAGTCGATTCCCTTTTCCATCCGAGATATCCCGGCAAAACTCGATATTCGGGGAAAAGATGAGATGGTAGATCCGTGGCGGGGGCGGCGTCCCCTTTAAAAAAACCTGTCCCGTTAAGGTCCCCCCGGAGTTCACGATGATTTCTTCATAAGCCCAGCCGGTCAAACCATTCAAAAAGAGAAACCCGACAACAAACATTCCAATAAAAATATTTTTGTTCACAAATCACCCTCACTTTAGTCAATAATCAGGCGGTCTTCACCTTCATGAAGAAGGTGATCCTCCGGTGTTGCAGTATCCATTCTAAAACGTTTCTGAGACTCGTAAAGAGGCCTTCTCACCAACGCTCCGTCAAACTCAAAATCGAGCGTCGTCGTCTGCTTCCTTCGCACTGTAACTTCTCTTTTATAGACCTTATAGTGAGGATGCCAAATGCTCACCGTGTAGGTCCCCGGCAACAGCCCCTCTATGGAATACGTCCCATCTTTCCCCGCTTTCGCGTAGTAGGGGTTGTCAACAACAAAGCCCCAGCTCTGCATGAACTCATGCATCCCGCAGATCATCTGCGAGATTCTCATTCCTTTTCGAAAGTGGAGCCCCCCTCCTCGCGGTTCACTTGAGACAGGGAGAGGGGTATTGAGGATGATGTTTCCCCGCTCATTTTGAAAGACCTGAATGTTATGAACGATAGGATCTTTATTGATCATTGAGATCGGCTGATGGTTTTCCAGGATCGCCACGTTTGGATGCTCATGATGCATTTGCCCATGCGCGTCCATAAAAAACTGTTCCTTCGCCGCCACATCGGCCGGATGGAACATGCAGTCTACGGCGACAAATTCAGTCTGAATGGCTGGAAAGGGCTTTCCCTTGTCCACCTTCTGAACTGCGACAACCGATTCCCACAGGCCGCGTCCTTCACCGACAATAAATTCCTGCAGGACAATATTGCCATGTCCGTCAGAGATCTTTTTGCAAAAGGAGCCAAAGGGATAGAGAACAAGAGAAAAAATACGAGGCTCCGGAATGGGGCCTTTTAAGGTGATCTTTCCGGAAATCGTGCCGCCTGCACTAACATCAACTTCTTCATAAGCAAAAGCAGCCTGATCGGGAAGTGTAAATAAGGCCAAAACAATCAAAACAATGTTGAGAAAAGACACTTCTTTCATGTCCGCTCCTCCTTGATATCTCTCGCTCAATAAAGATATAAGGAAAACGGGGTCAGAGTCAAGCCGTTCCTTTCAAACTTCTGGAAATGAATTCCAGTAAATCGAGGTGGACTTCCTAATCCACCATGATAATGCGTTCATCGCCTTCGTGAAGTTTCTGGTCTTCGCTAAGTCCGGGGTCGATCCGAAACTGCTTCTGTTGCTCATACTCCGGCGGGGTGATGATCGACGCGTCAAAGGCAAAATCAAGCCGCGTCGCCTTCTTCGCGAGAACCGTTACTTCTTTCTTATAAACCTTGTAGTGTGGATGCCAGATACTCACCGTATAGGTCCCCGGAGGCAGGCCCTCAATCGTGTAGGTCCCATCTTTCGCCGTCTTCGCATGGTAAGGATTGTTGACCACAAAGCCCCAGCTCTGCATGAATTCGTGCATCCCGCAGATCATCTGCGAGATATGCTTCCCTTTTCTGTAATGCAGGACGCCTCCCCGCGTTTGGGTCGAGACAGGAAGCGGCGTGTTCAGGATGATATTTCCCCGCTCATTTTGAAAGACCTGGATGTTGTGGATGACAGGATCACGATTGATCATGTTCATCCGCTGGTGGTTATAGATGATCGCAACATTTGGATGTTCATGCTTCATGACCCCGGTCGCCTTGTCAAACATAAACATCTCGTTGTCCGCCACATCGGCCGGGTGAAACATACAATCGACGGCTACAAATTCTGCCACAGTCGGCTTGTAGGCCTTCCCTTTTGTGACTTTATTCACGGAGACAACTGCCTCCCATAATCCACCGTCTTCCTGTACGATATAGTCCTGAAGGAGAACATGGCCCTTCCCATCTGAGATTTTTTTACAAAACTTTCCAAAGGGATAGAGGACAAGAGAAAAAATCCTAGGCGGAGGGAGTTCCCCGTCCATCGTGATTTTCCCCGTGATCGATCCTCCATCGCTAACGTCAATCACCTCATAGGCCCCTGCAACGGGTTGCCAGAGTATCCCGCTTAGCCCGAGGAAGCTTAACGTTAATCCCACTATCAATCTTTGTTTCATGGATGCCTCCATCAAAAAAAAGGGGCAAGAGCAAGTTTTTCACCTACTCTTGCCCCGGAATGTCTAGAACAATACTGCTACGTTTACTTCTCGAGCATCGAGAGTGGTCCGGGTGTTTCATCCAACCCGGAGATCACCTCTGGTGCCTCTTGCGGAGATTCCGCACGTCGGCCGCCCACGCCTCCGACTGAGTTCAGCGGAAGAATCGCACGGCTCCCCGTCGGAAGTACCTTGAAGTAGCCCCAGAGTCCCGCCGCCGTGTAAGGAAGACGATGGGTCTGCCAGAGGTAGATCCCAGGCAGCTTCGTCGGTCCGCCCGCTGAGGGAAGGAACACATCCTGATGCTCCGACGACCCAAACTCCTCGGCCCCCATCATATCCGCACCCAGGCCCGACATGAACATCCCCAAATCCAGAGGCCATTCATGGTTTTCAATGGCGAAAACCTGGTTTTGCTCGTTAAAGGCGCCGAAGACATGAACCCGAACCGGATCTCCCGCATGCGCCATGATAATCGGCGTAAAAGGGTCTTTCTGTCCGGCGACACAGGGCTGGAACATGGTACCCAGTTCACAGCCGTTCTCCTCACGATACATCCAGGGCTCGCTCCGGTAGTTCACGCCGGCCAATCCTGCAATCTGCTGGATGTAGGGCATGAACGCCGTCCCGATGATGTTGTCTTCATCCTGGAAATACAGCGAGACATCCCGGTAGTCGGAACGCCCAACATTCTTCGGGTTACTGCGATCGAGGATCACATCCACCGCCCAGGCATTCTTCATCGAGACATCTTCGCCGGTCATCGGATCACGATACTTCGATCCGCGAGGTCCGACAATGATACCCCCGAAGAGGCCGTCCCGGGTGCTGTTCATGAAGTTGCCCCAATCCCAGACGATTGTCGAGAACTCGCCGAATTCCGGCGGCGCCCAGAAAGTGTAGGTCTTGGTTTTTCCAGGGGCCACCGTCTGATTACCTTTGTTGTAGCCGACATTCACACCAGATGAATCGTTCGGATCATAGGCAAGGCCGTCGGCTGAGAAAGAAGCGTTCATCCCTTTCAGGTTATTCCGGAGCTTGATCTTGATACAGTCCCCGGAATTGACATGAAGCGTCAAAGGATGGGGCTGCTCGCCCGCCGCAGCACGCTTCATGTCCCCTTCCAGCATGAAGACCTTCCCCTTCGGGTTCGACATCAAGAGCTTCCTGTCAAAATCCACCTCTATCACATCCGGTGCATTCGGATTGAACTTCAAGGCATGATCGGTCGCCACAACATTGAAGTGCTTCACCGGCGCGTTCTTCGGACATAGGGTCTTATTCGACCTTGGAATCTCCTCGTGTCCTGGCAGGACCTGAAGATCCTTGACCTTCTTGTCCAGGACCCGGAAGATACCCCAGGAACCCTCGGCCAGATGGGAAGGACGCGGATTATAATAGAGGTAGTCCCCCTTCATTTTCTGCGCGCTTCCCGCCGTCACGACAAAGTCATAACGCTCCGCGATGCCGATATGATACGCATTTTTGAACTCGGCCGTCCCCGCGTAGCGCTCTGTCCGGAAAGGATGTCCCGCCAAACGCCAGGTATGGGTCTCATTCATCATGGTGTGAAGCATACGGAAGACCACCGTATCGCCCAGGTAGGCACTGATAATGTTCGTTCCGGGGTCCTGCTTATGTGCCCGGGACGAAAAGACCAGCGCCGGGTCCTTGACATGCTTCAGACGCTTGGCAATCGACTCGGTCTTAAAGAAAAGACCGCCGCCCGTGGTATGTGTTCCACCATTGAGCATCGGGACCGCCGTGAAGTCGAGGTCATACGGCATTTGGAAGAAGAGCACCTGTCCCGCGTCAATCGCGGCCCGCTTCGTCTGTCCCGGAGGATTCCCTTCGGTCACCACCTGCGCGGTGTAGGGAACCGTATCATGCAGGAACATGGCAATCTCACGGAAGCTTCCGCTCTGTCCAAATCCAACCGGCTCCATGGTGTGGATATCCATCACCGGTCCACTCCGGGTATGCTCCCCGGTCACCGGGTCATGATAGGTTGAGCCGAACGGCTCCACGAAGAAGGCACCCACGGCACCATGCGGCCAGGTGGTTCCGCCCAATGCATGGTCATGCCAGAAGACCGTCCCCACATCCGCATCCGCCCAGAGACGGTAGCGCACCCACTCTGTCGAAATGATCTCACCCTTTTTGTGGGCATGCTTTAAGGGCTCGCCGAATGTCAGCGTGTCCACTCCGGTCGCCGCGTCATGTTCGATCGTCCTGATCCAGCGGATCTCAGAGGTCTCCACCTGGTGCATCCCGAACATCAGATCGGTATTCTCATGGAAAGGCGTGGCGCCCTTACCCATCTTGATCTTTATCGACGTCGCACCCGCCTTCGTATCTTCAACCTGGAGCGCGTTCATGGGCGGAGGCATTCCGCGCTTCTCTTCCTTACCCAGCATCGTGAAAGGCCGCACCGACTGATCATAGGAAAAACCGCTGATCACCCCGTCCGAGGCCTGGTTGTCAAACTGAATGAAATGCGTGTGGATGT
Source organism: Nitrospirota bacterium (assembly GCA_029261165.1). Classification (GTDB taxonomy): domain Bacteria; phylum Nitrospirota; class Nitrospiria; order SBBL01; family JAADHI01; genus DUAG01. The sequence continues at coordinate 364 of JAJDBV010000085.1, read as the reverse complement.
TGATCTTTGACATCTGGAAGTTTGTCGGGTTGTTGTCCACCCACTCGCTCTTTAAAATCACGTCCAGACAGTCATAGATATTGATCCGGTAGGCCAGCGGCATCGCCAGGTCAGAATTTGCCCGAACCTTGGCCACATCTTCATGCAGAACATAGATCGTCCCGTTTGGATCAATCACACGCTTGTCATCTCCGATCGCATTGTTCATGGTGATCGGAGTTTCGATGAAGTGGATCGTATACTGTTTCCGACCCGCGCCTTCAGGACACAGGGACCAACGGCCCTGCTCGCCCGGCTCCGGTGGAAGGGTCGTCTCTTCTCCCGGCGCCCCGACGCTGCCTGGGTCAGTCGACGGGGTATTGTT
>JAJDBV010000084.1 GCA_029261165.1 Nitrospirota bacterium | reverse complement strand
AAATCCCTTAACCCTTTTGATCTCAGAAAGGCAATGGAAAGAAAACTCAAAAAAATCTTTGATCTTCTTTCCAAAAAGTAACATCCTTTTATGAGTCAACGATCTGATCCTTCGGTAACATTTTCTAATGAGTCAACGGGCCCCCCCCCACATAGCGGCCTACACCTCCCCTGAGGGTTTAGCGAAATACTCCCATCTGCTGACGGCAACATCGCTGACAAACATCACGCCCGTATCGCGGTCCAAAATCGGGACCAGCCCCGAAAGGCCGGTCTTAGGTTGAAAAGGCTTCGACAACATTCGTAATCGTTCAGCATATCTGCTTTGTTCCAGACTGTTTCTCAAATGAGAAAGCGCTTGTTGATGAGTTAGCGAGAGCGAGACCATCTTTTCCTTGGAGATAACTCGGAGAAGAAGCTCTCCGTCAATTCCTGACCGACCTTGATGTGTCTCCAAATGGGAATGTGACCCAGTAAAAATTTTTGGTTGACGAGGCATCTCAACCTGATGTCTAATAAAAAAATTGTTTAATGAACGCAAGAAAAAATAGCAAAAAGAGTCTGAGCGTCAGGCGGGTTGCTCTGTAAACCGACCACAATATCATACTGAGTTATATAAATTCAGGGGCGGTTTTCTTAAGCGTAGAATCTCCCTGGCACGTGGAAATAACGGACCCCAATGGCACCCTAAACAGCACACGGGGTGACCCCGAAGGGTCTTTTTGGGGCCGATTGGGAATCGAACATCAATCCGGAGAATGAGATGGGAACTGACGGGATAAAAATGAAAAAAGTCGAGATCGTGATTGAATCGGTCATGATCGAAGAGGTGATTTCAATTATAGATCAGGCCGGAGTCAGCGGCTACACCATTCTCCCCTCCGTGACCGGCCGGGGGCATCGAGGGAAACGGATGGGCGTTGGGTTTACCGATGTCCTTAATAACACAATGATCTTTACGTTAACCGATGAAACAACAGCTCTCAAAATCAGTAACAGGGTAAAAAAGTTAATCCAAAACTATGCGGGAGTCGTTATTATTTGAGATGCCGATGTGGTTTGGCCCGACTACCAGAAGGATCGATAAAATATGGATACCAATCTTCTAAGCAACTTGATGACACCTCCTATTTTGTTCTTTTTCTTTGGCGTCTTTGTGAGATTGATCGGGTCTAACCTTGAAATACCTAAGGCCCTGACCAAGTTTTTTTCTCTTTTTATGCTGATGGCCATTGGCATAGAAGGAGGGACGGCAATGGCAGACAGCGGTCTCGGCCAGGAAGCGGTGGTTGTTTTGATTTCTGCAGTGGTCATGTCGATGCTGGTGCCCCTTTACAGCTATCCGATCCTGCGTATCCGGCTGAAGAATCTCTACGATGCCGCCGCGATTGCCTCTTGCTACGGCTCGGTCAGTGCAGTCACTTTTATTGCTGCAAGTTCCTTTCTCACCAAGATGGGTGTCGATTATGGGGGATATATGATTGTCTCCCTGGTGCTGATGGAATCCCCGGCCATTGTGATGGCCGTACTATTGGCGACCACGGTACGCAGCAAGGAAGCACACAATGAGGGCGCTCAGTCGGAAGGAAGGCCCCCTCTCTTGCCCATGAAAAAAATTCTCCATGAGGCGTTCACAGACGGGACCCATCTGATGCTGATTGGCAGTTTGGTCATCGGTGCTATGACGGGAATGGAGGGGAAAAAGGTGATGGAACCGTTTACCGGAGGTATCTTCAAAGGAATGCTTGCCTTTTTCCTGCTTGATATGGGACTTTCAGTGGCCACTCGCCTTCGGGAAATGAAGGATGTGGGGGTATTCCTTGTCGGATTCGGGGTCGTTATGCCGGTCATCAACAGCGGCATTGCACTGGGTATCGCCCACATGCTGGGATTCGGCATGGGAGATGCCTTCCTCTTCATGATCCTGGTGGCAAGCGCCTCTTATATTGCGGTCCCGGCCGTAGTCAGATACGCCATTCCCGAGGCAAACCCCAGCCTCTATTTCACAATGGCGCTGGCCATAACGTTTCCCTTCAATATTATTGTCGGTATACCCCTTTATTTCAAAATGGTTTCAGCCGTGTGGGGAGGCTGACTGTAAGACGACACAAATCCCGGTCCTACTGATATTTGCAGATGGAAAGAGAGGGTCGTGGTGGGCAAGAAAATCTTTTGGCCGCTACTTTTTGGATGCTCTTTTTCGTTCGAGTTCTGTCAGGTAGCGCTTTCGTATTCGGATTGATTCAGGTGTCACTTCGAGGAGTTCATCATCGGAAAGAAATGCGATGGAGGTTTCTAACTCCATCTTTCTCGGGGGCGTCAGGGTTAAGGCCTCGTCTGCGCCCGAAGAACGCATGTTGGTCAAATTCTTCTTTTTACAGGCGTTGACCACCAGGTCGCTGGCACGGGAATGCTCACCGATGACCATCCCCTCATAAACTTTTGCGCCATGACCAATAAACAGCGTGCCTCTCGGCTGGAGGTTGTGGAGGGAGAAGGTCACAGCCTCTCCTTTTTCCATCGCGATCAGCGCACCCTTCGTCCGGGCAGGGATCTCTCCTTTGTATGGCCGATAAGATGAAAAGTTGTAATTCATGATACCGGTTCCCCGGCTCATCGTCAGGAATTCAGAGCGATAACCCACCAGGCCCCGGGAGGGGATCTCGAATTCAAGCCGGGTATTGCCGCCATGAGAACTTCCCATATTCTGAAGCTCCCCTTTGCGCCGCCCCAAACCCTCCATCACAGCCCCGACATAGGCATCTTCCAGATCTAAGGTGAGGTGCTCAAAGGGTTCATGTTTTTTTCCATCAATCGTTTTGAAGATGACGGTCGGTCTGGAAACGGCAAACTCATACCCTTCCCGCCGCATGGTCTCGATCAGGATGGAGAGGTGAAGTTCTCCTCGCCCAGAAACCTTGAAGGCATCGGTACTTTCCGTCTCCTCTACTTTGAGGGCAACATTCGACCGGAGTTCCCGGAAGAGCCGATCTCTCAAATTTCGGCTCGTGACATATTTCCCCTCTATTCCCGCAAAGGGAGAGGTGTTCACCATAAAATTCATCGAAATCGTCGGCTCGCCTATCGCGATGGCCGGGAGGGCATCGGGCGACTCCGGATCGCACAGCGTTTCCCCGATTTGGGCATCATCCAGGCCTGCAATCCCAATGATGTCCCCTGCTTTTGCCTCTTTAAGTTCGACGTTCTTCAAGCCCTCATATCCAATCAGGCGTGTCACCTTTCCCGGAATTGACTTCCCATCCTTCTGGACCAGCACAACTTGCTCTCCAAATTTTATTCTGCCCCGATCAATTCGTCCCAGAGAAATCCGACCGACAAAATTATCGTATTCGAGGGAAGAAATCAGCATCTGAAAAGGTGCGTCTTCATCTCCCGGTGGGGGGATTACTTTTTCCAGGATCGTCTCAAAAAGTGGTGAGAGATCGCTTTCGGGATCATCGAGTTGAAGTTTTGAGATCCCCGCTTTCGCCGAGGCATAAACGATGGGGAAATCAAGCTGATCGCCCTCTTCATCCAATTCCAGAAAGAGATCGGTCACCAGATCGGCCACCTCGGCAGCCCTGGCGTCCGGCCTGTCAATTTTATTAATGACAACAATGGGGTTTAAATGAAGCTCTAAAGATTTTTTCAGGACAAATTTTGTCTGAGGCATCGGCCCTTCAAAAGCATCCACCAGCAAAAGGACGCCATCGACCATCTTCAAGGTTCGCTCAACCTCTCCGGAAAAATCGGCATGTCCGGGGGTGTCCACAATATTTATTTTATAGTTCTTGTAATGAACGGATGTGTTTTTCGCGAGGATCGTGATCCCCCGCTCCCGCTCAAGATCGTTCGAATCCATGACACGATCCAAAGCCTCCCCACGTGCATGAACAGCCCCACCCTGCTGCAGCATCTTATCCACCAGAGTCGTTTTTCCGTGGTCAACATGGGCAATAATAGCAATATTCCGAATATCTTCTCTTAATTTCTTCTGTGCTTCTGTTGTCATAGCAATTTTCCGTTTCTATCCTTTATTCTTAAAAAAATGACTGGGACTTACACTCTCTTTTGCTCAAAAAAAACCCCAACCAGAGATGGGGTGACTTTTGTAATAAAAACCAACCGACATGAATACTCACCCTAATTATAGCAATCGCCACCCCACCTCGTCAACTGACATGACGGATCGCAAATGGAATCCTTCACAATATCAGTCACCGTCCGGGCTTGAAGTAAAGGAGGTTCCTTTTAGCCAAGTTGAGCTTCCTTGTCATTCAGTCGTTCCATTTCCAGGTGGACCTTTTTCATGGCCTCCTCTCCTCTTCATACTAATCACAGCTCTGTAACCTTTCTTGCACAAGAAATACTGCCGTTATTCAGTTCGGCGTAGATATCTTTCAGATTATCTATTAATTCATTCTCAGTCTTACCTTGAGGCATGTAGTCAGGATCTTCCTCGAGATAACCGAGCCACATATTTTTATCCTGCCAGAAAACAGATTTGATCCTTCCCCTTTTCCTCTCCATTTATTCTCCATAACATGGTCTATGATTCTAAGAGCAGGCCAGTTGATGCCGATCTTCATCCAAAGCAGACTGGTACATCTCGGCTGCCTCCAGACCAACATGGATAAGTAATCTCTGTTCCGTCAGTTCATCCCCATGCGCGTTGAGGACATGTATATTATTTCAAGACCCTTGAGATACTTGAGATATTGGCACAGTCGGTTGATCTCAGCTTTCCGTCAGGCGCAGTCAATTTCAACCCGTGACAAAATGTCACGACTTCACTCCCTTCTTTTTTAAGCCGTTGTTTCAGTTTCCTCCATTATGCGCCCGCATCGGCACTTTCAGTAAGCACTCCGCATACATCTATAATGGAAAACCACCACGTTATGAATCGTCTTCCTGATTTCCTTGCCTTTGAAAATTGCAATATTTGTCTTCATTGTGTCTCCTGTTTGATTAAGACCTATGGTCAGTAGTGTCCGGTTAAAACTCAAAAACAATATGAAAAAGGGACAATAATCTGGTCTATTTTTTATCCGGACAACATAGAAACCCTGTTCTAACGGCTGTAAGAGCCTAATTCGCCTAACAAAAAGAATGTTCATATATCAAAGGATCTCTTTTTCGATTTAAAAATATACTTTACCGGACAGTACTGAATCCAGTTGACAAACTCGGTTTCAATCCTCACCCGCCCCGAAGGACGGGTGCTACCTCGGAAGCGTTGGGCGTCGGGTTGATTCCGGTTTTTGTTTCAATCCTCACCCGCCCCGAAGGACGGGTGCTACGAGGAGTGCAGGGATGAACACACATCTAACGAGCCTGTAGAAAAATCTGTTTCACAGGCTACCCTTTCCTCCGTTTGTCTTTTTCTCGGAGGATCAGTGATTATTTTTTGGTCTTTGTGATCCGATTCCCGGCGTCTTCTCTCCTAACGCTCAAGCCGTTGCCTACC
>JAJDBV010000083.1 GCA_029261165.1 Nitrospirota bacterium | reverse complement strand
ATCGTCATCAACAATCATGATCGTCGCAGGGTCATTAACCTTAGTTTGGTCCATCTCTGATTGGGCCGCCGGGACAACAAACTGTTTTGTTCGAGGCAGATAGACTGCCACAGTGGTCCCTTCACCTTTGTTTGTTTCTATTTCGATCCACCCCTCGTGTCTTTTAACAATCCCGTAACTGGATGCCAACCCAAGGCCGGTACCATGCCCAACCTCCTTTGTTGTGAAAAACGGTTCAAAGATATGGGGAATGTCGGCCTCATCAATCCCCTCACCATTATCGGTCACAGACAGACAAAAGAGATCGCCGACCTTTCCCCCGGGGTGAGAGTTGCAGGTCGTATCATCAAGATGAATATTTTCCATCTTGATCTTTATCATAGATTGAAATCCTTTCCTTTCGATCATGTCTTCCTTCAAGGCGTCCCGTGCATTAAGACAGAGGTTCATGACGACCTGATGTATCTGGTCTGTGTCCATGAGAACAGGCCACGGATTATCAACAGATTCAACCGTGATCTCAATTCTTCGATCTATTGTCTGGCTAAGCAGGTGTTTGACCTCTGCTACAATCGCGGACAAGGTTCGAGGTTGAATGTTCACGGGCTTTTGGCGACCGAAGGAAAGGAGATCTTTTGTCAGTGCGGCTGCATGTTTTGCGGCCTTTTCAGCTGCGACGAGGGATTCTTGTACCTCGGGTTGATATAAGGTCTTCTCTAAGGCCAACCCTAGATGACCGATGATCGGTGTAAGAAGATTATTGAATTCATGCGTAACCCCTCCGGCAAGTTTACCTATGGACTTAATTTTCACAGCGTGGAGGAGATGTTCTTCTAGACGCTTCCGCTCAGTGATATCACGATTCATGACTAGGATGCAGGCCTTCCCGTGAAGATCAATCACCGAAGCGCTAAACTCCACAGAAACGGCTCTACCATCTTTTCTGCGACAGGTAAGTTTATCGGTCCATCCACTTCCTTTTTCAGATACAGACGCGACAAACACCTGTAATTCTGAAATTTTATCCGGATAAATTTCTGAAGTCTGCTTGAGCAACAATTCCTCCGAAGCAAATCCCAGCATTCGGCAGGCCATCGGATTGACCTTCAAGATTTTATTTCGGGCAGGATCTATCAAAAGGATGGCATCATTGGAATATTCGAAAACCTTCTGAAACTTCTCTTCGCTCTCTGAAAGCCGTTGTTCCATGCTGTGTTTGTAGAGAACGGTCTCGATCGTGGTCCGTAATTCTTCCTCTTCAAACGGTTTTATGAGATAGCTGTTCACTTCAGGGATCTTCTCCAATCCCATTGAATCTTTATTACTACTGGCTGCCAGTAAGATCAGAGGTGTCCTGAAACAGGAACGTATGTGTTTGGCAGCCTTAATCCCATCCATCTTCCCGCGCAGCACAACATCCATCACCACCAAATCAGGCGAATCACTCTCTACCCTTTGAAAGGCCTTTTCCCCTGAATCCACGATTGCGGAGACCGTGTAGCCTAGATGGATCAAACAGGCTCTCAGGTCTTCGGCGACAACCGGTTCATTTTCCACAACTAGGATTTTGGCTGTCGGCACCTCTTTTATATCCTTAAATAGAATATGACCGGTTAACTTTTCTGTCTTCTTAGAACCGTTGCCCCTTAATACTGTTTGGCCGCAAAGGAACATGGAGATCAAATTCAAGGCGAAAACTTCAAAGTGTTTAAGCTCATCACAGTTTTAAATTCCACGCCTCAATTGTTCCTCCTTATTGCACTCCATTTCTTCCTGCGGAATGAAGTTCTGAAATTCTGAATAAACCCCAATTATTTATAGCATTGCGCTCACAAAAAAGAACCTGTCAGTTCTAACAGGTTCTTTTTTCGGTTCACCTCTATAGCTTTGAGGAGAAAATCGGAGGGGTTTTACATCTTGCATCGGAACATTGTCAAAAAATCATAGCTCTGTCTAGTCATCTCACAAACGAAGGAGGGTCTTCAATGAACTATCAAACAATTGAATTTTTTGAGTCAGGGTATTGTGTCAGATCGATTGAGAACGAGGAAGATAAGATCAAGTCCTATCGGCTCCGCCATCAGGTCTTTTCCGAATTATTAGAGTGGGTCTCCCCCAGTCCTGATGGGCTTGAGATCGATCGTTATGATCACGCTTCAGAATCTCTGGGGCTCTTCTCTGAGGATGGGGTTCTTTTGGGGTCAGTCCGATTGATCACGCCGGACTACCCTTTCATGCTGGAAACCGACTTTACAGACCTTGTCTATCCAGAACATCTAACACGCAAGGAGACTGACACAGCAGAAATTTCCAGACTCGCGATAACGCCCTCTGTGTCTCATCCAGGCCTCTCCTCTCATTATCTCAATATTCTCCATAAAGCAATTTATCAATGGTCTGTAGAAAATTCCGTTCGATACCTCTACATGGAAATCGAGAAGCGATTTTGGCGGGTGCTGAACCATTTGGGATTTCCGTGCAAACGCATCGGCCCGGTAAAACAAATTCCCCCTGCAAATGTAAAATCGATGGCCGCTATTCTGGATTGGGACGAATTCCGGGATGAAAATCGGGTCAAGCGGTCTGAATTCCTTGAGTGGATGACGGAAGCCCAATCAGCCCTTGTTCGATAGCCAATGCAACGGCCTGGCCTCGGGTTGAGACCTGAAGTTTTGCCAGGATATTTTGTACGTGAAAATTGACCGTTCGTTCGCTGATGTGGAGTATGTGGGAGGTCTCCCAACTGGTCTTCCCCTCCTTCACCCATTCGAGCACTTCCTTTTCACGGAAGGTCAAGTAATAATTCTTGTCGGAAGGCGGGGAAAGCGTTCGCAACAAGGCCAGGTGGAGATGAGGGGCAAGGGATTCGAGTATAAACTTGTCACGGCTATGGTTCGCAATCGATTTACCTGCAAAAGAGAAAACACTGCCACAGCTGTGCTGGAGATCAATGATCCCGAGAGTGATCCCCTGAGACAATCCAAATGATCGCGCATTCCAAATAAACTCCTTCCCGGACTGAGAGGTTACTCGCCGGAAAGTACTTGACCAAACCTGAGACACACCCTGTTCATAAAACGCATTGAGGGCAGGATCTACCTTGGAATAATCCTTTTCAAAGTAGAGGCCTAGCCAATCGTCAGGATAGCTGGCATTCACCACCTTAACAACATCCTTCAAGTGTCCTGAGGAACCAAGCTTGCCTAACCCGGAGACAATATTCATACAGGGGACCAATGCTCGGACACGAAGCAGAAGATCCTTTAGTTCATCATCGCTCCTGACAGTTAAGGAAGTCTGAACGATCTCCAGAAGATCGACAAGTTCACGCTTATCAAGATCAGTCGCAGATTTTCCCACGCATCGCCCCCGAACAGAGGTTATCTTTATTGGCAATACTTGATATTGGAATATATATACAAAATACTTAATGAGTCAAGGAGAAAGATCAATTGGAAATTTTCGGCCGGATTTTTAAATTTTGATAAGAGCGATCTTGAATCTCCATTTTCCAGAATGACTCGAATATTATTACCCTCCTACTTCTCATTGGAAACTTCTGCTTAACCGTTTGCATTCGATGAAAGAATAGGGGCAGGGAACATCCTGCCCCTAACTGCATACTGTGAACGGTTACCCACTTTCCGGATTATTTTTGCCTGTCGTGGCGAATGACCCACCCGTAGACTCCAAGATTAATTCCTAAAAGAAGAAGACCAAGCACAATCTGGAGGCGACGCGTCAGTACAGTCGGATAGAGGATCGGAACGATATAGTGATCGATAAAACCGGAGGAGTAAGCGCTCGCCCCACCCCTATCACGGAACCAGTTTTCTAAAGGTGTGAGGGGGCAGACCCAACCGACAAACGCGATCAATACCGCCCACAGGAGGGCGGGGATGTGTACCCAGGCCCAACGTCTCCTCCAGAATACCAGGATTCCTCCCAGAACGGCGAACAGGATAAAAGTCAGGTGGATTAGGACAACGAGGTTGGCAAGTAAGCGATAGTACATCGTTCCCCTTCTCCCTCCCTATCGGATAATCCCAATCTCCCGGGCCGCATCTTTGAGCTTCTCCAGGGCAAAGGCCAGATCGGTCTCATCATGCGCTGCAGAGATCTGAACACGGATCCGATCCTCTCCTTTCGGAACGACCGGGAATGAAAAAGGGACCACATAGATCCCTTCCTCAAGGAGGCGTTTAGACATCTCTTTTGCTTGCATCGGATCTCCGATTAAGACCGGGATAATCGGATGGACCCCCGGTTTAATCTTAAGGCCGATGGCCGTGATCCCTTCTCGAAAGAATTGAGTGTTGGCCCAGAGCCGTTTTTTTCGATCCGGTTCCCTTTCCAGCAGATCAAAGGCGGCAAGGGCCGCTGCGGCGATCATCGGTGGGAGGGCATTCGAGAAGAGGTAGGGCCGGGAGCGCTGCCGGAGAAGGTCAATCAATTCGCGGCGTCCAGAAACAAAACCTCCCGAAGCTCCCCCCATCGCCTTTCCCAAGGTACTGGTAACCAAATCCACGCGGCCCATCACATTGCAGTGGTCAATACTCCCGCGCCCTTCATCCCCCATGAATCCGGTCGCATGCGAGTCGTCGACCATCACCAGCGCTTCATATTGCTCCGCCAGGCGGCAGATCTCCTCTAAAGGTGCGATCTCCCCATCCATCGAGAAGACGCCATCGGTCGCGATGATCCGTATCCGGTGGTTCTTTGCTTCCCGAAGCTTTTCTTCCAGGTCGTCCATATCCATATGCCGATAGCGGAAACGCGCGGCCTTACACAGGCGGACACCATCAATGATCGAGGCATGGTTCAAGGCATCGGAGAGGATCGCATCTTCTTTCGAAAGAAGGGCCTCAAAAAGTCCCGTATTTGCGTCAAAACAGGAGGAATAGAGCAAAGTGGCGTCAGTTTTCAAAAAAGTACTGATCCGCGCTTCCAGCCGGGTGTGAAGGTCCTGGGTTCCACAGATAAAGCGGACCGATGCCATGCCGTAACCCCGTTCATCAAGCGCCTTCTTTGCTGCCTGAATCAGGTTGGGATGATCGGCCAGGCCGAGGTAATTGTTGGCACAGAGGTTTAGAAGACGCCGACCTTCGACGATGATATGGCTCGCCTGGGGGGAGGTGATCGGCCACTCCTCTTTGGTCAGACCGGATTTTTTGATCTCTGCAAGTTCAGCGCGGACGGTTTCCCTGACCTTTTCATTCATCATTATCCCCTCTTTCATCCAATAAGGCGTGGTTGAGATAGAGGACAACCTTGGCCGCCTTTCTTGGGTTCGCCTCCATCATCTGGAAGCCTTTTGCAAAATCTTCAAAAAGAAGGTGGTGGGTCAGGACCGGCCCCGGATCGAGTCGGCCCGAATTCAGCATTCCAGCCATCTCAAACCAGGTTTCAAACATCTTTCGGCCATTGATCCCATAAAGCCGAATGCCCTTGAAGATGATATCCTCGCTAAAGTCGACCGTTATCGATTTAGAAGGGAGGCCGAAGGCCGAAAACCGTCCACCTTTTTGCACCAGTTTCAGACCGTCTGAAATCGCTTTCGGGGCTCCTGACATTTCAAGAACCACATCGGCGCCAGACCCTGCGGTCTCATCCATGATCGAATCGACAATATCCATTTGGTCTGCGCGATAGACGCGATCCGCCCCCATTGTACGACCAATCTCAAGACAAAACGGATTGAGGCCGGTCATCATGATTTTTGAAGCGCCTGAGGCTCGCGCCACGGCGACTGAAAAAAGGCCGACCGGTCCGTCTCCCAAGATAACCACCTGTCGCCCAGCAACCGGTTCAACCCCGGTCGCATAGATCGCGTTTCCGAGAGGGTCCTGAATGGACGCGATATCAGATGGAAGAGAGGCCTCATTTTTCCAGAGACTGCGTTCAGGGATGACGACATACTCTGCAAAGCATCCGTCTCGATCCACGCCCAGAATCACTAAATCTTCGCAAAGATGGGGCATCCCCCGCAAACAGCTTCCACAGACAAGACAAGAGATATGGCTGTCGGCTGAAACCTTATCTCCCGGCCTGAAGCGCTTGCCCCCTAAGCCGACCTCTACTACTCTCCCTGAGAATTCATGACCGATGATTTGAGGAATCGCCTTGACCCGGGCCTGGGCCCAGCCATCCCAACGGTCCAGATGGAGGTCTGTCCCGCAGATGGAGACCACATCGACCTGGATCAATACCTCATCAGGTTGAAGAGAAGGGATGGGGACCTCGTGCATCTCCAATCCCTTTCCTTTTTTGGCCTTGACGATTGCCTTCATTTGGTATGCCTCAGTTTCTCTTATCCTCTAACTGTATACTATTTTTCCATTTTTGATGACCTTATCGACATGGTTCATTCCGAAGTAGTAAGGGAGCTGTTCGTAATGGTCTATGTCGAGGAGGAGCAAGTCAGCCTGCTTTCCGACCTCAAGACTCCCGACACTGGAGGCCATGCCAAGCCCATGGGCCGCATTAATCGTGGCCGCTGAGATCGCCTCCGATGCCGATAGATTAAAATTGCGAACGGCGAGGTGAATCATCTCCTGCATCGAGAAAGAAGGGCAGGAACCGGGATTAAAATCGCTCGCCAGGGCAACCGGGACTCCGACTTCAATCAATGCCCGTACCGGTGGAGGTTCCTTCATCCGAAGAAAGTGTGAAACCCCCGGAAGGAGGACACCAACCGCGCCGCTTTCAATCAGGAGCGGAATCTCACACTCGTGAATGACGTCGAGATGGTCCACAGAAACCGCCGCAAATTCGGCGGCCAAGCGAACGGCCCCTTGATCCGAAAACTCACCCGCATGCAGTTTCACCTGAAAACCCAATTTCACTGCCTGTTCCAGTACCCGTCTCGTTTGAGAAGCCGAAAAAGCCCCCTCCTCGCAGAAAACATCACAAAACTGCGCGTGGTCTTTCGCTTCAGGTAACATGCCGATCACAAGATCGATATAAGAATCCGAGTTATTTAGATACTCTTTTGGGATGGCATGTGCGCCCAAAAAAGTCGCAACCACATCGAGCGGCGTCTCGTCCTTTAATCTTTGGATCACATTCAAAATCTTAAGTTCGTTTTTTAGATCAAGTCCGTAACCGCTCTTGATCTCCACCGTGGTCGTCCCATAGGACAACATCTTTTTCAAAGTTTCTTTTGCCAGATTGAGAAGGTCTTCAGGAGAGGCCTCCCGTGTCGCATCCACCGTCCTCAAGATCCCGCCGCCTTTTTTCAGGATCTCCAGGTAGGAAGCTCCCCGCATCTTCTCTTCCCATTCTCCCTCACGGCTTCCGGCGAAGACAGCATGGGTATGGGAATCAACCAGGCCCGGCATCACCACCTTGCCCCCGGCGTCGATCTCGCGTTTTGCCCGGCCAAGCTGCCGATACGACGTCTCGCTCCCGACCCAGGCGATCTTCTCGCCTGAAATCCCGATCACCCCGTCCCGGATCAGGCCGACATCGGCCAACTCAGCGCGTCGCTTCGGGCACTCGCTTGCCCCGGACAGGGTTAATACTTCACCGCAATGGATGATGGCGAGATCAAATGTGGGAAGTTGTTCTAACATTTTTTTTCAAAAATAAATGAACTGAAACTCCACCACTCAGTCTTTATAAACGGAGTATCGTAATCAAAGATTCCAAGAATAATTCTCGTAGATAAATTTCTGAGAAAAAGAACATGCCTGTCAGTATCACTACTTCCTGATGAACCTGGCTGCCCCTTATCCCATATAGTCTCATGAAAGAGATCGTTCCTCAAAGATACGATTTTCCCGATGTATAAGTCATTTATTGGGATCTTGTACGCCTCACACATTTTTTGAATCCGATCTTTATGAGGACAATGTTCTGAGACCACTTTAAGATTGCAGCTTAACTTCCATAAGCCATCTATCACCATGTAACCAATCGCAAACCGCTCCCAAGACCATTCATAATGTACAGATCTAGAAAACATAAATAGTATATTTGTGATCAATTTCTGGTCAGCCGGGTTCCATTTTTTCCACATAGGAAAACAATGAGAAAGAAAGTCTTCAGTTGTCATTTTACGATCAGATAAACCTTTACGCCCACCAATAGGAACTCGACCATCAACCCACCAATCATGAAACTGTAGGCGGTATCCCAATAGAAAACCGAGTAACTGAATCAAGAACCCTGATGGGCCTTTTCTCTGTTCCTCGATACTTCCGCAGTTGCTTATTTCTATCGAATGTGAGTACGGCAAGCTATGTAAAAGTGCTGGCCTTTCTGTTTTTGGAATGATCTCTTTCTTATCGGGAGTGAGCGGACTTGAACTGTACGTATTTTGAGTCGGTGGATATAAAAAACCGTCTCGATTGGTATATTTTTCGATCCAGTTTCTTCCTTGTTCAAAGTCATCCACCACAGTAATTTTCCCGCCGACAAAATCGTAAGACTCTTTTTTGCCCAGATATCCGAAATAGTCGATAGTCATTTCCCTCTTCCTACTCTTTCAGGTTCATCTCTACCTTGCTTCCGTGTATACCACATGGCAAAGCTGGCTACATGGCCTCATTGATCCAACCGATCCAGACATCGATTAATTGTCCAAGATCACCTTGATCTGCGGCCCGCAGTGCCTCTATGTATTGTCGGCGGGCATCCGTCTCTATGGGAGCTGTCTCGATGTGAGGAAGGGCCAGCTTGTAGAGTACAGCCGCCAGCAGGACCCGCCCTATCCGGCCATTGAAATCTCTGAATGGATGAATCCATTGGAAGCGCCAATCTACCCAAGCGAGCAAGTCGGCAATATCATCGACATTGCTCCCGTCGGACGGGGCATGGCGTAACCTTTCTGCGAGGTCGTCACAAAACAACCTCATGAGACCGGGCACCTCATAGAAGGGAGGGGGCGTGTGCGCACCCACCTGAACATTGACGTCACGGTATCGACCCGCCCAGTCGGGGAAGAGGTCTCCGGCCAATGCCTTATGATGAAGACAGACCGTTTCCGGCGTGATAACAATCTGATCTGGTGGGGATTGGAGAATCGTCTTGAGGAGTCCGGCCAGTGCAACGGCCAGACGTTCGAAAACCTGAGGGTAAGAGAGAGATCCCTTCGCTGTTTCGAAAAGGCGGGTTGATTCTATCGGCTCGTTGCCCTCTTTTTCTTCAGGAGAGTCCTGAGACGGGCCAGATCGACCGGTTCGTTCTCGAACGCCATCGACTGGACGACCCGATCCAGAAGGGTCTTTCGGTGCGCTGCGGCTACCTTCTTGGGCGTATTGTGCCGCTTCTGCCATTCCTGAAGCTTGGCGTTTAACTCGACGTGATTGATTTTCTGGGGGTTCCCTTTTTTCATAGGCTTGATTATCCCATTTTTCGGTTTTAGAATCAACAACAGTCCCTTCCACAATTGAAATCTCCTCCTCCGTCAGGCCATAGAGATCGTAAACCAGTTGGTCAATCTGTGTGTCAGTTGCGTTGATCTGGCGTTGAATGCGTGTCTTTTCGTCAGGTGTCTTCGCGGTAGGGAGGTGCTTGTTCAGGTCAAGTATCTGGTGAACCAGTGCGACCATCTTGTCATGCCGGGTCTTGTCGGTCGGGTTGGAAAAATTGATGGGATGAATGGGGAGTTGTTCGATATGATGCTTCTTAACCTGAGCCAGTGCCTCTCCCTTTTCAGGGTTCATCATCGTATATGTAAAGTCGATAAGTTGGGAGTTCATGATACCAAGTACATAGCGAAGGTCATAACCCAGATCTTTAGGAAAAAGAATATGTAAATTGTCTCGAGCAAAAAAGATCTGCTCCACCAAAGTCGCAGTGATCGAATCCCCTGTCTGACGAACGACAATCTTTAATGGCGCATTGAAAATCTTTGGGTCGCGGGGGGCAGCGAGCCAGGGACCATACAGGACCCAATAATCATGGTTCCATAGGTTTTTGTAACGTTGAATGAGACTTCCACGCAATAGTGGCGACCAGGTTGCGTCGGGAGCGGGTCCCTTTCTGACATATGGTTTCTCTTGCATTACTTTTACAGTTTGAGGCGGACTCCCCTTCCCTTTCTCGAATGGCTTAAGGCCATTATAGATGTGGCTGACCCGAAGCAACTGTGAAGAATTGTCTTGTATTTTACGAAACAACTTCTGGGCTTCCATAGAAGCAACGACGATAATTGGGTCACCTGTCCGGGGAATATCTCTCCAAGGCAAGGTATGCTCCAACTTGATTTTACCTCCGCGTCGAATATCCACAGCGAGAGATCCGTCTTTCGAAGCTTTACTAGCCGCTCTTTGAAAGATTAAAACGTGCGTGTCAACAACGGCTTGGAAAACCTTCTCAGGTAAATACAGAATGCGCAGCCAGAAATAGTGCGTTGTTAGATACCGTCTAATTTGTCGAAAAGTCACTGACTGTAGCCATGTATTGGACACGATGACACCAAGAAGTCCACCACATTTCAAGAAATATTCATACCGCTCAAGAAATAATAGGTATAGGTCTTTCTGGTAATCCTGATGTTTATAATAGGCTGAAAAATACCCTTGAAGTGGGGCCGAAATCATCCCATACGGTGGATTCCCGATTACCGCATCAAACCCTCCTCTTGCTTTACTCTTCGCTTTACCTCCGGGGGTAGAGAATATCGTCGGAAATTCAGCCCTCCAGTCAAAGGGATTAACCCGACGTATCTCTTCCTCGTCGAACATCGATGTCTGTTCCCCTTCATAATAGTCCGGACCGATCAGGCTGTTGCCGCACTTGATGTTGCTTCCGAGATCGGGAAGCGCCCGTTCGCGCCACATCTTCAGTTGGCGTTTCAAGGAATCCTGATTTTCCCCTTCGAGGACCTTGAGGAGGAGGCTCAGCTTGGTCACCTCGACCGCCTGGCTGTCGATGTCCACGCCGTAGATGTTGTTGAGCAAAATCCGCCGTTTCTCTTGTGTTGTCAACAACCACTGACCGCCCTTGCCCTGGTAGATCCCCTTGGTGTGTTTTTGTGGACCGTCCTTCACATACCAGTCACGGTGATAATTCAAAAGATAAGTATACGCACCGATGAGGAATGACCCGGAACCACAAGCAGGGTCGAGGATGTGCAGTTTGGCAATCTGCCTGGGTGTCTTTCGTTCGCAGAGCTTTCCGACCGTGTTCTTGACGATGTATTCGACAATATATGTCGGCGTGTAGTAGACACCCCCGGCCTTTTTTACCTCAGGCTTTTCCTCAATCACGGCCCTGTGCCCAGCCGTCAATCGAATCACTTTTCCCAGAAATTGTTCGTAGACGTTCCCAAGGATATCGGCACTCAGGACTGAAAACTCGTATGGGCTTTCAGGATAATAGAGGCGCCGGATGATTTCTTTGAGGACCTTATCATCAATGATCAACGCGGGGGTCAGGGCATCGGGCGACTCCGGTCTTCCCTTTTCAGATTTGAAATGAAAGAGGCCCGAATTGTAACGATCATCCGCAAGACCATAGATGTACCTCAGTCGCTGATAGACGTTACCCCCGTTAAGCAATGCCATCAATTGACCGTAGAGCTCAATACCGCGATCCTCACACATCCGCAAAAAGATGACTCGGTCAATCGTCTTCTGGACGGCAAAATTCAATTCACGCACCGTCAGATTTGGATTACGGAGGGCCAGATTACGGGCAAGGGTGTCCCTCCACGCTTCAATCTCGATCAGAAACGCTGCATCGACCGCCAAGGTCCCACGCCTTCCCTTCCCCGAAGCAAACTTGTCAAATGAACCGCGCATGACCGCTTCTTTAGAAAAGACAGAAGCGATTTCTTCCCACCGAGGGATATATTCTCGATAGGTGAAGTATGTAATTCGGGCGATCCCCGGCTTATCGCTTGACAGTGGTCGGATACGACAATCATAGACCGCAAATTCCTCAAAATCGGTCAGGATGGAAAGGGGCAGCTTTGCACTCCAGGCATAGCGGCGGACCTGATAGGCAGGACTGGCGTCGTCTTTGATCCGGACGGATGGTTTCTTGGCCTCAAGAAAGAACTTTCGGGCGCCGCCGATCCGAAAACAGTAATCGGGCGCCTTGATGGCGCTGCCGATCCTGATGGCGTCTTCATGGATGACATCTTTATAGGCCTCGGCATATCCCGCTGTGTTCGCCACATCCCAGCCCAGCGCCTCGAAGAACGGGTTTATAAATTCTTGTCGAACCTGGCTTTCGTTATAATTCTGTTGGCGGTACGACTCGATATTCCGTTCAAAACGTTCAATCAAATCGATGACTTGTTTCGGAGCATTGGACATAGCACCTCGATTCTAAGAAAACTCTTTCGGAATCTTGATTCGCTTTTTCTTTGCCGTTTTCCATGCCAAGTTATAGTTACTACACATACGGTTCTTTCCTGATCTCGGTTATTCTCTAAATTCCCATGGGTTGAATAGGGACACGCCGCTGGTTTTCATGTCGGAAAAGTTTCTTGTGACGACGACCAATCCATGCGTTAATCCTGTTGCCGCAATCAAGCTATCCATGGCAGGCATTATTTTCCCTTGACGCTCTGCTTTTCCTTGAATCTCTCCCCATTTCCTGGCAACATCCATCGTGACATCTAAAATTCTCCCGGAAAACCGGCCTCTTAATTCTTTGTCAATCCATAACTGGAGCGCTTTTTTCTTTTTCGAGTCAGAAAATTTTGTGATTCCTTTTTGAATTTCGCCAAGTGTCAATACGCTCAAGAAAAAGGTCTCTTCATGGCAGGAACGTACCCAGGCGACTACTGTTTTATTGGGTCTTTTTCTAGCGAGTTCCGAAACAACACAGGTGTCAAGAAGATATTTCACAATGCAACCTTCCGTGAAGGTTCTTTGCTTCTAACGATATCTAATTCCAGATCGTGAAGGGGAGATTTTTGAAAAAATTCAACTAAGTTTATTTTTGGTTTTATGAGCTTTCTATAATCGCTCATAGACAGGACAACGGCTGTTTCAACGCCTCTCTTCGTTACAACCTGCGGGCCTTCTTTTTCAGCCTCGTTTACGAGATGACTAAAACGATTTTTTGCATCTTGCAGTTTCCAGGGACTCTTCATCGTGTTCTCCAATTCTAAAAGTTTTAAAGTTAGGCTAGACTGTCTAGATTATATTCAGATTAGAATCAGATGTCAAATTCCTTTAGAGTTTTGAGGGAAACAATGGTGGAGACCCTTTTCCTACTTCGGAATTTTTATCCGTTTTTTCTTTGCCGTTTTCCGTGCCTGTTCATAGCCCGCATCAAGATGCCGGGCCACACCGATGCCGGGATCGACGGTGAGGACTTTTTCGATCCGCCGCGCTCTGGCTTTGGTTCCGTCAGCGACGATGACCATCCCCGCGTGGAGGGCATTCCCGATCCCGACCCCGCCGCCGTGGTGAAAGGAAACCCAGGAGGCACCCGAAACGGCGTTCAGGGCAAAGTTGAGGAGGGGCCAGTCGGCAATCGCATCCGAGCCATCGGCCATCCCTTCGGTCTCGCGATGCGGCGAGGCGACCGAACCGCAATCAAGGTGGTCCCGTCCGATGACGATGGGGGCCAAGACCTCTCCACGCCGGATGAGATCATTGATCTTTGCACCGAACTTCGCCCGGTCGCCATACCCGAGCCAGCAGATCCGGGCCGGCAAACCGGTAAAAGGGATAAGCTTTTGAGCGAGGGAGATCCACCGCTTCAAGGCTTTATCTCTTGGAAAGACCTTCAGAAGCGCCCGGTCAATCCGGGCGATATCCTTGGGATCACCCGAAAGCGCCGCCCAGCGGAACGGCCCCTTCCCTTCGCAAAAGAGCGGTCGAATGTAGGCGGGGACAAATCCGGGATATTTAAACGATCCATCCTTCTTCTTGATATCGACCCTCGCAAGGGCCGCCTGCGCCCGGAGGTTGTTCCCATAATCAAAACAGACCGCCCCTTCCCCCTGCATTTCCAGGATAGCCCCGGCATGCTGGGCAATCGTCTCAAGGGCCAACTCCCGGTACGACGCCGGATCTTTCTCTCTTAAGGCATCCAAATCAGAAAGCACGCCAATCGGGACATAGGAGAGAAGGTCATGGGCCGGCGTCTGGTCCGTAACAATATCGGGAACCTTCCCACGGCGAACCAACTCCGGGTAGATGTATCCCGCATTTCCGACCAGGCCAACCGATAAAGGTGTTTTCTTTTTTTTTGCCCTCTCCACCCACTTGAGGGCCTCATCAAGATCTCCGGTCATCCGGTCGCAAAAGCCTTCCTTGATCTTTCGCTCAATTCGGTCCCGGCGGACTTCAACATCCAGGATCACGCCCTCATTCATCGTCGCGGCAAGCGGCTGGGCCCCGCTCATCCCCCCCATCCCGGCCGTCAGGATCCACCGGCCCCGCAAGGAGGTTTCCTGAAAGGAAAGGCGCGCGACCGCGGCAAAGGTCTCATAGGTCCCCTGCAAGATCCCCTGGGTCCCGATGTAGATCCAGCTTCCTGCCGTCATCTGACCGTACATCGTCAAACCAAGACGGTCGAGGCGATCAAACGCTTCCGACGTGGCCCATGCGGGGACCAGGTTCGAATTCGCGATAATCACCCGCGGGGCTTGCCGATCTGTTTGGGCGATATAAACCGGTTTCCCCGACTGGACACAGAGGGTTTCATCCGCTTTCAGATCACGGAGGGCTTGGATAAGACGGTGATATTCTTTCCAGTTTCGCGCAGCACGGCCTGAACCGCCATAGATGATCAGGTTTTTCCAGTCGATGGCCACCCGGTCGTCCAGATTGTTCATCAGCATCCGGAGGGCCGCCTCGCTGTCCCAGGTCTTGCAAGAGCGGCGTCTTCCCGTCGGCGCCCGGATTGGCTCGGGCGGCCTCAATTCCGTAAACATTGGACGGATCACAATTCTTCCCTCCGTTCAGACCACAATCTCACCATATTTCCCGCGCTGCACTACACCCGAAAAAAAATGGAGGATCAGCGCCGCGGCCAGGCGGGCCGTTCGCCCGTCCTGATCAAAATTTGGATTCATTTCCATGATATCGAAATAGGACGTCCTGGGATCGAGACCAAAGCGATAGGCCGCGAGCATCGCCTCTTCAGGTGTGAAGCCCTCAGGAGAAGGGGCCGAAACCCCCGGGGCGAAGACCTGAGCGATTGAATCAAGATCAATTGAGCAGAAGATCGCATCGGTCCTCCCTCCCGCAATCTGGAGGGCCTGTCCAACCACCGGCTCCATTCCCTGCCGGCGCGACTCGGAGAGCGAAAAGAGCCTTGCCTTCTTCTTCATCAGATATTCGTAATGTTCTCGGGTATTGACGAGGCCGTTTGCCCCAATTTCGACAAAGCGTTCACCCCGGATCGCGTCAATCTTGTCGAGGATATTTCGGAAAGGGGTACCGCTTGTGATGACACCATCGACAATCTCCCGCACGTCAAAGTGGGCATCCAGAGTAATCCCGCCGATCTCCCCCTCGGTTGCCCGGGCCCAGCCCCGAACACCCCCAAAAGTAAGATCATGACCGCCCCCCAGAAGAAGGGGAATCGCCCCGATGCGGACAATCGACTCAACGGCATCTGAAAGGTGTTGGTGGGTTTGATCGACTGAACGATCATCCGGAATCAGGTCCCCAAAATCGGCGATGGCCAGGCGGGAAAGATCGGCATCGCGATCAAAATTATAAACCGACCCGTAATCGTGAAGCTGCTTGCGAATAGCTGCTGGCCCCAACGCAGCACCGGCTCGCCCGCCTCCTTGAACAACACCGGTATCTGTCGGGACACCCAAAATCCCGACATCAATATCGGACCCGTCATAGGGCCGAATTTGCGCGTATAAACGCTGCCGAGACAAGCTTTCCCTGGAGACCGGCCCTAAGGGAGCTTGGACATAGGGAATATCCATGCTTAAATTATGGCAAATCGTCGATTAGATAGCAAGGAAGTGAACTGTGCTGGACGGATTAAAAGAATGGCTAGAGATGCTAATTCTGGAGGAATGTTCTGATTGCAATGAGATTAAGAACGAATGGAGACTTTTGAAACGTCGTGTCCGGCAGGACCGGTCTTGACTTTTTTGGCGGGCGCGTCGCTGTTTTCGGCCATTTCCTCTACGACGGTCACCAGATCCAAATAATTTTGGTAGATCCGCATGACCTTTTTCGCGTAACCGGTCGGAATCGATTTCCCCCTTCTTATCCAGCGCTTCACTCGGGTAGGACCAAAATTGTAGGCGGTCAGTGCTGTATTTACATCGCCGAACTTTAGCTTCAGCATATGAAGGTAATGGATTCCCAACTTCACATTGATAATCGGATCAAACAAATGGTCTTCCTGCTCGGGCCAGGAAATCTTGTTGATCTCGGCCAGTCGCCTTCCCGTATTTGGAACAATCTGCATGAGACCCAATGCCCCTTTTCCGGAAATAGACCAGTTGTAAAAAGAGCTTTCGGTCGAGATAAGCGCCAGGATCAGCTCAGGATCAAAACCATAGCGCTGACTTTCCTCACTGATGGAGGAGACCAATTGTTCGTTTTCTGATGATTTCAAGCCGGTGTAAAATCTGGATAGGATTTGATATATCTTCTCTTCACGGTCGGAACGGACATGTTTAACGGGTACGGGACGAGAAACGGTCTCAATCGGAGCCGCTTCCAGGACCGGGATCGGCCCCGGCACCGCCAATCTCGAGAAAAGGGGACTCACAAAGAGTAAGGCCATCGGAACAGTCAGGAGCCAGACCCTCTTATATGTCGATTTATATTGATCCATTACCTAGGACTCTACTACTTTACCTGTACTAGAGTCAATCCCCCCAAAAGAGGGGGTCAGCAACCGACACCTATATGGGTAGGGTGACAACAGTAATTCCGTCTCCGCCTTCCCAGGAATTGCCTGGTCTAAACGTCGCGACATAAGGGGATTGGCTCAAATAGGCGCGTACCGCTTTCTTTAAACGACCGCTTCCATGACCATGAATGATCGAAACCTCTCTCTCCTCCGAGAGCATGGCCTGATCGAGCTTGCGCTCAATCATTTCGATCGCCTCTTCAACACGTTGACCATGCAAATCAAGCCGTGAGGGGTCTTCTTCCCTTCTTGTTCTTTTCATTGTACCCAGCCAGTCACCCAAGTCCTTGCGGATTCTTCCCTTCCCCGGTAGAATCAATCCCTTTCCATCCAAATTAACATAGGATTTTGAAAAAGGTCAAACAGAATGTCCCTCAGCGCAAGACAACTTGAATCGGTACTGATCGAAATCGAAAAAACCCTGAAAGGAGGGCGGATCCACAGGATCGATCAACCGGATCCCTGGGGCATCCTCTTTCAAGTCGATCAACAAGGAAAACGGCATCGGCTTTATTTCTCTGCCCATCGACGGCACTCCCGGTTTCACCTGGTAAGTGATCACCCGCCCAACCCGCCGAAACCCCCTCAATTCTGCCAACTCCTTCGCGCCCACCTTCGATATAAGCGGATTGTCTCCATCCATCAGGTCGGAGGAGACCGCATCATCCGTATTGACTTTTCCTGGATAGCCAGTGAGAAATCGGCCGGGGTCTCATTCATTGCTGAATTGATGGGCGTGGCTGCCAATATTTTCATGATTGATGCCCAGGGGGTTATCCTTGGGTCGATTTATCCACCCCGAGATAGACGCTTCCTGCGTACTGGCGTCCCCTATCAACCTCCCGCCGTGCACCCGGATTCCCCTTTTCATGAAACGGCAATTCCGACCATTGAAAGCGAGCGATTTGAATTCAATCATTCAATAGAGGCATTCTATCGGGCCATCGAAGGGAAAGAGGAAAAAGAATCCCTAAAAAAAGAAGGCCTTTCACAACTCGACAAGGCCATCCGTCGACATCAAAAAAGGCTGCGTCAACTTCAGATCAAATACGCTGAGGCAAAAAAGGCGGAGAGATATCGGTCATTGGGAGAGCTTCTGAAGAATAACATGCATCAGATCACGCCCGGAAAGCTCACCTTGCGCTGTACGGACCCCGCTCAGGGAGAAGGGTGTGAGATCGAACTTAAACTGAACCCGGCCCTTTCACCCTCGGAGAATCTGGAATGGTACTTCAAACGCTATAAGAAGGGCCAAACCGCCCAGAGATCTCTCCAGACAGAAATCATGAAGAATGAAGAAGAGATCAAGCGTCTGGAAGAGCATCGGGAAACGGTCTCAGAGGGGGGCAGTATTGATCCGGAAGCGCTCCCGCCAATCCGGCCTCCAAAGAAGAAGCCCCAGAAATCGGGCCCGCCAAGCTTTTTATCGTCGGATGGTGTGACCATCATTGTCGGGAGAAATGACCGGGAAAATGAAGCGCTTACCTTTCGACTGGCCAGGGGAAATGACCTCTGGTTCCACGCACGGGGCATTCCAGGCTCACACCTCATCGTCCGGATGGAACGACGACGGGAGATCCCCTATCAGACCCTCCTTGATGCCGCTACATTGGCGCTTCACTTCAGCAAAGGCCGGAAGGCCGGAAAAGGCGATGTTCTTTACACCCATAGAAAATACATTCAAAGACCGAAAAATCAAAAGGCGGGAAGCGTACTTACCTCCCAGGATCAGAACATTTATATCGAGATTGAATCGGCCCGTTTAGAACGGGTCTTGCAAAACCGCATCCGACCCGCTTAGAATGGCATCTCTTTTCGATCTGAACCGGGAGATCTACTCATAGAAGTCGTCACTCCGGCGAAAGCCGGCGTGACGGAAGTAACCTTTTTCAGACTTTCTACACGCCCATCGGCCATCAACACTTTTTGGAGCATTGAAGGTTTATGTCTAAAAAAGTCCGTACATTACTCTATCTGTCCTGCTTTGTCATCTTCTTTACCTATGGATTCCGCTTCTATGTTCTTTATAGTCGATGGGAAGTTGATCCCCTTCGCGTCCTTCATCTCCTGATCGCATTGTTCTATTACAGCCTGGGAATATTTGTACTCCGAATGGGAATACAAGGCTCGCGGACAGGACGTCGAGACTACAGCATCCTCATGTATGCATCCCTTTTCACCGTTATTTATTGGGCATTCAGATGGGGCAAGGTTGTTTTTTATCCTGAGAATGATCCCAACCCGCGAGCCCATCTCCATCTTGCTTCTCTCTATCTCGTCATGGGAGGGCTTCTATTGATCACAGGATGGTGCGGGCGCAAGCGGCTTCAAGAAAACAGGGGAAAGGATGTTTAAACCTGCTCTCCTGGCCCTGACCATTGTTATGTTGAATTTGACGCCGGACGCGCTAGCGCTCGGCGCAGAGTCTGATACACAACCCAATCAGCTCAGTCCGCAGGCCGAGGTCTTTCTCGTCACGGTGGGTCCGGGGGACCTGGTCTGGGAGCGCTTCGGACACAACGGTCTCGTCATCCGGGATAAAGAAAATGGCATCAACCGGCTCTACCATTGGGGGCTGTTCAGTTTCCAATCCGAAAATTTCTGGCCGAGATACATTCGCGGAGAGATGCTCTATGCAATGGGAAGTATTGCCGCCGATGCCTTTGTTCAATTTAATGTCCAGCATGACCGGGACGTCTGGATTCAAAAACTAAATCTCAATACGGTCCAGAAAAATAAACTTGTACGCATCTTGATTGAAAATGACACAGACGAGAACCGGACTTACCGCTACGACTACTATCTCGACAATTGTTCCACCCGCGTGCGCGATACAATTGATCGGGTCATCGGAGGGGTCATCGCCGAGGCATTGAAGGGGCGTGAGACTGAAGGAAGTTTTCGCTCCCACACCCGGCGGCTCCTACAGGGCCTGCCCGCGGCTTATTTCGCGAGTCAGCTTGTATTGGGAAATCCGGGTGATCGTGATATCTCAGTCTGGGAAGAGACCTTCACCCCAATGGCGCTGAGACGTCATCTGAATACGGTTGCTCTCAGAGATGGCGCTCCTCTGGTGCTTTCAGACCAACAAATCTTCCACTCCAAGAGTATCAAAGAACCGATGGAGATTAAATCCTTCCTGCTCGTCTTCTCGGGAATAGGTCTATCTCTGGGTTTATTCTTTGCGGTGCTGGGCCAACGAAGCGCCAAAGGAGGAAAGTGGTCACGGCGTGGACTGGGGTTGTTCGGGAGCCTGTGGGGACTCTTAAGCGGCCTGGCCGGAACACTGCTACTACTGGGATGGCTCTTTACGGAACACCGCTTCTGGTACTGGAATGAAAACCTCTTTCAATACAACCCCCTATCTCTGGGGCTTGCCTTTCTCTTCCCCATGCTCTTCCTGCGCCGGCGTCTTTCCAGAAGCGCCGCACAACTGACCGTCACAATTGCCGCGTTTTCTATCGTGGGCCTGCTCCTTCAGTCCCTCCCTGGACTTGATCAGGTCAATGGCGAAGTCATTGCCCTGACACTCCCGATCCATTTGGGCCTGGCCTGGGCCGCAGGCCGAATCCGATCTTCCTACCCTGCCCGCCAGAGATAGTCAGCATCCAAGAACCCCGCCCATCACCCATCACACCATCCAAGCCCAATAGAGACCCGATTTCTTGACAGCGGGGAAGAAAATGTTACCTTTATACTATAGTTTCTGAAGGATCTTTCCATTTGAGAAAGACCGGATTAAACAGCACCGATCACACAGAAATGGCGGATAGGCCCCGCGTTTTTTTATTAAAATTTTCTGGAACTTCCCATATTTCGGAATAATAATTTATCCAGAATAGGACGAGGAAAGATGTTAACAGACGGCTTCAAGGAACGATTTTCCGGGTTCATCACTCTTCGCCGGAACTTCTTCAGATCTGTGATCATCGCAACCTTGCTGCCGATATGGGTCACGATGTTCCCCTTGGGCAGCACCCTGGCCGGAGCAGCGGAACCACAGCACGACCTCACAGACCTGAGCCTTGAGGAACTGATGGACCTTGATGTTTTTTCCGTCAATGTTCTCGGGACGCATACCCACCTGGAAGATGAATGGATGCTCGGTTATCAATACATGTTCATGAGCATGGATGGGAACCGGAACGGGACTCAAAAAATAAGCGATCAAGACGTCCTCAAAGACTTCATGGTCGCCCCGACCAACATGACCACACAAATGCATATGATCGGGGTCATGCATGGCCTCTCAGATGATCTGACGCTGATGGTGATGCTCCCTTACATCAAAAAATCGATGGATCATATCACCAAGGCGGGAGGGCGTTTCACCACCGATTCAGAAGGACCAGGCGACCTCAAATTGAGTGCAACCTACACATTTTATGGAAACGTCAAAAGAGACGCCTTTCATGCCACTCCCTGGGGACCCCATCGTTTGCTTCTGGACATCGGACTGAGCATTCCAACCGGCTCCATCGATGAGAAAGACTTTCTGGCGAACCCGACCATGGGAAAGAAGCAACTCCCCTATCCGATGCAATTAGGTTCCGGTACCTTCGACCTGAGCCCTGGAATGACCTACCTGGGCCAGTCGGAAAACTGGGCCTGGATGGCCGAGGCAGTGATCACGTCCAGGCTGGGAAAGAACAGCAACAACTATCGCCTGGGAAACCTCTATCACATATCTTCATGGCTTGCCCGCAAGGTCACAGATGCGCTGAGCCTGTTTATTGAGATGGATGGAGATATTCTGGAAAATATCGAAGGGGCCGACCCGGCTTTGAATCCCACCCTGGTCCCGACAGCCGATCCCGGCAGACGCGGGGGGAAAAGCGTCGATCTCTCGGTTGGGGTCAATATCTATCTGCCGGCAGATGAGGTCAATAAAGGACATCGAATTGTCATCGAAGGAGGCTTCCCTCTTTATGATTCTCTGGACGGACCCCAGCTCAATATGGCATGGATGCTGAATGTTGGATGGGCCTGGACCTTTTAAGCAGGACGGCCCAATGTAAGAAGAGAGGCCGTCGCCACCATTCCGTAGGAAATTTGGGAACGACACAAATTCATGAGAAAAAGATGTTTCTGACACAAACTGTTACGGCAATCCGGTCCCGCAGGATACGTCTGAAGGCGGGTTTCGTTTCAAGCCTGATCCTCTTCATTGCTGTCTGTACCCTTGCCGTTGCGCCCATGTCTGTACGTGGGCAAACACCTCGTGAATACCAAATCAAGGCGGCTTTTATCCACAACTTCGTCAAGTTCATCGAGTGGCCGGCCCATACCTTCCCGGAAAAGACCAGTCCTGTCATTCTCTGTATTATCGGCAAAGATCCCTTTGGTGCAGTGCTTGAATCTATGATGGGAGGGAAGACCATTAAGGGGAGGGGAATGGTGATCAGGAGATTCGAAAGGATCGAAGACCTCGGGCACTGCCATATCCTCTTTGTCAGTTCATCGGAGCGTGGCAGCCTGACACAAATCCTGGTCGCTTTGCAAGGGTTAAGCCTGTTGACGATCGGCGAGATGGATGCGTTTGCGGAGTCGGGTGGGATCATCAATTTTATTCTTAAAAGGTCCAGAATTCGATTTGAAATCAACGTGGACGCCGCAGCGCTTTCCGGACTGAAGATCAGTTCCAAGCTCTTGAGCCTGGCGACCGTTGTCAGGAACACGCCTCATACGGGATCCGAATAAGATGCGCCGCTTCCAAGATGTCCCCATCAAACGAAAGCTAATACTGATTAGTATGCTCAGCAGTACATTGGCACTCTTGCTCGCAAGTCTGGCGTTTCTCGCCTATGATCAGTTTACGTTTCGACGCGGGATGGTGCATAAACTTTCAACCCTGGGAGAGATCATCGGAGACAATAGTACGGCCTCCTTGAGTTTCAATGACCGGGAATCTGCGGAGCAGACCCTGGGAACACTCAGCGCACAACCACATATCGCCTCTGCTTGTATCTACACAGTAGAGGGCGACCTGTTTGCAAACTATGCCCATCAGGATGGGAAGGAAGATTGCCCATTGACGCCTGGGGAAAACGGTCACCGTTTCGAGAAAAACAGCCTGGACCTGTTTCAAGAGATCGTTCTTGATGGTGAAAAGATCGGGACCATATACCTACAGTCCGACCTCCAAGAGGTATATGACCGCCTGATTCGTTATATCGCGATCGGTTCCGTCGCCTTGTTGACCGCCTCCCTGGCCGCATTGCTTCTCTCCTCAAAACTTCAGAAGGTGATCTCCGAACCGATTCTGAATTTGTCAGAAACAGCGAGCCTTGTTTCGGCAGAGAAGAACTATAGCATTAGAGCGGTGGAACATGGCCGGGATGAACTGGGCCTCCTCATTGTCCGATTTAACGAGATGCTGGCCCAGATTCAAGGAAGGGATGCCGCATTGCAAAACGCGCATAATAAGCTCGAAGAGCGGGTGGAGGAGCGAACAAAAGCGCTTCAGCAGGAAGTCATCGAACGGGGGCGGACCGAAGCGGCGCTGCGCGAGAGTGAGGAGCGGTATGCGATTGCGATCCGTGGCGCCAACGATGGACTGTGGGACTGGAATTTGAAAGCAAGCACGGTCTATTTCTCCCCGCGCTGGAAATTAATGCTCGGTTATGAGGACGATGAGATCGGGACCAGTGCGGACGAATGGTTTAAACGCATACATCCTGAGGACCGGAAGCAGGTTCAGGTCGCGATCACGGGCCATCTAGAAGACTTGATCCCTCAATTTGAACAGGAACATCGAATGCAGCACAAAGACGGTAACTACCGATGGATGGTCAGCCGGGGATTGGCGGTGCGGGATGCCGATGGAAAGGCTGTCCGCATGGCCGGATCCCAGAGAGACATTACTGCCCGGCGGGTTGCCGAGAAACAATTGCTGCATGATGCGTTTCATGACAAACTGACACACCTGCCCAACCGGGCCTTGTTTATGGACCGGTTGGGGCGTGTGATCAGTCGAACAAAACGGCGAAAGGACTATCTCTTTGCCGTGCTCTTTCTGGATCTGGATCGTTTTAAGATTGTCAACGATAGTCTCGGGCACATGATCGGGGATGAACTGCTGATTGCAATGGCAAGGCGATTGGAAGTAATGTTGCGTCCCCAGGATACGGTTGCACGCCTTGGAGGTGACGAGTTTACAGTCCTCATTGACGATCTGGAAGATGTCCGAAACGCCTCACGCCTAGCCAACAGGATTCACGATGAACTCAAGCTGCCGTTTAACCTGAACGGGCAGGAGGTGTTCATGACCGCCAGCATCGGCATTGCTTTAAGCACGACCGGATATGAGCACCCCGAAGACATCCTGCGTGATGCCGACACCGCCATGTATCGTGCCAAGGCGCTAGGCCCGTCACACCAACAGGTGTTCGATGCCGCAATGCATGCCCACGCCCTTGCGCTCCTGGAAATGGAGGCCGACCTGCGACGGGCCGTTGAACGCGAGGAGTTTCAATTGCTCTATCAGCCGATTATCTCACTCCAAAGTGGCCGCATTGTCGGTTTCGAAGCCCTCGCGCGGTGGCAGCACCCCCGTCGAGGCCTCATTTCCCCGGTCGAGTTCATCCCGATCGCGGAAGAAACGGGGCTGATCATTCCGATCGGCAGATGGGTGCTCCACAAGGCATGCCGCCAGATCGTCGCCTGGCAGAGGCAATTCCCGGCATCCCCCCCTTTGAGTATGAGCGTAAATCTCTCAGCCAAACAGCTCCCGCACGCGAACCTCATCAAGGAGGTTGACCAGATATTTCAGGAAATCGGCCCGGAAACGGGGAGCGTTGGGTTGGAAATTACAGAAAGCGTGATCATGGACAATGCTGAGACCGCAACCGGGGTACTCAAGCAACTGCGGGATCGGGGTTTTCGCTTGTATATGGATGATTTCGGCACCGGTTATTCTTCTTTAAGTTCCCTCCAGCGCTTTCCGATCGATGTATTGAAGATTGACCGTTCTTTCGTCAGCCGGCTGGGACGCTTGGACAAGGAGGCGGAAATTGTCCAGGCGATTGTGACACTGGCCCATAGTCATAATATGAGTGTCGTGGCCGAAGGAATAGAGACGGAGGACCAGTTGACCCTTCTCCGGGCACTCAGGTGTGAACATGGGCAGGGTTATCTTTTCTCAAAACCGATTGACAGTGAGGCTGCGGCGGCGTTGATGATGAGAAAACCTCAGTGGTAAGAACATGATCCCCCATAGAAACATCAACCCCGCTTCGATTCCAGAACCTCCCAACGATTCATCTTTACCTGCAGAGCCATTTCTATTTCCGCAAATTCTATAGACCAAGCTTCCAGGCTTCCTTTCTCTGTTACATGCGCTTCCGGGTTTGCCAAAAAGGTCTCCAACTCTTTTTTTCGGGCTTCAAGTGTCTCAATCTGTTCTTCGATACTTTCAAGTTCACGCCTCTCTTTGTAGCTCAGGCCTTTCTTTTTTCTGGCATTCGGTGATTTTTCTTTTTCGGTCAACGACGGTTCGTCTTGAGCGGATCTCTCTGACAGCAATTTTGCTCGCTCTTTTTTTTCGGATTTTAATCGCTCTTGATAGACAGCATAGTTCCCTTCGGTATAGCGGACTTGGCCCTCGCCTTCAAAACTCAGGATGCCGGTCGAGACCTTGTCCAGAAAAAATCGGTCGTGGGTGACCATCAAGATGCAACCATCATAGTTGACAAGGACATCATCCAGGAGTTGAAGGGTTGGGATGTCCAGATCGTTGGTCGGCTCATCAAGGATCAACATGTTCGTCTTTTCCAGCATGATCTTCGCGAGGATGAGCCGAGCCTTCTCCCCACCGGACAAGGTGCGGATCAGCCGTTTCTGATCGTGTGCCTCAAAGAAAAACTCGCCCAGATAACCGACCTTGTGCCTTCGCTCTCCTCTCACCGTCACCCAATACCCCTCTCCGAGGGCGTCTTCAACCCGGATGTCGGGATCAAGCGATTCTCTCTTTTGATCAAAATAGGAGACCTTTGTATTTTTTCCCAGTACAATTTTCCCGGAAGAAGGGTGCGTTTCCCCCAGGATCATTCGTAGAAGCGTCGTTTTTCCGCAGCCGTTTGCCCCGACGATACCAACTCGATCTCCTTTTTTCAGATTGAGGGATAGAGCCTTGATCAATCGTTTATTTTCCAGTGTCTTGCAGAGATAGATCAACTCCAAAATAGTATGACCCAAACGGTGACCCGCTTCTAGGCGAAGACCGATCTGACGATCTTCTTTCCTTTCCCGCTCGTCCTGCATTTGATGGAAGCGGCTGATCCTGGCCTTCGACTTGGTCCCTCTCGCCTTCGGCCCGCACTTCATCCACTCCGATTCACGGCGAAGCAAGGTAATCAGGCGATTCTGGACACGTGTCTCATGGAGTAGCCGCTCGGCCCTTCCTTCCAGATAATCGCTGTAGCCGCCACGCGTGCAGTACATTACCCCGGAGTTGACCTCAAAGATGCGCTGGACGACCCGGTCAAGAAAATAGCGATCATGCGTGGTGAGCATCACGGCCCCACGATAGGCGATCAGAAATTTCTCCAGCCATTCGGTTGTTTTCACATCGAGATGGTTGGTCGGTTCATCCAACATGAGGAGGTCGGGCAACTGAAGGAGGAGCTTGGCCAGGGCGACGCGCTTTCTCATCCCGCCGCTGAGAAGCGAAATTTTCTCATCACGATTTGGGATATTCAATCGCAAGAGGACTTCGTCAATCCGATGGTCGGTTTCCCATCCTTGATGATGTTCAAGCCATGAATTCAAGGCCTCATGTTCTTTCAAGAGCGCATCGATCTCTGACGGCGAGGCAGATTTCATAAGGTTTGTCACTTTATGATAGGCATCCAGTTTGACGCGAATTTCTCCAAGAGAAGCGTCAAGCTCTTCTCGAACCGTCCGGTCTTCATTCAGAACGGGATCTTGCGAGAGATAGCCGATCGAAATACCTCTCTTGAATGACAGCTTCCCGCTGTCCGGCGGCTCAATACCGGAAACAATCTGAAAAAGGGTGCTCTTCCCTGATCCGTTTTGACCAATAATACCGACCCTCTCCGTCTCACCGACCGTCAAGGTGACCCCTTGAAATATCCTTTTAGGACCAAACGATTTATGGAGATCGGAAATATCCAAGATGTTCATTGAGATGTCCTTCTAAACCATGAAAGGACACAGCATTCTGTGTCCTTTCAAAAAATGATTCGATTAACATGAGGCTTTCCCAAGAGCAAAGGGTCTTTCTTGATTAACCGTTAAGTCGTCTTGAAAGACAAGGCCAGAACCCATAAGGCGACCGAGGCGTAGGTCTGTACGTTAAGGAGTCTCATAGGTTATCACCCCGTATTTTAGGAAAATCGGCGGTTAATGCCCTTTTTTCTTCTTTTCTCTCTTTTCGATCTTCTCCCTCACAGCCGCCTGAGCCGCCGCCAGCCGGGCAATCGGGACCCGGTAGGGGGAGCAACTGACATAGTTCAGGCCGATCCGATGGCAGAATTCGACGGAACTGGGTTCGCCGCCATGCTCACCGCAGATGCCGATCTTCAAGCGGGGTCGGGTGGATCGGCCCTTCTCCACACCGATCTGCATCAAAAGACCAACCCCCTCCTGGTCAATCGCGACAAAGGGGTCCTGAGGCAGGACACCCTTGTCGACATAGTCTGGGAGGAAGCGCCCCGCATCATCGCGCGACAGGCCGAAGGCCGTCTGGGTCAGGTCATTGGTCCCGAACGAGAAAAATTCAGCCTCTTCGGCAATCTGGTCGGCCACGAGGGCGGCCCGTGGAAGTTCAATCATGGTCCCGATGGTATAGGAAACTTTTTTCTTATAACGCACCATCACTGCCTTCGCCGTCTGAACGCAAAGTGCCTTGATCCGGGACAACTCATTCACATGGCCCACGAGAGGGATCATGACTTCCGGAACAACCTTTTTCCCTTTTTTGCTGAGTTCACAAACAGCTTCAAAGATGGCCTGAACCTGCATCTCATAAATTTCAGGATAGGTAATACCCAAGCGACATCCACGGTGTCCCAGCATGGGGTTAAACTCATGAAGACTCTTGTTTTTCTCTCTGAGAACCTCTACTGAAACACCCATCGAACCAGAAAGGTCGGCCAGTTCTCCATCCGTTTGCGGAAGGAATTCATGAAGCGGCGGATCAAGAAGTCGGATGGTCACCGGGAAGGCCTTCATCTCCCCAAAGATGCCGATAAAATCTTCTTTCTGCATCGGAAGGATTTTTAAGAGCGCCTTTCTTCTCTCAGCTTCCGTATCTGCCAGAATCATCTCCCGAACTGCCTTGATCCGGTCCGCTTCAAAAAACATATGCTCGGTCCGGCAAAGCCCGATTCCTTCTGCCCCGAAACCGCGGGCCACCCTGGCGTCACGGGGGGTATCGGCGTTGGTCCTGACCTTTAATTTTCGACTCTGATCCGCCCATCCCATCAGCTTCTTGAATGAGGCACTCATCTCCGGCTGGACCAGGTCAACCCGCCCGAGGATGACTTCACCCGTAGAGCCGTTGAGGCTGATCTCTTCTCCGGCCTTGACCGTCAGATCACCCACGCGAAAGAGCCTGGCGTCTTCATCGATTGAGATCGCACCGCATCCGGCGACACAGCATTTCCCCATGCCCCGGGCCACAACAGCGGCATGAGACGTCATTCCCCCGCGCGCGGTGACAATCCCCTGGGCAGCATCCATCCCTCCAATATCTTCAGGAGAGGTCTCCGCGCGAACCAGGATGACCTTCTCGTGACGTTCAGCCATCTGCTCCGCTTCTTCCGCAGTAAAGACCACCTTTCCGATTGCCGCACCGGGTGAAGCCGGTAAGCCGGTGGCAATTACATTGAAGGTCGCATTGGGATCGATCATCGGGTGAAGAAGTTGATCCAGTTGCTGCGGATCAATCCGAAGCAGGGCTGTTTGCCTGTTGATGATCCGCTCATTCACGAGGTCCACCGCGATGCGGATGGCCGCCGCCGCCGTCCGCTTGCCGACGCGGGTCTGAAGCATATAGAGCGTCCCCTCCTGTATCGTGAACTCAATATCGAGCATGTCCTTGTAATGCCGCTCAAGCTTTTTATAGACCGCTAACAAATCCTTGTAGGCGGAAGGAAGCCGCTTTCGAAGCGCTTCAATCCGAAGGGGCGTTCGAATCCCGGCCACAACGTCTTCTCCCTGGGCGTTGAAGAGAAATTCCCCGAAGAAGCGTTTCTTCCCGGTACTGGGATCTCGTGTAAAGGCAACGCCGGTTCCGGAATCTTCTCCCAGATTTCCGTAGACCATCGCCACGATATTCACCGCCGTTCCCCAGGTCTCCGGGATATTATTCAGCTTGCGATAGGTAATCGCCCGCTTCCCGAACCAGGAGTCGAAAACAGCATCTATACCGAGCCGAAGTTGATCAAATGGGTCTTCCGGAAAGACCTCTCCGGTCTCGTTCAGGATGATTTTTTTGAAGATGCTAACAAGGTCTCTGAGAACTTCTCCAGACAGATCAGTATCGGAATGAATGCCGAGGGCAACTTTTTTTTCTTCAAAAGCCCGATCAAACTTGAGACGGTCAACGCCCATGACGACGCTCCCAAACATCGAGACAAAGCGTCGGTAGGCATCGTAACTGAAACGTTCATTTCCGGATTTTTTGATCAGACCGAGAACCGTCTCATCATTCAAACCCAGGTTCAAGACAGTGTCCATCATCCCCGGCATAGAGGCCTTTGCCCCGGACCGGACCGAAACAAGAAGCGGGTTTTTCGGGTCTCCAAACTTCAGCTTCATCGCGCGCTCAACTCGTTTTAAGGCAGTAAGCGCATCTTCCCACAATCCTTTTGGATAGTGTTTTTTCTTGTTGAAAAATTCAATACAGGCCTCTGTCGTGATTGTAAAACCGGGAGGGACGGGAATCCCAAGGCGGGTCATCTCCGCCAAACCCGCTCCCTTTCCCCCCAGGAGGTCCTTCATATCTCCCCGTCCATCTGTCCGGCCATCGCTAAAATAGTAAACGTATTTCTTTTTTGCTTTCACCCTTCTCCTCCTGAACAACTGTTTGTGCTTAATCTATCGTTATATATTAGGTCTTTGAAACAGACTCCCCTTCGACAATTTTCGAAAAATCTCCAAATTCTTCAAAGAGCCTGCTGACAGAAAATAAGAGACTCAAACGATTCTGGCGTACGCTCTCGTCTTTATCCATGACCAGGACATCTTCAAAAAACCGATTTAAGGGTTCGTACAGTGTCACCAGTTCATTCAATACTTTATCGTAATCTCGTGTGGTCCAATGGTGCCCAAGCTTTTCAGAGACATCACAAATGACCTCGTATAATTTCTCTTCAGCGGGATCGCTCAAACCGGCTTCGTTGATCTTCCCTTCAAATCCTTCCGGCAGGATTCTCTTTGCCCGTTTGAAGACCGTAATCAGTGATCCAAAATGGGGATGTTTTGAGAAGGCGACCAGGGCGTCAGCCTTTAGAACACTCTCCCAGGGACGGTTCATCTCTCTCAACAACACGGCTTCCCGGAGGTCATAACGGACCCCTTTAGACTGTAGATAAGAATCAAGACGGCGTTGAAAAAAAGAAAAGACCTTCCGATCAAGATCGGGAACTGAGAATTTTCCCTGCTTTTCATACTGATGAATCGCGTTGGAGATTGCGTCGCGCAGGGAGAACAGTCGGAAGTTCGCTTCGGTGACGATGATTTGAATGATTCCCAATCCCTGCCGGCGCAGGGCATATTGATCCTGAGAACCGCTCGGAATCAGACCAATGCCGAAACATCCGACAATGGTATCGAGCTTGTCGGCGATCGCCAAGATTTTCCCTGCGGGACTTTCCGGAAGAGGTGCGCCTGAGAATTTTGGCATGTAATGTTCTTCAATCGCTTTGGCCGCGTCAGGGTCTTTACCGTCCCGCTCCGCATAAATACGCCCCATCACGCCTTGAAGAGAAGGAAACTCCCGGACAACCCCGGACAAGAGATCGCTCTTGGAAAGCCGGGCGGCACGTTCCACCGCAGCAAGCGAGGATTTTAATCCGGGAAGCATCTCGGCGAGCGATTTTGAGAGTGTGACGAGGCGCTCCACCTTTTCATGAAGGGTTCCCAACTTCTCCTGAAAAGTCACCTCTTTCAGGGCCGTGACGCGATCGGACAGCTTGATCTTTCGGTCCTGATCAAAATAAAATTTTGCGTCCAGCAGACGCGCATGGAGGACACGTTCATTCCCCTTACGGATTTTATCCATCGTCTTTGCTTCAATATTCGCGATGGTGATGAAGTTGGGAAGAAGCTTCCCCGCTTCAGAGAAAACCGGGAAGTATCCCTGATGTTCTTTCATTGCTGTGATAATGATTTCCTGGGGAATCTCCAGGAAATCGCGGTCAAAATCTCCACAAATGGCCTTCGGATATTCAACCGTATGGACCGCCTCTAAAATAAGCGCTTCGTTGCCCGTCCCCAATCGATCTTTTCTCTCAATCGATCCGCCCTTTTCCTTCGCGAGGTCCCGCATCTCTGATTCGATAACCCGATAACGCGCGTCCGGGTCGATCAGGACATACCGATATCGCATGTCTTTCTCATATGATTCAAAGTCCTTCACATGAAAAGAGGCGGGCGCCATCATGTGATGGCCGTAGGAAATATCCCCTGACTGTATGCCCGCATAGGAAAACGGGATGACTTTTTGTTCATACACGGCGACGATCCAGCGGATCGGCCTGATAAAGGCAATCGCTTCATTATTCCAACGCATCGATCTTGGAAAGCTTAGGCCTGCAATGACCTCTGGGATGATCGTTCGTAATATCTGTTCCGTCGCTTTCCCCTCAACCATCTTCTCAATGACGACATATTCCCCCTTTCTATTTCCCGCAAGGGACCCGAGGGTATCGGTATGCCTCACCGAAAGGTCGGAAAGTGCCACCCCCTGTGATCTTGAAAAGCCGATGGCGGCAGCAGTCGGTTTTCCTTCAGAATCAAATGCCGCCTGCTTCGGCGGGCCAAGGATCATCTCTGTTTTGTTTTCCTGATGGTTGGATAGATGGGGGAAGGTCAGGATCAGACGCCGGGGCGTCCCATAGACACGGACGCTGTCAGGATCAAACTGGATCGCGCAAGTGCCCAGGCACTCGACGGCCAGCTCAGACAATCTTTGCAGTGTCGGAACCATGACGTTAGAGGGTATTTCCTCCACACCTACTTCAAGAATAAGCTCTTGTCGAGACGCCTTGCTCCCTTCCTTCGCTCTAGGGGACATTTTTCTTCGCCTTCAACAGGGGAAAACCCGCCTCTTTTCTCTGGTGAAAGTAGCCTTCCGCACAGTGTCGTGCCAGTTTACGAACACGGGTCATGTAGCCGGTTCGCTCCGTGACTGAAATCGCGCCGCGTGCATCCAGAAGATTAAAAAAATGAGAACATTTTATACAATGATCATAAGCGGGGAGGACCAGTCCCTTATCAAGCAAAGCCTGGGCCTCCTCATCAGAACGAACAAAGGCTTCTTTTAATTTTGAAATATCTGCTTCCTCAAAATTATACCGCGAGAATTGTACCTCAGATTCATGATGGACCACACCATAGGTCAACTGATCCGTCCAGGCCAGGTCATAAACATTATCGACCTCCTGAAGATACATGGCAATCCGTTCAAGACCATAAGTGATTTCAACCGAGATCGGATCGAGGGCCATACCCCCCACTTCTTGAAAATAGGTAAATTGCGTCACCTCCATGCCATCGAGCCGAACCTCCCAGCCCAGCCCCCAGGCACCAAGCGTCGGAGATTCCCAATCGTCCTGGACAAATCGGATATCATGCTCGGTCAGATGAATCCCAAAGGCGGACAAGCTCTCTAGATAAAGGTCTTGAATGTTATTAGGAGCCGGTTTGAGGATAACCTGGTATTGATAATAATGTTGAAGTCGGTTCGGATTTTCGCCATATCGCCCGTCGGTTGGTCGACGGGAAGACTGTACATAGGCGGCATGCCAGGGCTCAGGACCTACCGCGCGGAGGAAGGTTGCAGGGTGAAATGTGCCCGCGCCAACTTCGTTATCGTAGGATTGAAGGATGAGACAGCCCTGGGCCGCCCAAAATTCATGGAGTGATAGAAAAAGTTCCTGAAAAGTCAGCGCCTTGCGGGGAATCGACAAAGATGGGGATCTCAAAGGTTCTTACCAATGATTAAGGGCTCAATTGCGGTGTTCAAGGTAGCAAACGCGCCGAAGACTGTCAAGCAATGAACAAACCACCGATTCGCCTAAAATACTGTGTTATCGGCCAATGGACTCCTCACCGTACAGGAAGTACGCTTCGGTCGTCCTTATGGCCTCTGGCCTTGTTTTTTAGATGACTTGACAGTTTACCTTAGACACAACAATGGGCCTTGGGATGAACGAATCCCTTGACAGGGGCCGATGAATTCGTGTATTGAAAGCAATAATACAATGAAAATGATTATCAACATCGCTTAAATGGCGATCTTTTAGTTCGGCACCAACTTCAATCGGATTTTATATGGGAGCAACTATCAATGAAATCATATAGGCAACAATCCTGGCGTATCGACTTTTTCCTGGTCTACACCTTTGTCCTGTTTGTCTTTGGATTTCCCTCTGTCGCGACCGTCTTTGGGAATGAAGAAGTCGTTGTCTATTCCGCAAGGAAAGAACACCTGATCAAACCTGTGATTGATGCTTATACGAAAGAAACCGGGGTCGAGGTGAAACTCATTACGGACAAGGCCGCGCCGCTCCTTGTCCGCCTGAAGGCGGAAGGGAAAAATACGCCGGCCGACCTCTTTATCACGGTCGATGCAGGAAACCTTTGGCAGGCCGCAGAGCAGGGGGTCTTGTTGCCTGTCACCTCCAACAGATTGGAGGCCAATATCCCCACTCATCTGCGCGACCCACAGAGACGCTGGTTTGGATTGTCTGTGCGTGCACGAACAATCGTGTACAGTACCCGAAAGGTGAAGCCATCCGATCTATCCACCTATGAAGACCTGGGAACACCGACGTGGAAGGGTCGGGTCTGCTTGCGAACATCGAAGAAGGTTTATAACCAATCCCTTGTCGCCATGATGATTTCCGAACTGGGGGAGACAAAGTCCGAGGAGATTGTGAAGACCTGGGTCGGAAATCTCGCTACTGATGTTTTTTCTAACGATACCAAGGTGATGGAGGCCATTATTGCGGGACAGTGTGATGTTGGCATCGTCAACACCTACTACTACGGGCGGCTCAAACGGAAAGACCCGGCACTTCCAATCGCGCTCTTCTGGCCAAATCAGAAAGGCCGCGGCGTCCATGTTAATATTTCAGGAGGGGGCGTCACCCGCCACAGCCGACACAGGAAGTCTGCGATTCGCTTACTGGAATGGCTCTCATCCACCTCGGCGCAAAACCTCTTTGCCGATGGCAATCTCGAATACCCCGTCAATCCGGCGGCAAAACCGGCCCCCGAAGTCGCGGCCTGGGGTCCATTTAAACCGGACCAGATCAATGTCTCAAAAGCAGGCGAGTTACAGAAAAAGGCCATCAAGCTGATGGATCGCGCCGGATACAGATAATTAAACGATAATACGCCGTCCTCCGGTAAAGATCGAACCGAACAATACATTGCCCCTTTCCGATCCTTCTGATCCCAAGTCAGTAAAAGGGACTTTCCGATTAGATAAAGCATTGCCCAAAAAAAATGGGTCAAGACAAATTGTTATAATTTATCTATATCTGTAATCACATTCAGCCCACCGGAGAGGTCTTTTTCCTGTCCTTCGCCCATCACCAGATTCTGGTTAAAGAAATCGATGGCCTCTTTATCAGGCGTCGCGGTGAAACCGATTAGTGATGCGTCAAAATATCTGAGTATCTGTCCCCAGCGCTTGTAGATGGAAGGATGACATTCATCGGTGACAATGATATCGAAGGTTTCAATGGGAATAGATCGGTTGTACGTAATAGACTTCGATTCATCCTCTTCCGCCAGACCTTTCCCCTTCAGCATGGCAACCATCCGCTGGACGGTGCTGATGCAGACACGCGCTGCCGGGTCGAGGGCGTTGGAACTGAGGCCCTGAACGGTATACTCCTCGGTGAATTTAAGGGTGTTATAGGGCGAGACATACCCTTGGAACGCTTTGAGAGCCTGGTCTCCCAGGTTGCGGCGATCGACCAAAAACAGCACCCGCCGGGCACTGGAAAACTTGATCAAGCGGTATATTAAGCTGATAGCGGTGAAGGTCATGCCGGAGCCGGTCGCCATCTGGATCAGGGCACGGGGACGGCCTTCCCGCAGGGATTGCTCCAGGTTCTTGATCGCCTGAATCTGGGCAGGCCAGAGACCTTCCAGGACCAAAGGCGGCATGTTGATCCGCATCCGCTCATGAAAGGTGCGGCCGCGCGCGCCATATTCCTGGGAGGCCTCCGCGACCATGTCTCGTGTCGTTGGTTCGATCATCCCTTCTTCAAGCCATTCCAACAAAGTTTCCGGCCTGTGGAAGGCAAAGACAGCGCGGGAGCGGGGTTCCGGATCGAAGCGATTGGTAAAACGGGTTTCTTCTCCTGTGCTTTGGTACAGAAAAGGAAGGGGCCGGGTATACAATGGAAGGCTTAGGGGGAGTCCGCGGCTATATTTTTTGGACTGGACCTCGCCCCCGGTTAACCTGAAGCCGACCTTCTTGGCCTCAAGGACACCGACCGCCTTTCCATCCAGATAAAGCAGGTAATCGGCAAACCCATAGCCCCGGTCTAAGGGGAAAGCCCGAAT
Organism: Nitrospirota bacterium; assembly: GCA_029261165.1. Taxonomy (GTDB): domain Bacteria; phylum Nitrospirota; class Nitrospiria; order SBBL01; family JAADHI01; genus DUAG01. Next base: position 1,272 of record JAJDBV010000083.1, on the reverse strand, counting down.
GGCAATACCGCGTGCGGCGTTCAAACCGCCTTCCATCGGGTTTTGAATCACCCATCCGGCCAATCGAAGACTCTCATCAATTTTTTCACGTGCCTGATCTTCCGTTCTGGACATATGACTCGTCACCTCGTGTACAGTCTCAGCGCCTGAAATACAATACAAGCTGCCAGCCCGTCCGCCTGTTCCGCTCAGCCACTTGAATTTCAACGCGATGTAAATCGGATTTATAGGTGCTTGATCGTCTGGCATTCACCCGATCGACCGTAATCTCACTTTCAGTCCAATCATCAGAAAGACATTTCCGGATGGACCGGTTTGTGACTTCATAAAGATTCCCGACCTCGGCCAAACTCAAGCCCTCCGGGCTCCGACAATGGTAGGTAGAACCATTCAACCAGGCGTAACAGATTTCCTGTCCCGGAGGGATCAGTGTGCCGAAATATTCTTCACTGACCAAGTCTACCTTCCCCCGGATCGGGATGAACTTCTTCCAGGCACTAAGCAGTATTTCCCTGAGATCAGGGCAAAGCTCTGCGGTTGACCGGGATGCCTTCTGAATCTCTGTAGACCCTGAAGGCATCGGATAAAGTAACGCAAAAAAAATAAAAAAGCAGCCTATAACAAATCGTATCATCTGATCTCTTCACAAAAAGATAATGTGCGGAATGCGGGTTGATCCTGGAAGATCTTCGGCTTATAGTATAAACTACTTAAGTAAGTCAAGGGCTTACAGTCTCAAAAATATCTAAACTCCAAGAGTCATATGATGCCCCCTGTAGTCGAATCAAAACAAACCAATCCCATAAACAAGGACCTTACCTCAAAAATTAAGAAGATCGCCCTCACATTCGGATTTCACCGTGTCGGAATTACGTCTGCCGATCCGGTGTCCGAAGCCGGTCAACATTATATGGACTGGCTGTCCGATGGTTTTTCTGGAGAGATGGCCTACCTTCAAAAAACCCCCGAGATTCGATTTGACCCAAAACGTCGTTTTCCAGAGGCAAAATCAATCATCTCCCTCGCCTTGAACTATTACCCGACGGACCAGGGAAAGAAAGGAGAAGGACACAGTGCCCCTCCCCCGGACGGGGAAGGAAAGGTCGCCCGATATGCATGGGGAGAGGATTACCACACGATCATTGAGAGTAAATTGGAAAAGCTGATCACAAAAATTGAAACGCTGGGAGGACGGTGCTGGAAAGGGTATGTCGATCATGGTCCGCTTCTTGAGCGGGCCTTTGCAGAACGGGCGGGCGTCGGTTTCATCGG
>JAJDBV010000082.1 GCA_029261165.1 Nitrospirota bacterium | reverse complement strand
ATCCTTTTATGAGTCAACGATCTGATCCTTCGGTAACATTTTCTAATGAGTCAACGGGCCCTCACCCCCAATTTCAGGTCTTGGGAAGGCTGCGTCGCACAGGGGGGCATTTCAAAATGAAAGGTGGTATAGTAGTACTATACCTAAAGGATATATTTATAACGGAGCGAGGAGAAGGACGATGTCTGAAATGAAAGGCTCGGTATTGATCGTAGATGATGATCGGGAGATGCGAAAACTCATTGAAGAATTTCTTCAGGAGGAAGGGTATGACGCAGAGTCGGTGTCCAGCGGAGATCTGGCATTGAATTCCCTCCAGCTCAAGCGCTACGATCTTTTGATTACAGACCTTAGAATGGAAGGACTCTCCGGCCTGGAGCTGCTCAAGAAGGTGAAGTCAGCCTATCCCCAGCAGACGATTATTATGATTACGGCCTTTGGGACCGTTGAGTCCGCCATCGAAGCGATGAAGCTGGGCGCACTTGACTACATCATCAAGCCTTTTAAACGAGGACAATTGATCGTTGTTGTCGAGAAGGCGTTTGAGCAGATACGCTTACAGCAGGAGGTAAACCGCCTTAGGGAAGTGGTAACAAAGGAGTACCAGTTTTCCAAAATCATCGGGAAGAGTAAGGGAATGCAAGCTGTTTTCCAGCTAATTAAACGGGTCTCTGACAGCACCGTGAATGTTCTGATTACAGGTGAAAGCGGTACAGGGAAGGAGATGGTTGCCAGGGCGATACACTATAACAGCCCAAGAAAGGAGGCACCGTTCATCCCGATCGATTGTGCTTCTATCCCGGAGATGCTACTGGAAAGTGAACTCTTCGGTCATGTCAGGGGTGCTTTTACGGATGCCCGTGTTGACAAGAAGGGGATGTTTGAAGAGGCCAGTGGGGGGACGCTCTTTTTAGATGAGATCGGTGAGATGCCTTTAGGATTACAGCCGAAGCTCCTCCGTGTCATTCAGGAAAAAACAGTCCGTCGGGTTGGATCGACCAAGACAAGCCCAATTGACATTCGGATCATTTCCGCGACGAACCTCGACCTTATCGAAGAGGTCCAGGGAAAACGATTTCGTGACGACCTCTTCTACCGGGTGAATGTGTTACAGATTGATCTTCCGCCATTGAGGAACCGCCGTGAGGACATCCCGCTGCTTGCCGGTCATTTTTTAAAAAAATATGCCGGGTTACAAAATAAAGCAATCTCAGGACTCACGGAGTCAGCAATGAAGATTCTCATGAAGTATGGCTGGCCGGGGAATGTCCGGGAACTCGAGAATATCATCGAGCGCGGTGTCACACTTTCCCAGCGCGAGAAAATCAGCGCGAAAGATTTCCCCCCAGTCATCACAGGAGGACAAGGTGACCAATTGTTAATAGAGCAGGCATTGGCCCGGATGTCTTCTTTGGCAGAAGTGGAGAGGGAGTATGTTCACCGGATCCTCCAGTTGGCAGGCGGAAATAAGATGAAGGCGGCAAAAATTTTGCAAATTGATCGGCATACCCTCTACAAAAAGTTGGAAGACTTCCGTAAACAACAGGAGGCCTCATCGTAAAGGAAGTTCAACCTTTCTCGTCCTGGTTTCACGCATTTAGACCCTCCTGTTTTAAGGGGGCGATTTCTCCACAAACTGTGAATATTTTCCACGTTCTCTATTCCCTTTCCTTTCTAAAGTAGTTGAAATTATAAAATAAAACTAAAAAATATCCGCGCTTGTCTCGGCATCTTCTTTGCTATGTACTGGGGTATGACCTTTTATGGTGATCCTAGGGGAGGAAGAGAGATGAAGCCAGGTGTTTGTTGTCCGAGCGTGAGACGGATCAGGTATCTGCCTTATCTGTTGGTGATGGTGTTGGCCGGGAGTCTGCTTTCAGGTGGGAGCACGAGAGCGCAAGAGGTAAGAAATGGGGAGTCCCTTGTACTTCAAGATCATTTGGACCGGCTCATTTTGGATCGGATCATTAAGGAAGAGGCGGCGCTACGCAGAGAGGTGAAGGAGGGCGTGCAGCTTGCGACGCGGCCTTATACGGGTTATCTCCTCCATCAAAAAAGTCTCCAACTGGTTGAAAAAGCAGACAGGTTGAGCCAGTTGAAACTGGAGAAGATGGAAGTGATCCAGAATTTGGCAAGAATGGGGGAAAGGTTCGATCCGGGTGTCAGTGCTTTGCATCGGGATGAGGAAAGAAGACAAATTGCACTCTCTACTGGCTACAGCGGAGCGCCCATACTCTCTTTCAATTATGCGGTTCAAGTGAGGACGGAAGACCTTCCGCGCTTAAGTCCATTGTGGATAAGCTTCTTCCGGTTTATTTTTCTTGGTTTTACCTTGCTTGTTTTTGCGCTTCCCCTCATTGCGATTCAGAAGGGAAAGGCAGGTCTGTCTCGTGAGGGGGAAAGGGGACGCCTCCGTGTTTTTCCGATATTCACCGTTCAAAGGCCTGGGGGTCATCGTGAGTTGTTCTGCTTACCCGTAAAAATGGGGAGTTACTGAGAGGATAATGAGAAGGAGCATGCGTGGCATGGGTTGTTGTGCGGAGGGAAAAAACCTTATGGAGATGACGGCGTCTCATCTGACGAGTCGGGACGTCTCCGTTTTTGAAGGGCATGCGTCGTGTCATACACTGGCAGAAGCAATTGTGCATGGCAGTTACGGAGGAATTCCGATTGTTAACCAGGAATATGTGTTGATCGGTATCGTGACGGAATACGATCTTTTGAACGCAATGCTCAAAGGAAAAGAAATGGCGGAGACCCCCGCGACAGAGATCATGACGGAACCCTCTATTTCGATTACGGGAGAAATGCCGGTTGAGGAAATCATTGCACTCTTTCAGTCTCGACACCTGATCAGAGTCCCCGTTGTTGATTCCGGAGGAAAGTTAATTGGGATCGTATCCAGAAGGGATATTCTGGCCTGCTATGTAGAATCCACCCTCGGATCGCTCCCATCTCCTGAAGTGATGGGCAATGTATAAAATGACTGCGGATAAAATTACACCGAAACAGATCAAAGCCCTGTGGGCGAAGGCCAGTCAGGCGCATCTTTCGGAAACAGTGTTGAGGGGGTGGGTTTGTGCGCGTACGGGAAAGCGTTCAATCCGGTCACTGACCAAGGAGGAAGCTTTCCGATTGATTGGGGAACTTCTTGATGTAGAGGTAGGTCTAATAGATCGATTTTCAGCGGATCGGATGACGGCTGCGCAGGCCAGGTGGATCGGCATTCTGAGAGGAATGATCGGGTGGGATGAGCGTCGACTTTTTGGGTTGGCGGGAAAGATGTACCATGTGAAGAAAATGCGCAATTTAAGCCGGGGGGAAGCATCCGGCCTGATCGAGGCCCTGAAGGCAATTGGGAAGAGGACTCGGAAGGTCAGGGCGGCCTAATGGCCCAAGCGGGGGCGTGTTTATTTCGGGTGAATGATGGACCTTGAATTTTCTGATGAACAGCGGATGGTCAGAGCGGCGGCGCGGCGTTTTGTTGACCGGGAGATTACTCCGGTTATTGGAGAATATGATCGCACGGAGACTTTTCCAAAGGGGGTCTTTGTCCGATTGGGGCATGATGGTCTTTTGGGAGGACCCATCCCGATGGAGTATGGCGGTGGCGGACTCGACTATGTCGGGTATGCCCTCCTCCTTGAGGAGATCGGGCGGGCCTCTTCTTCTTTCCGGTCTGCAGTTTCGGTTCAGATATCACTCGTGGCGCTTTCGATTTTCAAGTGGGGTACGGCGGAGCAGAAAGAGCGGTATCTTCCCCGCCTTTGTCGGGGAGAAGCGATCGGGTGTTTTGGCTTAACGGAGTCTGAAGCCGGAAGCGATGCAGCCGGTGTGACGACACGGGCTGCCCAGGAAGGGGAGAGGTGGTTCTTATCGGGATCGAAGACATTCATCACGAATGGAGGTGTCGCCGACCTTGCCCTGGTCATCGCACAGACCGATCCTGAGATGGGATACAAAGGCCTGGCCGCATTCTTGGTGGAGCGAGAGGAAAGCCCTTTCACCGCGATGCCGATCTTGGGGAAGTTGGGTCTCCGGGCCTCCGATACCGCAGAGATCATTTTTGAGAGGACTGATGTGCCCGAAAAGAATCTTCTCGGCAAGGTTGGTGAAGGGTTTGAGGTGGCCATGTCCGCATTAGACCAAGGACGTTTTAGCGTTGCCGCAGGTTGTGTTGGCACCTTGGAGGGATGTCTTGAGGCCTCTGTTGACTATGTCAAGCGACGAAAACAGTTTGGCCGGGCGATCGGGAGCTTTCAATTGGTCCAGGACATGCTTGCACGGATGAAGGTTGATGCCGATGCCGCACGCTTCCTGGTCTATCGGGCGGCGTTACTCAAAAATAAAAGCATAAAAGACACGGTCGAGGTATCGATCGCGAAGTATTTTGCTTCTGAGGCCGCCCTGCGGGCGGCCAGTGATGCCGTCCAACTTTTTGGCGCATCCGGCTACCTCGATGAGGCGTCGGTTGCCCGTTACTACCGTGATGCAAAGGCGGCAACGATTTATGAAGGGACCTCCCAGATACAAAAGTTGATTATCGGACATGACTTGACCGGTTTCCGTGCATTTGCATGAGGAGGGGGGTCAATTATCTGGAAAAAATAAAGGAGGGAGGCACTGATGAAACAATTAATGATGGGAATGGTTTTCGGGACATCTTTTGTTGCCCTGCTCCTGATGTCTGGATCGGGAGTCTTAGGGAGTGGGTTGCGTGATGGAATGAAATCTGAAGAGGGTGGTCTGCGTCAGGTAGTCCTTTCATCTGAAGCGCGTAAACAGGAGCGTTTTATCACACGGATCGAAGAGAGCCAGGACGAGATCATCGAGATCGTTCAGGAAAATACCTTGAATCTATTTGAGCAGATGGATCGCTTGGGGCAGATTCAGGAGGAGCTGGGTGCGGTGATTCGTGATCACGCTTCATTAAAACTCAGCATGGCCGACAAGCTCGAATCGGTTCGCCTCGGACTTGATGAGGTGATGATTAGGAGCACAAGCTTGCAACTGAAAGTTTCTCAGCAGATGGGGAAAGGTCAGGAGGAGATGGGGGTGGCGATTGTAGCGAGCCGGCGGTTTCCAGAGGGGACCATCGCCTTTCGGATCGCACAGGAACAACTTGGCAGAGCCATCCTGGAAAATTCACTCCGACAGCGCCGGGCAGCAGAAGCACTAGGAAGGGATCAGGAGGGTCTCGGTCTGGCTATTCGTGACCATGCGTCTTTTTTAGCGAAAGCGTCGGAAGAAATCGGTCGGAGTGAAGAACGTCTAGGGCAGACGATCCTCTTACAGGCGAACATGTTGTTTGCGACAAACGAGGCGATTAAGGCAGGGAAGGAGCGCTTGCACCTGGCGATTCTTAAAGGGGGCCGGATAGAAAAAGATGCCCTGAAACAGCTCGGGGGGACGCGTAACTGACGGTGCCTATGGTATGGGAGAGGAGGTTTAGGATGATTCCTACGGTAGAGGGTTTAATGACAGAAATGACATACGC
>JAJDBV010000081.1 GCA_029261165.1 Nitrospirota bacterium | reverse complement strand
TGTTACCGATAAGACGAAGGGGGTAATCGTACGCCGAGTAGCCATAAACATTGCGGAATCTTGCAACCTCCAAAGCCTTAACGATGCCTTGTTAGAAGTGGTTCGGGACACATCGGAAAATAATTCGATCCGGGTACAAGCTGCTTATGCAATCGGGGTAATTGGCGACGAGGAAACGAAAGAAAGGCTTAAACCTTTAGCTTTTTCAAATGATATTGACGACACCCAGGATGAACTTAAGGGCAGCGTTCTTCGAGCTTTGTGGCCTTCACATATCACAGCCAGAGAATTATTCTCTCTCCTGAAGCCCCCGAAAAATCAAGGATTCACTGGCGCATACCGTTTTTTTCTTTATTCGGAGCTCCTTAAAGATCTGGCTCCACCACACTTAGTTCCAGCCCTTGAGTTTATAACCAGCCTGTTCCAGCCGCGGCATGAGATGGACTCAGCTTTAGAAACGCTTATGGACGGGGTTGTAAGGATGGCATGGGAAAACATGGATGTCCCAGGAGTGACGGAGGCCTTTGCCAAGTTTGTTCAATCCAGACTGAATCACCAGGAGGAACTCATCAAAGGGCGGTCAGGGGAGCCTGATAATGACATTTTTATGCACGATGAAAATAAACGGCGCCGTTTGTTAGAAGCTGTCTTCGCTGTGGTAGAGAATCAAATTGAAAGCGACGTGGATTGGCTCAGTTTTGGGTATCCTTCCCTTGTCCTAGCAAAGGACTTCGAGTGGCTCATTTCTTGCCTTGATCGCTTTCCAGGGAGAGCGATTCAAAAATCCCTTGGTTACCTGATACAACTCTCATTTAACAGAAGTAACTCACGTCAGTTTGCGCTACTTTATGAAGCATGTCATCGTTTTCCAATCATTGCAGAAATTTTTAAGTGGGCATTGGAGCCAATCATCCTGGACTCAGCTCAAGCCAAAAAGCTTAAGACTCAACATAATAGGATCGAAGAGCTGACAAGGAAAAGAGAAGAATCTACGCTAGTACCTTCTCCGGCTGAACAAGTAGCCAGGGCTCTCGAAGCGTGTGGGTCCCACGATTCAGGTGCATGGTATCGTCTGAATCAGGAACTGACACTTAAAGCCGACGCTACAAGATACCCTCGTTCATTTGAATGGGACATAATGAAACACCCTGGGTGGGAATCTGCTAATTGGAGTACTCGGGCGAGAATCATATTGGCAGCTGAAGAGTTTATTCAGACTCAAGTTCCCGATTCTACGAATTGGCTTGGAACTGGAAATTTTCCTTATTCGGTATTGTCAGCGTATAGTGCACTGACTTTGCTTCTTGTTATGCGTCCGACTGTCCTTGATAGTTTGACTCCTGATCAGTTTTCTAAGTGGTGTCCAAATATACTTGGATTTTCATTTCTTGATGGCGACGAGGCTAGAGCTGTTAAAGATGAATTACTCAAGTTTGCCTACCGCAAATCCCCAAACGCCTTACTTGAAGTGGCAAATGTCTTGATAGAAAAGGAAATTGAAAAAGGAGAGAGGATATCGACAGCGACGGAATTAAATGCAATCTGGGATGACCAAATCGCAAGCTTAGTACTACGATATGCAAAAAGTAGTTCATGCACGCCGAAATCCATGGAATCTTTGCTTAGTATATTGTTTGCTCATGATAATACAGAGGCCCGATCTTTTTCGGAATCACTTCTTCCTCTTCCCCCTCCAAAGACCGAGCCAGAGAGAGCAAGAGCAATCATTGCAGCGCAAACGCTGATCTTGGACACACATGACGCAGGATGGGCAAGAGTGTGGCCGGCCATTAAACAGGACGAGAAATTTGGGAAGGAAGTTATCCTTGGTGTTTGTAATGATTATCAGTCCATAGGGCCACGTCTCAATGAAGACCAACTTGGTGATCTTTATGTGTGGCTCACGCATCATTTTCAACCGCCCAAGCACCAGAGAGGAGAAGCGCATTGGGTTAGTCCTCTTGATAATGTCGATTTTTGGCGAAATGCAATTATCCAGCTTTTAATTCATCGAGGAAGTTTTCAGGCTTGCGACGTTATCAAGAAACTTCAACAGAAATTGCCTGAATCCGATTGGCTCAAATCAGCTCAAAAAGATGCCGAGGTCGAATTCCGTAAAGCTACCTGGGTTCCGGCACAACCGCAGGACGTTGTGAAGCTTGCTACTGATCGTGAGTTGGGTTTAGTGCAAAGTGGAGAGGAACTGCTTAATGTCCTAATTGAGTCCCTACAAAAGATAGAAGCAAAACTGCAAGATGAAACTCCCGCAGTCATTGATCTTTGGAATGAAACAAAGAAAAACAAAAAGAAAATCTATACCCCTAAGGATGAAAATCGTTTTTCAGATTGGGTAAAAAGACAGCTTGAAGAAGACATTCAAAGTAGGGGAATTGTTGTAAATCGCGAGGTGCAAATACGAAAGGGAACCGGTGTGGGGACGGGCGAAACCACTGACATTTATGTTGATGCAATAGTAAAAGATGACCCCAGTAACACCTTTAATCCAGTCTCGGTTATCATTGAGGTCAAGGGCTGTTGGCATGGTGAAGTAAAAACTGCCATGGAAACTCAACTAGTCAATCGCTATCTCAAAGACAATCATTGCCAACATGGACTATATTTGATTGGGTGGTTTAAATGCGACAAGTGGGATAGCGGAGATTCCAGAAAAGATTCGACTCCAAATTTGGAAAAGTCTGAAGCAGAACGATTTTTTATAGAACAGGCTAATACATTATCAGAACAACACAGCCTAAACGTGAAGGCCTTTGTCCTGAATACGGCCATTCGATAGATTTATTATTCCCCAAAAACTTCTTTTGTTGAGGGTTAATTTCACCAAAGATGTTTTTTCCCTTACCTCAAAATTAAATTATTTGAGAGACAAGCTGTTCTGGATATCTCCCTCGCCTAATTTTCGCTTAAACAACTCCAAGGTCATGCCATAGCTAATCTGGGTTGCGGCGGGGTCATACCGCTTGCCTTCATCTCTTAGAAAAGCATGTGCGTAATTGAACTCATGCCATTGGAA
>JAJDBV010000009.1 GCA_029261165.1 Nitrospirota bacterium | reverse complement strand
AGCAAACAGGCCATTTCCTATGGCGATCAGGTCATCCATTTAAAGGACAGTCAAATTGACCGCATTGAAGAGCCGTAATAATTCAGCACACCCATCTTTTCCTCCATGGCGGCGTTGCTGCGGTGCTCGAATCCTCACGTAGAAAACTACGTTGCGGTTCTGCGCTCCTCGTGCCTTGCCCTGAAACCTTATCCAGGCAAGCTGAGACCTTACTAATCACGTCTCGGCTAAACAAAGGAGAAAAGAACAAGATGACCCGCCATCTGGAAGAAGAACTGACCTTGCTTAAGGAAAAGATTTTGAAGATGGGGGCACTGGTTGAATCGCAGATTGCTGATTCCATCAAAGCTCTTGTTGGGCCGGATCTCAAGCTCGCCGAACAGACTATTCAAAATGACCACCTGGTTAATGCCATGGATGTCGAAATAGACGAAGAATGTATCCGGATTCTGGCCCTCTACCAACCGGCCGCACGCGATCTTCGATTTGTGACGACCGCCATGAAGATCACCACCGACCTGGAGCGGATGAGTGATCTTTCAGAAGACATCTGCGAGCGGGCCATTGAACTTGCCCAGGAGCCGCCTCTGAAACCTTATATTGACATCCCCAGAATGGCAAAGAAGGCCAGAAAGATGGTCCATGAAACACTTGACGCCTTTGTCAACATGGATTCCGCGCTTGCCCGCAAGGTTTGCGCCCGTGACGAGGAGATCGATAATCTCACCGATCAGATCTTTCGGGAACTCCTCTCCTACATGGTCGAAGACCCCAAAACAATCACCCGGGCTATTCGGATCAGCTTTATCGCCAAATATATCGAACGGATCGGAGACCATGCCACCAATGTCGCCGAGATGGTCGTTTATCTGGTCGAAGGAAAGATCATCCGGCATACCAAGATAGAGCCTACAGAAGCCTGACCCAATTCGCAGTGATCTTCTTTTTCAGCTTGTCAGCTTCACACCGCGGGATTTTAGCTCCGCCTCAAGATTGAATAAGGCGGCCTTGCCGGTGTTTCCTTCAAAGATGTTGGCGATGGAATCGTCGGCGTAAGTCGTCTTATCTGATTTCTGCATCGGATCCCGTCTGGAACTTTTCTTATCTTTCCAGGCCTTCAAGCAGGCCCTTGTGATCATCTTGCCGAGTGGCGGGGGGTTGTAGAGGACTTTCTTGATCGATAGGGGATTCATTGAAAGCGGGTTGAAGTTTTTGGGAAGATAGCCTTCCTTGACAAGACGTTCTGTCAGACCGGTATTTGGCTGGATACCCAGGAAGAAGAGGGCGGGATACACTTGTGGCTCTCCCATGATCGCGATGATTTTTTTGTAGGATTCAATGCTCTCCAGGAGGGTCTCTTCGGTGTCCCCCGGAGAATTGAGAGAATAGTTCAGAATAATCCTCCCTTTATAACCGGCCTCTTTTAAATACCGGCATCCTTCGTAGAGTTTTTCCAGGCGGAAGCCCATCTTCATTCCATCCAGAACAGCTTGCGAACCGGATGTGATCGCGATCTCGGTATCGCCAAGCCCGGACTGGACCATCAAGCGGGCCAGGTCCTTTGTGATGAGGCTGGTCCGGATGTAGCCTCCCCACTCGATCTTCATTCCGCTTGCGATAATGCGCTCCAGGGTCTCGGTACAATGCGGGTAATATTTTGATCCGGGAACCCACTGCGCGTCGGCAAACCAAAAGCGGCGGCTCCCCCATCGATCGTAAAAGGCTTTCATCTCTGCAACGATGTTTTCCGCGGGCCGGGTATAAACCCGCTTTCCCTCAATGTACGGGTAGAGACAGAATTGACAGTCGTAGGGACATCCCCGTTTTGTCTGAATGCCAATGATTTCTCCGGTGTAAGCTTTAAACTGCGGAAAGATTGACTCAATATATGCGGGGTTCTGTACAGAGTCGTCAAGAAGAACGGGGGCTTTTTGCCTCCCGGTAAAGATTTGGTCTCCCTTACGGAAAATACAGCGATCGTCCATGATAGACTGGTCTTCATAGACATTCACCAGGGCGTCTTCTCCCTCACCGATGATCCCGATGACCCCCTCGGGAAGACGACGAATGATCTCCTTCGAAAAAACCGAAAAGCCACCCCCGCCAACAACCATCTGGATCTTTGGAAACAGCTTTCGGATCAGCTTGAAATAAGAAAAGTGTTCATTGAGGTTCCCATAATAGAGCCAGAGGGAACGCAGGCCTTCAAAGGAGGCAATCAGTTTTTTGACGGGGTTATAAGAGTAGTAGAAATCAAAGGCAAACTTGAGGGCGCCATCCCCTTCATGCGGGGCAAACACCTGAATGTCACGCCAGGAGAAGGCAATGAGGTCCGGCTGAAAAGATGAAACCATCTCACGAAGCGTGGTCTTTCTTTGAGACCGGTGAAAGAGGGAAAGGTCGAGAATTTTCTGAGGGGCCTCGGGGTGTCGTTGGTGTAGGAAGTGAGCAAGATAGGTCAGGCCCAGGGGATAAACCTTCTTGCAGGGAAGAAAAACGTATAGAACCGCCTTGGGCCGCATACCACCTCCGAAAGGCCTACGGTATCACGCTTCTCAAAGCGCAAGCAAGTTTTTGTCAGCCCGCAAGGTCCAATTGCAGACCTTGATTTACTATTTTCCATTGACGCCAAGAAAATAAACATTGTAAGATGATGGCTTACCCTTGAGACACCAGCCAGTCTTTAAAGCAACATCAATCAATGAATAAAATGATATAGATCACAGGGAGGAATGAAAAAGATGGTACTCGTAAATAGACAAGCTCCGGATTTCACCGCAAAAGCCGTCAAGGGAAGCGAAGTGATCGATGATTTTAAGCTCTCTTCTTTAAGAGGAAAGTATGTCGTGCTGTTCTTCTACCCGCTTGATTTTACCTTTGTCTGCCCGACCGAGTTACACGCTTTTCAGGAAAAACTCGAAGACTTTAAAAAGAAGAATGTTGAGGTCATCGGCGTTTCAACCGATTCTTGGTTTTCACATCTTGCCTGGCTGAAGACGCCAAGAAGTGAAGGCGGTATTGAGGGTGTCAGTTACCCGTTGATTTCTGACTTCAACAAAACGATTTCCCGGGACTATGATGTCTTGTTTGACGGTTTGGGAGCCGCTTATCGTGGCCTTTTCCTGATCGACAAGGAAGGCATCGTCCAGCATCAGGTGGTTAACAATCTTCCTCTGGGACGAAATATAGATGAAGCCCTCCGCATGGTCGATGCCCTGCAGTTTACCGAGGAGCATGGTGAAGTCTGCCCCGCCAACTGGAATGAAGGCGACAAATCAATGAAACCGAATGATGCTGGCCTGAAAGAATATTTCGCTTCTTAAGGGTCATTTTACCACTCATTACATAACATAGGAGGGAGTTTAAATGGCGACATATGAATGTTCAAAATGCGGCATGGGTGTTAACGCGACTTGTGCTAAATGTGATGCCCCGCTTGTTGATGATATCTTGAAATTGGATGGTGGAAAGGAAGTGCAGATTTCAAAATGTCCAAATGATCATGGTAAAATCAAATCTCCCATGTGTTGTGGTGAGGATATGAGCTGCAAGGTCGCCTGATTCCTGCCGATTCAGAAATCTCCTCAGAAATCCCCCAAACCATTTTGCAGGTTTGGGGGATTTCTGCTTCCGAGCTTCCTTAAATCAGTGTAAGCTCACGGAGAAGAAAAGGGGTAATTAACTTGCATGGCCCCGCGCACGCGGCGCATGGTCTCTCTGGCCACCGTCCTGGCGCGATGGGTTCCCTTGATCAAAACTTCATCGATCTTCTTGTCGTCCTGTTCATATTTGGCACGCCGTTCGCGAATCGGCGCAAGGAATAGGTTGAGGGCCTCCACAAGCCTTCGTTTAACTTCGACATCGCCCACCGTCCCTTTTTCATAACGGACTTTCAACGCAGCGACCTCTTCTTTGTCCGGGTTGAAGGCATCGTGATAGGTAAAGACGGGGTTCCCTTCCACGTGTCCCGGATCGGTGGCACGGAGGCGGGTCGGATCGGTGTACATCTTCATGACTTTTTTCTCAACCGTCTTTGCACCATCAGAGAGATAGATCGCGTTGCCGAGACTCTTACCCATCTTGGCCTGACCGTCAGTTCCGGGGAGGCGCGCGACTTCACCGACCAGGGCTTTCGGTTCGACGATTGTTTTTTTGTAAAGGGTGTTGAAGCGCCGTACAATTTCGACAGTCTGTTCGATCATCGGGAGCTGGTCTTTCCCCACCGGGACAAGATCCGCCTGAAAGGCGGTGATATCGGCCGCCTGGTGAACCGGGTAGACGAGAAAGCCAGCAGGTAAGTTCTGTTCAAAGCCCTTCTGTTTCATTTCATCTTTTACCGTCGGGTTTCTCTGGAGACGGGCAACGGTCACAAGATTAAGGTAGTAGAGTGACATCTCTGCGATCTCCGGTATCATCGACTGGACGAGGATTGTACTCTTTTCCGGATTGATTCCAACAGCCAGGTAATCGCGAACAACCTCCCGAATATTCTGAAGCAGTATTCCAGGCTGTTCAAAATGGTCGGTCAGGGCTTGAACATCGGCAATGAGGATGAAGGTTTCATAATCCTCCTGAAGTTTTACCCGGTTGACCAATGATCCCACATAGTGTCCGAGATGAAGCCGCCCCGTCGGTCGGTCTCCGGTTAAAATTCGTTTTCTTTTTTTCATCTCAGAAATTTTTCTCCAGGAAGAGACACGAAGGATATACTTGTGAAACGGTATTCATTATGAGGCCTGATGGATAGCCTGTCAAGATCGATCATAAATCCCATATTTATCGTCGTAAACACTTCTCTTTATATGTATAATGAGGGGTTTGTAACATCTCTTCTTACCGAGCAGATCATGGATGTGCGCGTAAAAAATGCATTTTTACGGATGGGAAAATCCGGCAAGCACCTGTTCGACCTGCTGACCTTCTCCCAGGAGAGGACATTGTCCATCCTGGTGGTTATTGTCGGACTTACAACGGGAATCAGTGCCTATATTTTCAAGCAGCTCATCGACGGGGTCCACCATCTTTGCTGCAGTTCAGAACTTTCCTCTCTCATTTTCTCGGGGCATTGGTATCGCGTCATTTTACCGGCGGTCGGTGGATTGCTGACAGGACTCATCATCCATAATTTTGCTCTGGATGCTGGAGGCCATGGTATTTCTCGGGTGATCTACTCCTTGAAACGCCTGGGTGGCCGCATCCGCTCTCGCGTGGCCGTTGCGAAGTCCCTCACAAGTGCGTTCACCATTGGAACAGGCGGTTCAGCCGGTCCCGAAGGTCCGATAATTCAGATCGGCGCATCCGTCGGTTCTACTTTCGGGCAGTGGTTTCACCTTCCAACACATTACATGAAAACCCTGGTCGCGGCCGGTGCGGCCGGAGGATTTTCTGCAGTATTTAATGCACCCATTGCCGCCGTCATCTTTTCGATGGAAATCTTACTCGGAGATTTTTCTTCCCAGGCCTTTTCTATGGTTGTCATTGCATCTGTCATTTCGTCTGTTACCTCCCATGTCCTCTTGGGTGACGAGATCTTTTTACCGACCCCTTCTTTCGGCATTGAGCATCAGGGGGAACTGGGCCTTTATTTTCTCTTGGGAATCCTTTCAGTTCCACTTGCAAGGTTGTTTATAAAGACCCAGTTTTTTTCTGAGGAACTTTTTAAAAAGTTCAAACAAATTCCAAAACCGATTCGACCGATGATTGGAGGTCTCCTTGTTGGGGTTTTCGGCCTTTTTATCCCCATGATTCTGGGTTCCGGACATCATGAAATCATGTCAGTCGTCTCAACAGGTGACGACTCCATCCGCTGGACCTTTTCCTTCCTGTTGATTTTAGCCCTTGGAAAGATGGTCTCAACAGCGCTCACATTGGGTTCAGGAGGCTCAGGTGGAACGCTCACGCCCTGTCTCTTTATCGGGGCAACCATGGGGACGCTTTTTGCCAATGTCGCACGCCTTGTTTTTCCAAACATTGCCCCTTCGGGGGCATATGCCCTCGTTGGGATGGGGACCTTCTTTGCCGCCGTCGTCCATGCCCCCTTCACGGCCATCATCATGATGTTTGAGATTACCCATGATTATCGGATCGTGATCCCACTGATGTTCTCGGTCACGATCGCCATGCTGATGTCTCGGCAAATAGGGGCCATCGGCATGGATGCGATGGTTCTCCTGAAAAAAGGCATTCGACTGGAGGGTAAGACAACCCATGATCCACTCAAAGATGTGACCGCCGGCGAGGTCATGGCAAAAGAGATCGAAACCGTGAATGAAACCATGACGATGGAAAAGTTATCTCAGTTCATGGAACATAGCCCGCATACCGGTTTCCCAGTCGTTGATACGGAGGGAGCCCTCTCGGGGATGATTATTTACTCAGACGTCCACCATGCAATCGACGACGGTCTCGACCCCAAAGCGGTCCCTATTCAACAGATCATGCGGAAGGAAATCCCCACCGCCTTTACCGAGGAAGATCTCGGCACTGTGGTCAGGCGCATGCAGGAATTCGATGTCGACCGAATCTCCATTGTCGACCCGGACCATCCGAAACGGCTGATCGGTCTCATTACACGAACCAATATCATCGCGGCATATCAACCGACCGCGAGCCATTGAGGAGTTAGATCGGAAATTGAAAACCCCGCTTCCACTGCTCAAGACCGATTTTTTTGAGAAAATTTTTACGCCTTTATTGACCTTCCTGAGAGGGGTTCGGATCTTTTCCCTCTCAGGCATTCTATTATTTTCATTCCTCCTGGACTTCTCGGTCTGGTTTCCGCTGTTCTGCAAGGTTATTGCGATCCTTCTGCAAGGGGGTGTCGTGATCAAACTGATCTTCGAGGAGCGGTATCTCTTCTTGCGTTTTAGGAAGCTTACCTGGCAAAAGAGACTTGTACCGATTGCCCTTTTTGGAATCAGCCTTCTTTTCTACGCCGAAAAAGGCCTTATCTTCATTGAGATGTTTTCCCAGCCGGCAGGGTCGCTGACACAGACCTATCGCCTTTACAGCATTATCTTTTTATCTTCGGCATTCGCAATTTATGTATTACGGCTCAATGTGATTATTCGTTTTCTGAGCCATCTCAGCTTACGTCCGGCCCAGACCATGGCCCTCGGCTTCATGGTGATTATTCTTCTGGGCACATTACTCCTCTCATTACCGCAGATGGTGACTGACCCTTCTAAAATTTCATTGATCGACGCCCTTTTCACCTCTACTTCCGCAACAACCGTCACCGGTCTTACTCTTTTTCCCATCTCTGAATATTATCGACCCACGGGCCTGTGGGTCATTCTTGCCCTGATACAACTCGGCGGTCTGGGAATCATGACCTTTGGGGTGCTTTTTTCTCTCATCTCTCATAAACGGATGGGCTTAAATACAGCGATCACACTTCAAGGGGCGTTTGATACGGAATCCGTCGGGAACGTCCGAAAAGAAATTCAGCAGATCTTTTTGATCACCCTGACCATTGAATCCATTGGTGCACTTCTTTTATGGGCTTTTTTTACGCGAGAGGGAAGCGATCCGCTCTTTACCGCATTTTTTCACGCGATTTCCGCCTTTTGCAATGCCGGATTTTCACTCTTTCCAGGGAATCTGGAAGGACATATAACACATGTTCCGATGAATCTCATTATTGCCCTCCTGATCATCATGGGAGGCGTCGGATTTCCTGTATTGAATAACCTCAGGAGATATCCCCTTTTCAAGCGGTCAAGAACAAACTGGCGCTTGTCGTTCCACTCAAAGATGGTCCTCTCCATATCTGCCTGCCTCCTTCTGGCCGGCACCCTTGGGATTTACATCTTTGAATATAGCGGAACACTTTCATCGCTCTCCTGGTATGAAAAGTGGGTGGCTGCCGCATTCCAGTCTGTCACAGCCCGAACCGCCGGATTCAATACGCTGAACACAGGACAATTTCGTGATGCAACGCTTCTGCTTCTGATCATCCTGATGTGGATCGGGGGTTCACCCGCTTCTACGGCAGGAGGGATCAAGACCACGACCTTCGGCGTTATGCTGGCGACACTGAGGGCGATGCTTCGGAACCGGGAAGAGGTGAGTCTTTTTAAGCGGAGCGTCTCACCACTGGTGGTTCAGAAATCGCTCTCAATTGCGTTTGTCTCATCAGGCCTCGTCGCACTGCTTCTTTTATTCCTTCTCACTACAGAGCAGGAAAGCTTCAAGTCACTCATGTTTGAAACGGTTTCGGCCTACAACACCGTCGGCCTTTCCATTGGAGCGACATCCCAGCTTTCACCAATTGGAAAACTGATCGTCACATTAACAATGTTTTTAGGGCGCATCGGCCCCCTTACCCTGGCATTTATTCTCGCTGAACGCACAAGCAAAGGGAAGTATAATTATCCACAGGAAAGGGTGATGGTTGGGTGAGATGGACAAACCCCGACGTGGATGGGGAGGGGGTTTGTGTTCGTTGCACGTGTTCATGGTCATCTATATCTCCACCGCACTGTTGTTAGTAGCGTCGTTTGTATAGGAGGAAGGGAATGAAGCGATTCTTAGTGGTCGGACTTGGACGATTCGGTATGAGCCTTGCGGAGACACTGTTTTCTGATGGGGCAGAGGTCATTGCCATAGACGAGCTCGCTGAACGGGTAGAAGAGATCAAAGAAAGGGCAACCCTGGCCGTTCAACTCGACAGCACCGATTCCGATGCCCTGAAGTCGGTCGGGGCAGACCGTGTTGATGCGGCGATTATTGCCATCGGGGAAGATTTCGAGGCCAGCGTTGTGACAACGGCGGTCCTTAAGGACTTGGGACTAAAGGAGATTATTGTTCGTGCCTATACGGAAAGAGAAAAAAAAATCCTTGAACTGATCGGGGCCAGCCGCGTTATCTTTGTGGAACAGGAAATGGGAAGACGCTTGGGGAAAACCTTTTCCGGCGATGCGATCCTCGACTATATCGAAATCTCTTCCACCCACTCCATCGTACAATGGGAAGCGCCTGATTTTCTCATCGGGGACACATTGGCAGACCTCAAGATAAAGGAAAAATGGAACCTGAATCTCTTCGCCATAAAAAAAGAGGGGACGGCTTCAAAGGGATTCGGGTGGAGAAAGGGGGAAGAAAAGCTAGAGTTTAGTCCCCCCTTGGAATATACGCTCGTAAAGGGAGACATTCTGGTCCTCCTGGGAAAAAGCCGGGACCTGACTCGGTTTACCGCACAAAAGAAATAATCCGACAGACTCCTCAACAGAATTACTTATAACATCAGCATGCCTAGATGAGCCTTCAGGGCAAGATGCGAGGAACGCAGAACCGTAGCGTAGTTTTCTCCGTGAGGACTTGAGTACCGCAGCAATGCTGCCATGGAAGCTTAGATGGGTGTGCTGAGTCGTTAGAAGGGCCAGAAAACGGGAATGAGCCAGGTCGATAAAACCCAAAAGAGAATATTCAAAGGGGTCCCCACGCGCACAAAATCGGAAAACCGATATTGCCCGGGACCATAGATCAGGGTATTGGTCTGATACCCGACAGGACTCATAAAGCTGAGCGATGCAGCAAACATCACCGCCATGAGAAAGGGGCGCGGGCTCAGTCCGGTCGATTCTGCAGTCACAATGGCGATAGGGGCAAGGAGCGCGGCCGTTGCATTGTTCGACATCACATTGGTCAGCATCATTGTCAGGAAGAAGATGGCTGAGAGCAGTGCGGTCGGACCCCATTGGCCCACCCCTGAAACAAGGATATTTGAAAGGAGAAGGGCCGCACCCGTCTTCTCTAAAGCGATCCCTAAGGTCAGGACCCCTGCAAGCAGAAAGATGACTTTCCACTCGATTGCCTCGTAGGCTTCCTCCAGTGTAATACTGCCCGTCAGAACAAGCAAGACAGATCCCACAACCGCACTTACAACAATCGGGAGGAATCCTGTGGCGGCAGTCGTGACAACAGAGAAAATAATAACCAAGGCCGGGATAATCTTTCGCTTTCTAAACTCCGGAAGTTCTACCTCGGAGATAAAGACAAACGCGGGATGTTGCTTCAGTTGCTCCATATGGTCACGTTTGACCTCGATGAGCAGTGCATCCCCGGCCCGGAGTGAGGTCGTTTCCAGATTTTCATGCATGATCTCTCCCCGATGTCGAATGGCGAGCGCGGTTGCCCCGAAGCGGTGACGAAAGCGGATCGTCTTTAGAGATTTTCCCTCCAGCATTGAATTTGGTGCGACCACGGCCTCAACCAGCACTGCCTGTGCAGACTCCAGGTCAGCATCCCGCCATTCGATTTCAGCCTTGATTGCAATCCCTTCGCGCTCCTGAAGGGCTTGAATCTTCTCGACATTGCATCGAACACGGAGGACATCGTACTCCTGAAGGATAATTCCGGGCGCAGGAAGTAAGAGCCGTCTCCCCCCTCTAAAGACTTCCAAGACATCGATGTCAAGGTCCTGAATCAGGGGGGAGCTTCCCAAAGATCTTCCAATCGACTTTGCTTTTGGCAGAAGGATGATCTCTGTTAGATAATCTCCCATTCCAAATTCTTTTGTCAGATCCCCGGATGCCCGTGTACTTGGAATCAGCCGGACTCCAATTAACATCATGTAAAGAACCCCGGCGATAAAAATGATCAAGCCCAAACGAGAAAACTCAAACATTTCGAAGGGAGGCTGATCATGCCGTACAGCAATAGAGTCAACAAGAATATTGGTTGAAGTCCCGATCAGCGTACAGACGCCTCCGAACATCGATGCAAAGGAAAGAGGCATTAGCAACTTGGAAGGACTGACCTTTGTGTCTCGAGCAACACTTAAGACAATCGGCATGAAAATGGCCACGGCGGCCGTATTATTGACAAAAGCAGAAATACCGCCAATGGTTAACATCATCGCGATCAACGCCACCCAGAAATTCCGCTTGCCGACCTTGGCCAGGTAGACACCGATAAAGTTCAACGCTCCAGTTTTGTAGAGACCGGCACTCAAGACAAACATGGCCCCCACAGTCACCGTTGCCATATTGCTGAATCCGGAAATTCCCTCCTCAGGAGAGATGATTCGGCTGACGAGGAGCGTGGACATCACCATGAGCGCAACCAGATCGACAGGAAATATTTCAGCCACAAAAAGAATAACCGCTGTGGCGGCAAGTGCCAGGACGAAGAAAATTTCGGCTGTCATGATCCCCTCTTCATCATAAAAAAAGTGTTTCAAAAAAGCCTTATGACCGTTACTTTACACGATTTGATTCATTCGGACAAGATGGCAGTAGAAGACCCAGAGTTAGGGATTGGATCGTGGGATAAAGGTTTCAAGGCTTCTAAAAGGCGGATCAGAAATATCTGGGACTATGCGTTTTCATGCAGATAAACTCTCTGGACGCGATTTCCAATACCGCAGAGGATTTCATATGGAATCGTGTCTGAGGCAGAGGCCACCTCATCAGCCCATACCGCTTTATTCTTTTCAGCCCCGATGACGGTAACCCAGTCGCCAACACGCAAGGAAGGAACTTGCGAGACATCAAGCATGGTCATATCCATACAAACGCGTCCGACAACAGGTACGCGATTCCCCTTGGCGAGCATCACTCCTCGATTTGAGAGAAGACGGGGATAGCCATCGGCATACCCGATCGACACCGTCGCAATGACACTTTCCTTTGGTGTGACATAGGTCCGACCATAGCTGATTGATACGCCTTCCGGCACGCGCCGTAAGGCGATGACCCGGGACTTGACCTGCATGACAGGGGAAAGCTGAACCCTTGTTTTAACCTCCAAGGGAGAATACCCATAGAGCATCAACCCCGGGCGGACTAAATTAAGATGTGCTCGGCTGAAATGCATAATGGCCGCGCTATTGGCAATATGGCAATAGGGTATTTTGACTCCCCCTTTTTCAAGGTTTGTCCAGATCCGGTTGATTGCTTTTAGTTGGTGACGTGCGAAAGATAGGTCTTTTAAGTCGGCATCAGCAAAATGAGTCAAAATTCCCTCGACACAGATTCCCTGTTGATCAACCACCTTCTCGACAAAAGAGGATGCCTCTGTCGGAGAAAGACCCAGGCGTCCCATCCCAGTATCAAATTTTATATGCACGTTCACGATCTTTCCTCGTTTTTCTGCATATCGGCTGAGCGCAACAGCCGATTCCAGATCAAAGAGGACCGGGGTGAGATCGTATCTAAGAATTTCAGGAATTTGACCGATAGGACAGCCGGTCATCAGCAGGATCGGGTGGGTGATGCCTGCTTTTCTCAAAGCCATCCCCTCTTCGAGAAAAGCGACGCCGAACATGCTGATTGCCCCGGGAAAATTCGCCCCAGACAGGAACCGAGCCACTTCCACGGCCCCATGGCCATAGGCATTTGCCTTGATTACGGGAAGGATTGCGCCGCAGTGACTCCGTTTCCTTACCCGACAAAGATTTTCATGCAAGGCGGTCAGATCAACCACAGCGATGCTGGAGGCATGTTCTTCAGGGTTCACGGTTTGTTCCTTCAAGTGAGGAAGGGCCTACTTTTGCGTTCAAGGGAGGGGTGGGTTGATCATCGTGCAGTTCATTATACTTCCAGGATTTCGGCTTCTTTCTTTCGTAGAATATCATCTACTTTAGCAATGAATTGATCTGTAATTTTTTGAACGGCCGCCTGGTTTTTTCTTTCTTCATCTTCAGAAAGCATCCCTTCTTTTTCCTGGGATTTTAACGTATCGTTCGTATCACGGCGTACGTTCCGGATTGCAATCTTGCAGTCTTCGCCAATTCGCTTTGTAAATTTGACCAGGTCTTTCCGGCGTTCTTCGGTTAATGTCGGGATGGCAATCCGGATCATTTTCCCGTCATTGGAAGGGGTCAGACCCAAACCCGAAATCATGATGGCTTTTTCAATCTCCTGAAGCTGGCTGACATCCCAGGGCTGAATCGACACCATGCGACTCTCTGGGATGGAAAGAGAGGCAACCTGATTGAGCGGAGTCGGCGTTCCATAGTAGTTTACCTTGACTGAATCAAAAAGACCAAGAGAAGCACGACCGGTCCGAACACCGGAAAGCTCACTGATTAAATGGGAAATAGAGACCGCCATTTTATCGGCCATTTTCTCTTTAAGATCATCCGGCATGGGCTTCTCGTTCCACTGCATCCGCCTTACTGATTAATGTCCCGACCGGTTCGCCCATTAAGACCTTTCTGATATTCTCTTTTTCATTTAAATTGAAAACAATAAGCGGAAGGTTATTGTCCATGCAAAGCGTTACTGCCGTAGAATCCATGATCTTCAAACCTCTGTCGATCACATTTAAATAGGTCAGTTCTGAGTATTGTTTGGCGGTGGGATCTTTCATTGGATCTTTGTCAAAGACCCCATCCACCTTCGTTCCCTTCAAGATCACTTCCGCATCAATTTCAATGGAACGCAACACGGCCGCTGTATCGGTTGAAAAATAAGGATTACCGGTTCCTGCGGCAAAAATAACCACTCGTTTTTTTTCCAGGTGCCGGATGGCTTTTCTCCGAATATAAACCTCGGCCAACTCTTTCATCTCAATCGCAGACTGGACTCGCGTAAAAACACCCTTTTGCTCCAGGATACTCTGCAGGGCCAGGGCATTGAGAACTGTTGCCAGCATCCCCATATAATCTGCAGAAACACGGTCCATTCCCGCGGCGCTTCCAGCGATGCCACGGAAGATGTTCCCTCCTCCAATCACAATCGCCGTTTCGACCTTCATCGCAACCATCTCTTTAATCTGGTCGGCAACGTCGTCAATCATCGATGGATTAATCCCGAAGCCCTCGTCTCCGGCCAATAGTTCGCCGCTCACTTTCAGGAGGACCCTCTGGTATTTTGCTTGAGACATCACAACTCCATTTCGTGGAACAATCAGGCTTCGCCTTCTCCTAGCTGGTACCGTGTAAACCGGCGAATTTGAATGTTTTCCCCTATCTTTGCAATTTTTTGAGAAACTAATTCCTTTATCGTGAGGTCGGGATCTTTTATGAATGTTTGCTCAATCAGGCAAATTTCTTTAAGGAACTTGTTGATCTTCCCTTCTGCAATCTTTTCGATCACGTGTTCAGGTTTTTTTGTTTCTCGAGCCTGCGCAATATAGATCTCCCGCTCTTTATCAATGATCTTTGGGGGCACCTCCTCCGGGAGGATGTAGCGAGGACAGGGATTTGAACCTGCGACTTGCATGGCCAGATCCCGGACCAATTCCTGAAATTCACTATTGCGTGCGACAAAGTCGGTTTCACAATTCACCTCGATCAGGACCCCAATTTTTCCACCGGCATGAATATACGAGCCGACCATCCCTTCCTGTGTTTGACGTCCTGATTTTTTTGTCGCGGCCGCCAGACCTTTTTTCCGAAGAAAATCGACCGCCTTGCTCAAATCACCATCCGTTTCCTTGAGGGCTGTCTTGCAATCCATGATACCTGCCCCTGTCTTTTCCCGTAATATCTTAATCGCTTCAACAGTCAACAACTTCCTCCTTCACGATGTGGTCCAACGCCCCCAGGACGTCATTTCTGACTCACTTCTAACTAATTCCGCTTAATCTACCCGTTCTCAGGCGGCGTTGCCTCAACTTTCACTTCCGGAGTCGCCTCAGGAACACTGACAGTAAGGGGTTCAGGCTTTGCTTCCTTTTTTATTTCCTTTTGGGGTGCTGGTGCGACCGGGACCTCTTGTGCTGCAGCCTTTTCCCTGAGTCCTTGGCCCTCTAAAGCCGCGTCCGCCATCTTGCCCGTCAGTAATCGAATAGAACGGATAGCATCATCATTCCCCGGAATGACATAGTCAATCTCGTCCGGATCACAGTTTGTATCCACGATGGCAATGACGGGAACGCCAAGCCGGGTTGCCTCTAAAACCGCCGTCTTCTCTTTTATCGTGTCAATGACGAAAATCGCTCCCGGAAGCGCGTTCATCTGCTTAATGCCACCCAAATTTCTCGAAAGATGCTCTCTCTTCTTTTCAAGTTTGATCACTTCTTTCTTTGGGAGCCGATCATAGGTGCCGTCCTCACCGGCGGCTTCAAGTTTTTTAAGCCTGACGATACTCTTCTTGATGGTCGAGAAATTTGTAAGCATTCCACCCAGCCAGCGATGATCGACATAAAACATATTGCAGCGCTTCGCCTCTTCCGTGACAATCTGCTGCGCCTGCCGCTTTGTCCCGACGAAAAGGATGGAATCCCCTTTTTTGGTCAAATCCCGGACAAAATTATATGCGGCATCTAATTTTTTGGCCGTTTTTTGAAGGTCTATAATATAGACATTATTGCGTTCCCCGAAGATATACCTGATCATCTTAGGGTTCCACCGTTTGGTCTGATGCCCGAAATGCACACCCGCGTCTAACAACTCTTTTATTTGGCTCATCTTTCCTCTTCTCCTTTTTTGGTCTGGGCCGCCGCTCGCTCTGTAATCTTCCCAGGCAACTCACCGCCTTGATATCACATTTTATATCAAGAACTCCGGAGAGGACCATGCCCGGCAGAGGAACGTGTGAATTATTTGTGGCAATAAAGGGTTTAATTAACCCTTGCGCTCACGCCATCTAAATAGCTGAGCTAAACCTTTGAAAAATACCACGATTGTGTCCATCTTTTCAAGAAGAAAAGCGAGCCCCAGTTCCGAGATTTTGGAATTGGAAACCGCCGGTTTTCCTGAAGTGGCGCTGTTATCGGCCGAAGGACTTCTCAACGTACAAGTGAGTACCCCTCGCTCGTCTTTATGGCCTCTGGCTTTTCCTTTCAGAAGACTTGGCGGTTTGTCCTAAGATCAATCGCTGATCTTGGGGTGGGTTTCAGGATATGGATCGGGTTGAAGACGCGAGGTTTTTTCGCCCTGCCATCCATTTGGACGCCATGCGAAGCATGGATTCATCGTTTGTTTTTTGTTCCAGGTTTTTTATTTCAATCCAGCTCAAATCGTGAGACTCATCACTGACGATATAGGCTTCGTTACCCATGACTTGGATGGCATAACGAATGTCATAGTGGAAATGCTCTGGTTCTTCTCTTCTTTTTGGAATCTGATGGATGTCGATATCAAAGATCCCTCCGCTTAGCACTTTTATCTGTTCCAGGCCGGACTCTTCATAAACTTCACGCAGCGCGACACTGAGAATATCAGGGTCTCCATCGGCATGCCCCCCAAGCTGAAGCCATTTATTTAACTTCTTGTGGTGGGTGAGTAACACATGCGTTCCTTTTTTGTTGACAACCCAGGCAGAACCGGTGACATGTCCCTTTTTAGAGGCCCTCTCGAAACATGCAGTATTAGACAAAACAAAGCCGATGAGTCGTTTCACCATGGAAAATTCATCTTTCCATTTGACCTCATAGGCTTTCAGTTGTAGAATGATGTTGTTTCTATGCATATTTTAAGACAGAAGTGAAGTCGTCAAATAATCGGAGATGCGCGCGCCTGCTCTATTTTCTGCTTTCTGAATCTGCAATGCGAGCAGATCGGGCAAGGGCATCCCCGGTGCGATGGCTGAAGAATCGTTGTTGTTTGTATCCGAGAAGCAGTTCCCATGCGTCTTCCGGATACCGCTTTGCCAGGGGAAGGGCAATGTCATAGAGCATCCAGCGGCCATGGTGTTCATCTTCCCTGATATGCAGCTCCCAATATCCCGTGGCCGTTTTTGGCAAATCGAGCCGCTTTGCGGCTGCCAAATAATTTCTAAATGCGGAAGGAACTGAGACCTCGGTATAGAGCAGTCCTCCGATGTACTGAAGAAAATAGCGTTTGCGTTCGCTGAGGAGGAAGCTGTGATTAATTCCCGCAAGGACCTCCCATGGAACCGTGTCGAAGTAGGCTTCCGGATCTGTTCGCATATCAAATTCGATGAGCATGGCTTCAAAAAAGGTAGAGTGTTTGCGGGAGAGGCGTCCACCGCCATATTCCTCCAAAAACAGTTTGGTCAGCGTAGAATGAATGTCGTTCCCAACGCCCCCTAGCATGCGGGATAACTGACTGGCTTCAACAAGCCCATCAAGTGATGTAATCGCCAGAAGTTTCCGATATCCTGCTTCCCCCACATGGTCACGAAAGAAAATACCGGATTCAGAGGGTTCTGGCGCCAAATCCTTCTGGGCCTTTTCCCTTAAGCTTTCGTTAACATTTAACCCTTTTAACGCGGGACAATCCAGAAACTTTATTTCCCACGACTGCCAGGCCTCCTCAATCCGGTCACGGATGCACCGAAGATAAACGGAGCGTTCATTCTTGTACCGCTTTAAATCGTCATACCAGAAAAGCTTAAGACGATTGATCCGATAAAGAACCCGCTGCAAAAATCGGTGGGCCGCTTCTGAACCCTGAAAATCTTGATAGGCAGTGATCAGAGCCTGTTCCAATGTTCGCTCAAAATCCAATATGACGAGACGGAGCGAGTCAATATTTTCATCCAACGCATCGGTATCCAGGAGCATCTCGAATTGTGTTTCTGCGGCATTGTAGCGTGAACGTGCTTCTGTCTCGGATTTAA
Source organism: Nitrospirota bacterium (assembly GCA_029261165.1). GTDB lineage: Bacteria > Nitrospirota > Nitrospiria > SBBL01 > JAADHI01 > DUAG01. The sequence goes on along the minus strand of JAJDBV010000009.1, from coordinate 3,005 downwards.
GGCCATCTGGACCCTGTCGTGTTACCATTTTTTGCATTTCCATAAAGCGGTCCGGGAGATATTTCGACGATCGGAGGCTGCTACAATAGCAAGGGTCATTGTAACGCATTGGCTCCTATTACTGTCAAGGAAGCTCTAAATAAGGCATGATTTTTCTGAAGGATTATTATCTGTAAGTTCCGTTCTGGAAAACAGTGACGCCGTCGATCTCCACCGCTTGGGCATCCACAAAAACATCGACATGAAATCCTCCCTTTTTTGGGAAACCCGGTTTTTTATATTGCAAGTGTTTGGTCCCTAAGGAGAGGTGTATGCCGCACATCCGTTCATAGGTGCCGATATCGCTCACACGACGGTCGCGGCTAAACGCACGATTCAGGCCAAATCCAAGCTCCCGTACCCAGACGACGTCCTCTTTTTCCCGGATTTTATCCAAAACATCCTGGAATTTTTTTGGCGCGTCCGGACTGGAAACCAGAAGACCTCTTTCAATCTTTGCCGTGAAGGGTGCATCTGGAACATTGACACGAAAATCGGTATCTCCGAAGGCAAATAGCTTAATGGTCCCATTCAAACGATGAATCTCCTTAGGCTCCGTAAAAACTTCCCCGATCGGGTACTGCCCGCCGACATTTTTCATATCTTCATAATCGCCAATATTTAACTTGGGATCTAAAAAAGGCGAGTCGTAGATCAGCTCCGCCTTCTCGCAGATGATCTTTATCTTTTCCGCCCGAGCAATACGATCTCTCAATAGAGGTCCCATCGTTCGATAGTAAGAGGGATCATAGGAAAGGGCGTCCACGTATGTGGCGAATTCCTGTTCCGGAAACCGACCGAGATGGGGATGTTCGATCACCTTCAAGCCCCGATTGAAGAGTTCAAGGCGTATGCGAAATTGGCTCAAACGAAAGCTGGTGGATTGAAGCAAGATGACCAGATCCCCCGGAGAAAGGAGGCTGAACTGCCTCAGAATGACCTCTGGGTCGGATTGATCAAAATCGAAAAAAGCCGCATCCGGAAGAGCGGCTTGATAGGCCGCGGTTAAGAGCTTTGATAAGTCCGATTTAGCATCATAAATAATAACTGCACGTTCTCTCGGTGTATAACCAAGCGCAATGGAAACGGTATCTCGAATATTCGCTTGTGCCATCTTCATCACGGTGCCGTTTACGGCTTCATCTCGGGTTGTCTTCTTATTCATTGCTAAAAATACCTGTTTCCCTGTCATTCAGGCTCCGTTGATTATTCTTCTTCCAATAGTCCATGATTCCCTGCTTCCCGCAACTTTCAGCCCATTTCGATAATGCCGCTCGCTCGCCTTTTAGCGCATAATAGGGGACAGCATAGCCGCAAGAGGTCATCACCAGGCTCAGTTCAAGCGCAAAGATCTGGCGTGCGCCAACGTCCTCAGGAAAGAGTGCATAAAGGGTCTCCCAAGTTGCATCTCTTGGATGGATGGCTTTGGCCTGGCCGAAGACCCTTAATATGAGTGGCTGTTTGTCGAATGAACAGAACATGACCGTCATGCGGCGATTTTCAAGCACATGAGCCGCAGTCTCGTTTCCGCTGCCGGTTAAGTTCAACCACACCACCTTAGAGGGATTGATGACTCTAAAGCTATCCATCCCCTTGGGCGAAACATTCACAAACCCTTCTGCCCCTGCTGTACCGACAAAGAAGAGGTGTTGCTTTTTTATAAATGCGATATGCTCATCGCTCAGTGCGTCAAATCTATCGGTCACTGCTCAACTCCTGAGGTATAAGGCTTCGGGAGGCATCCAATGGGCATCCCGATTCTCCCACTTGATGTTGCAGCCGATGGGATTTGTCATTGGCGTGCTGACGGCAAGCCCCGTCAGAAGTTCCTCCAGCACCCGGTCAAGATCATTGACGTTCGCCTTTGCCGCGCTGCGCGGATTGTCCACGCCACGGCCCGTGTAAACAAGCTTTCGACCGTGGTCAAACACGTAGAAATGAGGAGTCCTCAGGCCCCCGTAGGCCATGGCGACTTCCTGAGATTTATCCCGTGCGTAGACCCACGGGAAGTGATGCTGATTCATCCGCTCCATCATATGCTCAAAATCGTCGGTCGGATGGGTATTTTCACTGTTCGAGTTGACCCCGATGAAAGCAACGCTCTTATCCTGAAAGCGCTCAACCGTCGCACGTGTTGCTTCATCAGAACCGATGACATAAGGGCAGTGGTTGCAGGTGAAGAACAGCACAAGCACTTTGGCCTTCTCAAAGTCCGCCAGGCGATAGGTTTTTCCGTCTGTCGCCGGCAACGCGAAATCCCGCGCCTTGTCACCGATTTCCAGAGTAAACGCCATGGTTATCCTCCTTTAACTGTAAGTCCGACCTTCGTGGAGAAAGACCCTTTTGAAGAACCCCGCTCTTAAAGGGAGTAAATTCTCCCATCCGAGAGGGAAAACCTCTAATTTCTAACTCGCCAAATGCCGCCCGGGAAGGATTTGGATTGTACTCACAATACGTGTTCAAAGGTAAAGCGCCACGTGACTCTTGTCAAGATCCATGTTGCAAAAAAAGGAACTGGAGATATCGGCATCGCCCTTTTTCTTCTTCCAGTTGACATCCTATTACGATATAGTTATTCCTTTCAGGGACATGATGTGACTTAATTGATGGTGACAATTCGATCAATAAATCCGTGTAGATATTCATGTGAATTTTTGCTTAAAAAGTAGGGTACTCCATGGAAATTACGCTTAACCACACGATAGTACCATCACATAACAATGTAGAATCGGCTAAATTTTACGAGAGAATATTTGGCTTCGAATTTGTCAAAGAGTGGGGCCATTTTGCTGTTGTCCGGGTAAACCCAACATTGGTACTTGATTTCATTACTGTCCCGTTAACAATTATACCAAAAAGAGCTGATCTGGATTTATCATACAATCAGGCGGAGGATCACCGCGAAGCAGGGCAAGCAAATCCCGTTTTTCGAATAAAGTAAGCTGAAGTAAACGAATGATTTGCTG
>JAJDBV010000080.1 GCA_029261165.1 Nitrospirota bacterium | reverse complement strand
TCGATCTTTTAACCCGATTACTGTATTATTCTTCATGGTGGCGTATCCTCCTTGGTTGTTTGATTCCTTCGCAAGTCTCAAATCAACCAGATACGCCGCTTTTTTTCAAGCCCCTTCAAACACCACTTTCAGTTATAACTCTTCGATCAGCATGGCCACCACCATTGCCTCGAAAGGACTTGCCTTTGAGGCGTAGCTCCCTGCGGCGACATGGTATTTGGCCGCGCGGAAAAGGCCGTCGAGATATTCCTGATCCTCACGCCGCAATGCCCGGCGGAAGGCACGCCAGGACGTGACCTCTTGTGCAATGAGTTGTGTAAATGTCGCGAGGGTTCTGCCCATAGGTCACGTCCTATTGCTCCAGGACCGGAAGGACCCAGGTTCGGGAGCTCGGCTTCTCTTCTGAAATCCGTATCGATGTTTGAAGTGAATCCTCCGGCCCGGCTATTTGATGGTCTATGCGGAAGATCTTATCCGCCCGGTGTTTGATGTGTGAAAGAAAGAAGGCCCGCCGGCCTGCCATTTTCCTGGGAAAGGGAGAAAGAATGACAAAGATCCGGTCCTGAGCCATCTGTCCCAATGCCGCAACCAGATGAAGTAAGAGATTTTTGGCTTCAATAAAGGGAACCGATTCATCGTAGAAGGTCTCCAGAGGGGACGCCAGAATAACCAGCCGGGGCCGATGCACTGCAATTCCGGTTTTAAGCTGATTAAAAATCAATGATCCCATCTGATGACAAGTGAACGCGCGGGAGATAAAGAGCGCGGAAAGAAATGACTGCGGATTGCGTCCCATCCTTTTGGCTAATGCAACCAGCGGATAAGGATCGAAGCAATTACCGCCATCTAAAAAAAGAACTCGTTCGCCAAGCTCAAGCCGCCACCCGGCCAAGAGCGGCGAGAGAGCAAAGAGGGCAGGATCTCCATAAAAAAGAAAAAGCCCGCCCTCTTCCCCTGTGATAAGAGAGCGAGGAAATTCCCCCAAAAGGGATTCTGTTAAGGTCTGTTGTTCCACAATTAACCCCCTAACGACGCTTGATCTGCTTGCTCATATCAAGCCTGAACAAGCCTTCGACTTTTCCTAGGATTTGAAGAGGAGGATCTTTTTTGGTAATCACGATGGGCGCAAAGGTATCATTTTTGGGGTTGAGTACCACCCGTTTCTTTTCTTTGATCAGTTGCTTTACGGTGGCCTCTCCCTCGATCATTGCCACAACCATCTCTCCTGATTCCGCATCCCTTTGTGGTTTGACCAAGACCAGATCTCCGTCCAGAATTCCCGCGTCCTTCATGCTTTTACCCTGTACCTTTAAGAGAAAGACATCTTCCCATCGGGCAATGGTCGGATCGAGCATAAGGTGTCCTAGCAGGTGTTCCTCCGCAAGTATCGGTGATCCGGCAGCAACCTTACCCAGGATCGGAACGGACCGGCCGGAAGCATGCCCGATGACCTCAATCGCCCGAGCGCCTTTCCCCCTCCGAACATAGCCTTTCTTCTCAAGGGCGAGGAGATGCCGCTGCACACCCAATATACCGACCATCTGAAAATGATCGGCAATCTCCCGCTGGGACGGAGGATAGCCCTGCTCCTCTATCGTATGACAGATAAAATCGAGGACCTCTTTTTGTCTCTTGGTTAGTATAGTAGTCATATGGCTACTATACTAAGAAATCAGCATGCATTTGTCAAGTGCGTGTGAAAAGGGAAAGATTAGTGTAGCCGGACATTGAGTTTGAGAAAAGTGTTCCACGGAGAGGCCCCCGGAGATTGCTCCTTTTCGCGGGAAATATCCGATTTTAATTGCCTGTTATCCACAGGGGGGAGGGACTAATTATGAGTGCTTGTTCCTAATTTTTTTCTATCGTAAGGATATAGTTGTCAAAAAAAGCTAAATTTACTTCTTTCCCTTCGCATGCAACGGTCAATTCGGACTTATCAAGGCTCGTGGCAAAAATCACCTGCCCACCAAATGAACCAGATTCCGAAGCTTTCCCTATGAGGCTCGCAAAGCTTACCTTGCTAGCCTCATGCTGCCGAGGCTCATCAAAGACCACGAAACCACCGTGTTTAACCCTCTCTTCCTTGCCAGCAAGCTCTAACAAAGCCAGGGTATATGACCAAATGGTTCTTATGAAATCACTAGCAGATGTGTCTGCAACGATGTCATAACCTTCTTGTTCTAAGCGTAGTGTTTGGTGGGAAATTGAGATAGAGCTGATCGCAGATTGATCGAAACTGAAAGCGGTTAGATTGCCCTTAATAATACTTTCAAGCTTCCTTATTATTAGGCCATCATCTGTAACCTTCGAGCCTTTTCTTAATTGTTTTAACGCCTTTGACGCATTGGCCCATCTTGAGTGTACCGCATCTAATTGCTCATTTAAGTCACCTTGCTTTTCTTTGAGTTTTAAAACAGCTCTCAATAAGTTTTTCGCCTCAATCGACTTCCTCATAATCGATTTAGTCGCGCCATGAATATCATCTATTTCTTCTCTGAGATTAGATAGCTTGTCATTCTCAACTTCCATCTTTGAGTTTAAAAGCTTAAGACCATCTTTAAAGTCGAGAAGCTGTGCAGTACTTTTTCTCTTTATCGAGCCGAAGAAATCCAGCTGATTCTTAAGGAACTCAATATTCTCTCCAAGTGTCATCGGCAACCTTTTTACTGTACGACTACCCAGAGTGTCATATAGATCACTTTCGCAAATAGGGCATTTCTGGGTATCAATATCTGAGCTAACATCACCGCCAACACTCTTTAGCCGCTTAAGCTGTTGATATTGATCATACTCGTAATCCAATGTCGAAATTTTACTATCCACTTCAGATATCGATTGCATTACCATTTCTACCGAATTTGACGTTTCTTCAAATTTTCGCCTCAAGACCCTCATTACAGTGAGTTGAGAACCTAACTCCTCGCTGTGAGGCCCCTCATCCGCAATCTTATGAGATAACTTCTCTATCAGCTTATTTAATGACTTTTCTTGCTCATCAACATTGATACAAACATCATTTTCAAGAAAATTAAAATCTATGCGGTGGATAATATCCTTATCTATATCAGAGATCTTATTGACCTGAACGGAATTGATATCGGCAATAGTTCTTGCAGTTAAGCGAAGACCGCTCCATTCATTTTGAGCAGATTCGATCCTCTTTTTAAGAATGGCAACTTGCATCTCATACTCAAAGCTTTCAATTTCCAAACAAAATTCGACAGCCGACCTCTTTAGGTTCCGAATACCGAAATGTCCTGGGATATTGGCTTGTATTTCAGACCAACCACGCTTTTGCTCTATAAAGAATAGAGGAAATATGCACTCCAAATAGAGGCTTGTTTCTTTGCCTTCGTAGGTAACAACCTTTGGTAAATTCCAACCTATAAAATTAGCCAACCAATGATGGAATCCCTTTTGGCTTATGGCTGAACCGACTTTTCCTGCTGAACCCAGAAAGTAATCACCACCATCAGCATCAACTTGAACAGCGATCTTGTTGTGATTACCCAATATATCCCGATTTAACGTTGCTACTTTACCACCGCTATTCCTTATTCTGATAGAAACGCCCGAACTATTAACGTAATACGGTTTTTCATCATTTTTGTTCCCATAGATGACCTCATAAAGAGACTTTGGAAAAGGTTTCTTTCTGCCAGGGCCAAGAATCGACTCAAGCCCTAACCCATATGCAATTGCATTGATGCAAGTAGATTTACCAGTAGAGTTTTCCGCACGAATAATATTTAAGCCATTCTTAAAAGGTATCTTCGTTGAGAACCTTCCGCCGTTAGTCTCGGCAAAAACTTCAATATAAACAATATTTAGACCAAGCATTATATTTGACCACCTGTTAGCCCTTTAACTTTACTAACGCTAAGCTTTTTTCCTGCCCCTCTTAAGAATCCCATTTCTCTACTCATTATGTTGTTCTCGACAAGAATCGAGAACAACATTTCTCCGGTTTCAGTGATATATAACCGGCCACTCTTAAGCTGAACAAACTCTTTAGCAATTGAAAATTCAACAGCTTTATAAGTTGCTGTATCGACAGACACTAAGGGGATATCAAAAGTTCTGCCCAAGAGGTACTCTTCGTATTCCTTCCATCTACTTCTTCTAATAAGCATCCAAACTAAAATATTGACTTTTTTTAAAGCAAGGTATTTTTTATCTCCAGAAACGATAATGACAGAAATAATAATTAAACATATTCTCCAAAGTGGCCTCATTTCAATCGAGATCGGATAGGGCTTGTCACTAATTATAGTTTTTATCTCTTTTTCTGCGCTCATGTCTCGAAATCCATGTAGCATTCAGCAAGCCACTTTGACAAATATCCAAAGGATAAGGACTGCATATTTGTATCGGACATCATTACTGTCCCGTTAACAATTATACCAAAAAGAGCTGATCTGGATTTATCATACAATCAGGCGGAGGATCACCGCGAAGCAGGGCAAGCAAATCCCGTTTTTCGAATAAAGTAAGCTGAAGTAAACGAATGATT
>JAJDBV010000079.1 GCA_029261165.1 Nitrospirota bacterium | reverse complement strand
CACGAAGCGCAAACGATTTCATGTCGCCTACCGTCAGGATGCTCTTCGTCTTCAAATCTTGAAGCACCGCATCAATTTGTCCCTCCTCAGAAGCACTCAGGAAGACCATATGGCAGTGCGCACAAGTCGCCGGGAGTTTTTCACTCGCTCAACAACCAGTTCACGCCCCTGTGAGCGATTTTTTTCGAGTGTATTGAGGAGGGGGCCAAAGGGGTCTTCGCCCAGAATGCAAATACGGATGGCCTCGTTTTGATCCCCCAGGACCTCGCGCGGCCAGTCTACAAACTGGGTAAAATGAAATAAATAGGCCGCTTTCACCTTGTTTTCAAGAGTATTATCGGCTGCGGCCCGGGCGACGCCTGATGACATGAAGGACATGAGAAGGACTGCGGTGAAGAAGACGACGAGGGTTCGCACTTTTACAAAAGTGCCTGCCGCCCTCTCATTTCCTTCAAGAATAGAAAGAGGAGATCGCCCGGACTTTCTGATTTTAAGGCAAATCGTCATATTCATTTCATCTCTAAAGCTGCATCTCAATCCCGAAAAAGACCGTTCTCCCTCGGTTTGGCAGACCTTCAGAGAAGGCAAGGTTTCGAGTCGGGCTGGCAAAATCCTCATCGACTATATTTTCGACGCGTGCAACAAAAGTGACTTGGGCACTTACGGAAAATCTCAAGGTGCTGTTGAAAACCCAGTAGTCGTCCAGTGTGATAATGCTTGGACCCACGCCCGGGAGCAGGGCAATCTGCTCCATTTCATCGTGATAATAGCCGTTTAGATTAACATTCCAGCGTTGATGCGGATAAGACGGTAAAAGGCCAGGGCGCCCCCACCCAACTCCCCGTCCAAGCGTTGACCATTCATCATAAACAAAATATTGGATGAAGAATGTGTGGAGCTTTGCCCTCTTCCGACAACAACGTAACCATCACCGGTGATGCTTTCCCGTGTCGATTGGAAGCCGGGGACAAAATTCATCAACTGCTCCACAGAGGTCAGCCCTATGGCCAATATCTCCTCCCGGGTAAAAACGGTGACAGAGGACGGGGCCTGAATCTGTTTCCGGGGGCTTTTGGAAGCGACAGACACATCAATGTTTTGGAGATCTTCTATGCTCATTTCAAGGATGGTCTCAAAGGGGGGCGTCTCTCGCGCATTCGTCTGTGCAGAGAATAAACCAAAGCAGATCATCGACACCGTAACAATGACAAAAATATTTTTCATCAATTCCTCTCCTCTTCGAATGATCTTATTCTCCCCTTAAGGTCTCTAATTCTCAGCTCTCTCCCCACAAAAAGCTTGTTATAACGCTCCAGTTTTTCGTTCTTACTTTGAAGCTCACTTGTCCGTTCTTTGACCTCCTGTTCGAGTCTTTCCGAGTATTTTCGGGTCGTTTCCTCGGCCTCCCTGCGCGCTGTGATGTCCTGTAAAATGCAGACAACCCCCACCAGTTGACCTGAGGCCTCTCGCATGGCCGAGGCTGAAAAAGAGATGGGAACGTGGCGCCCTTCTTGGGTCAGTACCGACGTTTCGATCGTTTTATGTACTCCTTTTTCAATCAGATCCCTGATCACATCCACTTCCTCTGAAAAGATAAGGTTGAGAGGCTTTCCAAGGAGCGCATCCGCTTGATATCCTAAAGTTTTGAGGACGGCATTGTTAACCGTATCGATGGTATATCCCGGAGCCACAACAATCAGCATCTCGGCCATTGAACTGATGATCTTGTTGAAATAACCTTTGGGAACGGTTGTTTTACCCAAATCGACCGCCAACTTATTAATGGACAGCCCCAACAGGCCGAGCTCATCCTGGCCCTTGATCTGAACCCTCTTATCCAATTTCCCTTGACCCAAGGCCGTGGCCACCTCTGCGATCTCTATAATAGGGCGGGTAAAGCGGCTTGACAAGAAAAATGCCAGTAAGGCGCCGAACCCTAGAATGACAGTCGTAATGAGGAAACTTGACCGGGTGTTGTCCGCAACAATTTGATTGATACCATCAAGAGAAAATACCAAATAAAGATACCCAACAAGGGTATCGTCGGCCATGATGATCGGCCCGCCTAACCGGAGGAGATCTTCATCTTTCAGGGAGATCCAAGTATCCGCACTGAGTACTTCCAGGCCGAATACATCGGACAATGCCTGACCGCGCAGCGCGTTCTCCGAAGTACCATCCGCCAAAACCAGGCCTTCCGTATCCAGGACATAGGACAAAAGGAGTTCTTGGCTTATCCGGGCATTTTCTAATTGCAGGCGCATTGAAAAAACATCAAGATTAGAAAGATCATCGCTCAGGTTCGTTGAAAGAAGGTTTGCGATATTCACGGTCTCCCCCACAAATGCCTTGGAAAGCCTCTCTCTTCCGACATTGATGGAATAAAGAGAGATGCTCCCTCCCACGAGGGAAATTGCACCAATGGTCAAGACCAAGAGCTTGAAGCGAATCGACAATCTCATTTAAATACCTTCTCGAAGAAGCCAGGAAATTCCAATAAAGGGGCCAGAGATTGCTCCGGTATTTCATCGAATTTCGTTGTCTTCTCGAAGGCTTTCAGGGCCCTTTGCCCTTCCTCCGACTGATCCATGTCGAGCAATATTTTCTTGATCCTTGCAACGAGTTTCGGCGGAAGATCCGAACGATAGCTGATGATCTGACGGGGTATAGAAAATGTCTCATGAAGGATCTTCAATTGATCCAGGCGGTGCTTGGCATCCTTCCTGTAATTTCGATCATCCAATGCCCCGGCCGAAACCTTTCCCCGCAATACCCACACCACCGTATTTTCATCATCCTTACTGAAGACATACCCCACCTCATCGGGAGCGACCGGCGCGGACGCATTTTTTTTCAACACCAGCGTAAGCCCTTCCTGAATCAGGGCCATTTTGGGGAGAAAATACCCGGAAGAGGAATAAGGGGCTTCGAAGGAAATCATCTTCCCTTTGAGGTCCTCCAAGCGACTGATGTCGCTGTCCTTCCGGACGAAGACCACCGTGTGATATTCACGCACTCCCTTTTTCCACCGCCTCAGGAGAAGTTTGCTCCCCGCAAGGCGGTTCACGGCCAGTACCGGAAACGGACTGTCTAGAAAGAGATCGACCTTTCCCTCCCGCAAGAAGTCGGCCATCTGCTGGATTGACTTCGCCACGACGACCTTTCCTTCGTCAATGCCCTCCGGTTCCAAGACCTCGGCAAGGTAGCGGACGAGGGGTAAAAATTTTCTGATCTCATTTGCCGGCCTGTCGTGGATAGACCCGATGTGAATCGGTCTGGCCCAGCTCACCCGCGGCGGGAAAAAGAGGACGGTTAAGCAATAAATAACCCAGAAGGCTCCAATCTGTCTGCGCATGATTATTCTATCTTCCTCTCAAGTTCCTTTACTTTCTCCTTGAGCTCCTTGATTCGAAGCTCTCTTCCCACAAATAGCTTGTTGAAGCGTTGCAGTTCCTTGTTCTTCCCTTCCAGTTCTTCTGTGCGTTTCCTGACATCTTCCTCAAGCTTTTCTGAATATTTTTGGGTGATTTTCTCGGCCTGCTTCCGCGCTGTGATGTCCCGTGTCATGATCAGAATGCAGGTTTTCTCGTAAAAATTAATTTTTGAAGCGCTTAAAGACGCCGAAAGGATCTGACCCTCTTTTGTCCGGCAGGTAAGCTTGTCTGTGTACCCGGTGCCTTCTTCAAAAACAGATTGGACAAACGCTTTCATTTCAAACACCTCATCCGGGTGAATCTCCGAGATACGTCTGGACAGTAATTCTTCTTTGGTAAATCCAAGCATGTCGCAGGCCTTGGGACTGACTTCCAGGATTTCATCCTGCTCTGGATCAATCACAAAGATGGCATCGTTGGAGTGATCGAATATGGTTCGGAATCGCTTTTCCGACTCGTACAGTGCCGCCTCGACCCGCATTCGTTCGGTAATGTCACGGATCGATCCTTGAAGAACATATCCTCCTCCAAAGAAAATCCGACTTAAGGAAACCTCCATATCAATAGGCGACCCGTCCTTTCGGACGTGCTGCCAATAAAATACTTGCGGCTTCCCGGCCATCGTCGCCGAAATCCGCTCCTTTGCCGCTTCGGCCGAAGGCCGGCCATCGGGTTGCATCACAGGCGAAAAATCCAGAGGGGTATGACCAATGACATCTTCACGACTGCAACCCCAGAGCGTGCAGACCTGTTCATTACAGTCGATGAAGGACTCTTTCATCAGAAGGAAGCCCTCTGACGCGCACTCAAACAGGGTCCGATATCTCTCTTCAGATTCACGCAGGTCTTCTTCGGCCTGCTTTTGTTTCGTGATATTGAATGAAACCTGTAGAATCACTTCGAGCTTTCCTTCTGAATCGATAAGCGGCTCGCCATTGGTAATGATCTGGATGTAGGAAGCATCCTTCTTTTTGAAACGGTATTCACAGTTACGGATCGACATCCCTTTGTTTATGAGATTTTCACAATGACGGAGTGTCTCAGGGTAATCGTCCGGGTGGATATATGAAAAAAAGTTGGTACCAACCAGCGCCTCGGGCGTGTATCCTGAATCTTCGGCAAAGATCCTGTTGACATAGCGGAAAGTTCCATCCGGCAAAACCTCTGCAATAAACTCATGCATCCTCTCAATCAATTTTCGGTCGTATTTCTCTAACTCTGTGGCCATATACTCCTCAGGTGAACGGGTAAACCGGGCAGGATTTAGATGTTATCTAATCTTTTTTCAGTCATCCTTTGTCGAGCGCCTTCACGGGCCCTTCATCCGAAGCTCCCGTCATTCAAAATGATATCGACTTCAACGCAAGTGTCAATGCGTTGGCGGCCGTAGCCCAGGGGTGAGGCCGCTTCAGCCACCGCCCGATCCTGGCTCAAAACTTTAATTCAGCCTGAACCAGCAGCTCGTCATTGTGGACATCCGGGCCGCCCGTCTTCTCATCATTGAAATGGTACTCCGCCTTGACCTTGAATCCTTTAACGATACTGGCGATCAAGGCCACTGTGGTGGCCTGTCGGTCCCAGGTGCGTGAATCGGTCTCATTGCTTGTCAGACTAACATTGTACTCCTCATAACGGAGAAGGAACACAACTGCCGCCAGGCGATTGTATCCCAGAGGCATCTTATAAGAAGGCTGGACATACCAGCCATCTCGATCCATCGCCCCATCTTTTCCCTCAATATATTGGCCGAAGAAGGCAAAATCTCTTAAGTGATAGTCCAGATTAAGTCCAACTCTTTCTTGACGCCCCTGGAGATCTCCAGCCGGATAGGTCGAAATTCCCTGCAAGTAGGACAGATCCGCATCACTCAAATCAGACCGGTAATAGAAGGGGAGAAGGTCAATCTTGTGCCCTTTTTTGAACACATGATCGATTCCTATTCCGAAGCCGACCTGCTTGTTGCTGTTCTTTTCCTCATTGTCGTCATCATCGGTCGGGATCGGGAAGACTTCGTCTTCCGAGATCCGTCGGTCCTTCAGCCGTCTCCCGTTTGTCACGGAAAATCGCCAATAAAACCGCTTCGCCTCTCCGCCCAGGAAAAGACCGAGGTCTTCATCCTGCCAGAAGGCATGGCCAACGATCGGATAGGACTCCGTTTTTCGGCTTGGTTTGATGAAGAGATCGTCTAGGCCAATTTTAAGCCATGTATTAAAGGGGAAACCGGGAATCTTGACCCAGGCCTCATCGAGCTTGATCTTTCCATTCGTTTTCACTTGAAGGTCGGCCTTCAAGTGGATCCCCGTCTTCAGATGAACGCGCGGGGTGATGACGACCTTATCAATCGACATCCTCGGAAAAGCATTGGGCTCATGCTCGATTCCAGGGTCAAGGACGCTGCCGTCCGCCTCCGAATCAACAAACTCCAGCTCAAGCTCTCCGCCGATTTCGATCTCAAGCCCTCGCAGTGAAATCCTTGCTCCAGGACCATCTGCAATCGCTTCCGGTACTTTATTAAGGCAGAAGAGGGTAAAAAAGGTAAAAAAGAAGGTCGTCCAGGCTTTTCTTCTTTTAAATAATTTCGATCCGGATTCCATATTCCATATCTCCCTTCAAACCCAGTCATTCATTTTGAACATGTGCAGCGAGCGGGTCAGTCACCGTGTATGATGAGCCGACGGCGATGGTACACTCCAAATAAAATACTCAAGGTTTGTTCATCCGTGTACGCAATATGGGTAATACCAACCTTTTCTGCTGCCGCATTGATCGCATCTGTACTCCATTCAGCTGTAATCTTGAATCCACTAAACGGCTCACGGACTTGATAGTCATCGAGAAAGGCCTGTTTTGTTCCAATGGGCGTGTTTTTGAAGTTGGTCGAATGAGGCCGGGTGACATGACTGTAAAGCACTCCCCGGGCGGGTATTGTACAAGCCGAGAGAAAGAGGATCATCCAGCCGACAATAAAATGTTTAATCACCGTAGACAACCGTGGTCACCTGGGAGTAGAGGCCGAAGAGGACCATGAATACTTGGATGTCGGCGTGCGTTATGCTGGTGATATCACCGTCTTTTGCGGCAGCTTCGGTCCCCCCGTCACCCCAGGCAAAAAGCCATAGAACAGATCGCGTGTGAGACCGGCCAATCTTGGTTCCCAATGAAGTCTTATTAAAATCTGTATCTAGGGGACGCTGTATATGGCTGTAGGCACAGCCCTGGATGAGAATTGAGAGGAGCAAGATACAAAATCCATCGAGAAGGTATCTCTTTTTCATCTGGATGCTTCTCCCGTAGGGCCAAGACCTCATTCTACCCGCGTATTATAGCGACATTCCTGACTAGAATTCAAGTAAACCCTCATTCCGCGACTGCGGAACAAGAAACCACCGATTCGCCTGAAATGACTGCGCTATCTGCTAAAGGTCTCCACCGTACGGGTGGGTACGCCTCGGTCGCCCTTATGGCCTCTGGCCTTGTCTTTCAAGAGACTTATGCGGTTTACCCCAAGATCAAGCGCTGATCTTGGGGTAAACGTGGGTTCTCTCATGAGGCCACTCTTGATTGCTTGCACCCATACCGAAAGAGAAAATTATTCACGACCACGCAGTGACCCGGGTCTTTCTTCTTCCTCTTCTTCTTCCTCTTCCACCTCTCCAAACCGCTCACGCTCTTCCTGCATCGCAAGTTCTTCATCAAGGGTTAAGAGGAAGTCGACGAGTTTTTCCAGAGCGCCGACCGTAAACTTACGGCGGTAGTCCGTCGGCATCGCGTCCGAAAACCCCTCGACCACAAAGGCGCCGGGATGTGTAATCGACTCCCGCACATATTCTTTCGGAGTGGTCGCCTTCACCCGATCTTCGCGTAGTGCCTCTTGATATTCCGGAGACGCGATCCGTTTTTGGGCATTGGTCTTTAATACCAGTAAGGGTCCGATCACGCCTGTCCGGGCAAGAGAAACGGTCGGGATCTTGTGGCAGACAAAACAGCCCATTTTTTCGATGATCACATCGGGGGTATCCGTCCCGAGTGCGGTCTTTTTGAGGGTCGCTTCATTTCCGGGAAAACCATCGGGCGCTTTCTCTGGAAGAGATAACTTCTTTCCGAAGTAGTGCTCCCAATCCTGCTTGGCCGTCACCCTGGAATAGTCACCTGGCGTGTCTTTTTCCTGGAGGTAGGCCACGACGGAAACAATCTCATAGTCGCTTAAGGCCATGGGAGGGGCAGTCATCACCGGCATGGCACTCTTCATGCCAACGGCCCCTTTTGGACCCTGGCCTTCCGGCATATAGCAGCTAGGACAATAGAGCGATTCGATCAAGTACTCTCCCCCGGACACGGCATGGGGTTTCATTCCTGTCTTCGGCTCTCCTGAGTCGCCGAATTTTTCTGAAAATTTACGATATCGATCTTCTTTTGGTCGTTGATTAGATCTTGCTTCCACATTTCTTAAATCCGGGCATCGATCCGATTTCTGTCCGGCGACGAACATATGGCAAAAGGCACACTGGCCCTTCCCGACCGGAAGCCTCCCGCCCTCATTTAAGACCGGCCGGTCTGTTCCGAAAACAACCCTCCGACCAAACTGCACCAGGGACTCCGGAGAAAAGCGGCCCTCTTCTTCCACAGGGGGCAATGGTGGAGCACTTTCCGGCTTACAAGCCGAAAATAAAAAAAAGAGGACCAGACATACCCCCCATTTTTTTAAGACACCTCGAGACATGACCCTCACCTTTCATGTAACAATTCAGCATACCCAGCCTTTCTTCTGTTGTTGTGTTGGGCGGGTTGCCGTGGGGCGAGAATCCTCGCGCCTCGCCCTGAAGGAAAACCCAGGCATGTTAAATCACTCCCATTTCATCACATTTTACGCGGATGGAAAATACGCTGTTTCGATTAAAAAATCAAGATATTGGACAAAACTACAGATATCTTATAATATTAAATCTGTATTGGCATGCAGGAATTTGACCATTCCTTCTCAATCGCAAAGTGAAGCACCGACGGGTCAAGATCTTCTTTCGTTAAAGGGAAACCCTGAACATCATGAAAACAAGCTCATCCGGAATCTCAGATGTCGGATACGTTCGCTCCTCCAACGAAGACTGCCTCGGTTTATTCCCCGAATTCAACCTCTACGTCGTGGCGGACGGAATGGGAGGACACGCCGCCGGTGAAGTCGCCAGTAAAATGGCCGTTGCCGGGGTGAAACAGTTCTTTACGATTCAACAAGAACATGCTAACGACAGTGACGATGCATCAACCAAGCCGTCAAGAGAGGTCCTCATGTCACAGGCCATCTCCTCTGCAAACCAGGCGATTTATAAGGCCGCCAGCCAGGATATATCTCGAAAAGGAATGGGAACGACTGTGGTCGCGCTCCTGGCCGACCCAACTGAATTGATTATTGGTTTTGTCGGGGACAGCCGCGTCTATCTCCAGAGTAAAGGTCAGATTGAACAGCTCACACAGGATCATTCCCTCGTGAACGACTATGTCCGACAGGGACTCCTCGCCCCTGAAGAGGCAGAATTTCATTCCCTCAAACATGTCCTGAGCCGCGCCCTCGGAACCAATGCGGAGGTTGAGGTTGAAACCATTAGGCGCATCCCTGAAGCCGGAGACCTCTTCATCCTCTGCTCGGATGGACTGAGTAACAAACTAACGCCTCAGGATATAAATATGATCTTGATGGAAACTGAAGACAACCTGGAAGAGGGGGGAAAAGCGCTCGTTGAACGCGCCAAGAAAAATGGTGGAGAAGACAACATTACCGTCATACTGGTCCGCTACCCCGATAACAAAACCACATAACCCGCCCTCCGGGTTGGACAGAAATCAGGACAAAACCTAATCCCCTCTCAGCAACTTTTCAACATACTTTCCGATGAGATCGCTCTCCAGGTTAACAGAAGCCCCCACGCGCATTTCCCCCAAAGTGGTGACTCGGGCCGTATGAGGAATGATTGAAACTGTCAGCGTACCTTCGGTCAAATCGTTAATCGTCATACTGACGCCGTCAATTGTAATGGATCCTTTTTGAACCGTATGCCTTAGAATCTCAACAGGGGCTTCAACCGACAGGATCATGGCGTTTTCCTCATCTCTTTTCTCACAAATGAGACCAACGCCATCGACATGGCCGGAAACCAGATGACCATTCAAACGATCGCTTAATCTCATTGCCCGCTCCAGGTTGACCGCCTCTCCGGTCTTCAAGGCCCCCAGGTTTGTCACACGACCTGTTTCCGGAGAGATATCAACTGCAAAACCCGCCGCCTGAATGTCAAGCGCCGTTAAACAGGCTCCGTTGACAGCGATGCTTTCTCCTTCCGACAATCCCTCCACCACCTTCTCCGCGTGAATGGTCATACGAATCGCCTGACCCCTTCGGGTGACCTGATGGATCAAACCCATTTCTTCTACGATCCCTGAAAACATGCTCTCTCTTCTCTACCAACAAACCTACTCAGGCTCAGACAAGTCAATCGTGATCGCGGCGGTATACAAGGCGCCACGATCTTTTCGGCGCTTTGCCTCATTGAGCAAAAAAGGGATATCCTCTGAAAGCCTCCCTTCAAAACGCTTCTTCCCGTTGCTGATCACGACGACCGGCTTTGAAAAATCAATAAGGTGTCTGTTGAAGAAGAGGGTGTACCTTTGCACACGATTGCTCTTCACTTCAACACGATTGTGATCAATATGGGCCTCCAAAGTCGAGAAGAACCCTTTTTTAACGCGCTCAATCTCTGCCTTTTCCACCATCGATCCCTGAACGTCGGCAACCTCTCCGACGGTTTTATCAATCTCTGTCCAGTAGAAAGGGGCCAGGTGAATACGATCCCGAACAGAAACAATGCGCCTGGGGTAAGGATTTCTATGCTGCTTCTGAAACCAGGTCACCAGGGCGGGAAGTTCCTCTCGTGGAAAAAAATGCCCGCCGGCCATCGGGTGCTCCCGGTCGTGCTCTCGATAAGTATGAGCAATTTCCTCACCTTTCAAGTACTTGCTGACATCCCTTGAAAGGGTGACCGGCATGACCTGATCCTTTGATCCATGAATAATATAAATGCCGGTTGAAGTCAGATTCTTTAGAAAAGGAAATATTTCCTCCGGGATACCGCCCGCCATCGGCGAGATTGCGGAAAACCGGGAGGCATGAAAAATACCGACCAGGTAGGCTCCGATCCCTCCATTCGACATGCCCGTCAGAGAAATCCGGTTTGGATCGATATGGTATTTTGATTGCACGGCATCAATTACGGCCAGGACAAGTTCCTCTCCCTGCGGCGACCACCACCCGCCCATCTCAATCGTGGGACAAACCAGGAGTGATTCCCCTCCCAGCCGGGTCTTCCAACGGTCCAGATAGGAATCTCCAACAAAACCGGCACCATGCAGGCAGACGATCAAGGGGTAGGCATGCTCCGGATCATACTTCTCCGGAACATAGAGGGCATACCCCATTTTCTTCCCGCCGATCCGGACAGAACGGTGGAGCGAACCCACGGAAGGATCAGGAGGATAAAGCACGCCATTCTCAATCAACTTCTCCAGTTTCTCAACCGTAACCCCTTCAGACGCCTCAATCTCTTTCAACAAACCTTCAGACTGTTTCACATCCTGAGAGGCCAGGAATTGCTGCACCAGCAGATTGACATTCTCTCCCGGTATGACTTTCTTCGACTCTCCGGCAAAAAGCTTTGATCCGGGTAATATCCCCCAGACCAGACCAATGAAGAGTACCGCTAAAAATATCCTCCTGGTCTTCGTCATTGAATACGTCAACTTCTCCCTCCCGGGCCCTGAACCTGCGGCCGCACACCCTTATTAATGTATCCTTCTATCTTTACATCTTCTCCGATACGCCCAACTTTAAATTGGTCCAGTCCAATCGCAGCGGAGAGATTCTGGATAGACCTTCCCGCAACCACCCCCCTGGCGTCCTCTCCGCACAAGAGTTTGGGCGCGATGTAGAAGATAACCCGGTCAACCTCTCCCGACCGGAGGGCAATCCCATTGACCCGGCCTCCTCCCTCGACGAGAACACTCGTGATCCCTCTCTTCCCCAAGGCCTTCAATATCGTCCTGAAGGAGATCTCCCCCTTGCTCAGAGGGAGAGAGAGAATACTGACCCCCATCGCTCTCAATCTTTCCACCTTCTTCGACGGGGCCCTGGATGACGTGAACAAGAGGGTTTCCGCCTCTCCAAGCGAGGTCAGCAACCTGGCCTTGAACGGCATTTTTAAAGAAGGATCAATCACAACACGCAAAGGATTCCTGGCGCTTTTACGGCGCGCGGTCAACATCGGATCGTCCGCCAGGACGGTGCCGATGCCAACCATCACCGCATCCACGCCCCCCCTGAGATGATGTACTTCCTTCCGTGCGGCCTCACCCGTAATCCATCGGGATTTCCCTTTTCCTGTCGCGATCCGCCCATCGAGCGTCATCGCCGCTTTCAAGATGACAAGCGGTTTTTGTGTTGTCATAAATTTGATAAAGGCCTCATTCAGCCGCTCCGCCTCAAGACGCATCAGCCCCTCGGTGACCTCAATGCCGGCGTGACGAAGGGCGGCGAAGCCCTTTCCAAAAACGAGGGGGTTCGGATCGGTCATGGATGCCACCACCCTTTGAACACCGCTTTGAATGATCGCATCGGTACACGGCGGTGTCCTTTTCTGGGTATGGCAGCAGGGTTCCAGGTTGGTATACAGCGTCGCGCCTTTCGATCGTCTTCCCGCCTGCGCCAGGGCCAGAACCTCCGCATGAGGCCGCCCCGGACCGGGATGGACCCCTTTTCCGACAACCACACCTTTTTTCACAAGTAGCGCGCCGACCATCGGATTCGGAGAAGCCTTTCCGTAGCCTCGCCGGGCAAGACCTAAGACTTGTTTGATATAAACGAGGTGCTGCTCCTGAGACATGGACTTACTATATAAACGGGACACTCGGATGTCAATCTTCCAGGATAATCTGAATCGTGACATCAGGCTAAATTGACCCCGCCTCAAAACCCATGTTATGATTATTTCTGGCCCTGCTCGCAAACAAAACAGGGCTTTGGAGAATGATGACCCGTCCGCGTCCATACACGTTGCTTTTAGATTAAAAGGATAAGGAGATGATCAGGCATGATTCAGGTCACTGAAATCGCTAGGAAAAGAATCGACACACTGATACAGGAACAAGCAACCCAGTTTCAGAAAAAGATCAAAGGGGTGAGGCTGACAACGAAAGGGGTTCTTCCGAATGTGGAATACGCCTTGGCTTTTGTCGAAGAAGGGAAAGAAGAGGCGGGAGATGTCACGGTCGACGCGGCAGGAATCCAGATCTACATGGAATCGAAGAATGGCTCCTTTCTCGAGGATGTAACAATCGATTTTATCAACAATCTTGATAAAACCGGATTCAAGGTAGACAACCCCAAGGTTGTGATGCCCGAAGTCACGCTGCCGGATACGCCGGCGGATCTCGATACGCCCGAAGCGAAAGCCGTCCAAAAAGTCCTCGACAATGAGATAAATCCAGCCATCGCCTCCCACGGCGGAATGATCAGCCTCGTCGACGTCAAAGACAACACTGCTTACATCCGGCTCGGCGGTGGATGTCAGGGATGCGGCATGGCCGATGTCACATTAAAACAGGGCGTGGTTGTTGCGATTAAAAAGGCCATCCCTGATATTCATGAAGTTCTCGATGTCACCGATCACGCGGGGGGCAAGAATCCCTACTTTTCACCCGGGAAGTAGTCCGCAACCAAAACAAATGTAACGATTCAGCGACACGAAGCCGATGGACCGTCTCCTCCTTCTGATTCCAAGCCGTTCTTATCGGGCAACTGACTTCCTGGAGGCCGCCGATCAAATCGGCATCGAGATCATCACGGCCTGCAACAAACGTCAAACCCTGGAAGAGATCGTTCCCGGGAAGATGCTCACCCTCGACTTTCTTGATCCGGATCGATCTGTTGAAAGAGCGGTCCTTTTTTCCCAAAAATACCCCTTTCAAGCGGTTGTCTCCGCCGATGAAGATGCGACCGTCCTGGCCGCCATGATTTCAGAGGCACTTTCTCTCCCGAACAACCCCGTTTCTGCAACTGCAATGGCGAAAGACAAGGAACAACTCCGCTTATGTCTCTCGTCCCACGTCGTCCCAACACCCTCGTTTCAGGTCTATTCTATCGACACTGTGCCGGAAGACCTGGCGGATAAGATCGACTATCCGGTTGTCTTAAAACCCACCTTTCTTTCTGCAAGCCGTGGGGTGATCCGGGCGAACAATAAAAACGAACTGATCAAGGCCTTTCTCTTTCTAAAAAAGTTTCTGAAAGAACCTGAAATCAAAAAACAAGGAGGCCCTTCTGCTGAAAAAATACTGATTGAAGAATATGTCCCGGGCATAGAAGTCGCCCTGGAGGGCTTGCTTCAGGACAAGCACCTCCATCGTCTGGCCCTCTTCGACAAGCCCGATCCTCTGGACGGTCCTTTTTTTGAGGAGACCCTCTACATCACCCCTTCCCGCCTCTCTGCTGATATTCAAGAAGAGATCATCGCTTGTACACAAAAGGGATGCGAAGCGCTCGGCCTGCGTGAAGGGCCGATTCATGCCGAAATACGCGTGAATGAAAAAGGTCCTTCCATCATCGAGATCGCGGCAAGATCCATCGGGGGACTTTGTGCCCGCAGCCTGCGCTTCGGCACAGGCCTTTCACTGGAAGAGATCATTTTGAGACATGCCTTGAGATGGCCGATTACATCCCTCAAACGCCGGGATCAGGCCTCAGGGGTGATGATGATCCCGGTTCCGAAAGCCGGCATTTTAAACGAGGTTCACGGGCTTGATGCGGGAAAGCAGGTCCAGGGCATCGAAGAGATCACGATCACCCTGCTCCAGGGCCAGAAAATCATACCCCTGCCCAAAGGGAGGAGCTATCTGGGCTTCATCTTTGCACAAGGGGAAACGCCCGAGGAAGTCGAAGCCGCCTTACGCAAAGCACATCAGAAACTTGAGTTCGATATTATACCCCATGCTCAGGCCTTGCCTTGAGAAAGGTTTATCCCTATAATCCACACAGATACACCATTAAAGAGGAGGATCAACATGGAACTTTACGAACGGACAAAAACAGAAACCGATGTTCAGGATGACCCGGCGGCAAAGGCGCTTCTGAGACAGGCCTTTGAGAAAACCTCCCGTTGGGGAAATGAATTCCCCGGCTTTAGCGCAGACCTCATCTGCAATGACAACGGGATCGAATACAAGGGGAAGGTCAAAATAAAATCACCGAAAGAGGTCGAGGTCAGCCTTGAGGTCCCTTCCGATAGGGAGGACCTGGAAAAGTGGGCCAAAAACCAGATCGGCATGATGGCGGTGCATCGTGCCTCCCGTTCTTTTGAAGAATCGGATGGACGGTACACCCTGACCTTTGCCGAAGAAGACACGCACCCCCTTGGACGGCAGATCATCATTCATGGCGATGGAATGAACTCCCGCTACCGGATCAAGAATGACCGGATTCTGCAGATCCAAAGAAAGATGAAGCATGTCCAGTTTACGATTAATATCCAGGAATCCATGGAGACAAAAGACGGGAAATCTCTCACCACCCAGTATGCCGTGTATTATTTCTCAGGCGACGGAAAACTCTCCGATACCGAATGCTTCACCGACCGGCCTTTTGAACTGGGTGGGGCTTACCTTCCCGGCACCCGACGGATCATTTCATGCGATGAAGGAGAGGTCGTCGTCCGCTTTCTGGAATTCAAGAACCATCAATTGCTTTAACGTGTAAAGCCTCGTCCAAAAAGGGCGGGGCTTTACAATCAGATCATATGTTCCATCGGTTTAAACGACTGGAAGAGAGGTCAATCGGAGGGAAATACATAACGATTCAGCAGGCCTGGATAAGCCTTCAGGGCAAGGCGCGAGGCGCGCAGAACCCGGAGCCTATGTGCATACGTGAGGATTCGAGCACCACAGCAACGCAGCCATGGAGGCTTAGACGGGGGTGCTGGATCGTTACGGAGACGCTTGCTCTGCCTGAACAATCATCGCCTTGAGTTCTTCCACATAGGTCCACTCATCCGGAGCAGCTCCCTCCCGAACGGACTTGAAATAGAGGTTTCCCCAAAGGCCGCCAATTCGGTGAACCGCCTCATGGTGCGTCAGTCCTTGTTTCAGAAGGGCTTGCAAAGCAAGGGTCGCCTCCTCCGGGTCGAGACTGGAAAGCTGCTTTTCCACCGCCACATGGATGCCGGTGTGGACCAGGGGATTCACGACATAGCCGTCTATCTCCTGAGGGTGGAAGGCAATCTCTCCCTGTGGCCAGAAGGGGTCAAACTCCGGGTGATGTTTCATCGCCGCGCCAATCAAAGACTGAACACCGGAAAGCTCCTCTCCCTGATTCATTCTCTTCCAGATATCGGAATATTTCGAGGCTGCCTGTTTTGAAAAGAGTTCTTCCATAATTACGCCTTTCCCTATGAGAACATGTATTAGAAAACTCGGGTCATTCTAACAGGGGTATTCTCAGGTAATCAAGCGCGTATTGGTTTTACCAATCCTGCATTACAGAACCTCCCCCCCCCTGTGTTCTTTGAATGATGAATACTTGTCTGATTGTTGATATAGTAGGTGTAGGTAAAAACATCAATGAAAAAAGAGGTGGGGGATGAAAAGACACGGCGTTCAATATTTCCTCCGGGTCATATTTCTTGTCAGTTTTTTTTCGGCCATGGCAGGAAACACCATCGGTGCAGAATCTGAAAAGCTCAGAACCGCCACTTTTGCAGGAGGTTGTTTTTGGTGTATGGAACATGCCTTCGATGAAGTTGACGGCGTGATTTCCACGATTTCAGGCTATATCGGGGGGCACAAGGATAAACCAACATATAAGGAGGTCTCTTCCGGGCAAACCGGCCATACTGAGGCAGTGCAACTGAGGTATGATCGAAGCAAGGTCAGTTATGCTGAATTATTGGAGGTCTTCTGGCACAATATAGATCCCACGGTGAAGGACAGACAATTTTGTGATCGGGGAAACCAATACCGCACGACAATTTTCTATCATACGGAAGAACAGGAAAAGCTCGCTTTTGCATCCAAGCACAGCCTGGAGCGCGACAGACCGTTTGAAGGGCCGGTCGTCACACCCATCGTGCAGGCCTCTCAATTTTTCCCCGCAGAGGAACACCACCAGGATTACCATATCAAAAACCCGCTCCAATATAAATTCTACCGCTTCAGTTGCGGGCGAGACCAACGTTTACAGGAGTTATGGGGAAAGAGAACGTCTTTTGGAGGGAAGAGACATGAATAGAAGGGCGTTTATGACGCACTTGGGAGTTTTCATAGGGTCACTCGTCCTGTCGTCCAATGTCTTCCCGAAAAACAAGAAACAAACATTCGAAAAAATAGTGAAAACGGATGAAGAGTGGAGAAAGCTATTGCGGCCCGACCGATATGAGATCTTAAGAAAGGAAGGGACCGAGCGTCCATTTTCGAGTCACCTGAACAAGGAATATGGTCCGGGCGTTTACGCCTGTTCCGGCTGCGCCCTAGTACTGTTTACATCAGAGATGAAATACGATAGCGAGACCGGTTGGCCGAGTTTTTTTAGGTCGATAGAAGGCCGCCTTGAAACGAAGATTGACTTTAAAATGCTATTCCCCCGAACCGAATATCACTGCGCCCGTTGCGGCGGCCATCAGGGACACATCTTCAACGACGGACCCAAACCAAGCGGAAAACGCTGGTGTAACAACGGGCTGGCTTTAAAATTTATCGC
The DNA here is from genome assembly GCA_029261165.1 of Nitrospirota bacterium. Taxonomy (GTDB): domain Bacteria; phylum Nitrospirota; class Nitrospiria; order SBBL01; family JAADHI01; genus DUAG01. The sequence goes on along the minus strand of JAJDBV010000079.1, from coordinate 7,038 downwards.
CGCTAAAGGTTTGGGATAACCTGCCCACGGATTTCGCCCCCCGGATTTGCAGCAGTGTGAATGTTGACATAAATTTGTCTCGCCTTGAGTGCGGCCACCAATGTTGGCGTGAGCGGGTCTGAATCAGTGTTCCTCCAGATCCCGGTCGCGGTATTCCCGGAAAAATCAGCGGTGAGCGGCCGAACAAACATAGCGCTATTGGACCCTGTTGGTGCATTGTGAAAATGGGCCGCAGTCACCCCCCCTCCGCTCAAACCGGTTACTGTGATAACGAAAGTCAGTTCGGTCTCGGCCGCATTGAGGACAAAGACACCTGTACCGGTTCCAAGGGTTGAGACAGGAGGGACCTCTTGCCCTCCATTGATGATGGCCGTAAAGCCGCTGGCCCCGGGGGGTGTCAGGACCACCTGTGCTCGAATTTCTCCGCCTGGATTTTCTTGGGTATGGACGTTCACATAAATCCTTCCCGCCTCGAGTTCGGTCAAAAAATTGCTGAGCGGTGGTGTATCGAAATTATTCCAGATCCCAGTTGCGGTCCCCCCCCTCCCTGTGTTATTCAGAACAAAATCTCCGATCAAATCTCGGACGCTTCCACTGTTCAATCCGACCGCCGCATTATGAAAATGAGCCGAGGTCATTCCACCAACGCTCAACCCATCAACCGTGATGTCATAGGTTAGTGCGGTCTTGTTTTGGTTCAGGACAAAGGAGCCCGTCCCTGTTGCGAGGGTGCTCACTGGTGGGACCTCCTGCCCCCCCGTCAGTTGTGCGGGAAAAAGATTCGACGTTGTAAGATTGTCGCTAGAGCCACCCCCACATCCGACCATCACCAAAAGGCTCGTATTTAAGAAAAGTCTCATCCCCAGAGATTCCCATCGTTTCATTGTATTTCTCCCTCAATGATTTAAAAGAAAAGGTGTGCCATCATCAAAAACTGATCGTTTTTACTCTCAATCTCTTCTTTGTTTCTTCGGTACTGAATCAAAACCTCTACGAAAGGGTAGGGATAAAGGTCGACTCCCGCGGTGATCCGTTGCAAACGATCTCCAGCGTTATTATCGTCAGGATCATAGTAGTCGTAGGTAACTTTTGCAACCACCCCGGGCTTCAGAAGTGTGTTCAATTCAGCGTAGGCAACCTGCCCATCCGTTTTGAGGGCTGTATTTTCAACCGAAATATGATCCCATTCTCCAAGAAATGACACCCCCTGAAAGTAAATGGCGGTATAGACCCCAAAATATTGGCGTGTGACCTTGTTGGCTGCATCTTTCCCCGTCTGGTTTCGATAATAAGATCCTGCGAGCCAAAACCGGGGAGTTTTTATTCCGCCTGTTGCTGAAATTCCCTTCTCATGGTTTTCATCGGGCGCTGCGCCGGAGCCGTTGAAGATGGCGGCATTGCCGAACCAAACTTCTTCTCCAAAACCAAGCTCAAGGCCGCTCTCAGAGGCCTTTCCAAAGGTATTGCCGAATCCAAGTTTCTCCCGGATAAAAGAGGTGTGCTCCGCGATCTTTAAACCGTAAGGAGGCAGGAACTTTCCAAACTTAAAATGTCCATTGTATGAAAGAGAATGGATCAATCCAAAAACTTCTCTATTTTGCTGAAGTCCGTCCTGGTAGTAGACCGTCAGGTGTTTGGTGGGTGTAAAGGCAAGATAAATATCGGACTGCATGGTGAAGAAAGTGTCTTTGAAGGGTGAATTCGATTCACGTTCCGCCTGAAGGTAGGCATATCGCAGATCGGTCCCGAAAGAAATATAAGGAAAGACCTCAAGCGCTTCGACCGCCTTTTTTGCTTCTTCATTCAAACCCGTCCAGGGCAGCTTTTCAATGGAGAAAGAACGACCATGCTGATTTCTCATCCCCCCGCCTGTGGGGTTGACATGGCAGGCACGACAATCCATGGTCTGGATGGTGCCTTCATGCTGATGATGGCCTTCGTATATTCCTGAACCGAAACGGACAGGGAACTGAGGCAGGGCAAAGGCCACTCCAGGAAAGAGCAACAAAAAAATCAGAAGGACCAGCCCCCGAAACCTCACACAGGGCGCTACACCCGGTGCCCCGGTCGCAATGGATCTGTGGGATAAACCTTGTGATATGCATGCGATATTTTTCATCCTCACCCTTAAAATCGAAACACCCGTAAAATTCTATCGACTCCTACTTAGACGACTCATGATTTAAAGTTAATCGTAAGGTCTCTTTTCCCTAACTGTGTCGAATAGGAAGTTTCAATGCTTCCCAAGCTGAATAACCACCCAGCAGATCAATGATATTTGTACGTCCTTCTTTTTCCAAAAAGCTTGCAGCAATCATCGACCGATAACCGCCCTGGCAGTGGACAATCACTCGGCCGGATGCAGGAACTTCTTCAATGCGTTTTACCAGTTGATTAAGGGGAATATTGGCAGATCCATCGATGTGGCCCTCTGCCCATTCATTTTCAGTACGGATATCAACGAGGGTAACATCGCTCCCGAGATCACGCACGTCGGAAGCAATAATTCTTTGCGTCTGTCGAATCAAATCGGATTGGTCCTTAATGGCTTCCATGCCATCATTCAGGTAACCTTTCACATTGTGAAAACCGATTCGTCCCAGACGTAGGATGGCTTCCTCAACACGCTCCGGTTCCGCGATGATGAGAATCGGGTGATTTTTATCTAACAGAGTGCCTGCCCAGGTCGCATATCTGCCATCAATACCGATATTCAAAGACCCTAGAAGGTGCGCCCCCGCAAAATCGTTGACTGGGCGAACATCTAAAATTTGACCTCCAGATTTCTGGAGGGAGAGGACCGCTTCAAGATCCAGGGGTTTCATCGACTTTTGCATCGTCGTATCAAGACGGGGACGCTCTTTCCGGTTCAAAATCGCGTCGTGTACAAAGTAAGCCGGGGCTTCCGGCTGCTCAGCCACCATCATTTTGATGAAGTCGGCTTTGGCCATCGGTTGTAGTGCATAATTGAAACGGCGCTGCTCATCCAATGTCGAAACGGCCTCGTCGCTCAAGGACTTTCCGCACATCGAACCGGCCCCGTGGGCCGGATAAACGAGGGTCTTCCCCGGCAGTTTTAGAAGTTTGTGATGTAGAGAATCGTAAAGCATCTCCGCCAACTCATTCGCTGTCACGCCAATGGAAGCCAGGAGATCGGGACGCCCCACATCTCCGAGAAACAAGGTATCTCCTGTGAAAATGGCGTAAGGATTTTTCCCATCCGAAACGGAATCAAAGGCAAGCAATGTGATGCCTTCCGGCGTATGACCCGGTGTCTCCATCGCTTCCAGCCGTACATCCCCCAAGGTGATGAGACTTCCGTCACCAAGGGCCTCAAAATCAAACTCCGCTTCAGCACGCTTTCCGAGGTAGATTTTTGCCCCTGCCTGGTCACGCAGTTCGATATGCCCCGCAATGAAATCGGCATGAAAATGGGTCAAGATGACATGCTTTATCTTAAAGCCCTGCTCACGCGCATCATTCAAATAGATGTCGACGTCACGGCGTGGATCGATGACAGCGGCCACTTTCGTTTTTTCATCAGCCACCATGTAGGATGCATGTGATAAACATTCAAGATAGTAGCGTTGAAAGAACATGGATCGCTCCTATGGTATGCATACAGAGTCGCTTTCAAGGGAAAAGAACAATTCGATTATCTACTCTAAAACATAAAGGATGGGTTTATTCATCTCAGAGAGAATGGAACAGTGCAACGAGGTCACTGACGGTTCGGGTCCGTTCCTCCACGATTGGGAGGTAGTTCCGCGCATCTTTAACAGCACTGATGCGTGTCGCTTCGACTGACGCTGCTTCCCGGATCTTCGTGACCTCTTTATTGATTCCTGCAATATTTTCATGAACGATTCTATTTTTTGACAATTCTGGTTCTAAATCCGCCCGAATCTTGTCTAGCTGTTCGTTGAAAAGATCCTCAGGCATCCCATTGGCCGCTTCCGGTTCGATCACCACCCGAAGGGCTTGGGCAAGAAACGCATATAACTTCTCGATATCAACAGCCGCACTCAGCAACACTTCCTTCTCTGATTTACCCATAACCTCCTCCATATTCCGTAAGATGATTGCTTACGGGAACTCCACCAAAATATTCCAGCTTAGTCCGGTTCCCTATAGAGCTGATCCAGAAAGTTTTTTATCCGTCTCGCATTTGTGCCGACGTCGCTTCGACCAACACGAGAGACTGAGCGCAAATCAATACGGCTCCCCTTGTCGCCAGGAATGATACGGATGACGATATCGTCCTTGAACCCGAACCAAAGCGTCGTGTCCGTTGCCTCAATGCGCCCTTCCTTTAAATCCGCCGAAACAATCTCCCATCCTCTCTTACGTGCAGTAGTGAGGGCCTGCGCGAAGGCCTGATCGGGTGAAAGGTTGAGCGTCGCGGTTTTCACATCGGGATATGCTGTGCGCTGCTGGGCAGCGATCTCGGATCCGCCATACTCAGCAGAATTGGGGGCGTCCTTGCGCAAGGGCAAGATCGCAACAAAGGGTGGCGGGTTCTCTGTATCGGTGGAAATGTCATGGATCGGCGGAACACGCCGAGCGGTCTGCAACCAGCTCCAGGGCAGCCCCACGACCACAAGGCTTATGAAAAACCCGAGGATCGCCCACATGAAACCATGTCGCTTGCCGCTTGGTCGCGTCACAATGGAAGCGATAAGCGAGGTCGAAACCGCAAGCAATCCGAGATAGACTCCCCATTTCAAGAACATGAAACCGGTGCCAAAATGCCACCATCCGCATCGGCTGCCAAGCCCTGACATCATCACGATAAGGCTCGCCAAAACAGACAGGGCAAAACCGGAACGTGCCCAACGCGATATAGAGCGATTAAACAGCGGTGGAAGCATTTTATCTCCTGAAAAACTCAACCCAGACTTAACCAGAGGTTCATTAAGAAGAACAACTGATCACAAGTGATTTGCCCCAATCGGGAGGCGCGTCTGCGTAAGCTTCCATCCCTTCATGTTCATCAAAAGGGCGATAGAGAAGGGCAAGTAAACGATTTACCTCGGAATAATCCTGTTCTTTTTCGGCTTTTTCGATGGCACGCTGCGCGAGGTAATTCCTTAAGATATATTTTGGATTGACCGCTTTCATCCTTTTCTGACGAGAGGGTCCCGTATCTTCCTGCTGCTTCAAACGGCCATTATATCGACCTAACCAAGCCCCGAATTCCTCTTGATCCTTAAACAATTCTCGAAGTTCAGTATTTGTGTCGTCGATTGAATATTCAGACAGCGTCCTGAATAAGATCGTATAATTTGCCCCGGCATTTTCCATAAGCTGAAGCAGATCGCTCCATAAGTCATGATCTTCATCTTGCGCTCCCAATAAACCCAACTTTTTGCGCATCAAACCCGCGTAACATGCATGAAAAGTTGGCTCATACTCCTGAAGCTTCCGGATTAAATCCTCATTCGTCATCAAGGACGACAAGGCATAACCTAAGGCGTTTAAATTGGTTAAGCCAATGGCCGGTTGCTGTTGAAAGGCGTAGCGCCCCTTTACATCGGAATGATTACAGATGTAACCAGGATCATAATCCTCCATAAAACCAAAGGGGCCATAATCAAAGGTTTGGCCCAGGATCGACATATTGTCCGTATTCATCACGCCATGGGCAAACCCCGCCGCCTGCCAATGCGCAATCATCACGGCGGTCCGCTGGATGATTTCTCCAAAAAAATGCGGGTATTTTTCATCGGATTCCAAAGACTCCGGAAAATGGTGGCAGATCACATAATCCGCTAGCCGTTTCAAAACTTCTGGTTTTTCCGTGTAGTGAAAATATTCAAAGGTCCCAAACCGGACGTGGCTCTGGGTAACACGGACAAGGGTCGCGCTTTTTTCTACCGTCTCGCGAAAGACAGGGTCCTCTCCCCCGATCACACACAAGGCACGCGTCGTTGGAATACCCAAGCCGGCCATCGCTTCACTGCAAAGAAATTCCCGGATACTCGATCGCAGGACACTCCGGCCATCCCCGTTACGGGAATACGGGGTCATTCCGGCACCTTTGAGTGAGAGGTCCCACTTTTCTGCATTACAATCCACTTCACCCAGCAAAAGTGCGCGGCCATCCCCCAACTGAGGGTTGTAGAAACCAAACTGATGCCCTGAATAGACCATCGCCAGAGGTTGAAAGCCTGGAAGAAGGGCCTGACCGGAAAACAGATCGATGAAATATGGGGTGTGAATCTCATCCGGGCGCAGTCCGATCAACTGTGCCACTTGTTGGCTGGCCGAGACGAGGAAAGGCCTGGAAATTCCCTGTGGATTGACTTCAGAATAAAAGGGTTTTCCCAGATGATGAAAGGTATTGTTGAATTTAAGTTGCTTGAGCGATTTCATATGCATTCATCCTTTGTAAGCGTGCTTCCTCTCTCCCATCTTATTATAAGGAGAATGCCCAAAACAACTTAACGCGTGGCGATGATTGGAACGGTCGCTTACAGGAAGAGAATAATCCAAATCAATACGATCGCGGTCCCGATCAGTCCGGCGAGTGATACCCACATCCCTTTATCTCGCTTTGGCCGTTCCTGCCATTCCACAGGATAGAGCGTTTGATCCGGAAGATAAGATCCGGATTCAAAAAACTGAAGACCCTTTTCCAGGGTGATAAGCTGTCGTTTCGCTTTCTCGTGACGGGACTTCTCCTGGATAATCTGGGCAATCAAAAAAGCGGCAGCAATAGAAATACCCAGGACCAGAAGTGATTTAAGGTGAGGTGAAAATATGAGTTTTGATGGCAGAAAGAGGAGAACAATAGAAAATGAAGTAAATAAGAGGCTTCCACGCCGGGAAACCCGGGCGATCTCAGCCCGTCGGCGGTAGACCTCTTCTTTAAAAATAGGGTACAGAATCCGAAGGGTTTTTAATGATTCCTTGTTGAGGCTTGGCTCCATCATGTTTTCCTTATATGTGTGAGTACAGGTGAAGTGATCCGAATCACCGCGCGACCCTGATCCAGGGTTCTCAAGGTAAGGCCCATCATGCAGAGGCGATCTATAA
>JAJDBV010000078.1 GCA_029261165.1 Nitrospirota bacterium | reverse complement strand
GAGCAAGGAAGATTGGCTTTCAACCAGATGCACTTTAGGGGTTTAAGGATGGTTTCTTGATTATAAAAAGGCTTTTTCCCTTTCTTCTTCTGTTTCGCTTGGGTAAAGCGCTTAAAGTGGCGAAGGACCCTGATGGCATGCTTCCGATGATATCCACAGTTCGAACAGAACTCGTCCAGGATAGAAGACTTCACGCTTCGAGAGGCGTTCTTGTAGCGTCGGTGGACGGCTTGCAGGTATTCCTTTTTGGATCGTGGACTCACAATAGTACCCTCCTTTTATAGAAATCTTTGGGTAACATTTATTATGAGTCAACGATCCCTCCTCTGAGGCCGCTTCGGTAACATTTTATTTGAGTCAATTCGTGTGCTATATCAGCTTGACTTGGACCCAAAACTTAGGCTAGAATTCTAAACTTTTGTAACTATATGTAACCAGGCCTGATGGTGTGGCCGGGTAGGTGTTGTCAAACAACAAGGAGAGAATCATGGCAGTATTGATCAGGCAGTATAAGCTGGCGACAGGTCGGTCGGTAGAGGATAGAATTACGGAACAGGACCGCATTGAGCGGTATATGGGAATGTTCCCCCGTGAAGATGTGAAGCAGCTCCAGGACGGCAAGAAGGTCACGATTGAGAAGGATGTGTGGCAACTCCTTTCCTGAGGGGAAAGCTGGTTTTTTCCAGAAATAATTCTTTTGAGGGATAATGGACGTTTCCATCTTTCACAACCCAAAATGCAGCAAGAGCAGAGCAACACTAAAGCTGTTGAATGAGAAAGGCATAGCGCCTGAGATCATTCTCTATCTCGAAAGGCCGCCGACTGAGGCGGCGCTTTCAGAGATATTGGCTAAATTGGGACTTGAACCGAAGAAGGTAATTCGTTTCAAGGAACGCATCGTACCGGAGCTGGGAATATCCCCAAGCGATTCCCGAACCGATTCCGAATGGATCCGGTTCATGGTCGAGAATCCCATCCTCATTGAGAGACCGATCGTCATCACACCTAAAAAGGCCGTGATCGGCCGCCCCCCTGAAAACGTCCTGGAAATCATCAAGTAAAACTCTAAGTGGGAAGCGACCCCCTTCGGCAGGTTTTTTGGAATAGACGAACAATTCTGAAAACGGGACGCTTCACTTATAGACAGGATTAAATTTGACGCATTTTGTTCTTCCGATCTTCAATCAAACTAACAACCCACACCATAAAAAATCCTAGGAAAAACCCCGGTACAAGCTCATAGATTGCGCTGGAGAGAGCGGGAACATTTTTCCAGATGAGGATGGTCGTAAATCCGACGATGGCCCCTGCGATGGCGCCGGTGGATGTGGTCTTCTTCCATAACAAGCCAAGGATCAGTGGCGGGCCGAAGGCCGCACCGAGGCCGGCCCAGGCGTAAAGGACGAAGGTGAAGATCATCCGGTTTTCGGTGAGGGCGAGGAGCATGGCCAGGATGCCGACGACGCAGACGGAGAGGCGGTCGATGTTGACGATGAATCGTGAGTTGAGATCCTTTCCGGTGAGGCGCGCGTAGAGGTCGTGAGAGAGCGAGGACGAAGCCACCAGGAGTTGGCTGTCCGCCGTGGAACATATGGCAGCAAGCACCGCCGCCAGCATCAGACCGGCGAGAAGCCCGGGGAGAATCTTCAGGGCGATGATTGGAAGGGCCTGCTCCGCATCCCCCAATTCTCCTAAAAGGGTTCGTGAGGCCAGGCCGAGGACGACCGCGCCGGTAAAGACGAGGGTTCCCCAGACCATGGCGATGATCCGTCCTTTTTTGATCGTCGCCTCATTCCGAGCGGCCATAAATCGGATGAGGACGTGCGGCTGACCGGGATAACCGAGCCCGATCCCGAGCCAGCCAAAGATCAGTCCGAATGCCAAGAAACCCGTCTTTCCGGCTGACCAGCTCACAAGGCTGAGGTCTTGTTTTGCTAAACCCGCCATCACATTTGACCAACCCCCGATATGGGTAACCGTCAAAATTGGCAGGAAGACCAAGGCCAGACACATCATCATTCCCTGAACAAAATCCGTCCAGGCGACCGCCCGGAATCCTCCCGTGATGGTGTATAAAAGCACAATCCCCACGCCGATGAGGACGCCGAATTCATAGCGGATATGGAAGACCGCCTCAAAGGCCTTTCCGGCGGCATTGAACTGCGCTGCGACGTAGGCCGTCATCATGAAGAAGATGACGGCGACGGAGATGAGACGGACAGCATGTTCTCGATCTCTGAACAGCGACCCCATCAGGTCCGGAATCGTATATATTTCGTGCATAGACGCGTGTTGATGGATGGGACGTGCCATGAACCACCAGTTGAAGGCATAACCGAGAAGGCAGCCCGGTACCACCCAGAAGGTGGCCAAGCCCTCTGTGAAGGCGGTTCCCACCAGACCGAGGGTGACCCATCCCGATTCCGATGAGGCCGATGCGGAAATAGCGGTTACCCAGGGTCCCAGCCCTTTTCCGGCCAAGAGATAATCAGATGTTGAGCGGGAGGAAAACCTGGCTGAGTAAAGGCCGACCAAGACGATCCCCAGCGTATACACGATAAATGATATGCTGACGGTGAGTTGTGTTTCCAAAATAAACCTCTTTTCCTATGTCCATAAAATAACATTATGTATTGGTATTTCAAAGGTCTGCTCCCACTCCAAAATACTTTATTCTGTTTTGGAGTGGGTATGGGGGAAGTTAGATTGTAGTCTTGGTTATTATAATGTAGTATAAAAAACATGTCTAATTTCTATAGAGTGGCTTGGAGCGTGTAGATGGCAAGCGAGGAAAAAGGATCGATGCAGACTGCTGCTAAGTTGTTGATTCGTTGTCTGGAACATGAAGGCGTTGAGTATATTTTTGGAATTCCGGGAGAGGAAAACCTGCATGTGATGGATGCCCTGCGGGAGAGTTCTATCCGCTTCCTGACGGTCCGGCATGAACAGGGCGCTGCATTTATGGCCGATGTATACGGCCGTTTGACCGGTCGTGCCGGGGTCTGTCTGGCGACACTCGGTCCGGGAGCGACCAACTTGGTGACGGGGATGGCCGATGCCAATATGGATTATGCACCGATCGTGGGGATCGCCGGTCAAGGGGCAACAACACGAATGCATAAAGAAAGCCACCAGATCCTTGATCTGGTGAACCTGTTTGAGCCGATTACCAAGTATAGCACTGAGATCCGTGACCCTGGAGTTGTTCCTGAGATTGTCCGAAAGGCTTTCAAGGTCGCGGAAGCGGAAAAACCTGGAGGAACATTTATCAGCTTTCCGGAGAATATTGCGGGAGCAGAAATATCAGAGTATATCGGCCCCCTTCGGGTACAAAGCGCATTTAGTTCTTCTCCCCCAGACGAGAAGATTCGGCAAGCGATCGAAATTATTGATGCGGCCCGCTTTCCCATTATCATGGCAGGAAACGGTGTCGTACGGAGTGCTGCCAGTGATGCACTTCTTGCCTTTGCGGAGAAACTGAAAATCCCGGTCACCAAAACCTTTATGGCAAAGGGGGTCATTCCCTCTTCGAATCCTCTTTCGCTTGGAACGGTGGGTTTACAGGCACATGATTATGTCGCTTGTGGTTTTGATCGGGCAGATGTGGTGATCTGTGTCGGTTTTGACATGGTGGAATATCACCCGTATTTGTGGCATCCCGGAAAAGACAAGAAGATTATCCATATTCATCAGAGTGCGGCAGAAGTGGACAGCCATTACATTCTTGAAGCCGGCGTTATCGGGGATATCGCGACATCGCTGAACCGTATCGCAGAAGGTGCAAAAGAGAAAGGTGGTGGGCAGGTGGATACCTTGAGGGAGGCGATTGCCCACGAGTTGGATCGTTATGCCGACGATGAAGGCATGCCGATGAAACCCCAGAGGATACTATCCGACACGCGCCGGGTTATGGGCGCAGAGGACATTCTGATTTCGGATGTCGGGGCGCACAAGATGTGGATTGCCCGCCTCTACCGCGGTGAACGACCCAATACTTGTATTATTTCCAACGGTTTTGCCTCTATGGGCATTGGTGTTCCCGGCGCAATTGCGGCAAAGCTGGTTCACCCGGATCGTCGGGTCCTGACGATCACAGGGGATGCCGGTTTTATGATGAATTCCCAAGAGATTGAAACAGCGCTGCGCTATAAGCTTCCCATCGTGATCATGATCTGGAATGACAGCGAATATGGCCTGATCAAGTGGCATCAGGAACGCCGCTTCGGCCGGTCTGGCCACATCAGTTTTAATAATCCGGATTTTGTGAAGTATGCAGAGTCTTTTGGGGCAAAAGGCTACCGGGTGACGCATGCCGCCGACTTAGTTCCCACCTTGGAAAATGCCTTTAATGATCACACGGTTGTGGTCATTGATGTCCCGGTTGATTATTCTGAAAATATGAAGCTGACGAAGAAACTGGGCAATCTGATTTGCCCAATTTGATGGGAGAGCGCTAATGGATTTTACAATAAAAGTACCAGATGCAAAGGCAAAGGGAAAACTGGAAGTCACATCTCCCTTCGATGGTCGTTTGCTTGGAACCGTGGAAACCATTGATGCTGCGGGTGTTGAGCGGGCCTTGAGCAATGCTGCTGCAGTTTTTCAGGATCGTGCTGCCTGGCTGCCTGCAGACAAGCGGATTTCTATTCTGGATAGAACGGCCGAACTGATGCAGGAGCGCTTTGAGTCCTTAGTGACCGTAGCAGTCTCTGAGGGGGGAAAACCAGTGATGGATACCCGCGTTGAACTGGTTCGCGCCATTGATGGTATCAAGAATTGTATCGAGTGCATCCGGACCGAGAGTGGAAAAGAAATTCCGATGGGTCTCAATAGCGCGTCGATGAATCGGCTGGCGTTCACCCGGCGTGAACCGGTTGGTGTCGTGGTCGCAGTCAGTGCCTTCAATCACCCCTTGAATTTGATTGTGCATCAGGTTGGCCCGGCGATCGCTTCGGGTTGTCCCGTGATCATCAAGCCGGCAGAAGACACGCCCTTATCGGCCTTCACCCTGGTAGAGTTGTTTCGGGAAGCTGGTCTGCCTGAGGCATGGTGCCAGCCTGTTGCGACCCAGGATCTCTCTGTTGCCGAGAAATTGGTCAGCGATCGGCGCGTTGCCTTTTTTAGTTTTATTGGTAGTGCCAAAGTGGGTTGGATGCTGCGGTCCCGTCTGGCGGCGGGGACACGCTGCGCCTTGGAGCATGGGGGCGCCGCGCCGGTCATTGTCGCAGAAGATGCGGATCTGGATGATATGCTTCCCATGTTGGCAAAGGGCGGCTTTTATCATGCCGGCCAAGTCTGTGTTTCAGTTCAGCGTGTTTATGCCCACCGGAGTATCGCCCGGGAAGTGGCAGAACGGCTGGCTGTATTGGCGGAAAAGAACAAAACGGGTGATCCTGCCAAAGAAGAAACTGAGGTCGGTCCATTGATTCGACCTCGGGAAGTGGCCCGAATAGAGACTTGGGTGAATGAAGCGTTGGCGTCCGGATCTGAATGTTTGGCGGGAGGAGAACGTCTCTCGGAGGTCCTTTACAAACCCACCATTTTGCTCAATCCGCCGCCAAAAAGCAATGTAAGCCAGAAGGAAATCTTTGGTCCGGTTATTTGCGTTTATGAGTATGACGCGATTGATGCCGCGATCAAAGAGGCGAATTCTCTTCCCTACGCCTTTCAAGTTGCGGTGGCGACCAAGAATATCGATATAGCGATGCACGCCTATACTCATTTAAATGCGTCGACTGTTTTGATCAACGATCACACTGCCTTCCGTGTCGACTGGATGCCTTTTTCCGGACTGCGTGAGTCCGGTTATGGGGTGGGAGGAATCCCTTACACCTATCGCGATATGCAGGTCGTGAAGATGGCCGTGATACGCTCCAAATTCCTGTAGGATTTTTTCTTGACGACCTCGATTAAGACTGAGGAATCAGCAGTTCTATTTCCTGAATCAAGGTAATAATCCTGTCCGGTGCGCTGTGTCATGGAACACCGCTCCCCGCCCCGATCTCAGAAAATCCAAATCTGATGACCACACAGAAACACACTTAACGAGCGCAGTTCTCTTTCTCCAGGACCATGGTTTTCTTAAACTCAAGACGGAGTGAATAGCTCCGGAGGAAGATCTTTAAGACCAATTATCTGAACAAATTTGACTAAGATCTCCAGGTTTTCATGTTGGTTTATTAGGGGCTTATCCCCTCTTTTGAGGGGATTGACGTAGCAGTTGATATCGCTTAGACTTCTAACAGTTGAGGGTACTCAGAGGTTTGTGCAGACGAGTAATCGCTATTTCTGACCTTTCTTCAGTGAGATATGAAGGGTTTATTTTAGGAGATGACAGTCCCAGTTGACTAAATGAAAAATTTCGGAGATATGAAAAGTTCCAGGTTAGAGGCGGTCCAGGTGTGCTTGTCCTCGCTGACCGATGTGCCTGTTTTTATTTGGGATTCCAGGACACAAGCGTCTATTGCTCCAATTTCCGAGGAGAGCATCCTGTCCCACTTGATTCCCGGTGGCCGTAAAGAGTCCGTATGTCAAAACGAGTTCAAAAAAGGGCTCGATCTTTCGGTCCAGACCGAGGAGATGGTTTTTTATAAGTGCGGCGACGATTTGAATTACTTCTTGATTCCGATTCGTATTTCAGAGGACGTTAATTGGGTCATTGTTGGCGGAAAACAAGGAGAAAGACAACAAGGCGGTGGCGCTTATAATGAGGGGAGAGGAGAGTGGGAGCGCCCTTCTGAAAAGGTTCCCTCAGAAACGAAAGATACTCTTTTTGAATCCGCCCGAATCCTTCAGTCCGTTGGAACAGCTCTGTTGGAGAATATATTTTATAGAAATCAATATCAGTTGAAGAGCACTCTCCTCACAACCCTCCTTAACATTGGGAATCAGTTCAAGAAAGACGCGACTTCCTTCGACCTGAATATGTCCCTTCTGATTAATACCTTAGGCATTCTTTTTGGCTTCAAGAGGGCTGGAGTGTTCTTTCGGGAAAATCCGGATGGGCCTCACAAAGCAATTGCAGTCTACGGGGAGAACAAAGAGAAGCTTTACCAGAGAGAGACGACTTTAGATATATTGTATGATCGCTACAAGAATGGAAAGCCGTATATTTTTTGCGACGAACTTCTCAACCTTCTGAAGTCAAAACTTCCCGAGGATGTGGTCTCTTGTCATCTTTTTCCGATATATGAAAAGGAGAATGAGCCCTCGATGATAACGCTTGCTGTTCTGGATACATCCTTGGGGAAGGATGATGCCAAGATGATTCATTCATTTTGCAGACAGGCGGGTTCCATCCAGGAAAACATCGAGTTACAGAATCATTTGACCCGACACAAAAAAATCGTTCAATCCTTTTCAAAATTTACGACAATTGTTGAATCTCCGCGTTATCTTGAGGCGCTCCATGAGAATATCTTGGAACAGGTGACTCAATTGTTGTCCGCGGAGCAGGGCTCCCTGATGGTTCTGAATCCAGAAAACAAGGAGCTTGCCATCAAGGCGATGACGGGAGTGAATAAAACGCTCTTGGAGATGTTAAGCATTAAGCCGGGGGAGGGAATTGCGGGTCAGGTTTTCCAGGATGGAAATCCGCTTCTGGTCCAGAACCTTTCTGATGACCCGAGGGTACGGCAAAACCCGAATCCACGCTATCGAACCTCTTCTTTCGTGAGTATCCCGTTGAAGCTGAGAAGTGAACCTTTTGGTGTGATTAATTTAGCAGATAAAACAACAGGGAAGGTTTTCTCGAACGATGACCTGAATCTCTTGATGGCAATTGGTGGGTATATCTCTATTGCGCTGGAACGCCATCAACTTTATGAGAAGACGAGAGAACTCAAACGGATCGCGATTACCGATTCTCTTACAGGCCTACTGAACCGCCGTTATTTTCATGAACGCTTGCTGGAAGAGGTGGAGCGGACCCGACGACATCAGCTTCCGGTTTCTTTGATCATGGTGGATATTGATGATTTCAAGTCATTTAATGATAGATACGGTCATCAGGGGGGGGATGAAATCCTTCGATTTTTTAGTCACGCCATTCGTAAATACATCCGGGCAATTGATGTCCCCTGCCGCTACGGGGGGGAAGAGTTCACTGTCATCCTTCCTCAAACGAGCAAAGAGGATGCCGAGATTATTGCCAATCGTCTTTGTAGAGGGATCGCCGAGAAAGAAACCCTCCACAGAAAATTTTCGGCTTATGGGACCTTGGCCGTGAGTGTCGGCTTAGCGACTTTTCCTGAAGATGCGAAAACACCGGAGGAGTTGATTAGAAATGCAGACCGGGCGCTTTATAAGGCCAAAGTCCAGGGGAAGAATCAGGTTGTCGTGTTTAACGGAAATCAATTTTCCTGATGGCCTAGGCTCTCAGGTCCTGATCTGTAATTCCGAGAAGGTAGAGGATCGAGTCGAGCCTTTTCTGTGTGATACTGAAGTGAGCCGCTTCCCGAACACGCGGTTTGGCATTGAAGGCGATGCCCAGTCCCGCCCGGGTAATCATCGGAAGGTCATTTGAGCCGTCTCCGATAGCAATGACCTGATCGAGGGTAATCCCTTCCTTTTTCGAAATTTCTTCCATGAGCAGTGCTTTTTTCTTCCCATCAACGATCTCCCCAAGGACCTTTCCGGTGAGGAGCCCCTCTTTGATTTCTAATTGATTTGAATAAGCATAATCAAGTTGAAGCGACGCTTTTACGCGTGAAGTGAAATAATCGAAGCCTCCGGAGATGACGGCGGTTCTGTACCCTGACCTTTTCAGGAAGGAGATGAGTGCTTTTGCCCCCACAGTATAAGGCATCCGTCGGTAGACTTTGTCTAGTACTTTTTCTGGAAGCCCTCTTAAGAGGCGCACTCGTTCGCGAAGAGATTTTTGAAAGGAGATCTCCCCGTTCATGGCACGGTGGGTAATCTCAGCCACCCGCTTTCCGGCACCGACTTCTTTAGCCAGTTCATCGATGACTTCAACCTGGATCAGGGTTGAGTCCATATCCATGACAATGAGCCGCTTCGGGCGGCGATAAGCGCTTTCATCCTGAACCGCAATGTCGATTCCGAATTCCGTATTGAGATGAAGGAGCTTTTTTCTCATGCTGCGGGAATTAATTTCCTTGTGCGCTGACACGGACATCTCAATGCACTCGAGTTGTTTTCGTGCGATGGTGCTTATCTTCTGGATGTTGATCTTTTCCTTTGAAAGGATCGCTGTTAATTTCCCGATGACGGGGAGACTTATTTTTGGTCCAAGACAGGTGACAATATAATTCTGGAGGGGGAGCCTCTTAAGTAAAGTGCCTGGTCGAATGACTTTAAACTGAAGAGAGAGATCCATTGCATGCGCTTTAAAAACGAGGTCACGCAAGAGATGACTTGAACTTTTTATGAGGTCAGGGGTGACAGCCTTATCTTGTGGCAGAGGTCCTGTCGATCTATCAGAGAGACCTTCGAACTCGATCAGGAGGGAGAGAAAAAGGATGGAGTGGGTGACAACCTGTTCTATATCGAGCAGCCTGACTCCTGAATCGGAAAGTATTTGAGTAAAGGCCGCCGTAATACCAGGTTTATCGGGACCGGAGAGGGAGAGATGAATCGCATTTTTCCTAGGCATGAAGACCTTTCTTTGATGGCCGACAACGCAGTACAGGCAGGAGAATCGGAAAGTATCTCATTCTGAAACACGCATCGTGAGCCCAGCCTCCGTATCTAGTCGCATTTCAGGCACTGCTATGTGGCCCCATAACATAGGGGAATTGTTCTGGACAGATCTTTCTCGAGAGCGCCCAATCATCTCTTCCCATATCCTGTCGGTATTTTCTTCAAAGAGGAGGTCGGCTCCGGTTCGTAGTACCCGCCAGTCTCCTCGTATAATCTCGGCTTGTAGTTGACCCGGTTCCCATCCGGCGTAACCGGAGTAGATCCGAAAACGTCTCTCTAAAATCGTTGCCATAGGCAGATCAGCCAGGAGATCCATTTCTCGAGTGACATAAGTATTGCCGAGGACGGGTATCCTTCCCGAAGGTGGCGACTTGCTCTGAAAGAGCATTGTGAGGGTTTTGGGGAGAACCGGCCCTCCACTGAATATGCGATCCGATGCTGTGAGGTGTTCTTTAATGATAGGGAATTTTTCTGATAAAGATACAGGCGTTGGCCGATTAATAATGAGACCGGTCGATCCCTTTTTTTCATGGTGAATCAAAAGAACAACCGTTCGACTAAAGTTTGGGTCGATGATCTTGGGGTCAGCCACAATGAAGACTCCCCGCAGGAGATCCGTATTGAAAGATTGTATCTCTTGTAACTCCGGTCTTATATTGATAGATGGGGAGGACGGATGAGTTGTGGCCGCCTTGGATTTTGCCGCAAACAGGATGAGGGCAATGAGGATCAATGAGGCGGGGAGGACTGCAATGAGACATTTATACTTGATCTGTGGCCTGCCCACTTTGCTCATGTCTTTGGGCCTATGGTATTTAGGACCCCTCTGATTAAAGGGTCCGAGATTTCGGAAGCATCTTCGCATTTATCTTCCCGAGCGCGGTCAGGGAAAGAGATTCTGAATCAAATAAGGCCTCACAGAGATGCCGGACTTGTTCCAGAGACACTTTATTAATCTCTCGAATTATTTCACGAAAGGTAAAGGATCGACCGAAATAGAGCTCGTCTTTTGCCAACTTACTCATGCGACTGCTGGTACTTTCCATGCTGAGCATGAGATTTCCTTTAATATGGTTTTTTGATCTTTCCAGTTCAAGGGCTTCTACTCCTTTTTTCTTGACCTTTTTTAGTTCTTTTATCACGCGCTCGATGACTCTGGGGGCATTTTGTACACTGGCTCCGGCGTAAACAGTGAGGAGCCCGCCGTCCTGGTATGAGGAGGGATAGGAGTAAATCGTGTAGGCCCATCCCCGCCGTTCTCTAATCTCCTGAAAAAGGCGTGAACTGACGCCGCCCCCGAGGACATTATTCATGACATAAAGGGCGTAGCGGTCCGGATGCCCTTGCGGCAGCCCCGGGGTGCCGATACAGAGATGAACTTGTTCCAATTTTCGCTTCTTTATTTGAAAGTGAGGCGTGATCTCCGGGGCTTGCCTCGGATGGAGAGACGTTTTTTTAGGAAGGTATTCTCCGAAGGATTCTTCCAGGAGGGTCATCAGTGATGACGGATCGAAACGGCCTGCGACCGAAATGACGATCTCGCAGGGATCATATGTACGCTTTAAGAACCGGAGTATTTTTTGGCGGGTAATACTTGAAACCGTTTCCACTGTGCCGAGGATCGGCCTCGCCAAAGGATTTCCCTTCCAGATGTCCTTGATATAGAGGTCGTGGACAAAATCTTCAGGATCGTCTTCTACCATTTTGATCTCTTCAATGACGACCTGTTTTTCCCTTTCTATTTCACGCGGGTCAAATTTTGAAGAATGGAAGTTGTCTGAGAGAATATCAATGGCCTGAGGGAGATGTTCGTCTAGGACTTTAGCGTAGAAAGTGGTTGATTCACGTGATGTAAAGGCGTTTAGTTCCCCGCCGATGGCATCAATTTCCCGTGCAATATCTTTTGCCGACCGCTTTTTTGTCCCCTTGAAGAACATATGTTCGAGGAAATGGGACATTCCATGTTCTTCCGGCTCTTCATCACGAGAACCAACATTGACCCACAGCCCGATCGAAACCGATTTTACAGAGGTCATTTTTTCCGCAACAACACGGATGCCATTGCTTAGAACTTTTTTATAAACCATCTCTGAACCCTACGATGACACTCAACCTTCTTTTCAGTTTTTCCCCTCTTTTTCAGCAGACGCTGTTGGCCGGGGAAGGGTCTCTTTTCGTGAGAGGCGGATCTTCCCTTGTCTGTCGACTTCCAGGACCTTCACCTTGATTTCTTCCCCTTCTTTTACTTCATCTGTTACATTCTTCACGCGGTGGTGTGCCAGCTGGGAGATGTGGACAAGGCCGTCGGTGCCGCGGCGAATTTCCACAATGGCCCCGAAATCCATAATGCGAGTGACCTTCCCGACATAAATCCGTCCGATTTCAACATCTTCGACAATCGAGTTGACAATATCCATCGCTTCTTTTGCAGCCGCTTCATCGGTGGAAGCAATATGAATAATGCCGTCATCGTCAATATTGATCTTTACGCCGGTCTTCTCAATAATTCCCCGAATGACCTTTCCACCGGGTCCGATGACTTCTCTGACCTTATCCGGCCTGACTTTCATCGTGACAATCCTCGGCGCGTAGGTTGAGAGGTCGGGACGGGGTTCTGCCAGGGCTTCTATCATTTTCTCGAGAATGTGAAGCCGGCCTTGTCTTGCCTGCTCGAGTGCCTGCTTCATGATATCGGTTGTAATACCACTTATTTTGATATCCATTTGGAGGGCAGTAATCCCATCAGCGGTTCCTGTCACTTTAAAATCCATATCGCCCAGATGATCTTCGATACCCAGGATGTCCGAGAGGATCTCGTATTGTGAATCTTCCTTAATAAGCCCCATTGCGATACCAGCAACCGGTTTTACGATAGGGACGCCTGCGTCCATAAGGGCGAGAGTTCCGCCGCAGACCGTGGCCATGGAGGAGGATCCGTTTGATTCCATAATATCGGAAACGATTCGAAGCGTGTAGGGGAACGCTTCTTTACTTGGAATAATCGGTTTCATCGCGCGTTCTGCAAGGTTGCCATGACCGATTTCCCGCCGTCCGGGACCCCGCATTGGCCGGGTTTCACCCACAGAGAAGGGGGGGAAGTTATAGTGGAGCATAAAGGATTTTTTAAATTCTCCTTCAAGCGAGTCGATCCGTTGTTCATCATCGGCGGTGCCGAGTGTCACCACGGCGAGACTTTGTGTCTCTCCACGCGTGAACAGGGCCGATCCATGGGTGCGCGGCAGGATTCCCGCTTCGCAGGTAATATGTCGAATATCGCTAGGGGCGCGACCGTCGGCACGGACCTTCTTGTCTAGGACCATCTTCCGAATTCCATCCCGCTCCATCTCGTGGAAAATTGTTTTAATTTCGCTGATGCGGTCGACTTCTGAAGGGTCAACTTCATCAATCTTTTTTTGAACGATTTCGGCCATGCGTTCCTGCCGCTCGGTCTTGTTCGGGATCGAAACGGCCTCTCCGACCGTTTCCGTGAGTTCCTGCCGTATTTGCTGAATGAGATCTTCATCCCGTTCTACCGGGGTGACCGTTCTTTTTTCTTTTCCGATTTTTTCCCGAAGTAGCTCTTGAAGCGCAATAATTTCTTTAACGATCTGGTGGCCGAATTCAATCCCCTCGAGGATCAGTGTTTCTGAAAGCTCTTTTGAGCCGCTCTCGACCATCATGACCGCTTCAGAGGTTCCGACGACAACAAGATTCAGATCGCTATTCTCCAAGGCTGCGAGGGAGGGGTTCACGACAAATTTATCTTCGATACGACCGACACGCACGGCACCGACCGGACCCTGGAAGGGGATATCAGAAATGGTGACCGCCGTAGAAGCTCCCAGTATTCCGAGAATATCTGTTGTTCCCTCCTGGTCGCTTGACACGACTGAGGCGATGATCTGGGTCTCGAAGTGCCAGTTTTTAGGGAAAAGGGGTCTCAGCGGCCGATCAATAAGACGGCAGGTCAGAATTTCCTTTTCACCCAGACGGCCTTCCCGTTTAAAGAACCCTCCGGGGATTTTCCCGCCGGCATAGGCCTTTTCCTGGTACTCAACGGTTAAGGGAAGAAAATCAATATTTTTCTTTTCTATTTTTGATGCGCACGCGGTCACAATAACGACGCTTTCTCCGTATTGTACCCACACCGCACCGTCAGCCTGTCGAGCAACACGTCCTGATTCTAAAATTAATTTTTTTCCACCAATTTCAGCTTCTACACGATAAATCATTTCAACTCCTTCTCTAAGAACAGGCTAAGACATTCACAGAACTACAATAAGAAACCAATAAAATCACCCAATTGTCTTCTCTCAGGGAGCACTTACAGACAGGCCGAAAGCTGAGGGCCAGGAATGGAGGCGGCTTGTTGGCTTGTTATTGTATTTCTGTGTCACCTGTATGATTGTGATGGTTATTTTCTTAATCCAAGTTTTTTAATAATTTTCTGGTAACGGACGAGTTCTGTCACTTTAAGATAGTCCAAGAGCTTTCTTCTCCTGCTGACCATCTGTATGAGGCCTCGTCTGGAATGATGATCTTTCTTGTGCGTTTTAAAATGTTCCGTCAGGTAGACGATCCGGCTCGTTAAGAGGGCGATTTGTACTTCCGGAGATCCGGTGTCTTTTTCATGTAAACTATTGTCGTTGATGATGGTTTGTTTCATCTCTTTTACGATGCTCATTTGAATGTTCCTCCTTGTCGTCGCTTTTCTGACCTTGTTAATGAAGCCGAGTTTCGACCGGGGCCTCAAGATCAGAAAGGACTTTCCTGATTTTAAATATATTTGTCAATTTTTCTTCTGTTGATTCAAGGGTGTCTGAATCGTGGAGGGCGAAGCCCAGTGCCAGGAGTCTTCCCTGTTGATCCAGAAAACGCAGTGCTTTGCCGTTTTTGAAAGGATCATAATCGGAAATACCTTCAGTGCCGATTTGAACACCATGTCTTAATCGCGTTAAATGGCTGTCCTTGACAGTGAGGGCAGGGAGGTCTTTCAGTACGTCATTCAAAGAAAAAAGTGCCGTTTCCAAAGCGCCTTTTAAGACGAGTTCGCAGAGTTGATCTATTTCAATAGAGTCAGACAGATGAAAATTCCCCGAGCGGGTGCGCCTGAGGGAAAGCAGATGTCCGCCCACGCCAAGCTTTTCCCCGATATCGGCACAAAGTGTTCTGATGTAGGTCCCCTTAGAACAGCTTACGCTAAAAGAGATGTCGTTTCCTTCTCTGTTGTGTAATTGGAGCCCAAGGATAGAAACCTGCCGCGCTTTCCTTTCTATGACTTTGCCCGCGCGTGCCGCCTTGTAGAGTGGCGCGCCATTCACCTTGATTGCAGAGTACATTGGGGGCATTTGCTGGTAGGGCCCGACAAAAGACCGGAAGGTTTCCGGGATAGATCTGGCTTTGCCCTCATAGTTGACTGTGTTCGCGTCATCATATTGAACGGGTGCCGAACGGAGGACCTTTCCTGTTGCATCCTGGGTGTCTGTCTCCTGTCCCAAGCGTAAAACCGCATCATATTCCTTTTCTGAATCAATTAATAACTCAATGATCTTTGTCCCTTTGCCCAAACAAACCGGCAAAACGCCTGTGGCCTGAGGGTCGAGTGTTCCCGTGTGGCCGACTTTTTGTATTTTGAGCAGTCTCCGGATTTTTGCGACAACATCATGCGATGTCCAACCCGCCGGCTTATTGATGTTGAGGACACCCTCTATTGACATTCTTCTTCCTCTGATGCGTCCTGACTATTCCCAGTATCCTTTATCTCTTCAAGTAATTCAAGGACATGATTCACATGTGGTGTCGAGGTATCATTCAGAAAAGTGAGGTCTGGGACGCGTCGGAGCGGCAAGCGCATTGCCAATTCTTTTCTAAAAAAACCCGCGGCCTTCTTTAGTCCCAGCAGGGTTTCTTTCCGGCCCTTTTGTTGGGGGACCGTTACGAAAACCCTCGCATGTTGTAAATCGCTGGTCACATTGACGGACATGACTGTGACTCGCCCAATCCGAGGGTCACTCACCTTTTTTACAAGAATATCGGCAATCTCCATCTTGATTTGATCTGCAATACGATCGGTTCTTTTATGTTCGGGCACGGTGAAAAAAGCTCCTGATGAAGGAAATAGGGGGACGGACCTTGTGGTTCCCGCTGCATATCCCCTTTTGTCCGGATAAACCGTCGTTCTCATAAAGGGAAATATCTCATACAAATTCAATCCGGGTGTGGATCACCTCTATTTCCGGGGTACTTGAAATAAAGCCGATGACCTTGTCCAAAACCTGATTCACGAAACGTTTATCATTTGCTACGGTTGCTATCCCCAATACCGCCTTCTGCCATTTGTCTTGTTCTGCGACCTCTGCGATGGCAATATTAAAACGATTTTTGATTCTGTTCTTTACCCCGAGCAATACTTTTCGTTTTTCTTTTAAAGAATGTATGTGTGGAATATAAAGCTCTATCACACAAATGCCGACAATCATTCCTTGTCCGGTGACTCGTGTTTAAACCGGGAAGACTCGCTGAGCCAAGACCACGCTGTAATCCGCTAAAGCTTTGCAGGGATTTTATCGAAAGTGTAAACTTCGATGATATCATCAACCACGATATCATTGAAGCCTTCGATTGCAATGCCGCACTCATACCCGGTTTGAACTTCTTTGACGTCATCTTTAAATCGGCGAAGAGACAAGATCTTTCCATCATAAATAACCGCACTGTCTCGGATCACCCTCGCGCCGGCACTGTCTCTTGACGCGTGTCCTTCCTTAACGTAACCACCTGCGATCGTCCCTTGTTTTGAGATTGTGAAGACCTGGCGGACTTCGATCTGTCCCAATATTCTTTCTTCGAGGGTTGGTTCGAGTAAGCCTTCCATGGCACGTCTGATGTCATCAGTGACCTCGTAAATGATGCTGTAGGATCGGATATCCACTTTTTCTTTTCCGGCCAAAGCCTGTGCTTTTGGTTCCGGGCGGATATTAAAACCGATGATAATGGCATTTGAAGCAGCAGCAAGAAGAACATCTGACTCAGTAATTCCTCCAACGCCCCGATGAATGACATGAAGTTTGACAGCGTCGGTTGCTAATTTTTCCAGGGATCCTTTGAGCGCTTCGGCAGAACCCTGAACATCGGCCTTGATGATCAACTTCAATTCCTTCGCAACGCCGTCTTTAAGTTCATCATAGAGATCATCCAGGGTGGTACGTCGTACCTTTGAAAGTTCTGCCATCCGTTGTCGATGTGAGCGGTTGTTTGCGACATCTTTGGCCGTTCGTTCTTCGGAGACGACGACAAATGTATCTCCTGCCAGCGGGACCCCATCGAGCCCGATGACTTCAACGGGTGTTGAGGGACCGGCATCCTTGACTTTTTCCCCGACATCGTTGATCAAGGCACGGACCTTACCATAGTGGATTCCTGTAACAAAGATGTCGCCGACCTTGAGTGTTCCTTCTTGAACCAGTATCGTTGCAACCGGCCCACGACCTTTATCGATCTTTGCTTCGACGATGGTCCCTACAGGGGGCTTGTTTGGGTTTGCTTTTAATTCCAATACTTCCGATTGAAGCAGGACCATCTCCAGGAGGTGTTCAAGCCCGACTTTCTCCTTCGCGGAGACATCGACGAAGATTGTTTTCCCTCCCCAGTCTTCAGGAATGAGCTCATATTCAGAAAGGGCATTTTTTATCCGGTCGGGATTGGCGTCCGGAAGGTCGATCTTATTTGTTGCCACAATAATTGGGACATTCGCGGCTTTTGCATGGTTAATCGCTTCAATGGTTTGAGGCATCACCCCATCATCTGCGGCAACCACCAGAATGACAATATCGGTTATTTTTGCGCCGCGGGCACGCATTGCGGTAAAGGCTTCATGCCCTGGTGTATCCAGGAAAGTGACTTGTTTATTATCAACCGTAACGGTGTAGGCACCAATATGCTGAGTAATTCCGCCAGATTCTCCTTCCGTGACCTTCGTTTGGCGAATGGCATCCAGTAGGGAGGTTTTTCCATGGTCGACATGTCCCATAATCGTGATGACCGGCGGTCGATGGCATAGCTCAGAAGGGTCATATGCGACATCTTGCTCCAGAATTTCTTCTTCGGTTTTTTCCGAAACAAGTTCTGCCTTGATGTCAAACGACTCTGCGATGAGTGAGGCTTCCTCAAGCCCGATCGGCTGGTTGATGGTTGACATTTTCCCCAGTTCCATTAATTTCGCGATGATGAGAGAGGTCTTCTGTCCGGTGAGCTCAGAAAATTCCTTGACGGTCAGACCTTCATAGATTCTGATATCTTTTTTTCGTGGTTTGGAGGCATCGACGACAGCACCTCCTCCCCTTCGGGAGGCTCTTCGATCGTCTTTACGGTGAATAGGCTTAAAGTCCTGCCATTTTGTCGCTTCAGTTGAGCCCGGTGTGAGACTTTTCCCTGGGGCGGACCAGGCTCCCTTTTTCTTCCTTTTGGGCTTTTCTTTTGTTTTATCGAATAGGTTACTTTTGTCCTCTTTTGGCCCCTGCCGTTTTCCTTTTTTCTTCTCTTTGTCCGCCTGTTTTTCCGGCGTTTCTTTTATTGTTTCAGAAGGGGCCGATTTCTCGATAACGGGAGGCGGGATAGGAACCGTCTCTGATGGTCCAGCCTCTGGCGATTTTACTGGTTCTGTTTTTAAATCAACGACTGCTGGGGGCAGTTCAATACTTGGGCTTGGAACCGATGGTTCCTGTAGCACTACCTTGGGTAAATCTGAGACGACTTCGATAGGAGGAGTTTCTTGCGGGACAACCTTCTTTTTTATGAGAACACGTGTTTTCTTTGGAGGAGGGGGCGGAGCCTCCACTACCTTAGTTGCTTTTGCTCGTTTTGTCTTTTTAGCGGTTTTTTTTGCGGCCGCTTTGCCTCCCTTTCCCTGCTTATCCAGAATGGCTTGAACAGCCTGGTCTGGGAGGGCACTCATATGGTTGCTTGCCTTGATCCCCTTCTTCTTAAGAGAAGCCAGTAATGCCTTGGAGGTGATATCCAGTTGTTTTGCAAGTTCAAAAACTCTCATTTCCGGGCTATCCCTATGGAGTCTCCTTTCTTTTTTTCTCCACGGCGATATGTCCTTTTGCCCCTTCGATAATCTTTGCGGCCGTTTTCGTCCCTATCATCGGCAAATCGCATAAGGTCGCCTGGTCTGTTTCAGCTATTTTTTCAATCGTATCCAGGCCGTGCTCCATGAGGGCTTCTGCCACCTTTCCTCCTACGCCGGGGATGTCAAGTAAGGTGTATTCCCTGTTTTCATCCGCCTGTCTCTGATCTTCCAGGATTTTGGCATCTTCTTGGAGTTTCTGTTCATGAGAAATGGCTGCTGAAATTTCCTGATCTCGTTCCTTGGCGCGCTCTTTCTCATATTCGCCTTGGTTAATAATGTCAATTTTCCAGCCGGTCAACTTTGATGCCAAGCGGACATTCTGTCCCTTCTTCCCGATGGCCAAGGAGAGCTGCTGATCCGATACGACAACCATGGCGGAATTTTCTGCTTCGTTAATTCCCACTTTTTCAATGACTGCGGGACTCAGGGCCTCACCGATGAACGTTCTGGGATCATCGGTCCAGGTAATAATATCGATCTTTTCCCCTTTTAATTCACGGACGATGGACTGGACTCGGGAGCCGCGGACGCCGACGCAGGCCCCAACGGGATCTACGGCAGAATCTTTTGAACGAACGGCAATTTTGGTCCGGTCTCCCGGCTCTCGAACCACCCCTTTAATTTCTACCACGCCTTCCGAGATTTCCGGAACTTCCATCTCAAATAACCTGTGGATAAAGCCGATGTTAGTTCTTGACAGGATAATTTGCGGTCCTCTTGATGAAGATTTTACTTCCAGGAGATAGGCCCGGATACGATCGCCACGGCGATATCCCTCTCTTGAAACCTGTTCTGAATAGGGGAGGTATGCTTCGGTTTTTCCAAGTTCGACGATGTAGTTCCGCCGCTCCTGCCCCAGGATCATCCCGCTGATAATCTCACCCTCACGACCGGAATATTCTCGGTGCACAGATTCCCATTCGGCTTCACGTACCTTTTGAAAAATGACCTGTTTCGCCGTCTGCGCCGCAATTCTTCCGAAATCCGACATTTCCAGAAGATTGCCGATCTCGTCACCGACGTCTGCAGTGTCATCGACCGTTCTGGCTTCTTCGAGAGAAATCTCGTTGGTTGAATTGGTGACCTCTTCTACGATCGTCTTCAGGGAAATAATTTCGATTTCTCCTGTTTCATTGTCCATTTGAACCTGGATATTTTCGTCTGCGCCATATCGTTTCTTGGCGGCCGTCAATATAGCAGACTCAACAGCTTGAATAATCTTTTGTGTGTCTATTCTTTTTTCTCTTCCGATCTGATCGATAACAGAAAGGAGTTCGCGGTTCATTTCCTCATGCCTCCGTGGCTTCTTCCGGTGTCCTGCTGCCTTAGGTTTCTATTTCGAGATTGGCTTGGGTAATCTGGTCATACTGGATCTGATGTTCTACGCCATGATCCAACTCAAGGAAGATTGTATCTCCTTCAAATCCGGACAATTTTCCTTTGAAAATTTCCTGGTTTTTTGTCGGGCCCAATGTTTTCAGCTTAACTCTTTTTCCGAGATAACGGAAAAAATCTTCCCGCCTCTTCAGAGGTCTGTTCAAGCCGGGAGAAGAGACCTCCAGTGTATATCTATGTGATATAATGTCTTCCAGGTCTAGTGCTCTTGACAGATACCGGCTGACTTTTGCACAGTCATCCAGGCTGACGCCGCCCTCTTTATCTATGATGATACGAAGCAGGCCTCCCCTTTGAGCACCGCCATATTCAATATCGAAAAGTTCCACACCTAATGAGTTAAAGAGGGGGGCTGCAATTGCCTTTATCTTATCAGTCAGGAGGGTATCTTCCATTTGACAGTCCCGCAGGTTGGGTACACAAAGCGGAGAACCTGTTCCAAGCGGTAATTCACATTAAAGTACGGTGCGAAAGACTACATGCCCCTGAAAATAAAAAAAGCGGGCATAACAAGCCCACCCAATCAAGTAGACGAACATCGGTCTTTTTTATATCATAAAGAAACGAGAGTATGCAAGGGGAAACCGGTGGACAAGATCTGCGATTGAGCACGCATGGTGAGCGGAGCCTCATCCTTCCAAGGGCAGGGTAAAAGTCGTTGACTCCTAGAGGTAATTCAGTTAGGAATGTGTCGGGGAAATGAGGTCGTCACGAGATAAATGGAAATTAGAGACCCGTTTTCAGTAGGCTGTCGTAAAACTCAGAATCTGTCATTCCCGAGTGTTTAAATCAAGAACTTATGAATTCCCGTCGACGCGGAAACGAAGGCTTAACGGATGAAGGGCGATTTTTGTGACACGAATTTCTATTGAACTGGTTCCACGTTCCTCTGAGCTTCTCGAGAGAGATCTCGAAGTTCTGCACGAGAGGTTCAAATCGGTCCAGATGGTAAACATCCCCGATATCCTTAGGTACGAACTGAGAAGTTGGGAGGCCTGTCGTCAGGCAAAGCGGACTGTCCCTTGTGCCATACCGCATCTAAGGGCGATGGATTTCAATTTGTGTGACCTTGGCCCACTTAAAGAGGCTCTGTCGCGCGGTAATTTATCTGAAGTTCTGATTGTCCAGGGTGATCCTCCTCAAGATCTTGGTCATCGCATTTTCCCAACAAAAAGTGTTGATCTGATTCGAGCGATCAAGTCCTTGACGCCTCAGGTAAAGGTTTACGCAGCGATCGATCCGTATCGGAATAGTTTTCGGCAAGAGATGGCATACATAAAAGCAAAGGTCGATGCCGGCGCGGATGGCTTCTTCACTCAGCCTTTTTTCCATCAAGGACTGATGGAGGTATGGCATGACCTGCTGGAGGGAACCGAGGTCTTCTGGGGAGTTTCTCCCGTGGCCTCAGAACGGACGCAGCGATATTGGGAGACCAAAAATAACGCGATTTTTCCAGGGGCCTTTGAGCCGACGCTTGAATGGAACCGCCAGTTTGCAAAGAGAGCCCTTGCGTGGGCAAGATCTCGTAATACGAACCTCTACTTTATGCCGATCCGGCTTGACTTGATCCGGTATCTGGGCGGCATTCTCTGATCATCCATCATTTACGCATTCCGAGTCCCTCCACCAGGCTGTTATCATGATTTTGCCCACGTTTCTAATTCCGCGATTACGGAATTAGAAACCGCCGATTCGTCTGATACTACGGCGTTATCGGCCAACAGACTCCTCACCGTACGGGTAGGTAAGCTTCGGTCGGCCTTATGACCTCTCGCTTTCTCTTTGCAGCCGACTTGGCGGTTTGTCCCAAGATCAATCGCTGATCTTGGGACCCGTTGACTCATTAGAAAATGTTACCGAAGGATCAGATCGTTGACTCATAAAAGGATGTTACTTTTTGGAAAGAAGATCAAAGATTTTTTTGAGTTTTCTTTCCATTGCCTTTCTGAGATCAAAAGGGTTAAGGGATTTCCTTTGTTCTTTTAATTTTGTCTTAACGGACTCAGAGACATGAGGCGAATCAATGACTCTCTGATAAGGGGTTTTAGGCTGATCATATCGTTTGATTGTTTTGGAAGCAACTCTTAGCTTGTCGATCAGTTTTACCGAAGGACAGAAGAAGTTGTGAAAGCATCTCCATTCACGGGTATAGAGCTTGTTGAGGAGAACAACGACGTCGGGATGGTCGAGTCGGTGATATCCAATCCACTGCCTGACATGGGTCCAGTTTTTCTGCTCGATGTGTGCGTTGTCATTTTTGTGATAGGGTCGGCTCCTGGTGAATTGAATGGGGTGTTTTCTGTCGGTAAAATGCCTTAAGAGGTGGTGGTTGAGAAACTCGGAGCCGTTATCCGAGTCAAAGCCGAGGAGGGGAAAAGGGAGGGCCTTCTCAACGTCCTTGAGCTGCTTAAGAACACCGGCTTCCCCTTTGCCCCAGACGGCCCTTTGTTCGGTCCACCCGGTGGCAATATCAACACAATCAAGGGTATAGACGAACATCCCCATAAGAGAAGTCCCACAATGGGCCACGGTATCGGCCTCGAGGAAACCCGGACGGGATTCGTCCCACTGATTGGTCTTGATCGGGATCTGTCTCTTTAACAAAGTGCCCGGTTTGGTCGTCGATCTGCCGTGATGGTTCATCTTGACGCGGGTGGGTTTGAGGAGCCTGTCGATGGTGGCCGGAGAGATCGCAAGAAGGGCATTTACTGTCTCATTTGCCAGA
>JAJDBV010000077.1 GCA_029261165.1 Nitrospirota bacterium | reverse complement strand
AGAGACCGAACGTCACACGAAACAACACCAATAACACACAAAAGTAAACACCGATGGAGAAACTCAGGTTGAGCGTTTCACCTTGAACACGGAAAAAATCTGAGGGAAGTTTGTCTGGTCTTGGAGGACTGATTGAGGTTTTTAGTATGTATAGAATCAGCCCGACAAGAACTGCGATGAGGAGTAATCTAAGCATTCTGAATCGCGAAATGTAAATTATAAGAATATCTGATCATCGACACGGGAAGAAACCTCGTTATACTCGATACTGCGTTGTTGTGCAACAAAACAGAGGACCTTAATCAATCGAACGGATTCCCGCCTACGTGGGTTTGACGGCTTGATCAGGGCTCCCTTAACGCACAAATATGTATTTCTTAACGTTCTTCTAAAGGGAAAAATCAATTCCAACCCTGAAGATATGAGCATCTTTCTCCGAAAGATCGATGACCACCTCAGAAATGAATCGTAAATTCAGACGATGAAAGTGATTGAGCTGTAAGGTCACCGTCTGGGCAAAAAGGTCTGAAAACCTATTCTCTGAGACATCGTCTGAATCGACAAAGTCATAGCGAGCCAGTCCATGCCAGAGGCGGGCAAGGTGATAGTTCGCCTCAATGAAATAACCGAAGTGATTGACAGAAGAAGATGAAATGCCAGGAATGCTTTCCAGTCCTTTATCTTGTCCGAACAAGATTGAGGCGGTCAGATCAAATCGTTCGTGGTCAAGATCCACGTCAATGATATAACGCTGGAAGCGGTTTTTTTTTCCGGGCGAAAGTTCATTTGTCCCCCAATAGCCCAAACCTCCAATGGCATACTGGCCTAGAAAAAGCTTGTGGAGACGGAGATAATAATCCTTTTCAGTGTTATTATCGAACTTCCCTGGTTCTTTTCCGGGACCGTTCGAGACGGCGAGGGTCCACATGGTCATACGCGGGAGCATCCCTCGCAGTTCAATCGACCGTTGGGGCACTCCGAGCGAAAAGGAATTCCCCACTCCACTCGCGTCCATTACACGCGCCTGATGAATGGCGTAGTTATCAATCGTAAAGTTTCGGCCACTCGCAAAGTTAAGGTAGTCTCTCATGCCAAACTGACCTGCCTTGATCAACTTTACCGTCAAGTAAGGGGACTCATAATCAACAAGAAACTTTATAAATATCTCATCAAGCGACTCGTCAAGGAAAGGTTCCCCACTTACCCAAAATGAGAGTCGGTCGGTGAGACTCCCGGCCGAATAAAGGATCACGCCCTCTGGGAAATGGAGGTCGGTTCGCGGCTGACCCTTCAAAAAAGAGTAATGCGCGTCGGCAATAATACGGAGAGATAAAGGAACATCCTTCAGGAGAGATAGGGATTCTGTCTTTTGGAGTTTGTCCTCTGCCTCGGTTTGTACATCGAGTTGGTAGCCATTGGCCATGAAGGTGAGACCGAACTTGTTCAACTTGGGCGGCATGGTATGGCAAACGGTGCAGACATAGTTATATTTCCGCGCAAATGAAGGAATGGCATCGCTTGGCCGGACTGAGAGGATGAACACATCCAGGAATATTAGAATCAGAAACAGCAGCATCGGTTTACGGTTCATGAGAACCTCCCTCTTTTTCCTTTGGAATTTGTTTTCGTTCTGATAGATAGGCCGCGACAGACCGTGCCTGTATTTCGCTGAGTCCCAGATTTGGCATGAGGGTCTCCGAACGATATTTCTGAGGATCTTTAACCCAAGAGTAGATCCATTCCTCTTTGAGCCGGTCCCCGGCATAGGTCAAATCCGGACCGATCGTCACCCGTTGCAGAGAAAGTTTTCCGATACGATGACAACCGCTACAGCCCTTCATATTGATCACCATCTTTCCCATTTCAATCATCCGCTCTCGGCTCATCTCAGGTTTCTTCGCCTTATTCATCTTCTTAGACATCATCACGTCGTGCGTCATGGGGAGGTTCAAATTTCTTCTTTTTTTGAGCGTAGAGATAAACTCGGTCATCATCATCAACTCATCGTCATTTAATCTGAGTTTCGGCATCCTTGCAATTGGGTTCTGTGCAAAACCCAAAGGACGAATACGGTAAGGATTCTTTAGGAATTGAAAGAGCCATCGCCGATTAACTTTATCCCCTTCATAGCTCAGGTCAGGCCCAGTCTGCCCTCCCCGACCATCCAGGGTATGGCAACGAATACAGAGATCCCGAAAGAGCCGCTCTGCTTTGGCAACACGCATCGGCCCGAAGGGGAGCCTTGCGGACGGCGTCTCGTCCAGCGACGATGGAAGTTCACTTTTCAGAGACATTAAATATCTCGTCATCGGGAAAAGCTGCTTATCCTTAAGACCAAAGTTCGGCATGATGGTCTTCGGCTCAAAGGCCTGTGGATTTTCGATCCATAGGTAAAGGAATTCGGCTTGGAGACGGGTCCCGATATCCGAAAGGTCTGGTGCGATCAGCCTTCTTTTTCCTCCTGTTATGGTATGGCAATTTAAACAGGGAAGTCTTGCAAACAGCCTTCTCCCTTTTTCGATATCTTCTTCCAGGCCTTCAGGGTCATTGAGACGTAAAGCCAGTGCCGTGCGTCTTTCAATTTCTACTTTTTTCAGTGTAGAAAGGTAATGCGCTATTTTTTCTGCTTCTTGATCCGAAAGACGAAGATTCGGCATCTGTACCCCGCTGTATGGGATATAGCCCAAGGGGCGAATGACGTAAGGCTTTTTAAGAAATCGGATCAGCCAATCCTCATGGAGACGTTCATGGGCATGGCTGAGATCTGGAGCGACCGTTCCTCCTTTTCCGTCAATGGCATGACAATTCAGACAGCCGATCTTCTCGACCAGAACTTTTCCAAGGTCAGCGTCCTCATTAGTCCTGTCCAATGCCAAAGCATGACCCGATGTTAAAATAATTTGAGCTGACAGAACGATCGCGTAGAACGTCTTACATAAAAAAGATTCGTTCATTTAACTTTCCTCCCAAGCATTTTTCCCAAGGAGTAATAGACCGCTTCTTTGGGAACAGATGAGATAAAAGTAAGTGTATTTAAGTACTGGAGGATGACACGAAGCGAGGGGGGTGAAAGACAGAGGCAATAACCTCTTCTTTGGAAAAGGCCTCTTGAAGGGCCTTGTTTATTCCTGGACTATAAGATGTATTCAATGCCAAACGGGGTGTTTTCATTGGGGTGAGGTGGCAAGGCTGGGTACAGTCGGTCTCCATGGATGTTGCATCTGTGTGAGCGCCAGCGGCATCGGTGTGACGACCTTCGACGGAGGTGCGGGATTCTCCAGATGACTGAAATGAAGACGCGCTCCAACATATTACCGAGTGCTGGCCCGCAAAAAGAAGAATAAAGAGCATCACAAAAAAACGGCTTACCATCGTATCTCGTTTCTTTTTCATCATGAATCCCAGGAGTCTATTGGAGAAATAAAGAATCTACTGCGGTGATGGCAAATAGGCCCATTTTCGCAGATGATCCTCGTTAAATAGCGGTGCTATTCGCCTCAAATCACCTGAAAACTTGTCTCTATTTTCCATCCACCTCGTTACGATCCTATTTCTCCAACAGACTCCTACCGAAACCAACCGGAGGGGACTCCGGCCCTTCTCGCCTGCTCCGGGAGAGTGGTATGAAGCATTGCCTCGGCCTCCCGAAGTTCCTCCGTATGCACCTGAATCTCTTCCCGAAGTTGCTTCCGTTCTATCCGCTTTTGTACGGCGGAGTGGTTTTTAAATCGAGACATTTTAAACGCCTTTTCCACTTGGAGCAATGCCTCGTGGGCCCTCTCTCTCTTCTCCTTCCAGGCCGCGATCTGATTCATCCACCATGCTTTGTTATGTCCATTGCGGTCGAGCCACTCCGTCGGCTTTTCTGCTTCCGAAATGGTCCGAGTTTGCCCCGGAGACACGATACCTGCCTCGGCGGGAAGAAACCCACCAATGAGATAAATCACCAAACTCAGGATGAAAAAAAGTTTCATTTCTAAAACTCCCTCCCCAAAAAGGCGGGGACTGAGCTTGCTGTACGTGTTCATATCGTGTGATGTCATTATCACCTATATCACCGTAGAATATCCCTTTCCTCCATCATTCTCACCGGAATCTAAACGCATGTCAACCCAAATTAACAACCATCATCCCCAATCCGTACGCCATGAACATCGATAGACAATCAGTCCACTTCCTTCTTACGCTCGTGTGTTGGGCAGCAGGACGTCGTGACCTCCCCGGTTTGTCCTGAGGAAAACTCTTTATAGAAGGTATAGGCCTTTAATGCCCATTCTTCCCCGGGACAACCCTGCATCGTCATGGCCACGTTTAGGAATTCGATGAATTCTTCCTGGCTCGCCCCTTTATCCAGCGCCATTTTCACATAGGCCCGTATGCACGGCTCGCAACGCAGTGCGATGGAAATGGTCATGGCTGTGAGCAACTTATATCTGGAAGCAACCTTGCCTTCTTCGTAGGAGGCTTTACGCGCCCGCATGATCCCACCGGTGACCTTTGGGCTAAGCCTCCGCATTTCGGAAAAAAGGGATTCCTCTTTTGCCCTGATTTCATTCATTCTAGTCATGCCCCACTTCTAGATTTCTTCGCGTCATGGCATAAATCGTAATCCCGATGAAGATGATAAGTGCGGGCAGCAGGACATAATCAAGGTATGCGATCAATATCCCGAGTCCAACGGCGCTCAATCCAATCACGAGTACCGGCGTAAAACAGCAGACGGCGGCAATCGCTGACCCGAAAATTCCGACTTTAAATAGACCATTTGAACGCCTCCCTGCCATCGTGTTCTCTCCAACCTCAGATCTTTATCAGGCGCTGATCGATCTCCCCCGTCGAGGCCGACCGCGATTATCTTCGGAAACAACTTCGCAAAACAATACACTCTCCAGGACATCCCTGATGTAGCGGTCGGTAAAATCAAGCAGCTTGAGGACCTTTTTGTTCCGGAGCCGGTAATACACTTGTTTTCCCTTCTTTTCGGCGGTGACCAGACCACAGTTCTTAAGACAGATCAGATGATGTGAAACGAGGTTCTGGGCATGGCCAAGCTTTTGGTAGATCTCCGTGACGCTGCACCGCTTCTCTCCACTTAGCATCTTCAGGATATCAAGCCGCGTACGGTCGCCCAGAGCCTTGAAAAAGTGGGCTCTTGCCGTTTGTAAGTCTCCGTGAATCATCGCATTTCCAGATTTATTAATATATCAACATCAATTGATATATTAGATTATAGAGGTCATGCTGTCAAGTCAGAAGAAGGATCTAAGAAGTGAACCCTGGAATTGGGACAGGAGCTTAAGTGATTTCCTTAAAACTCCTTGAAATTAGGACACGACCGAACTTAGAATAGTGTCTCGAATCAAAGGCACGACCGATTTCATCAGAAATTAATTGTTGGCTAAAATGGATTGAGGTTCAGAAAATCTTTTGGCGGTTGAAAAATCTCGGCGTTTATCAGCTTGACCTCTATGTGGTTGTATTCAACGATAATGGTTTCACGGCCTGAACTGGGATAGATCACTTTGATCGGAATTCCCTCTTCATCGTCGGACTCCCATCGGAGAGAATAGTTTTTCTTCCCGTTCGTCAAAATAATGATGAGGTAAAGTCGGGCCTTGAGTCCTTTGACCGTTCCTTCCCTCAAGAAAACCCGTTCTTCCCGGTGAGTCGGTGCGGGAACAATCCATCCCTCAGTTATCGCCTTTAAGATTCTGGCACGTGTCAGCGGTTTTTCAAAATAGATCCGGTCCGACGGGAAGATACGTGTCCCGATCAAACGCTCAAAATCGAAAAGATCGATCTCTTCCATTCCGGAGGGCTCAAAGCGAACCTGCAGCTCCTTCTGGTAAAACTTACCGCTGAATACGATTTTCTGGACCTTGGTGGAGAGGACCGTCACATGGAGATCGGCAGACCACATTCTGGCGGAGAGATGATGAACATTGATAAGGAGAAAAAAAACCGGGAGGAAAAGTCGAAGACCATATCTTTTCTTCATGGAGAGGTCACGTAACGAGGTGTCCTTTTGGAGGATTCAAGCTCCCCTGTCGATAACCGGCCAGATCCAGGGCGACCCATCGGAAACCACATGCCCGAATTTCCTGAACAACACGGTCTCGTTGATCGCCGTCCAGGAGGGAGGAAAACTCCTCAATCGCCATCTCAATCCTCGCCGTGTCGCCTTGATACCGGACACGAAACTGGATGAACCCCAGCCGACGAAGGACCTCTTCCGCCCGCTCAATCTGGGCAAGGTTCTCATAGGTGATTTTCGTTCCATAGGGGATTCGGGAGGAAAGGCAGGGCGAGGCCGGTTTGTTCCATGTTGGGAGGCCTAGGCGGGATGAAAGGGCACGAACCAATTTTTTGTCAAACCCTGCTTCGACAAGCGGGCTCCGTACGGCGCGTTCACGCGCCGCCCGCAAACCGGGACGGGTGTCGGAAAGGTCATCGGTGTTGGTGCCGTCCGAAACAAACCGGACTGCCTCCTGACGGGCCATCTTGGACAGAAGTGTGTAAAGGTCATCCTTGCAAAGATAGCACCTATTTTGATTGTTTTCGGCATAACCAGGGATGGTCAGCTCGTCTGAACGGACGAAAAGATGCCGAATGCCCACTGAGGCGGCAACCGCCTTCGCCTCTTCCAATTGGGAATCCGCGAGGGTGGGAGAGATCGAGGTTCCTGCTACCGCCGCCGGACCCAGGGCGTCAAAAGCGACCTTCATGACGAGGGTCGAATCAACACCTCCCGAATAGGCCACCAGGACGGAGCCCATTTCCTTCAATATCCCGTAAAGACGGTTGTAGGCATCGTCATGATCAAGTTCCATACATTCCCCTATTGTTCTATCGATCCTTCCAGTCCGATTTCTTTCTGCCTCCCGACGAGAACGAGGGCGTAATGGTCCGGGTGGAGGTACTTTTTCGCCACACGACGGACATCGTTTACCGTAACACGGTTGATCAATTCTGCATACTCTTTGAGGTAATGAAGGCCCAGGTTGTGGAATTCGATTTGTGGAAGGAGCGACGCCACCTTCCGTGTCGTATCCATCCGGAGGGGAAAACTTCCCACCAGGTAGGCCTTTGCTTCGGAAAGTTCCTCCTTGCTCACATCTTCTTCTCGAATCCGATTGATTTCCAACAGAATCCCCTCAATAGCCTTGCGGGCATTGCCATTTTCTGTCTGAAAGGTCACAGAAAACGGGCCTGGATCCTGATTCCCTGAAAAACTGGAATAGATCGAATAGACCAGCCCTTGATTATCACGAATCTCACGCATCATGCGTGAAGAAAAACCGCCGCCTCCCAGGATGTAATTCATCACACGGACGGCGTAATAGTCGGGATTTGTGCGTTTGATGCCGACATGACCCAAAATTACGGTCGCCTGACTCAGATCCTTTTCAATCTTCCTAACTTTTTTTGATCGAAGCGCATGGGCCGGCTCAATTTTCGGAGGGTCAAGCGTCCCCTTTTTCCATTTTCCGAAATATTTTTGAACCAGGACCTCCGCCTCCTGCAGCGTGACATCCCCAACGATCGAAATAATGGCGTTATTCGGACGATAATGTTTGCGATGGAATGAAACAAGGTCGGCCTGTTTAATCTCCGGAAGACTCTCCTCAAATCCCTTGACCGGATGGTAATAAGGATGGCTGCCAAAGGTTATCTTACGAAAGGCCTGTCTGGCAATCGCATGAGGTTGATCTTTTTCAGCCTGGATTTCGCCAAGGATGATAGTCCGAACCCGTTTAAACTCGCTGGAATCAAAGACCGGATGGACGAGGATGTCGGAAAGAAGGTCAAAACCGGTCTCGACATCTTTTTTCAAGACCCTTAAGCCCGCCGTGACATAGTCGTAGCTGGCCCGGACGGAAAGACGTGCCCCGACGGCAGCAAGCGCATCAGTAATTTCCAGGGCACTTCGTCCCGCCGTTCCCTCATCCAGGAGACCGGCGGTGAGGTTGGACAGGCCGGGCTTCCCGGCCGGATCATAAAGAGATCCAGACTGGACAAGAACCTCCACACTCACGATCGGAAGTGAGTGCTGCGCCACAACGAGCAGGGTCATCCCATTTGGGGTCACCACTCGAATCGGTTTCAGCTCAGCGCCCATGGCTTCATCGCCGAAAGAAAAAGACAATAAAAATTGAAGGATCAAGAGGTAGAAAAGACCAGGAAAGAAATGTTTTTTCCAAGTGTACATCAAGATCCTTCTTCCGAATCCGCAGCAGGGATTTTAGAGTTCAAGGGCAAGAGAATCCCAACACTTCGGGCATCTCCCTTGAGGTATTTCTGGGCAATCCGTCGGACATCGCCTGAGGTCACTTTCCGAATGTTGTCAACATAGTCCAGGACATACTGATAACCGGCACCAACCGTTTCAGCCGTTCCGATCTGCATCGCCCTGAAAAAATTAGAATCAGAACCCATAATATATTCCGCCTCAATCTGGTTCTTCACCTTCTTCAATTCAGATTCCGAAACAAGATCTTTTTGAAGCCGCACAATTTCATCCTTGAGTGCCTTCTCCACTGCCTCTGGTTTTTTACCAGACTGGGCCGTTGCGTAAAGATAAAAAAGCTCCGGGTCCGTCGTCAGTCCGTCATAATATCCACCGGCCTCAAGCGCGATCTGTTGCTGGTAGACAAGGCTTCGGTAGAGACGGGAACTCTTACCGGATGAAAGAATATTAGAGAGAACCGTCAGGGCGTAGGTATCCGGACTCTGGTGGTTCGGGGTATGGAAACCGATGAAGACAAAAGGAAGCTGCGCCTCACGTTTCACAACAATCCGCCGCTCGCCTTGCTGAGTTGGCTCCTGTGAAACCGCCTGCGGCGGATCGGGACCTTTTGAGATCTTTCCGAACGCCTCCCGAATTTTCTCGATGACTCGCTCCGACTGAAAATCCCCCACCATAACGATGGTTGCATTATTGGGGACATAATACCGTTTGTAGAAGTGAACAACATCGTCCCGAACCAGGGCATCGAGGTCGCTCATCCAGCCAATCACGGGAAAATGGTAGGGATGGACTAAAAACGAAATGGCGTAGAGACTTTCAATCAGATAGGAATAGGGGTCGTCATCCGTGCGTGTCCGCCGTTCCTCCTTTACAACGGCGCGTTCCATTTGGAATTCTTTCTCATCGATCAGCAGGTTCTGCATCCGGTCGGACTCCAGCTTGAGGGAAAGCGCGATGCGATCGGCAGAAAAATTCTCAAAATAGGCCGTGTAATCGTTTCCGGTAAAAGCGTTCTCCGTCCCGCCGTTCTTTGCGACGATTCGAGAAAATTCCCCCTTCCCGACCTGGGTGGTCCCCTTGAACATCATATGTTCTGTGAGATGAGAAAGGCCGGTTTTTCCGTTCGTTTCATTCCGGGAACCCACCTTGTACCAGATCTGGAAGGTGACCACCGGGGCCTTATGCTCCTCCAGGAGAATCACGGTCAAACCATTGTCCAATTGAAATTTCTGGACCTGGCTGGCCCCAAGCTTCGGGATAAAGCCCCATAAAACAGAGAGGAGTACAAGCAAATATGAGAAGCGATTGATAGGTTTCAGCTTAACACGCACGGCAAATCCACATAATACAAACCAGGGAATTTATCCTAGCAGATGAAGAAAAAGAGTGTCAAGAAAGCCGGCCACTGGCCCTAATCCCGGGTTTTGAGCATCCCGTAATATTTGACATCATTATTGGAGTTTACCTATACTTTTCCCACGATGCGAACAAGAATTTCAGGAACCGGAGTTGCCTTTCCGAAGCGGGCCGTATCAAACGCCGAGCTTTCTAAGCGGCTTGGACTGAGTAAAGAGGAAATCGTTAAGCTTACCGGGATACACACTCGGTACTGGGTCGGAGAAGGGGAAACCGCTGCGACGCTTGCCGTGAACGCAGCAAAATCGGCGCTCGAAGCGGCCGCCTGCCCCATAGACCAAATCGACCTGATTATCGTTTCGACAACATCACCCAACATGTTCTTCCCATCAACTGCCTGCCTGGTCCAGAGAGACCTCTCTGCCAGGCCCATCCCGGCCTTCGATATCAATGCCTCCTGCACCGGCTTTCTCTACGCTTTGTCCTTAGGAAATAACGCGATCCAAACGGGTTCAGCCAGTCATGTGCTGATTATCTCCACCGAGGTAAAATCCCCCTTTCTAGACCTGGATGATCCCTCGACATCTATCTTATTTGGTGACGGCGCCGGCGCAGTCGTCTTGTCGCCCGGCCAAGAGGGAATCCGTACCATTCGACTCTTTTCTGACGGATCAAGGCATCAACTGATCCAACTACCTGCCGGAGGCTCACGTCAACCCGCAACACATGATTCGCTTCATCAGGGATTGCACACCATGAAAATGGAGGGAAAAGTGCTCTTCCGGATGGCAGTCAAAAAAATGGAGTCGGCGCTGACAAGTCTTTCCGAGGAGTGCGCACTCCCCCTATCAGACATCGACTTTTTTATTTTTCATCAGGCCAATTTAAGAATTCTGGAAGCCCTTCTTAAAAGAAAGAAAATCCCCATGAATAAAACCGAGATCACCATTCCCCGGTTTGGGAATACCTCTTCTTCTTCTCTTCCGGTAGCCTTGGACAGTGCAGTACGTCAAGGACGGTTAAAGAGCGGGGATAAGTTGGTTCTCTGCGCTTTTGGGGGAGGAATGACCTGGGGAATTGCCTTGCTGGATTGGTAGGTTCTTCTGTAATTACCTAGATCAAACCAATAAGAGGGGTCCTGTCACCGTAGACGGGATAAACGGGATGGTTTTTTGTTTTATCTCATTCAGTCTCACTCCGGCCCATGTTGCGTCCCTTTGAGCCCAAGCAGTTCTTCAGGTGCAAAATCGTCAACAGCAATTATCTTTTCTATAAGCTCATTTGTTTCTTTCAACTTTTCGGTTTCATTTTCTGTTAGAACGCCATTCTGTCGTGCTTCTTCGATGTCATCCATATTGGCCTTCTTCATTTTTTCCCGCAGCGGTTTTGTTTCCTGTATCAATTCGAAGGCTTTTTCAAGTGTATGGACTGGGTCGCCCTCATTGCCAAAATATAGGCCCATGCTCAACCGGTCTCGACCTTCCGACGGTACCAGCAATAAATCTGCACACGCTTTAATCAAGGCATCGGACGGGCCGTAATGACGGGGACCAAAAGGCTGCATGATCAGTTGAACGAACCAGGCAAAAGGCCTGCTCGGGAAATTTCTTAATATGGCGGCAATCCGTTCTTCTATTTTTGTAAAGCCGTCCCGCATACAATAGGCCACCAGTGGCAGATCGTCTTCTTTATGTCCATCATCTTCCCAGCGCTTTAAAACCGCAGAGAGCAGATAAAGTTCTGAGAGAATATCGCCGAGTCGGCCCGAGAGCATTTCTCTTCTTTTCAAGGTGCCGCCCAGAGTCAAGAAAGCGACATCCGACAGCAGGGCAAATGCAGCCGCATAGCGGCTCAGATTTTTATAATAGGGACGCACTTTATCCGGAACGGATGGAGCAGGCACAATCAATGCCTTGCTCCAGCACCATAACCACGCCCGGCCCAGTGTTTTGAAGCCATGCCCGATGTGACCCCATAAGACTTTATCGAAATCGGCCAGAGCCTTGCCCTTGTCTTTTTCCTCCAAGGCACACATTTCCTTCAGCAACCAGGGGTGGCAGCGAATGGCGCCCTGTCCGAAAATCATCATGCTACGCGTTAAAATATTCGCCCCTTCTACCGTAATGGCAACAGGCAGTGCTTTGTACAGTTGACTGAGATAATTTGATGGACCATCGATCACCGCCTTACCGGCATGCACGTCCATCGCATCAATAACGGAGCTCCGCATCCTGGAGGTTGCATGTGCTTTCATGATGGCGGAAATAACGGCAAGTTTGTATCCTTCGTCCAGACCGGCGCAGGTGAGTTTTCGCGCTGCATCGACCAAATAGGCATTCGCGGCCATTCTGCCCAGGAGCGTCTGTACGCCTCCAAATTTCCCAATGGGGATACCAAACTGCTCTCGGATACGGGCGTAAGCCCCGGTCGTGCGCGCGGAAAAGGCGGTATTGGACGCTGAAAGTGAAGGCAGTGATACGCCCCGCCCTGCCGCGAGCGCCGTCATCAACATTTTCCAGCCTTTTCCGATTTGCGCTTCTCCGCCAATAATATAATCCATCGGGATAAAAACATCCTTACCCCAATTGGGTCCAACCTGAAACATCTGGCCTGCAGGCAAATGTCGGCGACCGATCTCAATCCCTTTCATCTCAGTGGGAACAAGCGCAACTGTAATTCCGAGGTCGTCGCGATC
Source organism: Nitrospirota bacterium (assembly GCA_029261165.1). Taxonomy (GTDB): domain Bacteria; phylum Nitrospirota; class Nitrospiria; order SBBL01; family JAADHI01; genus DUAG01. Next base: position 29,158 of record JAJDBV010000077.1, on the reverse strand, counting down.
GCCAAGAATATGATCAGGGTCAAAAAGCTTAAAAGCCAGACCCATTACTGTGGCGACAGGCCCCAATGTGATGTAGCGCTTGTGCCAGTTCAGGCGAAGGCCTGTCACCTCCTTCCCCTTAAATGTACTTTTACAGATAATACCGTTGTCAAGCATTGATGCGGCATCTGAACCGGCTTTCGGACTGGTGAGCCCAAAACAAGGAATCTCTTCCCCTTTGGCAAGGCGCGGCAACCAGTAATCCTGCTGCTCTTTTGTCCCGAATTGGATCAGGAGTTCGCCGGGGCCCAATGAATTCGGCACCATCACGGTAACAGCAGCGACAAGGGATCGGCTGCCGATTTTTCGAATAACTTCCGAGTGGGCATAAGCGGAAAATTCCAGTCCGCCAAACGCTTCAGGAATGATCATGGCAAAAAATCTATTTTTGCGAAGAAAATCCCAAACGCCTTCCGACAGACCGTGAAGCTCATGATTGATTTGCCACTCATCCAGCATGCCACACAGTTCTTCGACAGGACCCTTTAGAAATTCCTGCTCTTTTTTAGACAGTTTTGCCGTGGGGGTATCAAGAAGTTTTTGCCAATCCGGATTGCCGGTGAATAACTCCGCATCCCACCAGACATCGCCTGCATCCAAGGCTTCCTTTTCTGTTTCAGAAAGGCTCGGCAACGCCTTTTGGGCCCATCGAAAAATAGGCCGAGTCAGGATATTTCTTCGCAATGTGGTAAAAACCATGGTTTTCCTTTAATCTGATGTGGACTTAGGGTTCCTTAATCTGACATAAGTCGCGCTAATAACTTTGAACACTCCTGCTTTTCGGGCGGCGGAAGTTCACCTATACAAGTTTACCATATGATGAAAAGAGGGAAAGCTTTAATCTGCTGAGAATTAGCGGGAAAAGGCCTCGCCCAGAGCAGGAAATCCCCTTTGGGATGTTGGTTCTTCCGCCTGAAGGAATGATAACCTCATAATGAGGCAAGACTTTCACCCCAGATAAAAATCCCGATTCGAGGAACGCGGGGTTTCGAAGCGGTTACGAAGAATGTATTTTTAAATATGAATCTATTAATGATATAACTAGGCGACGGAGTCCCGTCGCTGTCCAGAAAGCCGGACCGTTTTGACTCCGGGAACCAACAGAAAAGGCATCTCCCTTTAAATCTTCAAGTAGGAGAACTTAAACCGAATGAAAAAAGAGGAACAAATTTCTGGCGAATGCTGCTGGTGCAAACAGCCGCTAAGTGCAACGATTTATGGAATTGGATCCAGTTACTCAGAGACGATCCCATCCAGTGAAACTTTTCATGAAATTCCGCTCCCCAAGTCTGGCCGATCCATTTACGGTGCAATTCTCAATAAGCGTTCTCAGGCTTTCACTGAAGGTTTTCACCTGATGTTCGCCACGTGCTCAGAGATTTGCACACAACAATTAAATAAAGCCTTGACTCTTGAAAGGAGCCGTTTCCAAAAACGTACCCCGATGAATGTCGACACGTAAACATGGGTTGCTATAAGCCGGTTTCCCTCTAGACCGCAATCTATTGTTCCTTTTTATCACGATTTCAAAAAGTTTCGAGTATTTGCACCGAGGGGCCGAACGCCCCCAGCGAAAAACGGCGGTTACGCTCGCTAGCGGGGAAATGACCTGGAAAATTGCCTTTCGAAATTACGAGCTTAGGCGAGAAAAATCTTGTCCCGCCCCATCACCTTGGCCCGATACATCGCCTGGTCTGCAAGGCGGATCAGCTCGGTCTTGTTTTTGGCTTGATCTGGAAACCCCGCAATACCAAAACTCGCGGTGAGGTGAAGGGACAATCCTTCTTTTTTCAGAAACTCGTACGAATGGAAGGCGTTTCGAATACGACGAGCAATGCGTCCGGCGATTTCCACGTTGGTCTCGGGGAGAACAACAACAAATTCATCACCACCATATCTGGCAACGATGTCGATTTCACGAAGGCTGTTGTTGAGGATATTGGCAACTTCAACCAGGACCTGGCTTCCCATGAGATGACCATGTTGATCGTTGACCAGCTTAAAAAAGTCCATGTCCAGAAATATGAGAGAAAGACTGATGGAATATCGTTTACACCGTTTTATTTCCATCTCCAGGACCCGGTCCAAATATCGAATATTATAGAGATGGGTCAGGTCATCTGTTGATGCAAGATCGGCCATTTTTTTGTAAAGCTCTGAACGCTCTATCGCCAAAGCGGCCTGATCAACCAATTTAGACAGTAGATTAAGGTCATTTTCATCGAATGGCGTCTCGTCAGCACGATTGATTATTTGAATAACACCGATGACCTTTTTCTTGCTGATAATCGGGAGACAAAGGGCCGTCCTGGCCTCGACATGGGGATGAAACTCCTTTGGCTGGAACTGCCATTGGCTCGAAAAATCTGGGATAAGAAGCGGTTTTCCTTGTTCGGCGACCCAACCGGCAGGACCTTCTCCTATTTTATAGCGAACCTTTTTTGCCAACTTCATCGTCGGCCCCTTCACCATTTTAAAATAGAGCTCTTTTCTTGGCGCATCGACCAATAGGAGGGACCAGGACTCACAACGAAGCATCTTTCGCGCTGTATCCATGATGACCCGAAGAACCTTCTCAAACTCAAGCGCCGATGAAAGGGCCTTTCCAAACATGATGAAGTAGGAAAGTTCCTTGGTTCTCCGACGAAGCTCTTGCTTAAGGCGCGTGTTTTCCTGGAGAAGAAGACCGGCGTCATCACTTTTACGAAGCCGCTTAGGCTTACTTTCAGTCTTGGCCTTTTTCACTCTCTATCTTCCACAACATTTCTTGTACTTCTTACCGCTCCCACAGGTGCAGGGATCATTTCTTCCAACCTTTTTTCCTTCACGATGAACGGTCCGGGGCGCGGCTGATTCACCGCGATTCATCTGCATCTCTTGCTCGCCTGGGAAAACGGCCGCCATAGGCTTCCTTTCCTCTTGGACAATTTGTACACGGAAGAGTTGTTCAAGGGTGTCCCCCTTAATCCGGTCAATCATTGCCGTGAACATCTCAAAACCTTCTTTTTTGTATTCGCTGAGGGGTTCCTTTTGGCCGTATCCGCGTAAACCGATCCCTTCTTTTAAGGAATCCATTGCGAGCAGGTGGTCCTTCCAGTGGGAATCGATCATCCGAAGAAATATCTGTTCTTCAAGTTGATGCATTAGTTTTTCACCAAATTCCGATTCTTTCTGGCGAAAAACCCCCTGAACCCTCTGAAGAATTCCCTCCTTCAGGGCATCCCTGCCGATATCGGGAAACCCGAGGTCCTCTTGAGAGACGGTTAAAGAAAAGTGGTGTAGCAGGGCCTCTGCCAAACCCTCTCCATCCCATGCCTCGGAATAAGCCTCTTCGGGACAATACGCGATCAGGATATTGTCAATCTGTTCGTCAATCATCTCCAGAATATCTTCTTCAATCCCCTCAGCGGAAAGGACCTCTCTGCGGCGCGCATAAATAACCGTACGCTGCTTATTCATCACATCGTCATACTCGAGAAGTTGTTTCCGAATATCGAAGTTATGAGATTCCACCCGTTTTTGTGCATTTTCAATAGCGCGGCTGACCATCCGATGTTCAATCGGAACCCCCTCTTCCATTCCGAGACGACCCATGAGTTTTGAAATCTTGTCCGATCCAAAAATCCGGAGAAGATCATCTTCCAGAGAAAGATAAAACCGTGAAGATCCTGGATCTCCCTGTCGACCTGAACGACCTCGTAATTGGTTGTCAACCCGGCGGGACTCGTGACGTTCCGTGCCGATAATGTGGAGCCCTCCGACATCAAGCACCTCTTTTTTTTCTCTCTCATTCTCCTCAATGAATCTCTCTTTCGTCTGTTGAAGATCTTCTTCCGATGCGTCAGGATGCTGTTGTTTGTACTGGTCAAACAAAAAATCCGGATTGCCCCCCAAGAGAATATCGGTCCCACGACCGGCCATGTTGGTTGCAATCGTCACGGCCCCTTTGCTGCCGGCTTGGGCGATAATGGCCGCTTCCTTATCGTGATGCTTCGCATTGAGTACGGAATGCGGTATGCCTTTACGTTTTAAAATCGCTGAGAGAAGTTCTGAGTTTTCAATTGAGATCGTCCCGACAAGAGTGGGATGTCCAGTCTGGTTGAGTTCGATGATCTCCAGGGCGATCGCCTCGAACTTTTCCTGCTTGGTTCGATAGATCACGTCTGAAAGGTCTTCCCGGATCATGCTACGATTCGGTGGGATAACGAGCACCTCCAGGTTATAGGTCTTTGCAAATTCGGCCGCCTCCGTGTCGGCCGTACCGGTCATCCCCCCCAATTTATTATAAAGCCTAAAGTAATTCTGAAAGGTGATTGATGCCAGGGTTTGATTTTCGTTGGCAATTTTCACACCCTCTTTTGCTTCCACCGCCTGATGAAGTCCGTCACTCCATCTCCGACCCTGCATCATGCGGCCGGTAAATTCGTCAACGATAATGACCTCGCCCTCCTTGACGACATAGTCAATATCCCGTTTAAATATGACATGGGCCTTTAAGGACTGGAGAACATGGTGGACCAGCGATATATTGGCAAGATCATAGAGATTATCAACCTCCAGCAACCTTTCAACTTTTGCATTGCCTTCCTCAGTAAGCGTCACCGTCTTCGACTTCTCTTCAACGGTATAGTCCGCCTCTTTTTTAAGTGAAGGGATGATCTGATTAACCCGATAATAGAGCGCCGTTGATTTCTCGGCCGGGCCTGAAATAATGAGGGGTGTTCGTGCCTCATCAATTAAGATACTGTCGACCTCGTCAATAATGGCAAAGTAGGGATCACGCTGGACAAAACGTAAGGGATCAAACTTCATGTTGTCACGCAGGTAATCAAAACCAAACTCGTTGTTGGTCCCATAGGTCACATCCGACCCATACGCCGCTTGCCGTTCCTCATCCGAGGCATCATGATGAATGCTTCCGACCGTCAGGCCCAGAAAGCGATAAACCTTCCCCATCCATTCGGCATCCCGCGTCGCCAGATAATCATTGACGGTAACAACATGGACCCCCTTTCCGGCCAGTGCGTTCAGATAAACCGGAAGTGTCGCGGCCAGGGTTTTTCCTTCACCCGTCCTCATCTCGGCAATTTTCCCTTCATGCAGGATAATCCCCCCAAGGATCTGGACATCAAAATGGCGCATACCGAGAACACGCTTTGACGCCTCCCTGACCAGTGCGAAGGCTTCCGGGAGGACGTCATCGAGCCGCTTCGCGAGTTCCTTCGATTGCTCATCCGCAGCCACCTCTTCCTGACCCGCTTCCTCCGTATCGCCGGCAGCTTCCTGGACCTCAGGAGGAAGGAGGAGACGCTCCTTCAAAAGGTCGGTTTTCTCCCGCAACTGTTGATCTGTCAGTTTTAATAGCGATTCCTCCAGAGCGTTGACCTGTGAGACGAGGGGTTGCAAACGCTTCAACTCTCTGTCATTACGGCTTCCAATGACTTTTCTGACAAGACTTCCTAACACCTCAACTCCATAATATTTGTGTTTCTTACCTGATCTTTATTTTCATGCCTTATAGTAAAAACGTGACCACTCAGCATGCCCGGATTTTGGCTTCGCGAGACCCATCCTTCAGGGCAAGGCACGAGTCGCACAGTACCGCAGCGTATGTTCCATACGTGAGGATTCGAGCACCGCAGCAACGCCGACATGGAGGAAAAGTGGGGTGTGCTGAATGGTCACGCGAAAACACGCTGATTTTATCATAAAACGATTAGGCCTCGCTATTGCAAAAAGCCCCGACAAGAACATCCTTGTCGGGGCTTTTTGCAATTTCATATGCAATCGATTGTCATATCGATTTATGAACATCAGATGCTTGAGGACCTTTCTCTCCCTGGGTCACTTCAAACTCAACCGCATCCCCTTCAGCCAATGTCTTAAAACCGTCCCCCGAAATCGCAGAAAAATGGACAAAAACATCTCCACCATCTTCCCTTTCAATAAACCCATACCCTTTTTTTTCGTTAAACCACTTCACTTTACCTTTCACCGCCATCGGACCTGCAAACCTCCTCCTACCCGATAAGACCGACCGCATGGGTGGCCATACCAGCGTTGATAATCCGGGAGAGAAAATGGTAAACCGCCCTTTGCTCTCCTCCTTCTACAGGAAAGAACCAAGCTCTCCTGCAAATCGACCCGCACCGTCCCTCAATATTGTTGGATGAGTTTGAAGCGACTTACCGTGAGACCCTCTCCAGTAAACATCACACGCTTGCCGGAACAGCCCTCACTGATATGAGGCTAGTTCAGGATGTATTTCATCGGATTTACAGGTATTGAATTTACAAAAACTTCATAGTGGAGGTGAGGACCGGTCGAGAGCCCTGTGTTACCAACATAACCTATGATCTCTCCCCGCTTCACTTTCTGACCGACTTTCACTGCCGCCTTTGAGAGATGACCATAATGTGTAACATACCCATATCCATGATTCAGTTTTAAAAACTTACCATACCCGCCATTAAATCGGGAATAAGTCACGACCCCTTTTGCTGGAGCAATTATAGGCGTTCCCGGCCGTGCGACGATATCTATTCCTTTATGTCGTTGAAGGCGTCCGGTAAAAGGAGAGATCCGTTTCCCAAATGAAGAACTGATCCAACCATCTGTGGGCCAGACTGAGGGGGTGGAAGCCCAGAGGGACTGACGGCTGCGGACAACCTCGGAAATCTCCTGAAAACTCCTCTCTTGCCGAATCGATTCTTCCCTGAGTTCCCCCAAGTCTGATCGAATGATGGATGTAATCCGCGACATAGAATCAGAGCCGATCGTTGAGTCGGGTGTGTCTTCTTCGGGTCCACCACGACCAAGCAAACTGCTATTTTCCTGGCTAATGCCGATATCCGTGATCACACGCAGCTTACGGTCAAACTCCACCAAACGGGTCATCTGATCCTTTAAATCATCAATGGTCCCGACAAAACTCTGGATCTGTATTTTCTGGGCTTTCGTTTCTCTTCGGAGATCCTTAAGGTCAGACAGTTGGTCCAACATAAATAAATATCTTGTAAAGAAAACGATCAACAGGAGGATAAAAACAGAGGAAAATCCAATGAGGGACCTGAGTATACTCTTTCTGAGAGTAAACCGGTAGGGTTCCGACGTCGGACTCGGGAGGACGACAACCGTGTAAACTTCTCGCTTCTTCCCCATCCGCTAACTCCTAACCTGGGGGGCAGGATGGCAGACGACTCCCCTACAATCAAGCTTCTTATACCGAACAGCTATTTTTATCATACAAGTACAACATATCCACTTCGTAAAGCACGGAAACACCGCTATTTTTTCCAATCCTAACAGGTTTCTACTCATTGTCAAGCCATACAATACCGACCGGGATATTTTATTGAAATTCTGGAAGACGGCCTTCAATAGGCCCGGAGACAGCCCTTGGATTATCAATAATTTTACGTTGAGATTCAGGAATGGTCCTCATCTTCGTTAATCATGATGGAGAGAAAGAGGATTATTATGAATGAAGTTTCTGGGGAAGCTACGGCCGATCAGGAATGGGCGGGCTAGGCGGCATCTGAGGAGGCATTGAGATCTTGCGATATCCTTCCGGAACTTCAAAGAGGTCAGGATCAAGCTTCTTGACAGTGATGTTGGCCAATTGGACGAGGACATGCTCATTTTTATTGAAAAACTCCTGACGGATGGGAGCATTATTGAGTTCGATCAACTCCCAGGCAAAGCCGCTTAAGCGGCTGCCGTCCTTGTCCTTCCAGACAAGCTTAAACTTATTTGTCAGGCGCCCGGCGACATGCTCCTTCGTGACAAATATTTTTTCAACACCTGCTCTTGCACCCGGGTCCATCGGATTTCCTTCCCCTTCTTTTCCCAGGGTCTCCATGTACATCTTTTCATTCGGCATCAAGACCCACATGACAGGAGGACTCTTGTCTCCGCGTGAGATATTGATCGACTTCCGTCCCGCCATTGTCGTTTCCATACGCAACTTCTTCCCCTGGGAATAGAGCTTGGCCTCCATGATCCGCCGATCTCCTCCAAACTCTCCATGAGAGATCGTAATATACTGATCAGCCATATAATCAGCCCAGGAATTTGAAGCAGCGATCGGGACGGAAATCAAGACAAACAGGGCAATGAGGGCTGCACCCAAGGGCTTGTTCTGTTTCAGCATAGCTTCTTCTCCTCTGAGAAACATAGCATTATTCACATTACGACGCAACGGGATCAACATGCTCGTCTGAAACAGCAGCTGCGGCAAGGGGTTTCTTCCATTGAAGATACCCAAGAAAAAGGGTTTCATAAGTCATCCATCCGGAACAGGCCGCCATGAGGAGTCCGAAATCAATGGAAGGGGGGAGGTTCACCAGGAAGACCTTCCGGAGAAGGTAGGCCAAGATCAAAAAATAGGTCAAGGCCATGGTGAAACCGGGCCAGATGAAAAACCGAACGAGTACCCGGAAACCGGGAGGGTCTTCAAGCGACCAGGCATAGGAGAAGGTCGTGACAATACCGACGATGATGCCGATGGCCACCGCCTGATGAAGCGGTTCTGGAAGGAGAGGACCAAGAAAGGCACCTGTCATCCCTCCTCCGAGGACCACGGTCACCAGCAGGGCGATAATTTTCCCCGGCGCAACCGGAAGAAGCTCTTTGATTGAACGGTTGTCTGGGAAAATCCTGATCTGGTCCTGTACCGTTGCTTTGGCGCGATAGTAACCGATCTCAAACCCATCTCTCGCTGCCGCACTCGCCACAAAACTGATCAGCGCCGCCCGAAAGGCGTCATAGCCGAAGAGAAATTCAACGATCCCCAGAATCATCCAGTAAAGGGCAAAGCCGTAGAGAAAACCGATCTTGATGGCCAGGGATTTCATCTCTCCGGGGCGTTCCCGCCAGAGATCTGCCAGAGGGCGGCCATATCCTTTCGCGTAGGCACAAAGAACAACCGGGATGCAGGAAAGGGAAGAGAGAAAACCGATCAGAACCAATTCCATCACACCCGGATCCGTCAGCAGAAAATAGGTAATGCCGGCAAAAGGAATCAGTACCGCAATCCCCGCCAACAAAATGACTTTCATTTTAAGACGACCCGCAAGTTTATCCTTTGCCAGACCGCCCCCGTAAACAACACGCAATTTCATTCTGTGTAGCATTTAATTCTATTCTCCTTCTTGATTCTGTTTCGAGTACGCGGATTTCCAGGCCGCAACCATGTCCCGGCGGACATCCACCAGGGTGATTTTTTGAATCGCCCTCCCTCGAAAGGACGTCATCTCACCAATCATCGCTTCTGCGGCAGCATCCGGGGAAACCCTCCCGACACCGGTCCCCATGCCGGGAAATCCAAGGTGATCGATCTGTTCTTTTTCAGCGAGATCAAGTACCGCACGGGTCGCTTTCCACACATTTCCAACCGGGATCACCTCGTCTGGCTGAACCATGGTTGGGGCGTGAATGATCCCCTTGAAGCGGCTCTTCCCCCCACCCGTCAAAACAGCCTTTCCGACCGGAATCGGCGCTAGCCTCATCGCTTCAGACTCGACCTCTTTTCCGGAAACCCTGCGGATCACACCGGCAACCCCGCCGCCCATTTGTCCCCGACTATTCGCCGGATTCACAATAACATCGGCCTCACAATCCAGAAGACTCCCTTCAATAATCTCGACCTTCATTTAATTTTCTCTCCACTATACGGTCGGCTCCAGTGCAGGTCGGACTTTCAAGTAATCGTTGTCTCTTGAGCCCATCGAGACAAAAAATATTACTCAGCGATGTCCATTGATTTTTGCCAAAGATGTTTTTCTTCCGTATTTGCATACTGAAGATTATAAAGTTCGAGGATGGCCAATTTCTTGTAGGTATTTGCTAGCTCCAGGAAAGATTTTGCACGACCCGCACTCATCTGATCATTCCAAGCCCAACCCTTCTCGGCCTCCTCAATTTTGCTTAACCATTCGGATACTCTCTTAACATCCGTATCATTTCCCTTAACTAAGCTAACTTTTTTTTCTATTTGAACATTCCACTCCATTGTCTCCTCCCCTAACAGATTTGCTATCTTGATCTTGAAAGCTTTGGCCAATTTGTTTCGTGTTTTAAGATCAGGAGTCCGCATTTCGGCTTCGATCTGTCCGATGCTAACTCGGTGAAGGCCTGCCTTCTCCGCAAGCTGCTTTTGAGTCCAGCCTCTCGATCTCCGTAATTTCTTGACTCTTTCACCGATCTTGACCAAAGTAGTATCTGCCCTCACGAAGAAAAGTGTAATCATATGAATACAAAATGTCAATGGAAAACTAATACTATGTTACTTTTTAACCTCCAAACGATTTAGATTTTGCCTAAGGTCAATGTCAGCCGTATTGACTTTCACGGCAACTGGTCCAAATCTTCCAAATCCTTGTGCCTGCCGCTCGCTTTTTTGTTTTTCTTTAGATCTTCAATCGAGATAAAATTCACTCTTACTCCATCAAGCTCGACCTCCTCCCGTCTGGCATAACAATCAGTGAAGTCGACACCCGATGCACCGGTAATGACCTCAATTCGAACCGGAGGAACACCCATACGAATGATTTTGTCTCTCTCAGTAAACAACTCCATAGTCACCGCCTCAACCGGCATACCAAAATCCAAGAGGACTTTTTCAACTTTCCGCGCATTCGATTCATTAACTGCAATCCAAATATCCATGTCTCCCGTCGCTCGCGGATACCCGTGATATCCGACTGCATAACCACCTACGATAAGATACTCAACGCTTCGAGAGTTCAGAAGTTTCAAGAAATCTTTGAAGTCGGGATGTAGCTCGATCCTGGCCATATACCATCCTGCGGTTCAATTCAATCGCTTCAATCCGGTCTTGTGCTGTTTTTGTAAGCCAGTAGGTTTTCTCTTCTCTTGTATCATCTAGTGACGAAACAGAGATTAATTTTTTATCTAATTTTGGCATTTGCTCCATACGCCTGACCTCTGTCTCCTCCCCCTACGGCCCCACTTGGATTCGCTCAACCTTGCCCAAGGTCGATAGGGCTTGGTCAAACTGGGTTTCGTCTCCGACGGCCAGAATCACCAGGCGGTCCGGGTGAAGGTATTCCCTGGCAACCCGCAAGACATCGGCTTTCGTGACCTTTGCAACATTGTCCCGGTATTGCTCCAGATAATCAGACGGGAGACCGTAATATTCCAGCGACATCTGCTGACCCACAATCTGAGACGGGCTCGAAAAAGAAAAGATAAAAGAGTTGAGAAAAGCCTCCTTGGCACGCTTGAGCTCTTCGTCCAAAACGGGTTCCTTACGGACCTTTTCGATGTGCTGAATGATGGTCGAAATGGCTTGATGGGTTGACTCGACCCGCGTTCCGCTATAGGCGAGGAAAACGCCCTGTTCCAGCTTTCCAGGTCGAAAAACAGACCCGACCGAATAGGCCAGTCCCTGGCGGCTCCTGACATCTGAAAAGAGGCGACTGGCCATCCCTCCTCCACCGAGCACATCGTTCATGACCGACAGGGCAAAAGAGTCAGGATTTTCCTGCTTGATCCCAAGATGGCCGATTCGGACCTGCGTCTGCGGGATCGGTCGTTGAATGTGATAGACCCCCCCTGTTTTCCGCTTAACGACCGGCGGGACCTTCGGGAAGCTGATCTCTTTTTTTTCCCAGCCCTCAAAGGCTTTCTCAATTTTTCCGATTATCTCTCTTTTATTAAAATCACCGGTGACACCAATCATCATATTGTTCGGCGCGAAATATTTTTGGTGAAAGGCAATGAGGTCCTTTCGTTGGATCGCGTTCACCGTCTCTTCAGTCGACTCTCTGGCATAGGGATTGTCCGCCCCGTAGAGCTGCTTCCAAAATTCTCGACTTGCGATCGAAGAGGCTCGGTCATTGCGGCGACGGATTCCCTCCAGCGCCCTGTTCTTTGCAAGAGTGAGTTTTTCCTCCTCAAAGGCGGGATGCATCAGGATGTCGGCCAACAGTTGAAGTCCAAAGTCAAAATCCTTCTTTAGAACATCTAGCGAAGCCCCTCCTGAATCGGTCCCGATCCCGACTGATAATCCGGCGGCGATCTGGTCCAGTATCTCGTCAACCTCATCCCCCCGATGATTACGGGTCCCTCCGGTCCGCATTAAGCTTCCGGTCATTCCTGCAAGGGCGATCTTGTCCGCAGGTTCGTAGAGATCCCCGGTCCGGATCATTATCTGAAGATTGATCAGGGGAAGTTCATGGTCCTCCAGAAGATAGAGAACCATGCCGTTTGAGAGGGTCATCCGCTCCGCCTTGGGAGGTTGAAAGGGCTGAGGGGGAAAAACCATGCGTCTCGGGTTGGATGTTGAATCGGACCCGAGAGTCTGCGCCTGATGAAGCGAGAGACAGGCCGATTGCAGGAAAATGACCAGGAGGAGCAAGACCACCTTTTTCATCATCGCCCAGCTCATTGCGCCACCTCCTTATCATCCAGATTTTTTCCCCGCGATTTTTTTTCCTGTTGAACCAGGGTAGCAACGGTTCGGCTCTTCTTTATAAAATAGGTTTGGGCAACACGCATCACATCTTCAGCAGTCACCTTTGCGATGGCATCCCGGTTCCGGAGCGTATAGCGCCAATCGTCCGCAACCGCCTCAAAATAGGAAAGCCGGCCTGCAAGACCGCTATTCGACCTAAGAGAACGGATCAAGGAGGCGTCGATATTTGTGATGACCTTCTGAAGTTCTTTTTCAGTGGGCGGTTCCGTTTTCAAACGCTCGAGTACGGCATAGATCGCCTCCTCCAAATCTAAGGTGGTATGTGGGGCGCGCGGAGTCGCGGAGATTGTAAAAAGACTCGTATAGCGTGCGCCGGGGGTCCCGGCGCTGCTCGATACACTGACCGCAATTTGCTTTTCCTTAACCAATTTCTTATAGAGCCGAGAGGTCCGCCCCCTGGAGAGCAGCGAATCAATCACATCAAAGACAGCATCATCCGGGTGGTGCAGGTTGGGTTTATGGTACCCGATGACGACGCTGGGGTTGGCTTCATCCTCAACTTCCACCCGGCGCTCACCCCGCTGCGGGGGCTCTACGGTCACCACCCTTGGTGGTAGCGGACCGGAAGGGATCGTGCCGAAAGAAGCCTCTAAAAGGGGAATAACTTCCGCTGCCTTAAAATCACCAACCATGGCAATGATTGTATTATTTGGCCCATAGTAGGTCTTGTAGAAGAGGGCCGTCTGTGTGGCGGACAGGGACCTGACATCTGAAGGCCAGCCAAGCGTGGGATAACCGTAAGGATGGGCCGCGAAAGCCGTTGAGAGAAATGTTTCATACAGCTTGCCGGAGGGGTTGGTCTCAACACTCCTGCGGCGTTCTTCCAGAACGACGTCTCTCTCCTTATAAAATTCACGTAGGACCGGGTTGGTCATCCGATCCGATTCGATGGCGATCCAGAGCGGAAGCCGGTTTGCGGGGAGACTGACAATGTAAGAGGTCACATCCCGGCCGGTTGAGGCATTAAACCCGGCTGCTCCATTCCGATCGTAGATCTCTCCAAGCTCATTCGGGATAACCCATTGCCGCGCCTCTTTTTGAAGCAAAACAAACTTTTTCTCCAGGGCCTTTAAGCGTTCCGAATCCGCCGCACTCCCTTTCCGCGTTTCAAGCAGGATCTCATCGTTCAAACGCTCAATCCGGGCCAAGACCTTTTCTTCTTTTTCGAAGTCAGAGGTCCCGAGGGTTCGGGTTCCTTTAAACGCCATGTGTTCATAGAGATGGGCCACGCCGGTAATCCCGCTGACTTCATTGACAGACCCGACATTGTAAATGATGCGAAAAGAGATCGTCGGTACCTGATGGCGCTCAACCATTAGGACCCTCAGGCCGTTAGAAAGCGTATGCTCAATGACGCGATCGGCCAGGGTCTGCGCGGAAACCCCGGTCGTTACTAACATCATCCATGAAATAAAAAATAACAGCTTCTTCACACCAGCTCCTTTACCCGCTTCAACACACAGGGCGGGACATCAAAAATTATGAGAAAAGGGTCATTAAAGCCTCGCCCGTTTCTGCAAAGAAATCAGGATGTTCAGAACGAAGCACATCGGCGTCCCCAAAACCGTAGGCGACGGCGCACGATCTCACACCGGCTGAACGGGCCGCATAGATATCATTGAGAGAGTCGCCGATCATAACGGCATCCGATATCGGCGTGTCCAGGAACGCCAGGGTCTTCAGGATCATTTCAGGATGAGGCTTCAACTGGGTATGCGCCTCACTCCCGATAATAAAATCAAAGGCCTTGTCCACACCCAACCCCTCCATAATTTTTTTTGCGTAATCATACGGCTTATTGGTCACAAGGGCCATTTTCGTCTGGCGATAATGGTCAAGTACTTCACTGATTCCCTCATAGAGCCTTGTTTCATCGAGAAGATGATCCATGTAATGCCCCCTGAAGATTTCAAGCGCGCGGTCAATCAAGCGCACATCCGTACTTTCCACCGCATCCAGAATGAGTTTCCGGACCCCGTTCCCGACATAGCCGTAGATCGTTTCATTCGGTTTTTCGGGAAGGCCAAGATCCCGGAACGTGAGATTGACCGATTTGGCAATATCCCGCTTCGAGTCAATTAACGTCCCATCAAGATCAAAGATCAGGAGTCTTGGGGCAACCATCAAGGTCCATCCTCATTATTTACACGCAAGCGCCTACCCATGCTGGCTACTATAGGAGAAACAGGAAGGATTTTCAATCCCTGAAACCGTACCATCCAATACCTCGAGATCCTTGACAAGGAAGAGGAAAACGGATACGCTTTAGTCGGTTCATGTAGGATAATCCATTGGAACAAAAGACCTTTTCCAGGCACAACCCTCCCCAAAAAAGACGAATCGGCATAAATCGATGGATCAAATGGGGTCTCATTGCTCTCTTTTTCCTCTCGCTCGTCGGAGCAGGTGCCGCCGGAGGTGCAATCTACTATTTTTCTATGGACCTTCCCTCTCTCGAGAAGCTCGGCACCTATGAGCCGAGTCTCGCAACCCGGGTCTATTCGGATGACAACAAGGTGATCGGCCAGTTTTTCATTGAAAAAAGGGTTCTCGTCCCGCTTTCACAAATGCCAAAAATACTGATCAATGCTTTCCTGGCCGTGGAGGATTCTCGTTTCTATCAGCATAAGGGCTTTGATACACTTCGGATTATAAGGGCGTTTATCAAAAACCTTGAAAGCATGGAGATCCGGCAGGGGGCGAGCACTATCACACAACAACTTGCCCGTTCTCTCTTTCTAACCCCGGAACGAACAATTAGACGAAAATTAAAGGAGCTCCTTCTGGCGCGAAAGATGGAGGAGGTCATCGGCAAAGATCGCATCCTCGAGATCTATCTGAATCAGATCTACTTTGGGCATGGCTCCTATGGCGTTCAGGTCGCCGCCAAGACTTATTTCGGGAAAGATGTGTCAGAGATCAACCTGGCCGAGGCCGGATTCCTCGCGGGACTCCCCAAGGCCCCGAATACTTATTCTCCCTACCGGCATCCCGAAAAAGCCAAATTTCGCCAGAGAGTGGTCCTAAAAAGAATGGTAAGTGAAGGCTACATTACGAAAGAACAATATCGCGAAGTCTATGCGGAAGACCTTTATTTCCAGAAACGCCATTCCAGAAAAGATGATATTGCGCTTTATTTTAAGGAACATATCCGGCAATACCTGATCGGGAAATACGGAGATGATGTCCTCTACAAGGGTGGTTTGAACGTTTATACCACACTCAACGAACCGTCCCAGCGCATGGCCGAACGTGCGCTTCGCGAGGGGCTTGAGCGGCTGGACAAACGTCAGGGATACAGAGGCGCAATAGGAACGTATCGTCCAGAAGCGGAAGAAACGTCCCCCTCGGAAAAGAAACCCCATCCATTGAAAGTCGGGGAGGTTGTAAAAGGACGGGTCCTATCACGAACCGACCATGATGCGACGGTCGAAGTCGGGGGTCTTGTTGGAAAGATCATGCTAAAAGACATGCTCTGGGCTGCGAGGCAGTTGAAAGGGGAACATCTGCGCGATGACCTTGTGGTCATCAAAAACCCAAAACCATACGATATCCTCAATCTGAATGACATTATCCTGATGAAGGTCAAGCGTACCGAGGAAAACGGGCATGAGGCCCTTTTCAGTCTTGAGCAAGAGCCCATTGTTCAAGGAGCCTTTGCCGCCCTTGATCCATCCACCGGTGCAGTCAAGGCACTTGTGGGTGGGTACAGTTTCAGAAAAAGCGAATTCAACCGGGCCCTCATGGCCCGGCGGCAACCCGGCTCCGCATTCAAACCCATTATTTACGGAACCGCCATAGAACAGGGATTGACGCCAGCGACCCTGTTGGTTGATAATCCGGTCATTTTTACTGATACCGAAACAAACAAGGTCTGGAAACCTGAGAACTACGAAAAAAAATTCTACGGACCAATCACCATGCGTGACGCACTCACGCATTCACGAAATCTGGCAACCGTCAGGCTACTCAAACAGGTCGGCATTTCCAATGTGGTCAACTTTGCGCAACGCATCGGGATTGATACCCCATTGACTCGCGATCTCTCTCTGGCGCTCGGTTCTTCGGGCGTCAGCCTTCTGGAGATCACTTCAGCGCTCGGGGTCTATGCCAATCAGGGGGTACGCCTCAAACCGACACTCATTCTCTCTGTAACCGACAATAACGGTCATGTCCTGGAATCCCACCAGTTTTCGCCGGAACAGGCCATCTCCAAGGAAACGGCATATGTCGTCACAAATATCCTCGAAGATGTGATCCAACGTGGAACCGGAAGAAAGGCACGCGTCATCGGTCGACCGATTGCCGGAAAGACAGGAACGACGAATGAATTTACGGATGCCTGGTTCGTTGGATTCGCGCCAAACCTGGCGGCTGGCGTTTGGGTCGGATTCGATGACAACCGCTCTCTCGGAAGCCGGGAGTCCGGCGGTCGTGCCGCCCTACCTGTATGGGTCTCATTCATGAAGAATTCCCTTTCTCTGCTTCCGGTTGTATCTTTTTCTATACCCGAGAATATTGTTTATGCTAGAATCGACCGTGATACAGGACTCTTGGTCTCTGAAGATGAGGACGGTGAGGTCGAAATCTTCGTAAAAGGGACGGAACCGAGAGAATACAAGATGGCCGCGTCATCGCCAAATCAGTTCTTCAGATTTGATGGTGGAGAGGCCTTTTAGGGAGTTCCCTTGGCAGTACGTGTTGGCATAAATGGATTTGGTCGGATCGGGCGAAACCTCTTTCGCGTTGCATTTCCCCACCCTGAAATCAATATCGTTGGTGTGAATGATCTGGCCGATGCCAAAACCTTGGCGCATCTCCTCAAGTATGATTCGGTCCATGGTGTATTTCCGCATGAGATTGAATCCAAAGAGGATGCCCTCCTCATCGGGAATCAATCGATTCGAATCACCAGGGAAAAGGATCCTGCCCTCCTCCCCTGGAAAGAAATGGATGTCGATATCGTTGTGGAAGCGACCGGTCGATTTGTTGACCGCAGCTCGGCCCAAAAACATATTACGGCGGGCAGTCAAAAAGTGATCATCTCGGCGCCGGGAAAATCACCGGATGTCACAGTGGTTCTGGGGGTTAATGAGGATCGATATGATCCGAAACAACACAGTATCGTTTCCAATGCCTCGTGTACAACCAATTGTCTTGCACCGCTTGCAAAAGTTCTCTCTGATCACTTCGGGATCAAACGAGGACTCATGACCACCGTCCATTCCTATACCAATGACCAGCAGCTCCTCGACCTTCCCCACAAAGATTTAAGAAGAGGACGCGCAGCAAACCTTTCAATGATTCCGACAACAACAGGCGCGGCAAAAGCACTCTCCGTCGTTCTTCCGGAGCTAGAGGGAAAGCTGGATGGAATGGCCATCCGGGTCCCGACGCCAAACGTCTCACTCATTGATCTTGTTGTCGAACTGGAATCAGACGCAAACGAAGCCTCGGTCCGCGCTGCAATTTGCACAGCCGCACAAGGGGAGATGGCCGGAATCCTTCAATATACAGAGCTGCCCTTGGTCTCTATCGATTTAAGAGGAAATCCCCATTCATCAATTGTAGATGGCACCTTGACCAAGATTATCGGCGACCGGATGGTAAAGGTCATCGCGTGGTATGACAATGAATGGGGCTACTCCTGCCGTATTCGCGATCTGATCCTGTATATTGCAAAAAAATAATAACCCGCCTTTTCTTTCGACCACCTTCAGAGGTTCGCATTTCATGTTTCTGAACAAAATGACCATTGAGGATATACCGATTAGAGGAAAACGTCTCTTTATTCGGGCCGATTTTAATGTCCCGCTCGATCGGGACCTGAATATTACAGACGATACGCGAATCCGTTCGACGCTCCCGACCATAAATTATGCCATTGATGAAGGTGCCTCAGTCATCCTCGCGTCTCATCTCGGCCGGCCGGAAGGGACAGACCCGCATTTCTCACTTGCACCGGTTGCAAAACGCCTCCAACGCCGTCTGGGAAAAGAAGTTGCCTTCGCCCCCGACTGTATCGGGCCAGAGGCTAAAAAGATGGCAGCCCGGCTTAAGCCGGGAGATGTTCTTCTTTTGGAAAACCTCCGATTCCATCCGGAAGAAGAGAACAATGACGATGCCTTCTCAAAGTCCTTGGCCGGTCTTGGGATCGATGTGTACATCAATGATGCCTTCGGGACCGCCCATAGGGCCCACGCCTCAACGACCGGCATCACCAAATTTGTCAAGGCCAAGGCCTGCGGGTTCCTGATGAAAAAGGAAATCACCTATCTTGAAGGGGCCGTTGAAAACCCCGCACGCCCTTTCGTCGCAATATTGGGAGGGACAAAGGTTTCTGGAAAAATTGGTGTCATTGAGAATCTGGGAAAAAAGGTCGACAAGGTAATCATCGGTGGAGGAATGGCCTTTACCTTCTTAAAGGCCGCCGGAATCGATGTCGGAAATTCACTTGTCGAAGATTCCATGATCCCCATTGCGAGAGATATCAGGAAAAATGCCATTGAACGCGGCATCAAATTCTACCTTCCGGTCGATTGCGTCGTCGCCCCAAGTAAGGATCCTTCCGCAGAGGCAAAAAATGTCCCGGTGCAGGAGATCCCAAAAGACTGGGTCGGACTCGATATCGGACCCGCCTCCGTTCGGCTTTTCATGGAAGTCCTGGCAAATGCCAAAACCATCCTCTGGAATGGGCCGATGGGTCTATTTGAGATGGATGCCTATTCACGCGGCACGTCCGCAGTCGCCCAGGCCGTCGCCAATGCCTATGCCCTCACGATTGTCGGAGGAGGAGAAACGTCCATGGCGGTTCATCAGGCGGGGGAATCCGAAAGTATTTCATTTATCTCTACAGGTGGAGGGGCAGCCCTCCAATTGCTGGAGGGAGAAAAACTCCCCGGATTGACCGTGTTGCCGGACAGGCCCTTGTAAATAATGAAGAGGGGAAGGATGTCACCACCCTGCTTTGTCGCAAACTGGAAGATGAATAAGGGAATCGCCGAGGCTGAGTCTTATCTGTATGCCCTTGAAAAGCACACAGCGCAACAAATGGACACTCCTCTTTCCAAAATAGACTTTGCTGAAACAATACTGGCACCTCCCTTCACTGCCCTCTCTTTTGTTTCTGAATTCCTGAAGCAATCTTCTTTAAGGGTTGACCTTGCCGGCCAAAATGTTCATTATGGGGGGGAGGGAGCCTTCACGGGGGAGATTGCGCCATCGATGCTGCGTGAAGTGGGGTGCCGGTACGTCATCATCGGCCACTCAGAGAGGCGTCAGATCTTTGGAGAAACCGATCCTGAGATCCATGAGAAGCTCGATGCAATCGTTAAATGTGACCTCAGACCCATCCTCTGTATCGGGGAAACCCTGCAGGAACGGAAAGACGGAAAGACCTGGGCCGTCCTGGAGCGCCAACTCAGCGAGGCCTTCGGGGAAATCCTTCAAGGCCATGGAACGCCGGAAAATATTTCGGAGTGGATCATCGCCTATGAGCCGGTCTGGGCGATTGGAACGGGTCAGACCCCGACGCCGGGCGATGTCGCGTCGGTCCACCGAAAAGTCCGGGAATGTCTTTGCCAGGGTTTGAAGAAAGGAAGGCCTCGCATTCTTTACGGTGGGAGTGTCAATGAGACTAATATCGAGACCTTCATGAAAGAAAAGCAGATTGACGGGGTGTTGGTCGGCGGAGCAAGCCTATCGGCGGATAAATTGATAAAGATCATCGAACGAGGCACTGCAGTCAAGAGAGCCTGAGTCGCCAACACAGCGCTATTATTACAGAGGAGAAAGAAACGGATGTTTACCTTTACTGTCGTTGTCCATCTTATTGTATGTATTACCCTGATCGCAATCGTCATGCTTCAATCCGGTAAGGGCGCGGAAATGGGGGCCGCCTTTGGAGGATCGAGCCAAACTATTTTTGGAAGCCGTGGGGCCACAACATTTCTGAGCAAGGTCACAATCGGAGCAGCCGTATTATTCTTCGTGACCTCCATGAGCCTTTCTATCCTGGGCCGGGAACGGTCGGTCGTCTCAACAGTCGTCACCCCCGTCCCAATAGAGGAACCAGAAGCGACGGAAGAGGCTGAACCTGTCGATAATCCAGAATCTGCGACCGCTGATCCCGCATCTGAATCAAAAAATGAGGCCCCTTCGGAAGGAGAGAAGGAGTGAGCACGTGGGAAGATCCTTCTACTTTGTTGTCCTCCTATATTTCCTAAGCAGCCTCAGCGGATGTTCCGGTTCGTCTCTCAACAATCCCTACCCCAAAGGGGATGAGGCGAAGACCATCTTGTACAGTTCTTTCAGTCAACGGCCGAAGCATCTTGACCCGGCACAGTCCTATTCCTCGAATGAGATCACCTTCACCGGACAGATCTACGAACCCCCCTTTCAATATCATTACCTGAAAAGACCTTATTCCCTGATTCCGCTGACCGCAGAAGATGTCCCGTCCCCGCTCTACTTCGATAAAGACGGAACAGAAATCACCGGAGCAGATCCGGCGGAAACGGTCGCCTTAAGTGTCTACACTATCAAGATTAAACCGGGAATCCGCTACCAGCCTCATCCCAGCTTTGCCCGGGATACAGAGGGAAAATTCCTATACCACAACTTGAGTGATCAGGCCCTTGAACGGATCGATACACTTTCAGATTTCCCGAAAACCGGAAGCCGTGAACTGC
This sequence comes from Nitrospirota bacterium, assembly GCA_029261165.1. Lineage (GTDB taxonomy): Bacteria > Nitrospirota > Nitrospiria > SBBL01 > JAADHI01 > DUAG01. The sequence goes on along the minus strand of JAJDBV010000077.1, from coordinate 7,930 downwards.
GCGCAGAAGATTATGTTTACCAGATCAAACGCCTCGCCCATCCCAGGATTCACTCCCCGATTTATGGCTTTATGTCGGAATATATTGTCGAATTAAAGGACTTCGGAACACAATTGAGAGAAGCCCAAAAGAAGGGGGCGGCCTTTCTGGACCTCCGTGACTTTCCGCTCGCCGGAGCGGAAGTGGTAGATCAATACACCTACCGGATCAAAATTCACGGCAAGTATCCGCAATTTCTCTACTGGCTGGCCATGCCCTTCTTCGCGCCTGTTCCGTACGAGGTCGATCGTTTCTACGCCCAAGCCGGCCTGGCTGAAAAAAACATAACGCTCGACTGGTATCCGGTCGGCACCGGCCCCTACATGCTAACCACCAACAACCCTAATTTACGGATGGTCCTGGAACGCAATCCAAACTTCCACGGAGAACAATATCCTATGGAGGGCGAACCGGGAGATCGTGCCGCAGGGATGCTCGAAGATGCCGGGAAGCCGCTCCCATTTATTGAGAAGGTTGTCTACAGTCTTGAAAAGGAAGACATCCCTATATGGAATAAGTTTCTCCAGGGATATTACGACAGCTCCGGCATCTCTTCAGACAGCTTTGACCAGGCTGTCCGTATCTCGGAAACGGGAAATACAGACCTGACCGAAGAAATGAAGTCCAAGGGGATACGCCTTCTTACCAGCACGGCGGCCAGCACCTATTACATGGGCTTTAATATGCTTGATCCGGTCGTCGGCGGAGGCCATCCTTCGGCACGCAAACTGAGGCAGGCCATCGCCATCGCGATCGACCAGGAAGAATCAATCTCCATCTTTCAAAACGGCCGCGGCATGGCCATGCAGGGACCGCTTCCCCCCGGAATATTCGGGTTTAAAGAAGGAGAAGCCGGAATCAATCGCCGAGTGTATGACTGGATTGACGGAAAGCCGAAACGCTTGCCCATCACTGCTGCGCGTCAACTGCTGGCGGAGGCAGGATATCCCCAAGGGCGCGATGAAAAAACGGGCCAGCCGCTCATTCTCCACTTTGATACGACCGGGACCGGCCCGGAGGCCAAGGCCACCTTCGACTGGCTGCGCAAGCAGTTTGAAAAAATACAGGTCCAACTGGTCATCCGCAATACAGATTATAATCGCTTCCAGGACAAGATGCTCAAAGGGACCGCGCAGATCTTCCAGTGGGGCTGGAATGCCGACTACCCCGACCCGGAAAACTTCCTCTTTCTTCTCTACGGCCCCAACGCCAAAGCCGGCAAAAATGGAGAAAATGCGGCAAACTACTCAAACAAGGAATTCGATACCCTATTTGACCGGATGAAGAATATGGAAAATGGTCCGGAACGTCAGAGAATCATCGATCAGATGGTGGAGGTTGTTCGCCGGGATGTCCCTTGGGTCTCCGGCTTTCATCCGCAGCGCTTCGGTCTTTTTCATGCCTGGTATGGAAATATTAAACCTAATCTCATGGCCAACAATACCCTGAAGTATGCCAAAGTTGATCCCCACCTTCGCACGCAACAACAAGGACAGTGGAACAAGGCGGTCTGGTGGCCGCTCTGGGTCGGTGGCATGCTCCTTCTGCTTGGAACCCTCCCGGCCATCCGGTCCTACCGACGCAAGGAACGGGGAATCTCAGAACATTCCTGGCAGAGGAACCTGCAATGACCGCCTATATCGTTCGCCGACTTCTTTACGCCTTCCCGATATTGATCGGGGTCAACCTCCTGACCTTTCTCCTTTTTTTTGTAATCAATACTCCCGATGACATGGCACGTCTTCACCTCGGAGGAAAGCGGGTCACCCAGGAAGCCGTCGATAAGTGGAAAGCGGACCATGGCTATAACAAGCCTCTGGCGATTAATCTTTCCGCACAAGGTTCCGGAAAACTGACAGAAACAATTTTTTTTGAAAAATCTCTCCGGCTTTTTTTCTTTGACTTCGGACGGGCAGATGACGGTCGGAACATCGGGGCGGATATACGGCAACGGATGTGGCCGAGTTTAGCCATCGCGATCCCCGGACTCCTTGTCGGGCTTTTTGTCAATGTGACCGTCGCGATGCTCATCGCCTTCTTTCGCGCTTCCTATATCGATACCTGGGGGGTGATCGTCGCCGTGGCCATGATGTCGATTTCATCTCTCTTTTACATCATCGGCGGGCAGTTCCTCTTCAGCAAGATGCTTCGTCTGGTCCCCATCTCCGGCTATGACGGCGGCCTCAATGCAGTAAAGTTCCTAATTCTTCCGGTCATCATCGGTCTGATCGCGGGAGTCGGCACCGGGACACGCTGGTATCGGACCATCTTTCTGGAAGAGATCGGGAAAGATTATGTCCGGACCGCGCGCGCGAAAGGACTTTCCGAGTTGACCGTCCTCTTTGGCCATGTCCTCCGCAATGCCCTGGTCCCGATTCTGACCGGCGTCGTGGTTGTGATTCCTCTTCTCTTTCTTGGAAGCCTCATTACGGAATCTTTTTTCAGTATTCCCGGATTGGGAAGCTACACTATTGATGCCATTAACAGCCAGGACTTCGCGATTGTCCGCGCCATGGTCTTCCTCGGTTCCTTTCTCTACATCATCGGCCTCTTGTTGACCGATATTTCCTATACATGGGTCGATCCCCGGGTCAGGTTAAACTAATGCCGGACTTCTTCACGAACCTCAGCTCCTTCAAACCCGTCTTCCTCTGGACCGACATCCTCCTGCTTCTCCTTTTGGCGTCTATGGGCGCCATTGGTGTTTACGTCTCCGGGCAGGAACATCTTCTCGCGCCTCTGCGGCAAGTCCGCCGCCGCGCACTCGCCATGGCCGCCCTCACGGTCCTGCTCTCCTACATTGGGATCGGACTCCTGGATTCACTTCACTTCAGGCAGAAACTTCCCCAAATAGAAGCCGGACAGGAAATTCAGTATTCCCCGGAGGTTCTCTCCCTGCTCGATCTTGTCGTCGGACGACTGAGAAAAAATGTGGAACGAACCTACTCCGCGCCCTTGGCGACGCATTCCTTCGCCAAAGAGATGATCGAATTTCCCGGTGGCGTGAAGAAGAGGGTCTTTCCCCCATTGAGCTATGGCGGCGCACACCTGACAGACGGACTGACACAGAGTGCGGACATAAAGCAGACCCTCTTTATGGGGGGACTGACAGGCCTGTTTCTCGCCTTCACCCTTTTCCTGACCTTTTCCTTCCTGTTAAGTCGCCATCATCGCTCACCCTGGAAGAAAACGCTGCATGCCCTCCGGAACAACCAGTATGAAACGGCCTGGGGCGCCATCCTCATCACCCTGAGTCTGATCATCATCATGGTTTCCATCGTCATCCCGCTGAGCGCGAAGTACCACCTAAGCGGGACCGACAAGGTTGGACAGGATGTGCTTTATCTTGCCCTCAAGGGCATTCGCACCGGGCTGGTCATCGGAGGACTCACAACACTCGTCATGCTCCCTTTTGCTCTCTTCCTCGGCATCGCTGCGGGCTACTTCCGTGGATGGGTTGATGACCTCATACAATACCTCTATACCACCCTCAGCTCCGTCCCGGGCGTCTTACTCATCGCTGCAGCCGTCCTGATTCTACAAGTTTATATGGACAAACATGCGGATTCATTCTCCAGCATTACAGAACGGGCCGACATCCGCCTCCTCTTCCTCTGCCTAATTCTCGGAATGACCAGTTGGATCGGCCTCTGCCGCCTCTTACGCGGAGAAACGCTCAAGCTGCGTGAATCAGAGTATGTCCAGGCCGCCATCGCTTTGGGGGTGGGCCGAACCCGGATTCTCATCCGCCACATACTCCCAAATGTTATGCATATCGTCCTGATCTCCGTCGTTCTCGATTTTAGCGGCCTGGTCCTGGCCGAAGCGGTCCTTTCCTACGTCGGCGTCGGCGTCGATCCGGCAATGATCTCCTGGGGAAATATGATCAACAGCGCGAGGATGGAGATGGCGCGCGAGCCGATCGTCTGGTGGTCGCTCAGCGCCGCTTTTATTTTTATGTTTGGTCTGGTCCTGACGGCCAATATCTTTTCCGATGCCGTCCGCGACGCCTTTGATCCACGCCTGAGGAGCCGATGATGAATCGCCCCACGAACAAGAACGCGCTCCTTCAGGTACAGGATCTGAGGACCTGGTTTTACACCGAAGAAGGGGTTGTCCGTGCGATAGACGGGGTGTCCTTTACGGTCCGGCGGGGAGAGACCTTTGCCGTCGTCGGAGAGTCCGGCTGTGGAAAATCAATGACGGCCCTCTCCATCATGAAGCTTGTTCCGGAACCCGCCGGGCGGATCATTTCCGGAAAAATCCTTCTGGAGGGACAGGACCTTTGTCAGCTTCCTGAGGTGGAGATGCGCCGACTTAGAGGGCAGCGGATCTCCATGATCTTTCAGGAGCCAATGACCAGCCTAAACCCCGTCATGACCGTCGGCGCTCAAATCGCGGAGACACTGCAACACCATTTTTCCATGAAGGGGGCTGCGGCCAAGGCGCGGGCCTGCGAACTACTCGACACTGTCGGCATCCCCGACCCGATCACCCGCTACAGCGAATATCCTCACCAGATGTCGGGCGGCATGAAGCAACGGATCATGATCGCGATGGCCCTTTCCGGAGAACCGGATCTTTTGATCGCCGATGAACCCACCACAGCACTCGATGTCACCATTCAGGCCCAGATCCTTGAACTGTTGAAAAAACTTCAAAAAGAACGAGGGATGGCCCTCTTACTCATTACACATGACCTGGCCGTTGTCTCTGAAATCGCCGATAAGATTGCTGTGATGTACGCCGGGCAGATCGTCGAAATGTCTGACCGCGACGTATTTTTCGAACATCCGAAACATCCTTATTCCCAAAAGTTGTTCGACTCCCTCCCGGTTAAAAACAAGAAGGGCAAACCCCTCGAGATCATTCGTGGAAACGTTCCCCCTTTAAGTAAAGCCTTTGCCGGGTGCCGTTTTGTAAATCGATGCGACCAGGCCTGGGATAGGTGTGAACAGGTCATCCCACAGTGGACTTCTTTTTTAACCGGAGGGGTCCGATGTCATCTGGCCTCGCCCAAAGACGCGGAAACACGCCCTGAGGAAGCAACAGAAGTCGTAAAGCAGGAGGCGCTTGATCCCCAGATCTCATTAAAAAAAGAAACCCTGCTCAAAATATCAGAGCTCAAGGTCCACTTTCCGATTCAGAAAGGCCTCTTTAAAAAAACGGTTGGATATGTCAAGGCGGTTGACGGAATTTCATTGGCGATTGACGCAGGGAAGACGGTTGCCCTGGTCGGCGAATCGGGGTGTGGAAAAACCACGACGGGGAAGGCCATTCTTCAATTAATCCGGTCAATATCCGGTTCTATCTTCTTTGGAGATGTTGATCTCACACAACTGACCGGTGAAGATCTGCGTAAAAAACGCAAGGATTTTCAGATCATTTTTCAGGACCCGTATTCTTCACTCAATCCACGCATGATGGTCCGGGATATCATAAAAGAGGGAATGGCCGCGCAGAAGATCAGCAATGAAAGCATGGATTCTTCCACGAGCCGTTGTGACGAAGAGTCGACCATAGACCGATTACTCGATGACGTCGGCTTACCGGCCCAGGTCAAAAACCGCTATCCACATGAGTTCTCAGGAGGACAGCGTCAAAGAATCTGCATCGCGCGGGTCCTCGCAGTCAATCCGAAATTGATCGTCTGTGACGAGCCGACCAGCGCGCTCGATGTCTCCGTCCAGGCCCAGATACTCAATCTCCTGAAGCGCCTGCAGGAGAAGCTCGGACTGGCCTACCTCTTCATTACCCACAATATCTCCGTCGTTGAATATTTCGCTCAGGAAATTGCCGTGATGTATCTTGGCCGAATCGTTGAATACGGATTGGTCGAAGAGGTCTTAGAAAATCCGAAACATCCCTATACCCGGGCTCTCCTGTCAGCAGTCCCCCAGGTAGACCCAAAAGAAAAACGCAGCATCATTCGCCTGGCGGGGGATCTTCCTTCACCCATCAATCCCCCGCAGGGATGTCACTTTCACCCGCGCTGCAACGAGGCCCTTCCTGTTTGCCGGGAAAGCTATCCGCCCCAATCCTCTTTCAGCTCAAGCCACAGCACCTGCTGCCACCTCTATTAAGAGGTCCTTAAGCCCCCATTACGTCGATTAAACATATCACTAAATCCTTATTTGTATCAAATATGAACGTTTAGGGGTAATATAAATGTTCCATTTAGACCATAATGTTTCATCCATGAACGCAATTTCGTTCAACTATGGAACGGGTGTCTCTCTCTATGATATCGAATTAACCATAACTCATTGATATAAAATGATATATAAAATTGGCACGCAGTTTGCTTATACGCATAGACATCATCAACTACTTGTTCAAGGAGGTGAACATGATCAATCTAATCTTAATATTTGGCGTCGGTGTCCCGGCCGCCTTTGTGCTGGTCAATTTTATCCTGTTTCGTACCTATACCGCCCTTAATTTTCAGTATGCCGGCGAGTTAAGGAGAATTACAGCCGACTGGCAGGACTTTATGAAGCGAGGTATTCCGGTTCCTTCGGATTATGTCAGGATCGAACAACCCTTTAAGGCACAGCCTGTTCTGATCCAGCCGGATTTTCAGATCGAGAAAGTGGAGACTGCGGCATAATGAACGGTCCGAGATTCCATACATCCATTTCGACAACCGCATCACATTCCCCCTCGCATCATCACGCGTCCCTCCCCTATCCATGTCTCGAGTCAACCTCAATGAAAACACCACACATAAATTCAGTCTATACCTCGCTGGATTTTCCTCGGGAAGATTGTCTCTGTTCCCACAACATCTCAAGTTCAAATTCACCTAAGTCATAATGCCCCAACGTTCCCCTTTCCCTTCTTACGCCTAACTTTCGTCACGACCCCATTTTTATCCTCAAAATAGTATCCTCCGTTGTCATTCTTTGAGCCATCCGATATACTCATTTCATTACTTCCTCTGGATGAAAACCCTTGGATACACACCAAATTGACCTGGTCCGCGAAAAAATAGAGAATGCCGCTTTTATTACGGTTCTGACCGGTGCGGGGATCTCCGCCGAAAGCGGCATCCCGACCTTTCGTGGTGAGGGAGGGCTCTGGAAACAGTTCAAAGCGGAGGAGTTAGCAACGCCTGAGGCATTTCGAGACACACCCGGCATCGTTTGGGAATGGTACCACTGGAGAAGGGAGTTGATTTCTAAAAAAATCCCGAACCGGGCCCACGACGTACTGGTTATACTGGAAACAAAGACACCCGGGTTCACACTCATTACACAGAATGTCGACGGTCTTCATGCGCTCGCGGGAAACCAAAACATCATCGAACTCCATGGAACGCTCTGGAAGACACGCTGTACAGGATGTCATCGGGTCGTTGAGGAGAGATCGTTCACAATGCCGCTCATTCCAACCTGCGGCGTGTGCAAGATGATGCTCCGGCCTCATGTTGTCTGGTTTGGAGAAGGGATTGATTCTTTCAATCTAGAAGGTAGTCTGAAAGCCTGCCGGGAATGCGAGGTCTTCCTCGTGGTTGGGACCTCGTCTGTTGTTCAGCCCGCCGCCTCATTCGCGGCACTGGCGAGAAGCGAAGGGGCCTTTATTGTTGAGGTGAATGTGACACCCGCCCTACAAATAAGGCCGAATATCTCGCTCACCGGCAAGGCGGCCGACATTCTTCCTCAGCTTCTGGCCTAGCCCTCCTAATAAATTCAAAAAATTATGAGCACCTCTCCCCGACCTCTTCCCCTTATAAAAATCTCGACTTAGGTAGGGCTTGCTGAATACCACTTAACATATTGATATTAAAAAGAAATCATATGTAGTAGGATGGTGAAAGTGAACGGGAATATTCCCTATACCCCCCAAAAGCTTGCACCTGGAGAGCCATGTATCGGAAAACCAACACCAA
>JAJDBV010000076.1 GCA_029261165.1 Nitrospirota bacterium | reverse complement strand
AAAGACTCGGCCATCTTCTGGTCAAAACGCTTCCCCTGCGGCGAGGGCATAATCACCCGGATCTCACCACTCTCTTTTCGAATTGCTTCAACGGCAGCGTAAATGGGCTCTGGCTTTAATACCATCCCAGGACCTCCGCCGTAGGGCGTATCGTCCGTCATACGATGTTTGTCCGTCGTAAAATCTCTCAACTGGTGGACTCGAATCTCCAGTAGGTGGCGTTCCTGCGCCCGCTTCAGGATGCTTTCCTGAAAAACGGGCGACACCATCTCGGGGAATAAGGTCAATATGTCACAACGCATCAATCTATGAGCCCCTTAACAGGCGTAATGACCATCCGCTTCTGTTCCAAATCAACTGACGTTACAAACTTTCGAAGGGCCGGGATCAAGACTTCATGTTTTCCAGATCTGACGGCGTAGATGTCATTGCTTCCGGTCTCGTAGATCTCTTCCAGGGTGCCTATGGACGACCCATCTTCCAGATATACATCCAGACCGATTAATTCGCTTTGGTAGTAACTCCCCTCCGGAAGAGGAAGCCTGTCTTCCTCCGGAATCTGGATGAAAGCCCCCCTCAGAAAATCGACTTTCTCAATTGAAGTCAAACCGGAGAAGGTCGCGTAAACATAGCGCGGGCCATACCTCACACGACCTATTCGAATCGCTTGATGTTGGCCGTCCCGGGTTTCTACAATCACTTCTGTCAAACGATCAAATCTGTTTGGAAAATCGGTCAGCGCAAAAACTTTGACCTCTCCACGCAGTCCGACCGGACCTAGAATCTTTCCAATTGTGATAAATGCTTTCGACAATCTACTCCAGGATTTCGAGGACACATCTTTTGCCGATCTTGGTGCCCGCAGCATTCAGAATGGTCCTCATTGCCCTGGCGGTCCTCCCCTGCTTTCCAATCACCTTGCCTAAGTCTTCCTGCGCGACACGAAGTTCAATGATCGTCGTTTTTTCACCTTCGGTTTCTTTCACAACTACATTTTCAGGCCTGTCTACAAGTGACTTTGCAATGTATTCGATCAGCTCCCTCATCGGCATCACCCCCATATGCTGTGTATGACATTCTCGGCCATGATTGAGAATTTTAGCAGAACAACTCCTTGGTCTTCTATGCGCTCGCCTCTTTTAATTTTTTAAACAATTGCACCTTACTGAATATCGACTTTACCGTATCAGAGACCGTGGCACCTTTTTTCAGCCAATGAATCGCCTTTTCCTCCTCGACCCGTACCTTTGCTTCGGTCCCCAATGGATCGTAAGTCCCAAGAATTTCGATAAACTTCCCGTCTCTCGGTGCCTCAGAATCCGCGACCACGATACGGTAAAAAGGTCGTTTATGTCTTCCCATACGCGTTAATCTAATCCGTACTGCCATGCATTACCCCCTTATTTTTATTTAATCCATCCATTTAGCCGGACCAATATCCGGCCATCTTTCACGTACCATCAGTATGCGCGTCATCCAAAGGGTGACATCATTTGTCCCAGTCCCTTCATCTTCCCCGTGGACATCCGTTTGAGCATTTTCTTTGCCTGATAAAATTGCTTAAGAAGGCGATTGATTTCCTGGACGGACGTCCCACTTCCTCTTGAAATTCTTTTCCTTCTGTTTCCGTTAATGATACTTGGGATTCGTCTCTCTTTATCGGTCATCGATGAGATAATGGCTTCCACGTGCTTCATCTCTTTCTCTATCCTGCTCTGGTCAGGAAGCACTTTCAGATTCCTCGCCCCTGGAATCATATCCAGCATCTTTTCCATACCCCCGATCTTCTTCATCTGCTTAACCTGCTGCGCAAAATCCTCAAGCGTAAACTCCTCCTTACGGATCTTTTTTTCAAGGATTTCAGCCTGTTCTTTGGAATAACTCTCCTCGGCCAATTCGACAAGAGAAAGAACATCACCCATCCCAAGGATGCGAGAGGCCATTCTGTCTGGATGAAAGGGTTCCAGGTCTTCCAGTTTTTCTCCGGTCCCGATGAACTTAATCGGCGCACCCGTCACCGACCGGATGGACAGGAGGGCTCCGCCCCGCGCATCCCCTTCCGTCTTCGTTAAGATAATCCCGGTCAGACCGAGATCCTCATGAAATTTCCGGGCTACATCCACGGCAGTTTGACCCGTCATCGCGTCGGCCACGAATAAAATTTCATCAGGGGAGATGCCGGATTTCATCTGAACCAGTTCGGCCATTAAGGCCTCGTCAACCTGTAGCCGGCCCGCCGTATCAAAAATCACCACATCGAAACCTTCTTTTCGACCCTGCTTCACGCCTTTTTCCATCACGATAACAGGGTCTTTATTCGTCCCCGGGTCCATGACAGGAACATCCAGCCCCTTTCCAAGGGTTTGTAACTGCGAAACCGCGGCAGGACGTTGCAAATCACCTGCAACTAATAAAACCCGCTTTCCTTCCCTTTTAAAACGCCGCGCCAATTTCCCCACAGTCGTCGTTTTTCCAGAACCCTGTAACCCGACCAGCATAATCAGTGTCGGGGGCTGAGAAGAGAGTGCGATGGTCTTCCCCTCCTCCCCCATCAAACGGGAAAGCTCCTTCCACACAATCTTGACGACCTGCTGCCCAGGGGCCAAGCCTTCCAGAATCTCTTTACCGACCGCTTTTTCGCGGACCCCCTCGATAAACGACTTAGCGACCTTAAAATGGACGTCCGCCTCCAACAAGGCAAGGCGCACTTCCCTTAAAGCCTCATCGATGTTCTTATCGGTTAAAAGACCCTTCCCTCGGATCTTTTTAAAGATCGAATCTAGCTTTTTTGTCAAGTTTTCCAACATGATAGAGAAAAAACCTCAAGGCAAAAAAATTTTCTTAATTCTAAAGCAGTCCCATTTTGAAGTCAAGCCAATTAAAACATCCGAATTGACTCAAAGAAGCGGGTTCCACAAGAGATAAATCCATCAGGTTTCCCTTAGAGAAATTCAGGAAAGCATGGGGATTGGGATTATTTTGATCGGGTGTCTGCAATGATCCTTGCGTCTAAATTCCCTAAACTGGAGCGACTGCAAAGAATAAACACAAAAAAACGCTTTAATTCTCCCAATCACTTCAATCAATACATTGCAAGTTGATCTGGAGAAATGAAATGATGAGTATAGTATTAAGCGCACAGATCAAGGAATGATGGGCTTTGGGCGAACGCCCAGGGTGATATTTGAAGATGGAAGAGAGATCTGGGAGAGAACGCTTGTAAATTGAATTTGACTTGACAGGCACCCTCTCAAACCCGGACTCTAATAGATTAAGTAAGACTACTACAGCTGATTCTAGATCAGAACCTCTCTTAACCTCGGTCCTTCGAGAACGACTATTTAAACGTAATGCTGTATTCAATCGGAGATACTCCTATATCTTTCAGGAATGCGATTTCGGCGGGAGAATAAATCCGCTTTACTTCTCCTGTAATATTAAGAGGAAATTCAGGAAGAAGAGTTCCCTGAGTCAAGTCAAGCCATCTTTCATTTTGCGACCTTTCATATTTTAAGAAATAGGCCGAACGTTCAACTTCGAGACGATTATCCCAGGTATTTGCTTCAAAATCATCCCTACAAGAAGAGGGTTTAAAACAGCGCTCTATCTTTAAGGGAAGCCCTCCCCATTGAATAACATCGAATTGTTCGTTAGAGCGGAGAAAGAAACCAGACGCGCCACCGTTTCCTGACCGATAATTAAATGGAGTATCTGTATACATGCTAGGTGTAGCCATCATCAGTGCCTTTCGCATGGTTCCAACAAGAATTCCAAAGGGGACCGTTCTTGTAGACGTATAGGCTGCAAAAAAGGACCACAGGCCCTGATAAATCTGCCCTCCGCCTTTAAATTCGACAACAATCCCTGCATTATTCCATCTGCAAATCACACAATCTTTTATCCCGACCTCCTCATATCGCCAGGTTTTTGGCAGATCGGGAGTATCGCCTGGATGCCAGACCCCGCTTGGGATGAGTTGATTATTAACATAAAAGTGTCCTTTCCCTGAGCCGAAGTTGAGAGCGATTGTTTGAGGAATTTCTGAAAGGATGATTCGGCCATTTGTAGCCTGCTGATGTATATCCTTGTAATTAAGCCCCCCGATCCAGATCATATCCCGAAAGACAAAACTTTTCCCAAATTGGCCTGTTTTGGTTACGCTCGCAGGCGCGATTACCTCCTCCTGAATGACGAAGGCAAAAGGGATTGTTTTCAGTTCGACAAAGTTCCCGACAACCGATTCACGCTCCGCCCCGAGCTTTCCCTTGAAAACGAGCCAGTACTTACCTGGCTCCTTGGCATCAGTTGGCTCGGTAAGCGTTTGAGGCAGACTTTGAGCACCGGGGGAAAGTGTCAGCGACCATGGGCCGCCACCTAATTTTCGGATCTCTTCCTTGGTTACCGGATCGGTAGCATCGTAGTAGAGCTTAAAAGTTCCGTTCATTGTCTCGGCTGAGGAATTCGTGATCTTGATCCCGTCTTCTCCATCTGCCGCCGCATCCAGACTGCCACGAAAGAAGTAATCTAGGAGTTTCGCTGAATAACCAATCGCCCGGGGGACGAGACGGGCCGCCTGATCTTCATACACCTTCTTGTCAAGGGTGACCGGAAAATGCGCATCTGCATGAGGAAAATAAACCTGACGGTACCAGTAAAGCCAGCCTACCATGACAACATGTTGTATCCCACCCCGCTTAAATTCCCTAAGGTACTGCTGGTTGCTTGTCTCATCAGTCCAGGGACGAAAATCGACAGAGGCCTTATTGGGGTGTGGAAAATAGTGTCGATCGTTTAGAGAAAAATCATCCGCAAAAATAGTGTCATCACTAAAGAAATGAGCGTTTGTGTATTCAGCAAGACCTGCATTACTCCAATCAGCTGCCCACGGGTTGTCACCACGGTAATGATCGCCATCAATAAAATCTGTAATGGGGACTGAGTTGACTCCTCCAATTCCCAATAAATCAAGCCGCGGATAAATCGGGGTCATTCTCAGGTTGTTTACATTTTGGGAAGCCCATGTTTCATAATGATAACCCCTGGGATGTGCGTCATTTCTCACATGGGCCGGGACGGAAGAATCTACGATCAGGTGCATGACTTGTCCAAGTGCCCGCAAGGCCTTTGCAAAGCTTTCTTCTCTTTTCTCCTGTGTCGTCTCGGTAAAAGCCTTGTAATAATACGCACGTGCATCACGCCAGGACCATCCTTGCACCCCAACTGCTTCCTGACTCCAAAGAAGAGACGATTTTCCACGAACGGGAAAAAGAAGGAAGGTGTCATCAAGTCCGGCCCGGTTCCAGGGTTTGAGAGGGTTATGAAAGTGGTTGAAAAACCGACGGCTATCATCCTCCAAAGCTCCGGCCTCTTTAATCCAATCACGAACTTTCTTACCATCAATAAATGTTTCTATTCCATCCGACATCCCCAGAGTGATCTTAAGGAAATTATTGAGGTCAGATCGTAGAGTTGCTTTTTCATTTAAAATTTTGTGGGTAGACACTTCATAAGAGAACACATCACTAGCACCCCTTAACAAACCCAACAGGATAACGATATTGAAGAATATCACAATACCGATTCTCATTTAAATTCCTCAATGAAGCAACGAATTACCCCCTTTATCCCGAGGTTTTTACTTTCTATTCTCATTAATCGGATCCAATTCTTTAGTTTCTTATCGTGAATATCTCCAGATGGACACCCCTGAACTCTTAATCTTTCTTCCCTCGTGTCCAACTTCGGCAATTCCACAAGTACGTGAGTTTCGAACGGCTTCAGCAATTTAGAGAAAGACTGTTTCGGATTTGGAGAAACCTGAAATCTGGGAAAGCTGCCGTATCCCGGTTTGTAGATGTAGATCCTGATTTGGTTGCGTGACATCGGGTCGATAATAGATGAACCCATCACATGTCCTGGAAGGGTAAATGCGCCCTCTTTATCTGTCAACACCTCCTTAGCCTCCTCAAAGAGATAGTCTGGATGGAAGGAAAAGAGTTCGCGTTTTCTCCAGACTCCAAGGACAACGGCTCCCTCAATCGGTTCTTTCGTCTCCGCGTAAATGACTTTTCCCCGATAAGGGCCATCTGCTTCCACAGGACTCAGTTGAAAAAAAAATGTAAAGAGCAGCAGAATATTCGTGATGACAATGCCCTTGACTACTTTACGCACAAACATACTCCCTCTAAAAAAACTTGATCCTCCAGATACCATCGTTATCCTTTTGAAACTGTATCTGGAAGGAACGGGCAGCTCCCCCTTGAACCCCTTCCATGGTATAGAAAGCGACATCCCCATTTCCTGCAATACGGTCAAAAATGATCTCGCCCATTTCGGATGTGATCTGAGGCAGATGCTCCTTCATCAATGTAAAGTTATGACGAAACATCGCTTTGGACGATCCTTCAGCAAAGTATCCCATGGCTTTTTCAATATCCCCCCTGGAGAGGTGATTTTTCATGTCCTTCCATTGCTTTGTCAAGAGTGTATCAATCTCGGACCGCATAATCACAACAATCCCAACCTGGTCTGAATAACGATTCCCCTGAGAATCCACCACTGTCAACCTGGGGCGATATATCCCTTCTTGAGAATAAATGTGGACGACTTCAGTTAAGTCGAGGCCTTCCTTGTCTATCGTATCATCCCCTTCAAAATCCCACTGGTATAAAGTGATCGGGGTTGGGATCTGAACAATACTATCCAGTTTTGTCGAAAAAGGAGCAATACCACTGCTTGACGACGGAAGAATCCGAACAGGAGGATCAACAACTTTGTGAACCTTCATGGTTAGCATTTCCTCAGCCTTCATGCCGCAAGAATTGGTAATTTCGGCATAAAGAGAATTTATACCACCTCCCAATGGAATATGGTTGACGACATAGTGGTCTCCGTAAATATTTGCAGGATACCCATTCACGACCACACCGGTCTGCTCTGCACTACTCTGAATGGTCCCAAAGACGGAGATCAAGGGAATATGGATGCTACTTTCACCTATCGGGTTCGTAATCGTGATGCCAAGACAGTCTGATATACACTCAATCCGAAGATTAATAAACCTTTCCCGTTTCGAGCGGAGCTTAACTTCAAGCGTATTCTGCGCAGGTAATTCCCCCAAGAACTTTTTTATGGTATAAGTTTTCTTGTTGAATTCCCTTTGCTTAACAATCTCCTCACCATTGAGTTCAACTTTCCCGCTGCGAACGCGAAAGGTGCCATCCGCATTCCCATTTTCAATAACAAGCTGGTGTTGAGCCTTTGTTTCACAGTTTTCGAAAGATATCTTGCTCTTTTTAGGAGTTCCAGCCAACCCATCATCCGATCGCGTGAATTCCTGTGGTCCAAAGAGCAAACTGAGTCCTGCCCCTACAGCAGGCTCGCCCCACATGAAAATAGTAATCACAAAAAAGAACGTTAAATAAAGTTTTTGCAATCTTTACCTCCTGAATCTATTGCTTCCAGCCGATCATGAGGAGATCAAAACAGCGCGTTCTCTCTCTTCCCAAAACCCACATGGGTATAGCATCAATCTGAGCTGTAATTGCATCAAATGAATAAAATAGACCCTCCTTACCGGTAAGGCATGCGAATCGGCTTTACGACGTTTTTCTCCTGTCCTTTCCGGATCGTCTGTCTCGGCCACTTCGGCGTTCAGGCCCTTTATAGTTCGGGTCATTGGTCCTCCGCCGTTCTATCCCTGATCTCCAACGCCTTGCGGAATGGCGTTCTTTATCCATCATACGATTTCCGTCCCCTCAATTTCCTTTCTGATCTTCTTCTAAGGACTGTCACATATTTGCAGGCGGGGACGACAGCCCAAATTAATCATTTCTTTACAAAGTCGAACAGTTGTAAGTACCCTCCCCGCCCTAAGGTGAGATGTTTTTCAAAACAACAGTCTCTTGAGAAGTAATGGGCATAGTCATGAATGATGTCACCGGAAAGCTGTGAAAAAAGGCTAAATACGGGCGTAAAAAGATTTGGCTTGCGAGGACGCGCATGATCAATAATCCGGATGGTTCCTCCCGGACGGGTCACACGCAACATTTCCCGACACGCGTCTTGAATCGAAGGAATATGAACCAGAGAACCTGAAGCAAGGACAACATCAAAACATTCATTTGAAAAAGGCAGTGATTCAGCGCTTGCTGCGATCAGTCGATTGCTTAAGGCGGTTTCTTTGAATGGAGATTGGGCAAGCATTCCTGTCGAGGGGTCCAGGCCAAAGGCATTAAACCCGCTCTCTACTGCCTTGGCCAGAACAAAACAGGTTCCGCAACCGACATCAAGTAACTTGGCTTGTTCCTGGTCGCTCTGATTTTTGGTTGTACAAGATAAGTCGCTCAGAGCATGCCTAAGAATCTTGTCTCGCCAGCCACTTAGCATCGTGACCCTGTTATAAAATCGAGCGGCATAGCGCGTATAAACCTTGCCATCCCAGTGAGGGAGCAGGGAAGACTTGCTTTCCTGAGTCAACTTCGATCCTTCTTCATCATTCTTCCTATTCACGCATGTTGCCCTTTATCGTTACAACATTCCATAGATTAATGCCAGACCAAATGCGACGAAGCCAAACCCAATCATGCTCCTCAACCTTACAATAAAAGAACCAGATATAAGGTGTAGTCCTCGTTTCAGGAGCGTGATCAAACTGCCATACCAGAGCGTATCGCCTAAAACAACCCCCAAACAAACCACTAAGGCGAATCCTGTATCCAAGTGATGAATACCAAAGTCATCACAAACGTGAGCAACGGCCAGCCAGTAAATAATAAAAGTTGGATTGGCCCCAAGCAGGATGCCAATGAAGAGATCTCCCAGGGCTTTGGGGGGTGAATTTGGAGAGACTGAGGCCATTGTCTCCTGGCCCATTTTTGTGTGCCGTTTGCTGTCAAAGATCTCATAGATCCCTAATACCATCAACCCGATGGCCACAGTAAAACCAAGACCGATACCAAATGCCGTTTCCTTCAGGACACTGTAATATCCCCAAAAAGCAATAAGCGCGTAGAGGGTATCCATCAGGGTGATGGCGCTGACAAAGCAGAATAGATTTAGCCGGGGCTTTTTGGGAGGGAGCAGGGCATTGGCGATCCAGAGATTCGTAGGGCCGATTGGAACGGATGAAATAACGCCACTAATGACCCCAACCATGAGTAGCAATAAGGGTCCGGTCATCCCTTAATTCTGAGTCCATTTCAATGCGCTGTGCTCATTCCTCAAAAGGGGCTCCCATTTGGATTTGAGACCCAACCGAGGTTTCCGGCGCAATGGGAGAGACCATGCAGCAGGTCGATCCCAATTCAAAGGTTGCGATTTTCTGACCGATTTCAATGGGCGCATTCATGCGCAGATATTCAGGAAGTCGTATCGTGGCGACGAGTGGTCCGCCTACAATAGAAAGCAACCACTCTCGGCCCTCACTGTCCAGAATATCCACATTAACGCGCTCATTGGTCAGCGCTGGAAGTGAGGGATTATTCTTATAAGCCCAGGGTCTGAGAAGAAGAAGTTCCCCCGGAATACGCACGATGCGTGATATCGTCCCCGAAACCGGGGCATGGATGTGATGATAATTATTATTATGGAGAAATACATTACTGAAAAAAGACTGTCCCGGAACCTTCCGTCCAAAAATGCTGGGTATTTCTCTCTCCTCGCCCTTCACTTTGACTGTTGATAGCTTTGCGGTCTTGCCGGATTCGCATAGATACCCCTCGCAAGGCCAGATTGCACCCGATTTAATTTCAGGAGGCTCGATGAAGTCCCGTGTAAAAAATTCTTGAAAGGTTTGAAAATGCCGTCCACCGTTTCCTGAAAGAAACCCTTTGTAGTGATTTACGTTCCCGTAATGCCACCAGCAATAGGGCCTGATAAGTACCGCCGAAAGGCGCGTATTATAAAACCTTGCAATAAGCGCAGAGATCCCAAATTGCATTGACCGGCTTAAGCGCCCCCAAATTTGGACGGAAACGAAACCGGCAAAAGAATATATGAGTTGACCAACAGACTTCATCAGTTTTGCATTCGCCTTCATCTACCCGGCTTTCATGACTAAGTAAATGATCCTGATATGCTTAGCGGGATAAAATTTTGAGATTTTCCATCTATTAAAAAAATTCCAAAACAGCCGAGGAGGAAAACCCGAGCCCGACCGACGGATAATATATCAAAAATGAAAAGATTTTCAAACCCTTATCTTTCCAGGTAGAGGTGAAGATCGTAGTGACTGAAAGGTCCATACGGTTTTAATTTGAGAAATTCTACATTTGGGGGTTCTTTTCGAAGTCTAAGAGATCTTATGACAGATGCACGCACTCTTTCGTTGAGGTCTCCTCCTCCTGCAAAAAAAAGAAGAACTCGGGGTCTGACACGCAAGGGAAATCGTCGAATTTTGGCCTTCCGGACAGGGAAAAAGGTTGACAACACTCATCTCTTTTGCTAGTGTCAACCTCCATTGCCGAGATAGCTCAGTCGGTAGAGCAGAGGCCTGAAAAGCCTCGTGTCCGCAGTTCGATTCTGCGTCTCGGCACCAATTAAAAGCCTTCCCGCGGTGCTCTCTCTGCAAGCCTGCCTTTAATTCTATGTTTACAATCTCCTGGAAACAATCTTCAGAAAGGAGACGACATCCCCGATCTTAACAAGAGTCTTCTTCTTTCCTTCGAAGCGAACTCACTTAGACCGCCTTCTTCCTACCAGTGGCTCAAGAGGTCTAAGCGATTTACATTCAAACAAATACAATACTTTAGGGGGTCAATCCGGAGGCGGAGGAGGAACCGACAAAGCGGCCATAAAAAGGAGGAAGATCCCTGCTGCAAGCAATACTAAGTTTCCCATCCGTTAAGGCTACACCATCTCACTTTTGACATCAACTTAAAAAAGCTCTTTCTCCATTGGACACCAACCCTTCGGTCCCCTCCCGGTACAAAATTAAACCATGACTACTTCTTCTTGTGAAGCTCTTTCATTGGTTCTAGTTTCTCCACATCTGGAGTGTGCCTCCCCCCTGTTTCCTGAGCGTCAAGCTTGTCCATCATGGGGATATTCCAGAGGACGATGGCAAGATGGTCAGAGGGTGTCGGATGGCGTAGTGAGACTGTATGGTAGGTCAGTTCAACGTGCGTTTCGGTATCTTCCCAAATCACCTTCGGGCCGGGACGCTTCTCCTTCGGCGGGCCATATTCTGCCGTCCATTTTGGCAGGAGCTTTTCCACATGGGAAGGGTCGTTCGTATTTTTAAAACGGACATGGACGATAACGAGCCCCCATTTTTGATGGATACCGAAACTAACTGAGCGAACCTCCGGCTCTCCGAGGGCTTCTCCGGAAACAGTGAGTTCCCCCGGTGCCGGCCCCCGAATTGCCCAGATGCCTCCCGGGTCGGCACTTTTCGGGGGAAGCAGTTTGACCTGATATACAGAGATCACTTCTTCAAAAGACATGCCCCATGTGGTCTTTCCAAATCCATCCGGAAGCGTCCCCGCTTCTGTAAACGTTGTATGGGACAGGGCCAAAAAAAGACCCATTATTCCTAGAAATATTTTCATCCCCCGCCCTCCGTTAATCGGGGACAGCGCTCTCTTCTGAGGTCTCATTTATTGTTCCTCTCAACCAAGCAACAAGATCGGAGATTACCCTCTCTCTCCCGATCTCATTAAAGATTTCGTGAAAAAACCCCTCGTACCATATTAATCGTTTTCGTGTAATTTGCAAGTGATCAAATATGGTTTGGGCACCCTCTGGACGGACAATCGCATCTGCTTTTCCCTGCAGTATGAGTGTCGGCACCATAATTTTTCCGACAGACTCCCTGAGATAGTGATTCATCTTTCTAAATTCAACATAAAATCGGGGTGTCGCCGCTGTCTGAATAAGTTGGTCCTTCTTAAAGGCAATATCGACTTCAGGGTCATGACTCTTTTTCCCATCCAGACTCAGATAAGGTATCGGCCAGGCAGGGAAAATACGGTTTAAGAACCCAACCCACTTTTCAAGCCACCATGGAAACCCTGCCACATCAAATGCGGGAGCGGACAGGACCAAGCCGTCAATTGCATGAGGAAAATCAGCACAGAAAGTGGCGGCAATCAACCCTCCGAGACTATGGCCGATCAAGAAAATTTTGTCGGAAGAATGTCTTAAGCGAACAGAGGTGATTACCGCTAAAATATCATGAAGATAATCACTGTAGCGATCGACATGGCCCCGACTCCCACCCGAATGGCCAAAGCCCCGTTGATCATGGGCATAACTTCCAAATCCTTCTGCCGCCAAATCATTTTGAAGACGAAGGTATCTCCCCTTGTGTTCGCTGATACCGTGTACGATCACCAGGATAGCCTTGGGATGCTTAGGAAGAACGGCCTGGAAAGAAAGTGGGACATTACCGCTTTGAATAGATCCACTCTCAAGATGAAAAGACAGGGGGTCGACACGCATATCAGATGCAGGTCAGGGCAGGAGTGGGTAAAGGGTTCCCGTAGAGCGTTCCGGCAGAGGCTTCCATGATCTCGACAAAGACCAGTGATCCCGGTGTAAGAGAAGTCGCGGGGAAGATGACCGTATGGTTCCCGTCACTCTTTCCCATTTGATGATCAGAACGCTTCTCTGCCGCACCTTCAATGAGTACCTCGACCTTTTGGCCGATAAGTCCCTTGTGTTTTTCCAGAGAGATCCGGCGTTGTATGTCGAAGAGACGGACAATCCGATCCTTCTTGTCTTCCGCAGAGACATCATCCGCAAACTCCCTTGCCGCGATGGTTCCCTTACGCTCGGAATATTTAAAGATATAGGCGCTGTCAAATCGGACCGACTCCATCACCTCGGCTGTCTCCCGAGATTCTTCCCCGGTTTCGCCAGGGAAGCCGACAATAATATCCGTTGTCAAGATCACATCGGGAATCATCTCCCGAATCTTATTGACCAATGCCATGTATTCTTTGATATGATAGGTTCTGTTCATCAGATCAAGTATACGGTCACTTCCCGCTTGAAGTGGAAGGTGGACATGCTTGCAGATATGGGGATGTGTCGAGATCGCCTCCAAGAGGGCCTGCGGAAAGTCTTTTGGATGGGGCGAGGTAAACCGAACGCGCATCATTCCCGGAATATCGGCGACTCTTCGAATCAGATCAGCGAAAGTCCCCCCCTCCGTCCGGTATGAATTCACATTCTGTCCCAGCAGGGTCACTTGACGATATCCCTGGGCTGCAAGGGACGTCACCTCTTCCAGGACGTCATCAATCTCACGGCTTCTTTCCCGGCCCCTTGTATATGGGACAACACAGAAAGAGCAGAAATTATCACAACCGCGCATGATTGCGATCCATGCATTGACGCCTTCAACGCGCGCGGGTGCAACGCCACGATACGTTTCATATTCAGAAAGATTAGCGTCAATTTCTTTACTCCCCTGTTTCTTCACCCGCGCAATGAGTTTTGGAAGGGCCCTGTAATTATCCGGCCCGACGACCAGATTTAAAACCGGATGTTTAAAGAGGTCTTGTTTCAGGTTTTGCGCCATGCACCCAAGAAGACCGACCACAAGATCCTGACCCTGACGTTTCAAGCGCTTCTTCAAAGGGCGGAGCAGATCAAGCCGGCCATATATCTTGCGGTGTGCATTCTCACGGATTGCACAGGTATTGATCAAGACCACTTCAGCCTTTTCAATCCTGGAAATCAGTTCATCACCAGATGCCTGGAGTATAGACCGAATCAGCTCCGAATCGTATTGATTCATCTGACATCCATAGGTTTCAAGATAGACCTTCATCCAAGGATCTCCCCGATGGCCAGTCCATTTTCCACGCGCTGAATCCGAACCAAGATGAGGCGGCCAGAGAGGTCTTGGTCACTGGAAACCCCGACACGAATATAATTCCCGGTCAAACCGCAAAAAAGGTCATCTTTATTTCGCGCCTCAAACAAGACCTCGACCGTTTGTCCGATAAAGGCATGATAATAATCCATCCGAATTTTTCTGGAATAATCACACAAGACCCTGGACCGCTCTTTCACCACGGATGGAGAGACAGGCGTAAGTGCCATCTTGTTGAGTCGCGTTCCTTTCCGCTTTGAAAAGGGAAAAACATGAAGATAGGAAAAAGGAAGCGCCTTAATTAAGGAAACGGTCTCCTGAAACTCGTCCTCTCCTTCCCCCGGAAAACCGACCATCACGTCGGCCCCAAGGCAAAGCCCAGGGACCACCGCGGAAATATTCTTTACGAAATCCATATACTCCTTTTGAGTGTACCTTCTCCCCATCAATGAAAGGATCCGATCGCTCCCGCTTTGAAGAGGAAGATGAAGGTAGGCACAGAGTTTTTTTGAAGTTGAAAACTGTTCCAGGAGTCTCGATGATATCGTCGTGGGTTCAATAGAAGAGATTCGAATCCGGCGAAGTCCATCTATTTTCTCCAAGGATTCGATCAGGTCTGAAAGTTCGCCTTCCTCCGTGGTGTATTCTCCCAGGTTGACGCCAGTGAGGACAATTTCCCGATGACCCTGAGCCACCCAGGCAGAAACTTCAAGTAGAATATCATCCATGCGCCGGCTCCGTGAACGCCCGCGGGAATAAGGGATAATACAAAAGGTACAAAAAAAATCGCAGCCATCCTGAATCTTGATATTGGGACGGGTCACATGGTCAAATACGGCGAAGCGCTCAGTTTCAACCGTAAAATCTCCCCGCTGGATCTTTTGTGTATGGAAGACCAGCGGAGTCGATCGCTTTAGGGATGCTTCGCCTCCCCAGCCCATCCCTGCACCCCCGCTATCGCGGCGTTCCTGAAAGACACTTTGAACAAGAGACAAAATTTCCATCTTCTGGTCCGTCCCGGCGATGAGATCAATTCCCTTAATCTGCTTTAAGGAATCTAGGTCGGTTTGGGCATAACAGCCTGTCACGGCTATAAAGGTGTCGGGGTTTTTTTTCAATATCCTGCGTACCAAACCACGGCATTTTGATTCGGCTTGTTCGGTGACGGAACACGAATTGATAATGGATAAATCCGCCGGTCGATCTTCACTCACAATCTGAAATCCGGCATGATGAAATGTACCTCCGATCGAGACACTTTCGGAATGATTGAGCCGACAGCCAAGGGTATGGAAAGAAACCCTGAACTTGCGACTCCGGCTTTCCCGCAACGCGTTTGTCGGATTCGGAGCGATTTGGATCAGCAAATTAACCTCTCGCCCACGGTCTGGACATGAGAAGCCTCTCAATGGTCTTTCCCTTTACCAGGTGTTCTTCGATTACCTCTAAGGCATCTTCTCTGGTCTTCACGGTATACCAAATTCCTTCCGGATAGATAACAACAGAGGGCCCGAACGCACAGGCGTCGAGGCATCCGGCCCGGTTCGCACGAATTTTTCCTTTCAGGCCCCGCTTTTTAATCTCTTTCTTGAAGGTGATGAGAATCTCCTCAGCCCCTCTCGAAAAACAGCATCCCCGAGAATCATCATCGGATCGTTTGTTCATACAGATAAAGAGATGATACTGGTATTTTTGCATCGATACCGCCTTGAACAGGTTAACGCTCCACTGGAAGACCGGAACGCTTCCAGCCTCCAAATCCCCCCTCCATCGAAGAAACATTCTCGTATCCCATATTTTTCAATGCCTGTGCGGCCACTGCACTTCTGCCGCCACCGGCACAATAAAGGACGATTGGCCGAAGTGGATCTTTAAAATTCTGCTGCACGGTCATCTCCAAGACGCCGCGCGGAATAAAGATACTCTTCTCAATCCGCCCCTGCTGGGCCTCTTCCTGTTCACGGACATCGATCAGGATAAATTCATCGCCTCGCTCAAGTTTCTCTTTCACATCATTGATCTGAAGAAGAGCAACTTCCTGCTTCGCTTCATCAACCAAGTCTTTCCAAGTCTTCATGATTTTCCTCCCAGATAATCAATATGTTCTCCCATCAGATGCGCCACCATCACCCTGCCAAAAAGCATGAAGCCCCGTGCCGCCTCCGGAGGGTGTCCGGCGACGCAGACGATTGGTTTTGACCCTGAAACGCCAAGAACAATCGGCTTGCCCGAGCGCATCGGTATTCCGTTGACAAGCGTCCCCGGAACTCCAAGCGAATTTAAGAGATCGGACGTGAAATCCCTGCCATCCACTGCAGTACCCCCTGATATCACAACCATATCAACCCCGCCGATGGCTTCCTTGACCTTCGCTTTAAACAAATTAAAGTCATCTTTGACAATACCTTTAAAAACCGGTGTCCCGCCTGCCTCCTTAATCAGAGCAGAAAGCCCGTACGAATTACAATCCCAGATGGCACCCTTTCTGAACGGCTCAGTCGGTGGAATGACCTCATTTCCGGAAGAGAAAATGGCGACACGCGGTGCATTGGCAACCTTTACTTCCAGTATCCCCTGACTGGCCAGGAGAAAAATATCCCCCGCTTGAATCCGGGTTCCCCTAGAAAAAAGGAGGCTCTCTTTTTTCCTCTCACTTCCCATGGCCTCAATATTCGCTCCTTTTATCGCCGGCCTGTCTATAACAATCTGATCTCCCCGCACTTGGACATCCCATTTCTTTACAACCGAATAATCTCCAGATGGGATATAACTCCCCGTGGTGACACCAAGAACCTTTCCCGCGGCAAGTCCCTTGGTTTCTCCACTGTCAACCGGGATGTTCCCAGCAATACCAAGTGAGGCCGGGTTTTCTTTTGAAGCATCCGACGTATCCAATGGAGAGACGAGGTAGCCCTCCATAATAGATCTGGCATACGGTGGATCATCCACCGTGGCAACAATATCCTCAACCAGAATACGGCCGCATGCCGATAACACGGAAATCGTTTCAATACCGAGTGGTCCCTTGGTTACCTTGGAAAGGAAAACCTGTCGTGCCTCCTGAATCGGATCTACATTTGATTTCATTCTATCCTTTCATCCTCAGGTTGAAGCCTTATAAGGTGGCTTATGACGTGGATGGATTAATATCATGAAAAGAAGTTTGATTCAAGATATCATATAAAAAGAGTTGGTTTTTAATAGGAACTCATCTATATTTACGATGAATCTATTGATCAATCTTGCAGGCTTTCCAAGATCTTAAGGTGAGTCTTGAAAAACTAGGAAGTCTCCCGTGGAGACAAGGCCAGGGGCCACAAGGGCGACCGAGACGTGCACACCCATGCGGCGAAGTTTTCCGGAAAGTAATAGAGGTGAATGATGGGTGGTCCCCTTTTTATCATGTTTGGTTTTGTCCTTCTCGGGGTCTGGATCGTGATGCTGGCCCTCCCCATCGTTCGACGCCCTCCTCCCGGCTGTGAACCCAAAATATGCCCTTCATGCAAGACTAAAAATCTTTCCGATAGAGATACGTGTAAAGAATGTGGAAAATCGCTTCCAAAATCCGTTTATCAGGAGGAATCATAATTCTTGAGCATCGACAGCAAAAATGTCGCCGCCATCATTATTGGAAATGAGCTGCTCTCCGGAAAAATTGTCGATCAGAACGCCGTTTATCTGGCCCGCGAATTACGGTCTTTGGGGCTTGACCTGCAACGCATTGTCATCATCCCCGATGATGTGAAACACATATCGGACGAAATCGTCTACTGCAGGGGAAAGTATGACCTCATATTTACGAGTGGCGGTGTCGGACCAACCCACGACGATGTCACGATGGCCGGAATTGCGGAGGCCGTCGGGAAACCGCTCATTCAGCATCCGGAACTGACACGCCTGTTGAAGGAAATTTATCGCGGTGTGACCTCCACACAGATGGCCATGGCTCTGGTGCCCGAAGGGATAGAGCTTCTTTATACGGAGGGGCTTCGGGTCCCTGTACTTCATTTTGATGAAATCTATATCCTTCCCGGCATACCTGAACTCTTTGTAAAAAAGTTTGAAGCGATTAAAGAACGTTTCAGGGAATCGCCCTACTATCTCAAAAAAATATATTTTTCAAATGACGAGATCACCGTTGCTGAGGACTTGAAGACGACACTGAAACGATTCCCGAACATCCTGCTCGGGTCATACCCGATTTTACATCAGCCGGATTACAAAATGATCATCACAATCGAATCAAAAGATAAGATCTACCTCGAAGAGGCGGTCCAATCCCTGACCAATCTGTTGCCGAAACAACGGATCACAAAAATTGAATAGGGATAAACAAAATATTTTTCCAGATCCACTCTCCGGTGCCACCAGTTGACATCATCCCTCACACATCCTAATATCTGTTCATGAAGAAACCTTGTTATATTCTTATCGGAGTTGTCTTCCTTCTCTTTTCCAGTCACCTTGACGCATCCAGCCTCAAACCAGCAGTCAAGGAGCCTCCAAAAGGAATGCTCCTCATTCCAACGGGCCCATTCTGGATGGGGATTGATGAACTGCCTCCGGATACTCCCTGGGGACAGAAAGATGCGAAACCGAAACACAAGGTTACACTTCCTGCTTTCTATATCGACCAATATGAAGTCACGCATGGTGCTTATCAAAAATTCGAACCGGAAATGAAAATCCCGGAACGCTCACCCGACACCCCGATGACCCATGTCACCTGGCACGATGCCGACCGCTACTGTCATTCACTTGGGAAACGTCTTCCGACCGAGGCGGAATGGGAAAAGGCGGCGCGGGGAACCGATGGTCGCGCCTATCCATGGGGGAACAAGTTTGACCTTAAATTGGCAAATACAGGGGCAACACCGATGCCGGTCGGCTCCTTTCCAAAAGACCGGAGCCCCTACGGTGTTTTCGATATGGCGGGGAATGTCTCAGAATGGACCGATAGTTGGTATCGGGCCTACCCCGGAAATACCTTTCCATCGGAAGACTACGGGATCTTTCAAAAGGTCGTGCGCGGCGGTTCTTTTAATGTGAATCGGCACTTCGCAGATGATATGTTTGCCCAAGTCACTTTTCGAAACTACAACCGACCCCACATCGCAGGTCCGGACAACGGCTTCCGATGCGCCAAGTCACTTCCTTAACTTCCCTGTCTTCGCACAGCGTCACAGACCTCGCAGGGACAAATCTCCTTGAGATAATCAAAAGCATAGATCCCTGTGGTATGTCCGTCATTCCAGTCTATCGAGACAGCATAATGTCCTACCGCCTCTATTTTTGTGGGCATAATATTTGGCGGGATCTTTTCCGCCGAGATGATCTTTTCACCACTCCATTCATGGACGCATGAGGCGCAGCGACAGGCTTCACGGAGGACGGGATTTGGATAAGTCGCCTCGTGGCCGTCGCTCCAGAACACTCGAATTCCTGTTGACCCAATCTTTTCTATCTGGGTCGGGGTTGCATCTTTTGATATCATGAATCCCCCTTCTGAAGGGAGGCGACAGGCTGGGGTGGAGACAAGCCGAACAAATAAGTACGACCGTCATGTTTAAAAAGAGAGGGCTTGTCTAACTTTATTTCTGAAGAACCTTTTCGATAGCTTCACCGATTAGCGCGGGATTTTTGACAACCGTCACACCCGCGGATTCAAGCGATGCCATTTTATCAGTCGCCGTTCCCTTGCCTCCCGAGATGATGGCTCCAGCATGTCCCATCCTTCGACCGGGTGGCGCTGTGATTCCGGCAATAAAGGCCACCACCGGCTTATTCACTTCTTTTTTAATATACTCCGCGGCCTTTTCCTCCGCATCCCCTCCGATTTCACCGATTAGAACAATCGCCTCGGTCTCATCATCTTTCTCGAAAAGTTCG
Source organism: Nitrospirota bacterium (assembly GCA_029261165.1). Taxonomy (GTDB): domain Bacteria; phylum Nitrospirota; class Nitrospiria; order SBBL01; family JAADHI01; genus DUAG01. Next base: position 7,200 of record JAJDBV010000076.1, on the reverse strand, counting down.
AGGACATCGACAAAATGGGTCCCATTGACAGGATCGCCCCCGATTCCGATACAGGTGGACTGACCCAGGCCGCGTTCAGTCAATTGCCAGACTGCTTCATAGGTTAAGGTTCCGCTCCGTGAAACCACACCGACAGATCCTTTTTTATGGATGAATCCGGGCATAATCCCGATCTTACATTCTCCCGGCGTAATCACACCTGGGCAATTCGGCCCGATTAAACGAACCGGTTTATCTTCTAGAAAACGTTTGACCTTCATCATGTCAAGTACCGGGATGCCTTCCGTAATCGCAATAATGAGTTGTATCCCGGCATGGGCGGATTCCATGATGGCGTCCGCGGCAAAAGGCGGTGGGACAAAAATCAGGGCCACGTCCGCTCCGGTCTGGTGAATGCCCTCCTCAACCGTATTGTAGACGGGAATCCCATCAAAATCGGTGCCGCCTTTTCCTGGGGTGACACCGGCCACAACCTGAGTTCCATAAGATTTGCAAGCAGCGGCGTGAAACGAACCTTCTTTTCCGGTAATCCCCTGTACCAACACACGCGTGTTTTTGTCAACTAAGATACTCATTACTGCTCCTTATTTTTTTACTGCTGCGACAATTTTTTGCGCCCCATCCCACAGGGTATCTGCAACAATCAGGTTGAGACCCGACTCATTCAGCATCTCCTTGGCTTCTTTGGCGTGGGTTCCTTCCAGTCGGACGACCAATGGCACATTGAGAGAGGTTTCTTTGGCAGCGTTGATAATGCCCCCGGCAATCCGCCCGCACCGAACAATTCCCCCAAAAATATTGACGAAAACGCCCTTCACGTTCGGATCAGACAACAGGATTTGAAACGCCTGTTTAACCGTTTCTTCCGAGGCGCCTCCTCCGACATCCAGAAAATTAGCCGGAGCGCCGCCAGCCAGTTGAATCACATCCATTGTCGACATCGCTAATCCGGCGCCATTCACCATGCAACCGATCTGTCCATCAAGCTTGATATAGTTTAGACCATGCTCTGTCGCCCGGGTCTCAAGAGGATCTTCTTCATCCAGATCCCGGAGATTGCGGATGTCCCCATTTCTAAAAAGGGTCGTATCATCAAAGTTCACCTTCGCATCTATGGCGATCAGGGCATTCTGCCGGGTAATAATCAGGGGATTGACTTCAATTTGTGTGGCTCCCTTTTCAACAAAAAAGCGATATAGATTCCCAAGAAGCGCGGCCCATTGCCCGATCACTTCTTTTGGAAGGGCCAACTTAAATGCGACAGATCTCCCCTGGTAAGGCTGATATCCAAAGATAGGATCCACTGAAAGCTTCACGAGTTTTTCGGGCGATTTCTCCGCCACCTCCTCGATATCCATGCCACCTTCCGTGCTGGCAATCAGGACGACCGTTCCCGTTCCACGGTCAGCAACCCAACTCACATAAAGCTCTTTGGCAATATCGACCCCTTCTTCGATCAAGAGCTTTTTAACCTCTTTTCCCTCGGGACCCGTCTGGTGCGTGACCAGTATTTTTCCCAGCAGTTCTTTGGCGATATCTGAGACATCCTCTTTTTTCTTCGCCAACTTCACACCGCCGGCCTTTCCCCGTCCACCGGCATGGATTTGCGCTTTCACAACACACACGGGGGAATCAAGACCATCGGCCACGGTAGCCGCTTCTTCCGCTGAAAAAGCAACACCCCCCCTTGGAACCGGAATCTTGTATTGGGAAAAAAGTGCCTTTGCCTGATATTCATGGATATTCATGATTAAAATTTCTCCCTTCCGTGTCATTCCGGCAATCCTTTGAGCCGGAATACACACCAATCAGATCACTCACCCAGTAGATTCCCGCAAGGCACATGTGGGAATGGCGGGGAAAGTTATTTTCGTTCTGACACTGATTAATCCTTGTTGACATAATCTGGAAAAAGAATCGGCGACACCAACTGCGGGACAACACCCGCCTCTTTTTGAGCGCTTTGATATTCTTCCAGATGGCGAAGCGTTAATTCCCGAAACTTCGTTTCGGACGCTCGAAGCGAAGCGGCCCGGCCCGCGCGCTTTCCGTAGACAATAATATCCAGGAGAGAGTTCCCCATCAGGCGGTTTCTTCCATGTATCCCGCCAGAGGCTTCTCCTGCGACAAAAAGACCTTTCAGGGTGGATTCCCCATCCGCATTAATCTTGATGCCCCCATTCTGGTAGTGGAGTGTCGGATAAACCAAGACGGGGTCTTTTGAAATATCGATTTTGTAACGGCTGTACTGTCGGTCCATGTTTGGAAAACGATCTTTCAGTATTCCTTCTCCATTTAAAACATCCACCAGAGGCATATCGAGCCAGACTCCGCGACGACCGGAAGGGGTCTCAACACCACGTCCTTCCTGGCATTCTCGAATCACTGCCGAGGCGACCGCATCCCGTGTCTCCATTTCGTTAATAAACCGCTCCCCGTTACCATTAACCAGTTGGGCCCCAACCGACCGGATCGCCTCTGTGACAAGGATACCCGACATTGCCTCAGGATAGACGGCCCCGGTCGGGTGATACTGAAAGGTATCCTGGAGTGTCAGAGCGGCACCGGCTCGATACGCTAAAGGAAGGCCGTCAGCTGTCGCCCCGTAGTGGTTACTGGTTGGAAAACCCTGGATATGAAGGCGGCCCATTCCCCCGGTAGACAAAATGACCGTCTTTGCCTGGACAACCGTATATTTGTTATTGTCCAGGTTCTTCAAGATCGCCCCGGAACAATTTCCTTCCCCATCGGTCAGAAGCTCGACGACCGGTGAAAACTCCAGAATCTCGATGTCCTCATCAAGAACGGCATCCTTCAAAACCCGCATCAGCTCGAGGCCGGTATAGTCCTTACATCGAAGCAGTCTTGCCTGACTGCTTCCTCCTCCGGCCCGCAGACTCAAATTGCCATCTTCTTCACGGTCGAACAAAACACCAATATCGAGCAACCATTTTGCGATGGAGGGTCCTGACTCAACAAGCGTCTTTAAGAGGGTCCGGTCGTTCTCCATGTGTCCGCCGCGTAGCGAATCCATAAAATGCTGTATGGGCGAATCCTCAGGCGATACGGCAACCTGCATCCCGCCCTCGGCCATCACGGTATTTGAATCCCCCAGGCGAAGCTTTGTTGCCACGAGAACTGTTGCACCAGACTCTTTGACGCTTAAGGCCGCCGTCGCCCCGGCACCTCCGCCTCCAATGATCAGGACATCAACCTGACGCTGCGGTGTGAGGGAGATGGACTCAGACGAAATACAGCTTTCTCCCTCCAGAAGTTTTACAACCTCACGGACAGTCTCTTCCCCCTGATTTGGGCCGATCCGAATCTTTCCGTAGGCTTCTTTCTTGTAGTCCGGGTGGTATTTATGGACCAGGTGATGCTTCTCTTCCTCTGAAAGGAGAGGCCACTTGATATCCTTCCGGGACGCGCGAAGCGCCTGGACTCGTTTTTTTGATTCTTCTATCTTATCCACTTTAGTAAGCTTCCTTATTTCCCCTGAATTAACAGCGTCAAGATGACATCACGCGTTCCCATTCTTCTGTGTATTTTCCCGTATTGATCTCGTCAATCCGCGTAAAGAGTTGATCCGCCGACCCCGGATGCGCGGCGACGGAAAGACGTCGCGCATAAATCCCAACACGATGGGGCCGGATACGGGCGTCACAAACCATGGAACAAAGGCCGCACATGACGCAGGATGTAAACTTTTCAGCCACTGCGGAGATCTCACCATTGATGGCCGCACGCACACCCTCCATCACATCGATTCCCTGAGGACAAATCGTGGTACAGGCCTGACAGGCAACACAACGCCGGGTCTCCGGATAAAAGTGAATCATTTTCTTTTCGTCCGCCACATCTGCTGAAAGCGGGGTCATCACTTTTTTAGACGCGTCGGGCGGAAGGAAGGTGAGCGCCATAGAATCTTCCACCATGGTCTGGCAGGCCAGTGCTGTTTGACTCTCAGTCTGGCTGGAGGAGCGCATAGTAATCGTACAGGCCCCGCAAACACCGCCGAGACATCCGACCCCGTGGATCATCGGACGACCGAGGTGCCACATGGCCTGTATCACCGTGATGCCTTCCGGAACAGAATGCGAAGATCCGTCAAACTCAATCGTAACAGAATGACTCATCACCTACCCCGGTCTGATCTTCCTCAAACGTCTTGAACAGGAGCAAGGAGACTTTCCCATTCAGATTCAAATTTTCCTTCTTTGATTTCTTCGATCCGGGTCAGGAGCTGCGGAGGCCGTTCATTAAAAAAGATCCCCTGGGATCGACGAACATAAAGCCCAATCTGGTTCGGGGCAATATCCGCAATGCAGACCGGGACACAGAGACTGCACATGACACAGGGAAGAAATTTCTCTGAACAATCCTTAAACTTCCCCAGGGCCGCTTCCCAGACACCGGTCCGAACATCAATCCCCTTGGGACAGGCCTCGGTACAGGCATCACAATTTCGGCAAAGGGAAGCTTCGGGGTAAAACCGGAAAAGGTCCTGCTTCGGATCTTCGACCGCATCAAAATCATAAGGGATTTTTCGGTTTGGATAATAAGTGTAGACCAGGGAAAAAGACATCCCGTCTTCCACTTCGGTTTGGCAGGCGAGGCAGGTTTTAATCTTGATATCACCTTTTGTTCGATACGTTGTCGAACACGCCCCGCAAATCCCTCCCAGACAACCCGCGCCCCGAAGTAACTCATAGCCGGTATACCACATGGCCTGGAGCATCGTCAGACCGGTGGGGACCTCATAAACTTTCCCCATAATCTCGACTTTAATCAACTGACTGCTCTCGATCTCGACTGGAAGGGAGCTCATCTTTGTGCCTCGTGACAATGTGGGTGAAACGCTTCGCAAATCTCGCTGCTGAAAGACTGAACAACAAAAAGAAAGGAATTACTTTGCCAGCGCATTGAGTGCGGACCCCGCCTTAAACCAGTCTATTTGATCTTCAGTCAGACTATGATTCGCCTGTAACACGACTTCACTCCCATCGGCTTTGTGAACGATCAATTCGACCTGTTTCTCGGGGGCCAATTCTGCCAATCCAACGACACTCACGCTGTCCTTTTCTTCAATCTGATCCCAATCCCCCGGATTCGCAAAGGTCAGCGGTAAGACGCCCTGTTTTTTCAGGTTCGTCTCATGAATACGCGCAAAACTCTTTGTGATGACCACCTTCACGCCAAGAAAACGGGGAGACATCGCGGCATGTTCACGGGAACTTCCCTCCCCATAATTTTCATCCCCGACAACAATCATTCCCACATCCTTTGCCCTGTATCGCCTTGCAACCTCAGAAGGCGTCAGATTACTCTCCCCGGACAAGATATCGTTGGCTTTTCCCGCCTCTGATGTAAAGACATTGTTTGCCCCAAGAAACATATTGTCACTGATCCGATCGAGATGGCCCCGATATCTTAACCATGGACCTGCCGGAGAAATATGATCTGTCGTACATTTTCCCTTCACCTTCAGGAGCAGCGAGAGCTTTGAGAGATCCTGTCCATCCCATTTTGGGAAAGGTTTGAGTAATTGTAACCGCTCACTACTATCAGATATCTGAACCTTTACGCTGTCTCCGTCATCTACAGGAGCGATGTATCCTCCCTCTCCCGTTGCAAAACCGCTTGAAGGAAGCTCTTCCCCGGTAGGCGGTTCCAGGCGGACTTCCGTCCCGTCGGAGGCCTTAAGAGAATCAGTTAAAGGATTGAAATGAAGGTCCCCCGACAAGGCCATGGCTGTCACAATCTCAGGGCTGCTCAGAAAAGAAAGTGTTTCGGGATTGGCATCGTTCCGGCCAGGAAAATTACGGTTATATGAACTGATGATCGAGTTGGGTTCTCCCTTTTGAACATCTTCGCGTTTCCATTGCCCGATACAGGGGCCACAGGCATTCGCAAGGACTGTTCCTCCCATTTCTTCAAAAGTCTCCAGAAAACCATCCCGTTTTATTGTTTCGTAAACCCGCACAGAACCGGGGGTCACAAGGAATTGTACCTTCGCCTTCAGCCCGGCTTTTAAACCTTGTCGCGCGATATGGGCAGAACGGGAAATGTCTTCATAAGAAGAGTTGGTACAACTCCCGATCAAAGCAGCTTTCACAGCCTGCGGGTAGTTTTTTTCTTCGGCCTCGGATGCCATCTGCGATATTGTACGCGCAAGATCAGGGCTATGAGGCCCGACGACATACGGTTCCAGTTCAGAGAGGTTCACCTCGACCACCCGATCAAAATAGTCTTCCGGGGAAGCGAGCACCTCTGGATCTGCCCTCAGAAGTTCGGAATGGGCATCAGCCAACGCGGCAATATCCTCACGTTCCGTCAACTTTAAATAGGCCGCCATTTTGGCATCATAGGGAAAGACAGAAGTGGTTGCACCCAATTCAGCGCCCATATTGGTAATGGTTCCTTTGCCCGTGGCGCTGATCGTCTCGGCCCCCGGACCAAAATATTCAACAATCTGGTTCGTTCCCCCCTTTGTCGTCAAGAGCCCCAAAAGATGCAGGATTACATCCTTCGGCGCTGTCCAGCCATTCAGCGAACCGGTCAAACGCACACCGAGCAACTTAGGGTGAAGAACCTCCCAGGGAAGACCCGCCATGACCTCACCGGCATCCGCCCCTCCGACACCAATAGCAAGCATCCCCAAACCGCCGCCGTTCGGCGTGTGGGAATCGGTCCCGATGATCAAGCCCCCGGGAAAGGCATAGTTTTCAAGGACAACCTGATGAATGATTCCGGCGCCCGGTTTCCAAAACCCGATCCCGTATTTTTTGGCCGCCGAACCCAGAAAATCATAAACCTCCTGGTTTTCATTGATCGCAATGTCGATATCTTCCTTTGCACCGCTCTGCGCACGAATCAGATGGTCGCAATGAATCGAACTCGGGATCGCTACCCGCTTTTTCCCTGCTTGGATAAACTGCAGCATGGCCATCTGGGCCGTCGCATCCTGCATTGCCACCCGGTCCGGCCGTAGAAGGAGTTGTGCCTTCCCCCGGTCCCAGTCTTGTGCCTCAAAATTATCCGCGTGGGATACAAGAATTTTCTCCGCAAGCGTCAGCGGACGCCCAAACTTCTTTCGCGCCTGAACAAGGCGTTCAGGCATAGCTTGATAATGCTTCTTAATCGCTTCGATAGACATGAGGGCGGCGGCGCGGGGGGGGGGGGGCGGGGGGGGGATGGGGG
>JAJDBV010000075.1 GCA_029261165.1 Nitrospirota bacterium | reverse complement strand
ATCTCCCGTAAAACAATGAAAGACGGCCCCAGTAGATTCAGCATGCTCCCGAACATTTTCATTTTTTAAAAGATCAAAAGTGTCTTTCCAGGCGTCACGCGTATGGACCACCAGGGGAAGCTCCTTTTTCTTTGCTAGGCGAATCTGCTCAACAAACGCGGCTTTTTGGACCTCCGTTGGGGAATGGTTGTAGAAATAATCGAGCCCGGTCTCTCCGATGGCTACCACTTTGTGATGATCAGCCAGTTGGTCAAATGCATTCAGAAGATCATCGTCCAGATCTTTTGCTTCATGCGGGTGAAGCCCGACCGCCGCCCAGAGAAAAGGATATTTTTTGGCCAGGGCAACCGCCCTTTGACTTGAGGGTAAACTGGTTCCGATCAGGATCATCCTATAAACTCCCGCGGCCAATGCACGCTGAATGACCTCTTCCCGGTCCTTGTCGAATTCGGGATCAGAGATGTGGGTGTGCGTATCAATAAACAGATTATTCACTAATCGTGTTCCTCAAAGAATCCATCATCTTGAAGTCTAAGGGCTTAGGAAAACTGCGTTATCCTATCTGACTTTCGTTCCCGGTGGGATTTTATCCAGGAAGGTCGCGACTTCGAGGACATCTTTCTCCCCGGCCGCCAGCAGCATCCCCTCCGACACCACCCCCCTGATCTTGGCAGGTTTCAAATTGGCCACCAGAATAACCCGTTTTCCCAACAACCCATCCGGGGTATACTTGGTTGCAATCCCGGCCACAACCTGTCGTATTTCCGTTCCGATATCGACCTGGAGCTTGAGGAGTTTCTTTGCGTCAGGCACCTTTTCAGCAGATTGAATAAAACCCACACGGAGATCGAGTTTGCTGAATTCATCGTAAGTGATCATATCCTGTGGTGGTGATAACTTCTTTTTCTTTTTAGAAGAAGGTGTCTTCTGGTCAGCATTCGTCTGATTTGCCTCTTTCAGCTTGATCCGGGGAAAAAGCGACTGTCCTTTGGCAATCGCTTGACCAGAAGGGAGTCTCCCCCAACGGACTGACTCCTCAAGATCGGGCTCTTTCTCTGGATCTGTAAATCCCAACTGGCGCAGCATCTCAATCGCCGTCTTCGGCATAAAGGGAGCGACAAAGAGAGAAACAATCCGGACCGACTCAGCGGTATTATAAAGAACCGCATTTAATCGCTTTTTCTGCTTTGGGTCTTTCGCTAATATCCACGGCGCCGCATTTTCGATATAACGATTGGCCTGACGCACAAGCTGCCATATCGCAGTAAGTCCCTTCTGAAATTCGAGATTTCCAATGGCCTCTTCCATCTCTTTCGGCAAAACCTCCACCTTTTTTTTCAATACCAAGTCATCCTCGGTCTCGTCTTCGGTAGGAGGTGCGGGTATCCGTCCTTCGCTATACCGCTCCACCATCGTCAGTGTACGGGAAAGGAGATTTCCAAGATCATTGGCCAGGTCGCTATTGATGCGATTGATCAACGCGTCCTTCGAAAAATCTCCATCCTGCCCGAAGGGAACTTCACGAAGGAGAAAATAGCGGAAGGGGTCCACGCCGAAGGACGCAATCATTTCAGCAGGCTTAACCACATTACCGAGGCTCTTCGACATCTTTTCAGAGTTCACGGTCCACCATCCATGGGCAAAAAGTCCTCTCGGCAAGGGAATCCCAAGCCCCATCAACATCGTGGACCAATAAACTGAATGCGTTGTCAGGATATCTTTTCCAACGAGATGCAGATCCGCCGGCCACCAACGTTGAAAAGCGGCCGGATCTCTCAAAAATCCCGGTGTCGAAATATAATTCACCAGGGCATCAAACCAGACGTAAGTCACATATTCAGGATCAAATGGGAGTGGAATCCCCCAGGAAAGACGCCGTTTTGGACGGGAAATGCAAAGATCCCCCAAGGGCTTTTCAAGGAAGCCCAGCACTTCATTTCGCCTTGTTTCCGGTCGGATAAATGCATGGTTTTCACGAATATGCTCCTGAAGCTGTGTCTGGTATTTCCCCATCCTGAAAAAGTAATTTCGCTCTGAAAGCGGTTCAACATTCCGCCCACAATCGGGGCACTTCCCATCCACAAGATCTTTCTCCGTCCAGAATCGTTCATCAGGCATGCAATACCATCCCTGATAGCTATCCTCATAGATCTCACCCTTGTCCCAGAGTTGTTGCAGCGCAGACTGGACCACCTGCCGATGGCGTTCTTCTGTGGTTCGAATGAAATCGTCGTTGGATATACCCAGCCCTTTCCACAAACTTTGATACCGGCCGACCAATTCATCTGCATGTGCTTGAGGAGAAACGCGCCGGGCCTCGGCAGCTTGTGACACTTTCTGTCCGTGCTCGTCCGTCCCCGTCAGGAAGAAAACATCGTCTCCCTTCAAGCGATGATAACGGGCCAACACATCGGCCGCAATCGTCGTATAGGCATGGCCGATGTGGGGTGCATCATTGACGTAATAGATCGGTGTCGTAATATAAAATGTGTTCTTTTTTTCCATCCTCTACCTTTGGAGTCTGTCGGAAAAATGAGTGATCTACTCCGGTGATGGCAAATAGGCCCATTTTCCAGTTGGTTTTCGTTAAATAGCCGGGCTATTCGCCTCAAATCATCAGCAAACTGGTCTCTATTTTCCAAGCACCTCGCGACGATCCTATTTCTCAGACAGACTCCTTACCATCACCGGCCTTGCGATGACCTTCTCTCTTAACTGCAACAAGAGGGTCTCCAGGGAAAGCGTCTTATTAATATTCCGATTTTGCGCCATTTGTATCTTGTGAACATCCTCTAAAAATGTCCAAACCGCTTCAGGGCTCATCCTTCCCGCCCATTGGCTCAATTCTTGATATCGCCACGAGAAAACAAATTGGGAAGCACAATTCTCTCCGGGATGTCGAAGCGAATGAAACACAAGCACATCCCGAAACCATCCCATAAGATAAGAAAGAGCCTTCTCGAGGGCGTCCTTGTCGTGAGAAAATTGGGTGGCAACCTCAAAAAGAGTCTCATGATGATTCAAGGTCTCTTCCGAGACCAGTGTGTAGCGTTCTTTTTCCAACGCCTTAGCAGATTCCACCTCCATCGAAAGTGCTTCTCCCAGCCTTCCATCGGACAGCGTGGCAAGCAGCAACGCCTCTTCAGAGGTCCATCCCTTTTTTTCCATGAGTATCGACTGAAGTCGCGCTTGAGATAGGGGATAAAAATAGACTTTTTGACAACGTGAAAGAATTGTCTCCGGAAGCGAAGCCGGTCGAGACGCGATAAGAATAATCATGGCATGTGATGGGGGTTCTTCCAATGTTTTGAGCAGGCTGTTGGCCGCGGCTATATTCATCTTATCCGCCGGGTCGATCAGGATTATCTTTCGAGGACCCTCTAATGGTTTAAAAATAATCTTTTCTTCCATCGCACGAATCTGGTCCACCTTAATTGTATTTCCATCCGGTTCGACGATGGAAAAATCGGGATGGTTATGGTCAATCATCTTCCGGCAGGAAAGACATGCTCCGCAGGGTTCAATCGGATTCTCTCGAGGTTTCTCGATAGCGTTCTTTGCCTTTCCATTGGCATCATGGAATGCACGACAAAAAAGGGCCTCGGCAAAGGCATGGGCCGTCGTCCTTTTACCAATCCCCGCTCCCCCCGAAAATAAAAGTGCAGATGGATATTGTTCTCGTTCAAGAAATGCGCGTAGAATTCTCACGCCCTGATCCTGGCCGATAATATCACGAAAGAAGGGCATCAACGACCTCCCGAATCTCTTCAGACACGGCTTGCAATCTCGTATTTGTATTAATCACATGTATGCGCCTTGGGTTCCGCTTCGCCAGACTCAAATACCCTTGGCGTACCGATTCGTGAAATTGAAAGGTCTCCTTGTCTATGCGATTGATCTCTTTTCTCCCCTTGAGGCGCGCGATTCCGACCTTGACCTCAAGATCCAAAAGAAGCGTCAGATCAGGCTTCAGGAGGACGCCCTTCTGATTTCCCGTTTGCGCGGCATAGCGGGCCATCTGGGCCACCACTTTCTCGGAAAGCCCCCGGGCCTTTCCTTGATATATAATCGTTGCATCAGTAAAGCGATCGCAGAGGACGATCTTCCCCGCTTGAAGGGCCGGCAGGATAATTTCTCTAATATGCTGGGCACGGCTTGCAAGATAAAGGAAGAGTTCAGCCATTGGATCAATATCGTCATCAACACTGGGGGGATGAAGGATGAGTTGCCGAATGGCGTCACCGATCTTCGTTCCACCCGGTTCCCGGGTCTGAACAACAGAATAGCCCCGCCCCAACAAATCGTGACCCAAGCGGGCAAGTTGCGTTGTTTTTCCGCTCCCTTCCCCTCCTTCAAATGTGATAAAATGACCCTTCAATCAATCCACTTATGTAAGTGATCAATAACATTTCCCACCGCAGTGGGTCCATCATAGAGGAGGTGCCATGAAATTTCAATCCCGTTTTATGGCTCTCTCCCCGATCATACTTGTCTTGCTCATTTCTGGGTGCCGCCATATGGACACGATCACACAAAATCAAGCCGAAACCCAGCAGACCAATACTGATCCCTCCCTCCGGCCCCGGACTTATGCACTCCCCACAGAAACCGTTTTTGATGCTGTGCGTGACCTGATCGTCACCCTACCCCGATGGAAAGAGGTTCAGCAAGACCCCTCCTCAGGACAGATCCGGGCAGAGCGGAAGTCACGGCTCTTTCATTTTGTGGATGATGTCCGGATTGAAATCGCCAGGACGCCTTCGGGAGGTACGGCTGTGCATGCCTTCTCACAATCCCGTGTCGGAAAGTGGGATTTCGGACAGAATGCCCGGAATATCCGAACATTTCTATATGCCCTTGATGAAAAGATCCAATCTGAAACTGGAGGGACTTAAGAATGCAGGCCATTGACATGCATGTTCACCCCGGAACGAAGGAGTACTTGGTCGATTCTGGAGGTAAATATCTTTCCGACGCGCTTGATTATTTTCATAAGCACGATGCCCTCGTCAACATGGATGAAATGGTTGCATACTACCGCCGGATTGATATGATGGCAGTCCTTCTGGCGTGGGATGCGGAGACGAACACCGGCCTCCCGGCGGTAAGCAATGACTACGTCGCCGGGATGGTTAAAAAGTACCCTGATGTCTTTATCGGCTTTGCGAGCGTCGACCCCTGGAAAGGAAAGATGGCCGTACGGGAACTGGAACGGGCGGTAAAGGACCTCGAACTCCGGGGACTCAAATGCCACCCTATCGCGCAGGCATTTCATCCAAACGACCGACGATTTTATCCCCTATGGGAATGCTGTGCTTCCTTAAAAATCCCGCTCCTGCTCCACACAGGAACAACAGGCGTCGGTGCAGGGGTCCCCGGGGGGAACAGACTGAAGCTTAAATACGCCCGGCCGATTCCAGGAATCGATGATATTGCCGCCGACTTCCCCGACCTGACCATTATAGGCGCACACCCCTCATGGCCCTGGCAGGAAGAAATGCTCGCCATCGCCGTTCACAAGACGAATGTCTACATCGACCTCTCAGGATGGTCTCCAAAATATTTTCCACCCTCCCTGATTCAATATGCAAACACCCTTCTACAGGACCGGGTCCTTTTCGGCTCGGACTACCCCTTCCTCACCCCTGAACGCTGGATCGCAGACTTTGAAAAAGCCGGATTCAAACCCCACGTCCGGGAGAAAATCCTCCTGACAAATGCACAACGGCTTCTCGGCATCTAAAAAATAAGAATCGACTATTTGCGAACGGAAAAACCCCCGCCCCAGAGGGGCGGGGGTTTGGACTTACGGAGCACGTTCAAAATCCCGAGGAAAGATCCTTAGGGTGCTGTGGTGAAACTCCCAGTTGCGCTGTCAGTCGTCCCCCCATTTCCATCATCCGCGGTGACCTTCCAGTGGAAGGTTGTCCCTGGGTTCAGATTGGAAACGGTATGCGTCACTCCGGCCGGGGCGCCCGCGCCACCACCTCCGCTTCCACTGCTGCATGCGGTCAAGAGCATCCCTGTTGTAATGATCATGGCAATCAGCAATGCGACCCTCTTTCTGCCTTGCACACCACCGACAAAGACAAATCCGAACAATAACAGCCCGGCGCCAGAACTTCCTAGGGTGGCAAAAAAGACGGCAGGTTTCCCAAGAAAGGCTACCACGGTCGGGCCACAATCCACGCCGGTAAAATCAGGGTTTTCACAGATGGAAACAGTATAGGTAATCGTGTCTCCATCAGGATCAAGACTCGGCAACCAACGTAAAGTAACGGTACTCCCCAAGTGGGTCTGCCCGTTGGCGGGGAAGAGGAGTAGCGGTGCGGACGGCGGATTGTTCCCCCCCACCCCCTCAGGAAGACCGGTTCCACTAACGCTGATGGTCACAGTTTCTTCATCCGGATCATTCGATGGGATATCGAAAGTACCGTTGAAAGGACCCGGATCATCCGGTTCAAAACGCACCGTCAGTGTACAGGTTTCTCCAGGTGCAAGGGTATGATTGGAGCAAAGGTCATCCACGATACTGAATGGCCCAACCAAAGCGATCGCTCCGATGGCAAGATCGTCACTGCCGTCATTAGAAATCGTGAGGGTCTGGTCCTCTTGATTCCCCACAGTAATATCCCCAAATAGAATCGTGAGATCATCGATCAAGCCGACGGAGTCGGTGACCGTGATGTCGGACACCACATCCCCCACACCCTCCCCACTTACATTGACGATGACAGGATCCTCATCCGCATCATTCGATGGGATGCCAAAGCTGTCAGTGAAAACACCCGTATCAGTCGGTGCAAATTTCACCGTCAGTGTACAGATCTCCGCTGGAATAAGCGTCCTCCCCGAGCAAGCGTTGTCATCTATGATGCTGAATGGAGCCTCAAGCGGGTCGTCCAAAGCGATCGTGCCGATGACCAGGTCGGCATTACCAGTATTGGCAATCGTAATGGCCTTGTCCGATGTAAAATCTATAGTGACCTTCCCAAAAAGGATCTGCAGGTCACTCACCGGATCAACAGCGTCGATAACCACAATATCAGGGCCACGAACCAGGCGCGTCAAAATCGTTCCAGCTCCCCCCACGGCGACAAACTGTGTCCCATCCCAGGTCACTCCTTCCAAATCTTTATTCGTTCCAGAATCTTGCGATGTCCAGACCAGACCATCCGGGCTCGTAAAAATTGCCCCTTCGTCCCCCACAGCGACAAACTGCGTGCCGCCCCAAGTCACCGCTTTAAACCTTTGATTGGTCACAGAACCTTGCGATGTCCAGACCTCACCAGACGGACTCGTCACAATCGTTCCTTCATTCCCCACGGCAACAAAATGCATGCCACTCCAGGCCACGTCTTCCAGGTCTCGATGGGTATCGGAGTCTGGAGAATTCCAGTCCGCACCGTCCGAACTCGTCAAAATTGTTCCATTATCTCCCACTGCGACGATATGATCATTTCCAGCAGTCACTCCATTGAGGTCTTCACCTGTCGGAATCGCGTTGACCACAATCCAAGTCTCACCGGTTGTACTTGTCACTATCGTTCCAAAATTCCCTACCGCGACAAAATGGCCGTCGCCCCAGGAGGTCACTCCTCTCAGCTTATGGCTGGTATTCGAGTTGCGCGGTGTCCAGGCGACCTCACTGGAAAGACGTGTCACAATCGTTCCTTTATTTCCCACGGCGGCGAATTGACTACCACTCCAGGCCACGCCCCTCAGCTCTTTATTCGTTGCGGCGTCAGAGGAATCCCAGATCACCCCGTCCAGACTCGTCAAAATCGTTCCATTATCTCCTACAGCGACGATACGTTCATCTCCAAAAGTCACTCCTTCCAGATCTTCTACTGTTGGAGAGGGATTCACCTCACTCCAGTCCGCACCAAGTACCGCCGATGTATTTGAGGCAAAAATTAGAATAATACCGAGGAGTACCCCCCAAAAACCCAACTCTTTTTTCAGTTTCATACGTCCTCCTGTTATTTTCAAAATCAAGTCAAATTCCGTTACAATTTTTATTTTAAACCTTATAATTCCAATACAACTTTCATGATACGGACATAAGATATTTTTCACAATATCTAAAAGTTTCAAGAAATCATTTCACCTAAAAAACTCTATAATCGTATGAAAATAGTACGATATTCTCAAGATAAAATCTATATTAATGAGAGTTTAGTAGGATTAACGCGTTTTTGTCAATCCCCTCTTTTGAGGGGGTATTTTAGAGATCAAAACTAAGTGTGGCTTCGACCTTGAACACACGCAACGAGCGAAATCCTCGTCCTTCCAGGGCGGAGTTCTTCAATCGAATCTCTTGGTGGTTTAACCTGGCTGGAAGCGAAAAGCGTCTTAGCAGGCTGTTGAAAAGTATCTCATTGTACGTTAAGTCGTCATTCCCGATGAAACATTCGGGAATGACGACTTCTGAGTTTTCAACAACCTGTTCGTCCTGTCAACGATGGTGGTGGTGGGTGGAAATTCGATGCCGTCCGCGGAGGGCCTGGGGGGGGGGATCGGTTAAGCCCTTCAAGTCTTTCTTGAAAGAAGACGGTCTTTTGCGTCGCGGGCGCCCAGCTCAAGCGTCACTTCTTCAAATGGGGGCGAATCACATTTTGATCCGGAATAAAACGACAAAATAATCAAGGCGTACCTCACCGCACCCGGAGAAAAATAATAAGTCCGGCCTTCAATGACATCGTTTCCAGAGAAAAGGGCCATGTCCTCCGGCTCGTCTTCTTCCCTGTAGATTTCCCGGAATTCATCAATGAGTTTATCTCCTTGATTGTTGCCTATCTGATTCACTGTGAGTGAAACCTTGTACCACTTCATTTTGCTCTTGCTAATTGCCTCCGAATTCTTCCTCGTAGTCCTGAATGGATGCCTGGATAACCACTTCGGCATGTTTCCTCCCGTAGGCAGGGCCGATTGACACTTTGCTTTCTTCACCCGGAATGAGCTTATAGGTTGTAAAGTAATGCCTTAATCGCTCTATCAGTATCTCCGGGAATGCTTCAATGTCTTCGATCGCTTTCCAAAGATTATCATTTCCCAGGACCGCGATAATCTTATCGTCCGCTTCACCCCCATCGAGCATCGGCAGACCGCCGATCACACGCGCGTTGAGAATCACTTCCGACCTCGTAATAGGCCTCTCACTGAAGACGCAGATATCCAGGGGATCGCCATCCCCCTGACTTGAACCTTCCATAAGCGCCCCGACCCGCTCGCCGCAAAAAGTTCCTGGGACAAACCCATACAATGCAGGAGGGTGCGATGATGAGCGCTGGGGGCGATCTACCCGAAGGTAACCGGTCTTTTTATCGATTTCGTACTTCACCAAATCAAATGGGGTCATCTCGATGTAGGCATGTACTATTTGTGGCGGTTCAGGCCCGACTCCCAACCCATGCCAGGGGTGAGGACGCCAGCGAAAAAATGGTGGTGGAACGTTCATTAAAATCTCCCGGTCTCTTTTGTCTGTCAATGAATCATCCGGCAGACAGAATTTAATTTCCGGATGAAAAAATCAGACTTATAACGCCGTAACGGTTCGGCATTCCAGGATAAATAAGCCGTATCGGGATTGATTATGCCATATTATTGCAGTCAGTTCAAAAAAATAATAGAAAAGGTCTCGAATTGAAGGAGACGCGTCGGAACACATTTGGAAACTCTCCGAATCTTTGAAAATGAAAAAAATCTTGAAACCAGTAGGGGAAAGACAGTATCATTAACCGTTTAATTGGATTAAGAGAAGAATGACATGGCAAAGATAACGGGAATTTCTCCTCCTCCCCTTGGTAATAAGCCAAAATCGCCAAAGAAAAATACACTTTTCAATCTGCTCCGGCGATACTTCATTACTGGTCTTTTGGTCGTTGTCCCGATATGGGGCACCTATCTCATCCTAAAGGCCCTCTTCCTTGCGATGGACGGGGTCCTGGGTGATTTCATGAAAACCCAAGAGCTCTTCTATGTCCCGGGGTTTGGAATACTCATTCTATTGCTCCTCATCGTCACCATCGGAATCTTCACAACCAATATTTTTGGAAAGAAGATCCTTCAACTATGGGAAAGGTTGCTCCACCAGCTCCCCTTGGTCAGTAATGTCTATTCTCTTGTAAAATCGATTGTCAACACCCTTTCTTTCCAGAGTCGGGAAATGACCAATTTCAATCGTGTCGTACTCGTAGAATATCCAAGAAAGGGGTGCTATACAATCGCGTTCGTCACGGCGGAAATAAAGGGAGAGATCCATCGCATTTCGTCAGAGAAGGTATTGAGTATTTTTGTCCCGACCGTGCCGAATCCTATCTCAGGTTATATCCTCCTCCTCCCGGAGTCGGAGTTAATTCCCCTGGCCATCAGTGTCGAAGACGCAATGAAAATGATCTTCTCTGTCGGTCTCTACATGCCGATACTGAAGGTGGATGAGGCGTCGTCGGTCATGACGGAGGAGGGATCACGTTGAAAAAAAAAGGGGCAATTATTCTGGCAGCCGGCCAAGGGAAACGAATGAAATCGAAACGGGCCAAAGTCCTCCATGGCTTGGCAGGAAAACCCATGTTATTCTATCCCGTCGAACTCGTCAAACGTGCCAATATCGAGAGGATCCTCGTCATCGTCGGTCATCAGGCGGAAGCGGTGACAGAGGCCCTCTCCGAAAGTCCGGTAACGACCATCCTGCAAGATCCGCCGCTGGGCACAGGCCATGCCGTCCTTCAGGCGAAAAAAGCTTTGAAAGGCTTCAACGGCACCCTGCTGATATTAAATGGAGATACGCCTCTTCTTCAGGATGAAACCATACGTCGCCTATGGACACTTCACCGACGGGAGAAAGCCGTCCTCACCCTTCTGACGACAAGCCTGGCAAAACCTCACGGTTATGGGCGCGTCGTCAGAAATCGAGACGGCACCCTCAAGCGGATCGTCGAAGAAAAGGACGCAACCCCGGCGGAACGGACAATCCGGGAAATCAACACAGGCGTCTATCTCATTGAAAAGTCATTTCTCTTTAAGGCTCTCGAAAAGGTGCGTCCTAACAACCGCCAGAAAGAATACTATCTGACCGATGTCATCCACATCGCAGCCCGAGAGGGAAAACGACTCCTTGGTTTCGAAGCCAACCCTGAAGAAGTCATTGGAATCAACAGCCGTGCCGATCTGGCCGCGGCTGAAGGAATTCTCCGAAAGCGGATCAATAATCATTGGATGGGCAAGGGGGTCACCTTGGTCGATCCAAACCAAACCCGGATCGATGCCGCCGTCAAAATCGGGCGGGACTCCATTCTTTATCCAGGGGTCACTCTGGAAGGAAAGACCGAAATTGGTGAGGGATCTGTGATCTACTCCTCCCGAATCAAAGACAGCCGCCTTGGGAAAGGGGTCGTCATTAAAGACCACTGCATCATTGAAGAAGCCAAAATCGAATCGGGCGGCATCATCGGTCCATTCGCCCATCTTCGACCCGGAACACTGATCCGGAAAGGGGCCAAGGTGGGGAATTTTGTTGAGATCAAAAAAAGTACGCTGGGCAAAGGATCAAAAGCGAATCATCTGAGTTATATCGGGAATACGGAGGTCGGCAAGGGAGTCAATATCGGCGCAGGAACGATTACGTGCAACTATGACGGCCGGAAGAAGGAAAAAACAATCATCGAAGATAAGGTCTTCATCGGAAGCGACACCCAACTGGTGGCACCGGTTCGTATTGGCGCAAGGTCTTTAATCGCAGCCGGAGCAACCATCACAGAAGATGTCCCGCCCGACACCCTGGCCATCTCCCGAACCAGGCAAGAAAATAAAGAAGGCTGGGTCAAAAAGAACAAGTTGCGCGCGAAGCGCTAAGGAATATCATTTATGTGCGGCATTATCGGATATATCGGCAACAGGAACGTGCTTTCCCTTTTGATTGACGGTCTTAAGAAACTCGAATATCGCGGATACGATTCCGCCGGGGTTGCCTACTTTTCAGACGGCAATCTGGAGGTCAGGCGAGCCCCAGGAAGGTTGTCCGCCCTGGAAGCCATCCTTCCCGCCCAAGCGCCCAAAGGCTCCGCGGGAATCGGCCATACGCGCTGGGCCACCCACGGAAGACCTACAGAGGAAAATGCCCACCCGCATTCAGCCGGTCCTTTTTCCGTCGTCCATAATGGGATTATCGAAAATCATATATCACTCAAGAAAGACCTCCAGGCAAAAGGGCACACCTTTGTTTCGGATACAGACACAGAGGTTATTACACGTCTCATCGACCAGCTCTGCCGGGAAGGCCTCAGCATCGAAGAAGCCTTGCAGCGCTGCGTTGAACAGATACGCGGCAGTTTCGCCATCTGTCTCCTTTCAGAGGAAGAGCCGGATCGATTGATTGCCGTCCGTTCAGGTTGTCCGCTTGTTCTCGGCGTGGGAGAAAGTGAGTCTTTTGTCGCATCAGATATCCCTGCCTTTTTGTCGCATACCCGCGAGATCATCTTTATGGAAGACGGAGAGATCGCGCTCCTGTCCCCGGATGGCATTGAGATTCATGACCTCAAAGGAAAAAAGATCGTGAAGCCTTCTCAGCAGATTTCCTGGGATCCGGTCATGGCCGAAAAAGGGGGCTACCGGCATTTCATGCAGAAAGAGATTCATGAACAACCGCGCGCGATCACCGACACCCTCCGAGGCCGCGTGGACGAGGAAAGCGGGAATGCAATTTTAGGCGATCAGGATTGGGACCACGGAAACGGCCTGAATTGCCGAAGAGCGGTTTTTATCGGCTGCGGGACCTCCTGGCACGCCGCCCTAGTGGGCAAGTTCCTCTTTGAGGGCATCGCTAAACTCCCGGTAGAAGTCGATATCGCCTCGGAGTTTCGCTATCGGGATCCACATCTTTCTCCGGACGATTGGGTGATCGGGATTTCGCAATCCGGTGAAACCGCCGACACCCTCGCCGCGATGAAGGAGGCCCGGAACAAAAAAGCACCCACGCTCTCGATCTGCAATGTGGTTGGGAGCAGCATCAGTCGGGAGACCGATTCTGTCCTCTACACACACGCCGGACCGGAGATCTCCGTTGCATCGACCAAGGCCTTTACAACACAACTGACGGCCCTGACCCTCCTTTCGATCAATCTCGGGAGAAGAAGAGGGGTGCTCTCAGAAGAAGAGGGAAAACAATTACTTCATCACTTGATCCTTCTTCCCAAGCAGGTCGAGTCCCTCCTAGAGGGAGAAAATAAAATCAAGGAAATCGCCAATCGATATTTTCGCCATCGGGATTTCCTCTTTCTCGGTCGGAGCCTTCTTTATCCGGTCGCGTTGGAAGGTGCCCTGAAATTGAAAGAGGTTTCCTATATACATGCCGAAGGATATCCGGCGGGAGAGATGAAACATGGACCCATCGCCCTCATTGATGAGGAGATGCCTGTGGTCATTATGGCCCCAAAAGATGCCGTTTATGAAAAGACCGTCTCCAATATCATGGAGGTGAAGTCGCGCGGCGGGATCATCATCGCCCTGGTCGAAGAAGAGGATCACGACCTGGCAGAGGTTGCCGACGAGGTCATTCCTGTCCCGAAAACGCTACCCTGTCTCTCCCCCATCCTGTCCACCATACCGCTTCAGCTTCTGGCTTACCATATTGCCGTTCAGTTAGGCAGCGATGTGGATCAGCCTCGCAATCTGGCGAAAAGTGTTACTGTAGAGTAAATACCTGCGGATAAGATTGATATCATGACTGAACTTCTAAACGGACTGAACCCCCAACAGCGCGAAGCGGCAGAACAAACCGAAGGGCCTCTCCTCATCCTGGCGGGTGCGGGAAGCGGGAAAACGCGTGTGATTGTTCATCGGATTGCACATTTAATCGAATCGCTCGGCGTCCCTCCCTACCGGATCATGGCCGTCACCTTTACCAACAAAGCGGCAGAGGAAATGAGAGAACGCATTGGACACCTCATCTCTCCTGAAAAGAGCCGGGGACTCATCGTCTCAACCTTTCACTCTGCCGGCCTGCGGATTCTCCGGAGACATATTCAGCACCTTGGATATAAAAATGACTTCGTGGTTTACGACGCCGCGGATCAATTGGCTCTGGTCAAATCGTGCATGGCCTCTTTAACGATCAACGAAGACCTCTATCCGCCCCGGACAATCAATGCCAGGATCAGCGCTCTGAAGCATCAGTTGATCACCCCCGACCAGTTTGAAGCCGAAGCCGCTCAATACGGGCTGGATGCAGCCGTCAGAAAGGTCTACCCTCTCTATCAGGAACGACTCGGTATATTGCAGGGACTCGACTTTGACGATCTGATCGGCCTGACGATCCGCCTCCTTGATGAGGTCCCCGAGGTCTTGCGCCTCTATCGGGACCGTATTCATTACATCATGGTTGATGAATATCAGGATATCAATCAATCCCAGTATCGCTTGATTCAACTCCTGAGCACGCCTCGGAGAAACCTTTGTGTCGTCGGTGATGACGATCAATCCATCTATGCCTTCCGGGGGGCCGACATCGAAAACATCCTCAGCTTTGAACGGGATTATCCGGACGCCAAAGTGGTGATCCTCAGCCAGAACTACAGATCCACCGGCACCATTTTGTCGGCGGCATCCGCCGTCATTGAAAAAAACAGCCGGAGGAAGGAGAAATCACTCTGGACAGAAAATGGCCAGGGCGAGCCGATTCTTTGGAAACAGGTACAGGACGAGACAGAAGAAGCCGTCTCGATTCGAAAAACCGTTGAGGAATTGCAGGCGAAAGAAGACAGGCCGCTCTCTCATTTCTGCATCCTCTACCGGACCAACGCGCAATCCCGGGTCATTGAGGAGGCCTTTCGCCGCGCGGGCATCCCCTACTTTATCTATGGCGGTCTTCGCTTTTATGAACGAAAAGAAATTAAAGATCTGATCGCCTACCTCCGCCTGGTCGTCTCACCGGATGATGCCCTGAGTGTCCGGCGCGTCATTAATCTTCCGCAGCGGGGGATCGGCGCGGTCTCCCTGGAAAAACTAAACCGCTTTGCCGAGTCCGAACGGATTTCTCTTCTTGAAGCGGCGGAATCCCCGGAAGAAACCGGGATATCCCGCTCTGCAAAAACCGGCTTGATCAATTTCACAAGAATCCTCAGTACCCTGCGTGCCGCCTCAGAGACGGAATCTCTCGCCCAGTTGCTTCGAGTACTCGTTGAAGAAATTTCATACCTCGAATATCTCAGACGGGAATTTGGAAACGAAGCAGAAGGCCGGATTGAAAACATCCTTGAATTCATCACCGCGGCCGATCAATTTCATGCGGACACAGTCGATCCTTTTGATTCAGATCCCGACAACGGGAACAACCCTTCGGAAGACACCCTAAGGGACACTGATCAAAACCAAGGATGCCTTACAGCTTTGAAGGCCTTTTTGGATCAGGCCGCCCTGGTTTCCAATGGAGACAATCAGGATACAAGCGAAGGCGGCGTCACCTTAATGACCCTCCATTCAGCAAAAGGACTTGAGTTTCCAGTGGTCTTTCTGACCGGGATGGAGGAAGGACTGTTTCCACATTCACGCGCGCTCACCGATCACAGCCAGATGGAAGAGGAACGGAGGCTCTGTTATGTCGGGATGACACGTGCCAAGGAAAGACTTTATCTTCTCAGCGCCGTCAGCCGCCGTCTCTACGGCCAGACACATTGGAATGGTCCTTCCCGCTTCATCAAAGAACTTCCGAAGGAATCTGTCACCATCATCGGAGGCGCGCCCCGGAAAGAAAAAAGAGAAGGACGTCATTTTTCAGACACATCCGGCCCGTTCTATACAGATCTTCAAGAGAGCGAGGCAGGAGAATATCCGGTCGGGACGAAGGTCCGCCACCATATTTTTGGTACCGGGAAAGTTCAGCGGTGTGAGGGTGAAGGAGAAGAAGCAAAAATCACGGTCACTTTTTTGGGGGTCGGCACAAAAAAACTGGCAATGAAATTTGCCAAGCTGGAAAAATATGTTTAGATTAGGTATAAATGGGGGTTGAGAAGACGGAGTTGCACGCATGGAAATGAATAAAGATGAGGTGGCCTATGTCGCCAAGCTGGCAAGACTGGCCTTGACGCCGGAGGAAACGGAACAGTATGCTGAACAATTAAGCCGGATTTTCTCCTACATTGAACAGTTGAACGAACTGGACACAAGCCAGGTAGAACCGACATCGCACATGCTTTCCCTTTCCAATGTCTTTCGTGAAGACAAGGTTCAACCTTCTCTCCCGACAGACAAGGTTCTGGAAAATGCGCCACAAAGGGAGGGCACCCTCTTCCAGGTGCCGGATATCATTGAATAAGACAGAAAGTACGAACCTATTTAGAGGAAATTCATGTTACGACAAATGTTAAAATCAAAAATCCATCGTGCAACAATCACAGAATCTGAACTGCACTACGAGGGAAGCATTACAATCGATCAGGAATTGATCGACGCGGCGGGAATGTTTCCTTACGAACAGGTCATGGTCTCTAATTTGAACAACGGAGAACGGTTTGTGACCTATATTCTTCCCGGAGAAAAAGGCTCAGGAACCATCTGCCTGAATGGTCCGACCGCCCGGAAAGGGGTCGTCGGAGACCAGGTGATCATCTTCACCTATGCGCACTATGAGGAGGAAGAAGCCAGAGGCCACCTGCCCTTGGTCGTCAAAGTTGATTCGGAAAATCACATCGCCCTGGTGAGGAGCGGCTTTTGACCTTGATTCATCAGACGGCCCACGAAATTCATAAGGCCTTAAAGGAGAAAAAAGTTTCATCCCGGGAACTGGTTGCGTCCTTCTACCATAGAATAGATTCTCTCGAAAACGACCTGAATGCCTATAACACCCTCACGAAAGAAGAGGCCCTGACACAGGCCGACCTCGCCGATCAGGCGATTGCCAAGGGAGATTCCATCGGACCGCTCACGGGCATTCCAATCGGCCTTAAGGACAACCTCTGTATGGAGGGTATCCGCACAACCTGTTCTTCAAAAATTCTGGAAAACTTCGTTCCTCCTTACGACGCGACCGTCGTCTCAAAGTTGAGAAAAGCAGGGGCCGTCTTCCTCGGAAAAACAAATTTAGACGAATTTGCCATGGGCTCTTCTACCGAAAATTCCGCCTATGAAGCCACAAAAAACCCCTGGGATCTTTCCTGTATTCCCGGCGGTTCAAGCGGCGGATCGGCTGCAGCGGTTGCCGCCGATGAAGCCGTCCTTGCCATCGGATCAGATACGGGTGGATCTATCCGGCAGCCCGCTGCCTGTTGCGGTGTCGTTGGACTGAAACCGACTTATGGCCGTGTTTCGCGTTACGGACTCATCGCCTTTGCCTCTTCCCTGGATCAGATCGGTCCTTTAACGCATGATGTCACCGATGCGGCCACCCTGTTTCAGGTGATTGGAGGTCATGATCCCCGAGACTCCACTTCAGCCGACGTCCCCATGCCAGATCTGAGCGGACAACTGAATGAAGGGGTGAGAGGGATGCGTCTCGGCATCCCCAAAGAATACTTTATTGAAGGCATCGACTCCGAAGTTAACGCCGCTATCGAGAAGGCCATTGATGAATACCGACGGCTTGGGGCAAAAATTCAAGAGATCTCAT
This sequence comes from Nitrospirota bacterium, assembly GCA_029261165.1. Lineage (GTDB taxonomy): Bacteria > Nitrospirota > Nitrospiria > SBBL01 > JAADHI01 > DUAG01. The sequence continues at coordinate 43,638 of JAJDBV010000075.1, read as the reverse complement.
TGCCGCATACCGGTTATGCCGTCGCCACCTATTACATCCTTGCAACAGCAGAGGCAAGTTCCAACCTGAGTCGATATGACGGTGTCCGATACGGGCATCGCTCCGAGGATCCCGCAAACCTCCTGGAACTTTATACAAAAACCCGCCGTGAGGGATTCGGACCGGAGGTCAAACGCCGGATCATGATCGGAACGCATGCCCTTTCCTCAGGTTACTACGATGCCTATTACAAAAAAGCACAACAGGTTCGGACTTTAATCAAAAATGATTTTGATGAAGCATTCAAATCGGTTGACGCGATTCTGACGCCGACAGCACCGACCCCGGCGTTTCGGTTCGGGGAGAAGACAGCGGACCCCCTCCAGATGTATCTCTCTGATATCTTTACGATCTCGGTCAATCTCGCAGGAATCCCCGCAATCTCTCTTCCATGCGGCTTTACGAGCGGAGGCCTTCCGATCGGACTTCAGATCATCGGAAAGCCCTTTAGTGAAGCAGAAATCCTTCAATTTGCCTATGCCTATGAGCAGCAACATGATTTCCATAAACGGAGGCCAAAAATTGGAAAATAACACATGATCTACTTCGCCTACGGGTCTAACATGGATGTGGATCAAATGACGGCCCGGTGCCCTGGAAGCAAGCTGATCGGAACAGGACGGCTTCACAACTATTCTATGGTCTTCACCCGCTGGTCACGCGCATGGAACAGCGCCACCGCCGATATTCTCCCCGACCAGAAGATGTCGGTCTACGGCGTCCTTTTCGAGGTGACCCTGGATGACCTAAAAAAAATGGATCGATTTGCCGACTATCCAAACTCCTATGTCCGGCAGGACATCATGGTGGAAGCCGGGGAACAGCAACTGCCGGCAATGACCTATGTTGCCATCCGTCAGGGACCCTTCCTCCCATCGAAGGCCTATGTCGGAAAAATGATCCTGGGAGCAGAACAGCATCAACTCCCGGAGGAGTATATCTCCTTTTTAAAGACACTAAAGACCCATGATTAAGGATTTTTCGCACCGATAGAAAGAGCGAGGGAGATGTGACTGTTCAGCATGCCTAGATTTTTCTTCAGGGTAAGGCGCGAGGAGCACAGAACCGCAACGTCGTTTTCTACGTGAGGATTCGAGCACCACAGCAACGCAGCCATGGAGTAAAAGAGAGGTGTGCTGGATAGTCACACGAGGATAAGATGAAATACGAGACAATCATCGGTCTTGAAGTTCACGCGCAGACCTTGACGGAGTCGAAAATATTTTGCGGATGCAGTACCCGTTTCGGGCAGGAGCCCAACAGCCAGGTCTGCCCGGTCTGCCTTGGATTACCGGGGGTGCTTCCGGTTTTAAACCAAAGGGTCGTCGAATTGGGAATTCGAATCGGGCTGGCAACCCATTGCAAGATCGCGCCTTATTCCCGTTTCGCGAGAAAAAATTATTTTTATCCTGATCTGCCCAAGGGATATCAGATCTCAATGTTTGAACTCCCGCTTGCCGAGCATGGCGCTATTGAAATCTTCACAAATGCAAAAAATGGTCAATCTTCCGATTCTGAGAGAAAGAAAATTGGTTTGACCCGTATACACATGGAAGAGGACGCGGGAAAAAATATCCATGAAGGCTTTAGCGTGGGAAGCCGGGTCGATCTGAACCGCGCAGGCGTTCCTCTTCTTGAAATTGTAAGCGAACCGGACATGCGAAGCCCGGAAGAAGCCATTGCCTATTTAAAGAGCCTCCGCGCCATTCTGATGTATACGGGAGTATCCGATGCCGACATGGAGAAAGGCAACTTCCGCTGCGACGCGAATGTCTCACTCCGGCCCGTCGGCCGGTCCGAGTTCGGCACCCGGACCGAGATCAAAAATATGAACTCTTTTCGATTTATTCACAAAGCCATCAACTATGAAGTCGCGCGCCAGGAAAAGGTTCTGGAGGAAGGCGGCCGGATCGTCCAGGAAACACGCCTGTGGGATACCAAAAATAATGTGACCCTCCCGATGCGAAGCAAGGAAGAAGCACATGACTACCGTTATTTTCCGGAACCGGACCTTGTTCCGCTCACCGTCAGCCGGGAGTGGGTCAACAAAGTGACGCTGGAACTTCCGGAATTGCCCGACGCGAAGCGGGAACGTTTTGTGAACGATTATTCTCTTCCGGTCTATGATGCCGTCATCCTGACGGCGTCTCAGGCCCTGGCCGACTTCTACGAAAAAACGGTTTCACTCTACCCGAAACCAAAGATTGTCAGCAACTGGGTTATGGGAGATCTTCGCAGAGAACTGAATGATGAGAACAAGGAGATCGACGCGGCGGTCATTCGTCCCGAACAATTGGCTTCTCTGCTAAAACTGATTGAATCCGGGACCATCAGTGGAAAAATCGCGAAGACCCTCTTTGTGGAAATTTACCGCACGGGAGCCGATCCGGAGAAACTGGTCAGGGAAAAGGGGCTCACTCAGGTCAGTGATGAATCCGAACTCGACCAGGCCATACAGGAAATCATTGCGGCCCATCCGAAAGAGGCGGAAGGATACCGCGCAGGCAAAGAAAAACTGATTGGGTTTTTTGTCGGTCAGGTCATGAAGCAGTTCGGCGGGAAAGCGAATCCCGGCAAGGTCAACGCCTTGCTGAGAAAGAGACTTCTCGCATCGTAACAGGAGAGATTTGAATGAGTGAGATTATCGATGTTCATGCCCGCGAGATCCTGGACTCTCGCGGGAACCCGACCATTGAGGTAGAGGTCTTCTTAGAATCCGGAGCCTCGGGCCGGGCCGCGGTTCCCTCCGGCGCTTCAACCGGGTCGCGGGAAGCACTGGAACTGCGCGACAAGAACCCAAAAAGATACCTTGGGAAAGGAGTCTTAAAAGCTATTTCCCATGTTCATAAACAAATCCTTCCGGAAATCATCGGACTCCTTGCCGAAGAACAGGCCTCACTCGATAAAACGCTCCTGATGCTTGATGGGACCACCAATAAGAAGAAGCTCGGGGCGAACGCCATCCTAGGGGTTTCACTCGCCACCGCTCACGCTGTCGCCGGAGAATTAGGCATGCCGCTGTATCGCTACATTGGAGGGCTTCAGGCCAGGGAACTTCCGGTCCCCTTGATGAACATCCTGAACGGCGGTGCGCATGCGGATAATGGTCTCGATTTTCAGGAATTCATGATCATCCCTGTGGGGGCTGCCTCATTCTCAGAATCACTCCGCATGGGCGTTGAAGTCTTTCACGCGCTCAAAGAAGTCCTCAAGAAAGCATCTTACACTACTGCCGTCGGAGACGAAGGGGGATTCGCCCCGGCGGTGGAATCTCATCATCAGGCCCTTGAACTGATCATGGAGGGGGTAAAAAAGGCCGGATACCAGCCAGGCCGTGATGTCCTTCTGGCCCTTGATTCCGCGGCCAGTGAGTTTCACCAGAGAGGGAAATATCACCTCCAGGCCGAGGGAAAAACCCTTTCATCCAATGAGATGATTGATTATTATGAAACCTTAATCGAGGAATTCCCTATCGTCTCTATTGAGGACGGCCTTGCAGAAAATGACTGGAAAGGCTGGGAGAACATGACAGAACGTCTGGGCTCAAGGGTACAACTCGTCGGAGATGATCTTTTTGTCACCGACGAAAAGGCGCTTGAAAAAGGAATTCAAAAAGGTGCGGCTAATGCCATCCTGATCAAGCTGAATCAAATCGGAACCCTGACCGAAACACTCAATACCATTGAACGGGCCAAAAAATCCGGATATGGAACCATCATCTCACATCGCTCAGGAGAAACGGAAGATACCACCATTGCCGATCTGGCTGTGGGAACCGGTGCCGGGCAGATTAAAACCGGTTCCCTCTCACGAACAGATCGAACCGCCAAGTACAACCAACTCCTCCGTATTGAGGAAGGCCTTGGCAATGCATCTGTTTTTTCCGGAAAAGAACGTTATCAGCCCCTGACGAAATCTTATTCTGCCAGTAAACCAACAAAGAGGAAAAAGAGATGAGTGGATGGCCCTCATTGAGGAAGAGACTCTGTATCGGGTTATGGGTCGCGCTGCTGATATCTCAAGGATTCACTCCAAGGGCTGAGGCGGGCATTATCGGAAAACCCACGGCCTCCGGGAAAACAATGCACCTTTCTGAAGTCCGTCTCGAGTTTGACCAGGTCCAACTTGAAACCCGCTCGGGAGGCGGGAAGTTTGGAGGCAACGCGACCAGTGAACGCATCCTCTTGAAGGGCGTCTTTGGCTTGACTCCCCTGCTGGACACGCATCTTTCCCTGGGAGTCGCCGACTTCAGTACCGCCTCCCGTCAATTTGACGGGGACTTCGGCCCCGTCATCGGGACAGGGCTGCGCTGGACCTTTCACCAGAAAGAAGGTTTCAGCCTGGGTGTCGGTATCCAGACGCTAAGCTTTTTATCTGATGATGACCAGTCCATCAATCCTAGAATCCGCTTCCATGAAATTGAATCATTCGTTGGAGGAACCTTCAGCGGTCTGGAACAGGTGACGACCTATTTCGGTGCGCTCCTCTCATCGGGATTCGGAAGATTTCAGAGAGGAAACACCGTTTACACCGAAGATAACTTTGGTGTCTTTGTCGGAGGGGACTTTCAAATTCACGACCGCTTCTATTTATCAGGAGAAGCGCGTATGATTAATGAGGCTTCTCTAACCATTTCACTAAGCTATCATCCCTGACAGCTATTGAGTGAATCTATGCTATGCAGAATAAGAGCCGAAAAAAAGTCAAGGCCGTCCTGAAAAAGAAACGACGGCTCATTTTTGGTGTTCTCCTGTTAATGAACAGCTATCTCTTTCTCTCTTTCTTTTTTGGCGGAATGGGATTCTTTAAGGCCGTCAAGATGCAGAAAAATCACGCTGCCGTCCAGGAGGACATTCGTTCTCTAAAAAAAGAAAACGATCAACTCTCCCAACGAATCGATGGATTGAAGAATGACCCGTTTTACATTGAACGCCTCGCCCGCAACCGCCTCGGCCTCGTCAAAGAAGGGGAGTTGGTCTATGAATTTTTCCCCGAAGATAAATCTTAAATCCTTATCCCTGACATCCTGAAATAAGGAATACTGACCTTGTCCTACCGATCCGGTTTTATCGCAATTATTGGCCGTCCGAATGTCGGAAAATCGACACTTCTCAATCGCCTCCTGGGACAAAAGATTGCGATCGTTACGGATAAGCCTCAGACAACCCGAAATCGTATCCTTGGGATCCGGCACCTCCCAGATGCCCAGATGGTTTTTTTCGACACGCCCGGGATTCATCATCCGAAAACGAAACTGAATCAAAGGATGGTCCGGACCGCGTATTCTTCTCTCTCTGAAGTCGACCTTATCCTGATGCTGATTGAAGCGGCTCCAGCGTTCGGGAACAAGGACAAGGTGATCCAGGAAAAAGACCTGCTCATTCTGGAACATTTAAAAAAAATAAAAACCCCCAAGATCCTGATCATCAATAAGATTGATCTGGTCAGTAAAACAGACCTCATTCCGCTTCTCGAACAGGTCAGTGGTGAGCAAACCTTCTCCACAATCATTCCTCTTTCCGCCCTCACCGGGGAAAACGTCGATCAGTTTCTGGAGACCGCACGGGCTGCTCTGCCGGTCGGCGAACCTTTTTTCCCTGAAGATGTCGTGACCGATCAGCCCGTCCGCTTTCTCGCCTCCGAATTCATTCGGGAAAAAGCCATCCAAATGACGCGGGATGAGATCCCTTACACAATCGCCGTTCAAATAGAAGATTTTAAAGAGGATACAGAGCGGAATCTTTCCTTGATTCATGCCACCCTTTTTGTTGAACGAGAATCTCAAAAGGGAATCCTGATCGGACGAAAGGGAACGATGCTGAAAGAGATCGGGAAGGCCGCACGAAAAGAACTCGAGGATCTACTCGGGGCTAAAATATACCTGGAGCTCTGGGTAAAGGTGAAAAAAGGATGGCGAAAAAATGATTCGTTCCTGACCCATATGGGATATTAAAAGGTCGCAGACCTTGCTCAGCAGGGTTCTTCAAATAAAAATAACTAGCATGTCTCTCTTTTCCTCCATGGCACCCTTGCTGTGGTTCTCCGTTCCTCACGCCTTATCCTGAAGGACGGATCTCGCGAAACCAAAATAGTGGCAGGCAGAATCGTTACAATTTTAGTTTAAAATCTCTTTTATCTGTGATATTCTTACGATGCTTATTTGGTGGAGTACTATCCCTTGATCCTTCGAACATTGGGTTATGCCTTTTCACTTGTTATCGTTCTCGCGCTCATGAGTCATTTTGAAATGATTCAGATCCCTCAGGGTCTTCTGAAAGAAGCGGTGAACGTCGTGGCTACGGGCGGGGCTGCTCTGAAACAAGCCATCTTTTAAACCTATCACCTCGTGAACGGGCGTCTTTCTAGTTTCCTGATTGAGTTTATCCGTTTGACCTTGTCGTTAGTCATTGACAGGGAGCGCCCCTCACCGTAAAATTCACCTCATGTTCAAGACAGTCGAATGGAAAGACGGTGCAGTACGTCTCATCGATCAGACAAGGCTTCCCAAAGAAGTGCTTTACGTCGATTGCCGGGATGTCGAGACCGTTGCACAAGGCATCAAAGAGTTGTGGGTACGGGGCGCGCCCGCCATCGGAATTACGGCGGCGTATGGTATCGCCCTTGCCGCACAAAAAATCAAGGCGATCTCTTTCGATAATTTTTATCAAGAACTCATGCCAAGCTGTGATCTCCTAGCCGGCTCCCGGCCAACAGCCGTCAACCTCTTCTGGGCCATCGATCGCATGAAACAAACGGCGATCACCCATCGCGAACTCTCGATTCCCTCTTTAAAGCAAACCTTGTTACGCGAAGCGGATCGGATTTTGAGCGAAGATATCGCAATGAACCGGGCCATCGGAAAATTTGGCGCGGCATTGATTCTACCTGACTCCGGGATATTAACGCATTGCAATGCCGGAGCGCTCGCAACAGGGGGTTATGGCACAGCCCTCGGCGTCATCCGGAGCGCGTGGGAGGAAAACAAGCAGATTAGGGTTTATGCCGATGAAACCCGACCGGTCCTCCAGGGGGCAAGGCTGACCGTATGGGAATTGGTTCAGGAAAAGATCCCGGTCACACTCATAACAGATAGCATGGCCGGTTTCTTCATGAAACAGGGGAAAATACAGTATTGCGTCGTCGGGTCTGATCGCATCGCGGCGAATGGAGACATCGCCAACAAGATCGGCACCTACAGTGTCGCCATCCTCGCCAGGGAACATCGGATCCCTTTTTATGTCGCCGCCCCGATGTCAACCATTGATTTCAAGATGCCTTCCGGCGAGGAAATTCCGATTGAAGAACGTCATGCTTCCGAGGTCACACATATTCGAGGAAAAGAAATCACCGCCCCCGAAGCAACAATCGCCAACCCCGCCTTCGACGTCACGCCCGCCAGTTATATCACTGCGATTATCACAGACAAAGGGGTCTTCAAACCCGAAGAGATCAAAGACCTCGACCCTGGTAGCTCGGATCACCCTGGAAAATAATCTTTCGTTCAAGTTTCTTCTCCTACCCCAAAATCCAATATCGAATCCTGGAGGTGTCTCTCAGTTCGATCACTTGTCTGTCATTATTTTCTTTTTAGTTGACCCAAGCGCTGTAGTCTAATATCCTTCCTCAGTCAGGATAATCCCGCAGACGTGAAAGTGAAAACCTGTTGATTCTTGTATCCTGAAAAGGTCTCATAAAAACGTAGGAAGGACATTCACATTTTTTTGGTATTGTAATTTAACACTGGATAAGATGAAAGAACGAAGAGAATCACGCGAAACACATTTACGAAGCATCTTGAAAGGACTCAGTTGGCGGGTCGTTGCCACCGGAACGACGATCATCATCGCCTACGTCATCACGGGAGACACCTCGATCGCTTTGGAAATCGGCGCCATTGAGGTCTTTGCTAAGCTCTTATTCTTCTACCTACACGAACGTATCTGGCAATTCCTCCCTCGCGGAACAATCCGAGAGATCGAATCAAAGGTCATCCATGACCATAAAGACAAACCCCGCCGAACGACCAGAAGACAAAAATAGGATCGGATAGGTAACGCTTTCATTGCCGGTGCTTGCTGCTGAATCGGCCAGATGTTACACTTTCTGTATGGGTAATGTTGTTTGGTCCCCCTCCAAAACACTGATCAAAAAATCCAATATTTATCGCCTCATGCAGCGCCATCAGATTGACTCCTACGCGGAACTCATCACTTGGTCTATCTCCGATATCAGTCGCTTCTGGAATGCCGTAATGGTAGATCTGGATATCCAATGGGACACGCCCTATGAGGACGTTCTTGACTCCTCCGATGGCAAGCCATGGACAAAGTGGTTTATCGGGGGCCGAACAAATATTGTCACGAACTGTCTTGATCGGCATATTCCCTCCCGGTCTAACGAAACCGCCCTCATCTGGGAAGGAGAAGATCAGGATATTCGGACGGCGACCTATCTGGAACTGAACCAGGAGGTCTGTCGTCTGGCCGATGCCCTTCAAAAAGAGGGGATCATGAAAGGGGATACCGTCGGGATCTATATGCCGATGACGATCGAAATGGTAGCCGTCTTTTACGCCTCACTCAAGATCGGAGCCATTTGCATTCCTATTTTTTCCGGTTTTGCAGCCGGTCCGCTTGCCGCACGGCTGCGCCATGCCGAGGCAAAAATTCTCTTCACGGCAGACGGTACACTTCGCCGCGGGAAAATCATCGAGATCAAACGATCGGCAGATGAGGCGGCAGACCACATCCCCTCCTTACGGCGTGTTGTTGTTCTCCCGCGCCTTGGGAACAAGATCGCATGGAACACGAGCCGAGATTCCTGGTATCGTGATTTTATTGACCAAGGGCCCACTAAGAAAGGAGTAACCCTCCCTGTCGATGCCGAGACCCCGGCCCTCATCCTCTATACCTCTGGAACAACCGGTCCCCCCAAGGGATGCGTTCATTCGCACGGGGGATGCATCTCCCAGATAGGAAAGGAACTGGCCTATCACTTCGATGTCAAACCCTCTGACCGATTCTTTTGGCTGACGGATATCGGCTGGATGATGGGACCCTGGATGCTGATCGGGGTCCACATGCAAGGCGGAACGGCCTTCCTCTATGAGGGGGCGCCGAACCACCCGAAACCCGATCGGCTTTGGGAGATGATCGACCGGCATCAGATCACCCATCTCGGGATCTCCCCAACCGCCATCCGGGTCTTGATGCGGGCGGACGATAAGCCGGTCACCCGGCACGACCTTTCCTCTCTTCGTATTTTAGGATCGACTGGAGAGCCCTGGGACGACGAAAGCTATCTCTGGTTCTTTGAAAAGATCGGAAACAAGCAACTCCCGATCATCAACATCTCTGGAGGGACAGAGATCATCGGTTGTTTTCTCGCCCCCCTGCCAATCACAGCCCTCAAACCCTCTACCTTGCGCGGACCGGGACTTGGGATGGATATCGATGTTTTCGACGATGCGGGTAATCCGGTCCGGGGGAAAACCGGACACCTCGTCTGCAAACAGCCCGCGCCCTCAATGACACGCGGTTTCTGGAAAGACCGGGAACGGTATCTCTCCACCTACTGGTCCCGCTGGCCGAACACCTGGTTTCATGGCGATTGGGCACGGGTCGATCAGGACGGCTACTGGTTCCTGCACGGACGCTCAGACGATACCATGAATGTCGCGGGCCGACGCGTTGGACCGGCCGAAATCGAATCGGTCCTCATTTCACACCCCAGCGTTTCCGAAGCAGCCGCCATCGGTGTGCCCGACGCGCTGAAAGGCACCGCCATCATCTGCTTTGTCATCCTCAAACCGGATTATCCACCCGATACAATTGGCCTCAAGTCGGAAATTGTCAGGGTCATGGGAAAAACCTTTCGTCCAAACGCGATTAACTTTGTCTCTCAGCTCCCAAAAACAAGGTCGGCAAAGATCGTTCGGCGACTCATCAGGGCAAAATATCTCGGAAAACCTCTCGGAGACCTCGCCTCAATAGAAAATCCTGCCGCACTTGAAGAAATACCTGTAAGACCACGGCCCTCTTCAAAGCCGCGATGAGACAAGGCCGGCATCGACCAAGTGCTTGCGAAAAATACACCGATCATGTAGAAATGGGCTAAACGACAGGGGTCATCTTGGACAGAATAAAGGCTTTTTTAAAGACATCACTCATCGGTGGCATGGTCGTCATCCTTCCCGTCGCCATTTTGCTGTTTGTCTTTAAGTCAATCTTCGGCTTCGTGACGGATATCATTCACCCTTTGACCAGCCTCGTCATGGCACAATCCGAGGTCCAAAAAATCCTCGCCGACATCCTGGTCCTCATCGTCATCCTGGCGGGCTGTTTTTTGGTTGGATTCTTTGTCCAAACCACACTTGGCACATGGCTTTACGAAATTCTTGAAGAACGTCTTCTAAAAAAAGCGCCCGGCTATACCCTGGTGAAGGAAACCGTCATCCAGTTTATTGGAAAGAAACAATCTCCCTTTTCCTCTGTGGCCCTTGTTCAAATCTTCGGCAATGAAACACTGGTATCGGCATTCATCACCGACACCCACACGGATGGCAGCTATACCATCTTTGTTCCCACGGGGCCCAACCCGACTTCGGGGAATATCTACCACCTGAAAGGTGAATACGTCCACCCCGTCGATGTGCCTGTTGAAGATGCCATGCGATCCATCATCAGCTGCGGTGCCGGATCTTCACGACTCATCAGTCAATACAAAAAACTAGCGGTCTAGGGCTGTGTCGGATAAACAGGCTATCATCTTTTAACTTGACAGAAAGGCTTTTTTACAAAATAATGCTCCGATGGCTCATTATAGGTTGCAGCAATTAAAGTTCGCGCGTTCGTCTTGGGCCACCTCCCTTTTTATCGCCTTGCTGGCCCTTGGACTCCTCGGCTGCAGCGATATCTCTGCCCCGCCCCGACCAGACATCACGGCCGCAAATGGACCTGATGGGGACAAGGCCACCGTGTTTATCGCCAATGCAGGTGATGGGACCGTTGTCGCCTTCGACCCCTCCCCAAATGCACAAGGGAACGTCCTCCCCCTCATTCCTGAAGGAAATATCTCTCCCAGCCGACGCTTTCCCCAGACGATCACCGAACCCACCGGGATTTTTCTGGACAAGGCAAACGACACGCTCTATGTCGCCGATGCGAACGGCAATGCAATCCTCATCTACGAGAATGCCAGCACCCTGAGGCCGGAAACCGGTTCCCCTGCGCCAAACCGAATCATTACCGGCTCCAACACAATGCTGGACCACCCCTACGACGTGGCTTTTGATCGCACAAGAGACCAACTTTATGTTTCAAATAGAGACGGGAGTGCAGTCCTCAGATTTCAGGTGAACTGTCCCAATATAGCACCGCCCACAAATCCCCTCGATGGAAACATTGCCCCTTGCGGCGTTCTTAAAGGAATTGAGACGCAGATCTTTTTTCCTCGCGGCATTGCCGTCGACTCAACCCGGAATGTCCTCTATATCTCCAATGTGGGAGATGACTCCATCCTAATCTATGATAACGCAAGCACAGTTGGCGGACCTCCGGGAATTTGTTTCTCGGTAAACCATGCCCCTCCGCTTAACGCCAGCGTTTGCAACAAAATTCCAAATCGCGTAATCGCCCCTCATAGTGATCCAAGTCCTACTGCGAATGATCTTGAATCCATCCTCGATATTCCATTCGCTATCTTCATCGACGAAACAAATGACCGGCTCTATGTGGTCAATACCGGATTTAATCTGCCGGGCATATTGATCTACGACAGAGTTTTCACCGATAAACTGACTGGGGCTGTGGTCCCCGACCGTGTCTGGATCTCCGGCAATATGGCCTTGCCTCCAGAGTGTTCTCCGCTTCCCAATCCCACTCCCGGCCTTCCTTTTCCGCCGCAATGCAATAACTCCCAACTGAGTTTGCCCGTGGGTATCGATGTTGACGTGACAAATGACCTGATGTACATCGTGAATAACAACAACACGAACAATATCAACCTCGGCACAAACGCCAATATCGATAGCACCGCTGTCCTTGTCTTCGATCTGGATATCAGGGATTCGTCAGGAAATAAACGCTGCACCACCACAATTCATATTTGCAGAAACATCCCTCCCCACCGGAGGTTCGGAGGGGACATCACCCCGGATGCCACCAGCCTGACAAATCCCGTCGGCATTGCCATTGATCCGGTTCGGCATGCAATGTATCTCACCAACCCGACGGCGAATAACTTCATGACCTTTTCTCTCGATGGGAATATTAATCCTATCAGGGTAAATTCCGGACATAGAATTACTGGAACGAATCCCTCCCTGGAGCAAACCTTCCTGGAGCAGCCCTCCAGCTTTTTTTATGATGATGTCCTTGACCGCCTCTTTATTGCCAATTTTAACGCTGGGAATCGTACAGCAAACCAACAAATCACGGTGTTTGACCAGATCATCGGGAATGTCCCCGTCCAGTTATCGGGAACTTTATCCGTCACGGGTGGATCAACGTCGATTGACGGAACCTTAACCTTCTTCGCGCAGGAACTCAAACCTGGGAATATCATTTCTGTCGGAAATGTGCTGGGAACCGTTGCACAGATCAACTCCGAGACTTCCCTTGATCTGCTTACTCCATATACCGGGATAACAAACACGGGAACTTCAGGAAGCATCGTAACGGGCGGAAAGAATTTTTCTAATACCGCGCCGAGCTGGAGCCTTCAAGATGCTATCAATATCACTGCACCTCGAGGGTTTTTTATAGATAACAACCAGCTCATCATTCTAAGTACGGGGACAAAGAACCAGGTCTTGATTTATCCACTTTCCGGTATTACAGGATTTCCGACCACATCAATAACCGGTCCAACAGGGACGACGATTGCCCTTCCGCCACCTTCCAACATCCTGACCGTAGGATTCACAGCGGGCAGCAACCCCTCATCAATGGCGGTTGACGCGGGAAGAGGACTTGTTTATATCGCTGACAAGGGGAACGACAGTATTATCGTTTACAATCTCAACAATCTTCCTGCGGCCCCGACGATCATCACCAGCACGGAGATCAGTCAACCATCAGGACTCTTTATCGATACAACACGCGACACACTATATGTCACCAACCCCGGCAGCAATAACGTCCTCGCCTTTGACTTCGCCAGCGCAAAGAGTGGAAATGTCAGCCCGGACCGGATCCTCTCGACCCCGGCGTTTTCATCACCAATCTCCCCCTTTGTAGATACAGAAACAGATCGACTTTTTTTAATCAATGCCGCTCAAGATGCCATCTTTACATTTCATTCCGCCAGCACACTGAATGGACTTGTCACTCCCGAGAGGAATATTACTGGAACCAATACGCAGCTTGACTTTTCAAACTCCAGAAACACCGGCGCCCTTCTTTTTACTGGACGGGGCAATACAGAGACGCTCTTTGTCGGCCAACCGATCGGGCTGCCCTTCAACGGCCAGCCCATTGGTACCGCAAAAGACACGACCTGTGACCCACTTCCTGACGGCACCATCTCTATCGAATGTCCGAGAGGGTCGCTTCTTATTTTCGGCCTTGAGCAAAAGGTCGCGCCGAGCCACATCTTCTCCGGCGGAGACACGGCAATAATTACTCCCAGTGCGATTACAATAGATACACAAGGAGACATCCTCTACGTTGCAGACCAGGGAGACCGAACGAGTACGGTTGGGGGTGATGACGCCATCACGATAATCGCTGGCGCGAGTACCCTCGACGGGAACGCAGCGTCCACCAATTTCGTCCAGGCGAATCTCTCTCCGCTTCTCCTCAACAACCCCTCGGGACTCTTCATTGATAAAACAACAAATCGCCTCTATGTTGCCAACAGCGGGAGTACAGAAGCCTTAACAGGCACCCTATCTGTCATTAATGATTCCACCGTCGTGAACGGAACGGGAACCTCCTTTTTAAATGAACTGAATCCAGGCGACATCATCACGATAAAAAAAGGATCTATCGTTGAAACTGTAACCGTCGCAAAGATCAAGGATGATTTAAACCTGAGCCTCGTTTTCCGGTGGACCGCGCCGACACTTCTTGATGATCCAGCGGACCTGGAAAGACCACGCGCCTTTCACAGCGCGTGCATGCCGACGAGTACATGCAATATTCTGGTTTTCGATGCCGGTCTTCTTCAAGGAACGGGTGCCCCCCCCAACCCCTTGCAGCCAATGACCGATAATCTCGCGATGACGACTATGGATAGGCCTCACGGCCTGACGGTCGGACCGACGGGGACAATCTACGCGGCGAATACCGGAGGCGATTCTGTCCTGATTTTTAACAGCGATGGGACATTAAAAGCCACCCTGAGCGGTGTTGCCAGCAGGATCAGTCGACCCGTTGATGTCGCCCTGGACGCTTCACGGGACTTTTTGTATGTCTTGAACCGTTTGGAACAAGAGATTCTTGTCTTTGAGAGTGTATCCTTATTAAACGGAAACGTTGCTCCGGACCGTGTGATTTTCCCTTCAAATATGGCTGAGGTCCTCTCAATTGACTCGGACACCCAGATGACCTTAGAAGCAGATTACACGGGGACGACGGAAGCAGGGATGTCCTACGCCTTCCAGGAAGCGGTATTTTCCGAGACATTTTCTGTTCCCTTCCTCCCCGGAACCGTTGCCGCGACAAACGTAAGCCCTCCAACAGCCCAATCAAGGATCATAACGGGGACAGGAACGACATTCATCGGCAGCAAAATCTCCTTCCTCGACCCGGATGACTTAGACGCTCTGGGCAACCCCATCACCAAGTTCATGAACCGTCAGGAGCGCCTGATTGATTGTCAGAACAGTACCCCGCCAAAAAATGTACCCTGCCTGACGATCCAGCTTGGTCACAATATGCTCATTGGACCGAGCGCCCTCTTCCTTGATGCATCCAATGACATCATGTACGTGACCGACCAAGTTGCAAATGCGGTTTATATCTTTACGGACGCCAGTCAACGGGACGGTAATGTAGAGATTCGGACCATCGGCGGAAACAATACAGGTCTCCATCAGCCGAGTGCCATCACCGTAAACCCGCAAACGCCATAACATTGGCTGTCATAAATTCTCAGAAAAAAAATCAGATAAAAGGGAAGCAAGGGGGGGGGATCTTTTTCTACCGCGCTATTTCTTAGCCGTGACTTCCCTGCGGCGAAGCCGTTTTGATTTGAAGTAGGCGCTTAAACCGGCCTTCGCCAATTCAGGGGCTTGGATGTGCCATATCGGATCATTGACAACCATCGCCGCGAAGGCGATTTCAGGATTTTCCATGGGGGCCATACCAATAAACCAGCTGTAACGTCCCTTGGGGTTCTTGCCCCGCAGTGATCCGGTCTTTCCTCCGATTGAAATGCCCCGGAGGTTCCGGTCCAGTCGGCGACGGCGAAAGGTCTTCCGGACCGTTCCGCTCTTCACCGTTTTCACCATCATTTTCTGAAGGTGGGCCGCAGTTTCAGGAGAAATCGAATCCGGCAAGGCCTTTGGGGTGCATTCATAAATTTTTTCGCCCTCCGGGCCCAGCACATGATCGATCATGCAGGGTGACATCATCACACCATCATTAGAAATGGCGGCTCCAATCAAAGCCGCATGAAGGGGGGAAATGCCAACTTTTCCGAAACCGGCCGCTGCCCGGGCCAGGCCCATCTCGCTCGCTTCAATGATCATGGGGCTCACCTGTAAGGGCTTTTCGAAAGGGATCGGGCGATTGAACCGGAAACGCTCTCCATAGTCCATCAACATCGGGACATTCAGCCATCGAAGGGCCACCTTTGCAAATACCACGTTATTTGATTTCGCCAAAGCACTTCCGAGACTGCTCTTTAAGCGGTCTCTCTTTGGATTATCCTTCCAATATTTAGGACGGAGACTATTCACATCCCGCCTGTAGGCAATCTGAGTCTCCGGAAGCGCTTTTTTTTCTTCGATCGCCGCGGCAGCGGTCACCAACTTAAAGAGAGAAGCGGCCGGATAGGTCGACCGTAAAGCAAGATCCTTCGCCTGGGGATCTCTGGAAGAATGTTCCGCCAAGGCCAAGACTTTTCCAGTCCTTGGGTCCATGGCCACGAATGCCCCATAGGGAACCCGGTATTTTTTTAAGAATTTTTCACCAGCCTCTTGAATCACGGGATCGATCGTGTAGACAGCAGTCACCCCATTTTCAAAACGTGTTGCATATCGCCCCTCTTCAGGCTGGGTGAGCTCGGGCCGAAAATATTTGAAATGAATCGATTCTCCTTCCAGAACCAGAGGCGTCGCTTCAAGAGGATCAACATTGAGTTCCCCCATCACCCAGGTTTCCAGAAAGAGTACTAGAGAAACCCCCAGCATAACGAGGACCGTCATCCAGACCCATTTCTTCTCTTCATGTCCTCCGCTTGACCGACGACGAAAATTCTTCCCAGGGAGGAGAGGTGAGACCACAGAGTGACGTCTATTCAATGCGGTATGATTCCTTCCACGGGTTGAACCCATTCCGTCGACGCCTTCATCCGCAAAGAACGCGCCTGAATATTGTTTTGCGCATCCCTTTTTCGCTGGAGAGAAGCCTCTGAATTCTGGCTTGAAACCTTGATCACCTTTACCTTCGGAACAGTCCTGTTGCGTTTTCTCATACTCTGGTAATAACCGCGGACGACATCACGGATATTCTCAATCACCTCGGCTTCAGATCTTCCAATGGTCCGGCAACCGGGAAGCGCCGGAACCTCGGCAGAATAATACCGTGACGTCTGCGTAACATAGACATAGTAGCTCATTTTTCCCTCCACATTTGAATTAGAAGGTTCGCTATCATAACACCTAAGGAACCTCTGAATAAGTCATGTATTGCTTTTTCAAGGCTAAAATGTCCTGCTTCTGCGTTACAAATCTTGAAAATAGCAGGCTATGGCTTCGCGAGAACCATCCTCTGCAATATGCGCCTTGAATCGAAACATTTTATCTCATGAAAAATTCAATCCAGACTTAATCAGTGGCTCCTTAAGGCGGATCACTCATCATGTTTTCTTTCTCTTCTCTTTCTCTTGCAGTCTCTTCTTCTTTTTCGTTCTCCCAGGACAAGGTCCTCTCCAGGCTGTGAATAAGAGACCGAACATTTTCGATTAAGAGTCCCTTTTGCCGTCGGAGATTGATCAACTCTCCCTGGAGGTGGGTCACATGCTTCAAGGCTTCTCCCGTAATCTCTTCTGCATGGATCTCCGCCTGTCGGACAATGAGTTCTCCCTCCTTTTGGGCCGTGCCGCGGATCCCTTCAATCGCCTTTTGAGCTGTCAACAAGGTATCAGTCAGTGCTCCCTCTGTCTTCTTTAACTCCGATATCTTTTGACCCTGCTCCTCCATCTGTTCTTTGAGGGCAACATTTTCATGTAAAATCTCCTCGACTTCATCTGCCAAACTTTCCAAAAAGGCATCGACCTCAAAAGGGGGGTATCCCCTAAATGATTTTTGAAATGTCATTTGACGAATTTCGAGTGGTGTAATCTTCATCCCCGTGCTCTCCTTCTACATATAATTGACCTATTTAACTCCACCAACCTTTTCTCTTTATTTTTGGAAGTCTTCTACCGGAGACGCATCGCCAGACCATAGAGAGAGGCGACGACGAAACTCTTCAAAAACATAATGGCCAGGATAACAATCATCGGGGAAAGATCGAGTCCGCCGCTGAATGATCCTGTGGCACGTCGAATCGGATAGAGTACCGGCTCCGTTACTTTGTACAAAAATTGAACAATCGCATTATACGGATCCGGATTCACCCATGAAAGAAGGGCCCTGGCAATGATGATCCACATATAAAACTGGAGAATCATGTCTAAAATCTGAGCCAACGCCGAGATGAAATTCCCCGCTATAAACATCCAACCACTCCTCTCTTTTAACTTTCCCCTAATTCCTTAGACCGCTTCGTTGCCGCCTCAACCGCAGCAAAAAAGGCCGCGCGGACCTTTGCTTCTTCCAGCTTCTGAAGACCTTCTATCGTCGTACCCCCGGGCGAAGCGACAAAATCCTTCAAACGTGCCGGATGTTCACCGGTTTGAAGGGCCAACTGCGCCGCGCCCCAAACCGTTTGTACCGCCAGGGAAAGTGAAATTTCTCTCGGGAGGCCGCTCTTGACCCCCCCATCCGCCAGCGCCTCAATCATCAGAAAAACAAATGCCGGTCCGCTCCCGGAAAGACCGGTCACCGCGTCGAGATGCCGCTCTTCCAAAACCCAGACCTTTCCGATTGATTCAAATATACGCAATACCAATCCAAGAGATTTGTCTCCGACCCCTTTTCCGGGAGAGAGAACCGTCGCCCCGGACTGAACCAGCGCAGGCGCATTCGGCATCGCCCGAATCACCTTCGCCTCTCTCTCCAAACCGGATGCCAGCCTCGACAAGGGAACGCCCGCCACAACGGAGATCAAAACCTTCTTCCCCAGCTCCGATCGGATCTCCGCCAATACGGGATCAACAGCAAAAGGCTTGATCCCTAGCATAATGATATCACCATCACGAACCGCTTCCCTATTGGAGCGGGTCGTCCGTACACTATATTTTTCAGTAATCGTCTTCAAGCGCTGATCAGAAATATCGGAAGCAATAAGCGCTGCGGGTTTAAACAACCCTGCATCTAGGACACCCTTAATGATCGCCTCTGCCATATTTCCTGAACCGAGAAAAGTAAGACGAAGCGATTTTTTCGGTGATTTCTTCTTCATTGATCTAATCCTTCCTTTGCCCAAAAAGAGCAGTCCCGATTCTTACCCAAGTCGCCCCCTCTTCAATCGCCACCTCAAAATCAGCCGACATTCCCATGGAAAAATGTCTTAAACCCAAGGGTATGCCCAGATCACGAAGCGCTGAAAAATAGGGCCGCGTCCGCTCCGGGTCGGTAAAATAGGGTGGAATCGTCATCAAACCCAGGAGAGAAAGGTGCTTTTGACGACGTACCGTTTCTATCAACTGAGCGGTCTCTTTGACCGAAACCCCGTGCTTACTTTCTTCACCGCCGATATTGACCTGGACCAAAATAGCTTGCGTTAAGGAACGCTTTTTCGCTTCTTGTGCAACCTTCTCAGCCAGATGCACCGAATCAATGGAGTGGATCAGGTCAAAAAATCCGACTGCCCGTTTCACCTTGTTCGTTTGAAGCGGGCCAATCAGATGCACCGAATCGATCTTTTCCATGAGTCCACTTCCCATAAACTTGGAAGTCGCCTCCTGAACACGGTTTTCACCAAAGACTCTGATCCCGCTTATCGCTGCCTCTTCGATCCTCTCCAGAGGAACACGCTTAGAAGCCGCAACCAGTGTGATCTCATCAGGATGCCGGCCGGAACGCTTTGCCGCCCGGTGAACGGCCGTCTGAATTCTCCCGAGAGAATGGGAAATCTCTGTCATCGCTCCGTTACGACTCCGATCTCAACATAAGCCCGCTCGTCATGTTTCCGATCTTTCTTCCATCCCTTCGGAAGGAGTAGAATAGCTTTGGAGTACAGGCGGTGCACAGACCGGTGTCATGAATCTTTTCAGGACGCAGACCGGCCTCAATAAGTTGCAGCCTGTTCAACTGCACCAGATCGACCCAGGCTTTTTCTTCCTTGCCGTGAACAACAACCTGCTTTCCAAAAAGATATTCACGCTCCAGCTTTTCCCAAACATCCCGCCCCACCTCGAAACAACAAGGGCCAATCGATGGACCAATCCCGGCAAGAATATCCTTTGGCTTTGAACCATAATGAGATTGCATCGCGCCCACCGCCTTCGCAGAGATATTAAGATGGGACCCGCGCCAACCCGCATGGACTGCCGAGACGGCCTTCCGAACCGGGTCAAACAACAGGACGGGAACGCAGTCGGCGGTCGATACCGAAATCAAGAGACGGCTTTTACTCGTCGTCAAACCATCTCCAGTCGGGATTGATTCAGATGACCTATTCCCGGAAGAGTCAACCTGACAGATGTGATCTCCGTGAACCTGATTACACCTCGCCAGTGACTCAGCCCTCCCGAGCGTGGTAATACTTTGAGAAAGTTCGGCCTCTGTTTTAGAATGTTCAGCAAGCAGCCGGGTTCCAAAAAAGTGGAAGTGCGATGATCCATCGAACAATGGTAATTGAATATACCCCTTCCCGTTATTTTGAACCCATCGATACCTCTGGACTCTTTCTTTCAGAAGCATCAGTCGGCCTGTTTCCTTAGAAAAGTTGGAATATCCCATTCATCATCCCCAGCCTTTGCACACTCTCTACCGTTTTCTTCCCGGAAAACCTTTCGCAAATATCCCCCTTTCTCAAAAGGACTTGGCTCGCTTTTCTTTTCTGACCGATTTTTCCGGCTTCCGACCTCCTCAAGATCACCTTCGTCATCAAATCCCGTTGCTATGACAGTAACCTTGACCTCTTCCTTCATCTCCTCGCGAATCACAGACCCGAAGATGATATTCGCATCAGAATCAACCTCCCCCTGAATAATCGAAGATGCTTCCGTCAGTTCATGTAGGGAAAGATCCAAACCACCGGTCACATTAATGAGAACCCCCTGCGCCCCCTCTATTGAGCTGTCCTCCAGCAATGGACTGGAAATCGCCTGTTGTGCCGCTTCAACCGCGCGATTTTCTCCCTTCGCAACGCCCATGCCCATGACCGACCGCCCGGTATGCGACATCACGGTTCGGACATCCGCAAAATCGACATTGACCAGTCCGGGTGTGGTAATAAGGTCGGAGATCCCCTGGACCGCCTGACGTAGAATATCGTCTACAACGACGAAGGACGCCTTTAAGGAAGTCCCTTTTTCAACCACGTGTAAGAGACGCTGATTTGGAATCACAATAACCGTATGGCAACTCTTCTTCAACTCCAGGAGTCCTTCATCCGCCTGTTTTGTCCGCTTCGGTCCCTCAAATTGAAAAGGCTTGGTCACAACACCAACGGTCAGCAAGCCCATCTCTTTCGCAATATTGGCAATGACCGGTGCGGCACCCGTTCCGGTTCCACCCCCCATCCCGGCTGTCACAAAAACCATGTCGGCTCCGGACAAGATTTCCCTGATCAGGTCAACCGCTTCAAAAGCAGACTCCCTTCCGATCTGAGGCCGAGCCCCCGCACCCAGGCCTCGCGTGAGTTTGGCTCCAAGCTGAATTTTCTGCATGGCCCGCGATATATCAAGCGCTTGAACATCCGTATTGGCTGAGATAAAATCCACGCCGTTCACCCCGGAATGAATCATATTATTCACAGCGTTACATCCGCCCCCTCCAACACCGATAACCTTAATCCGTGCAGACAGCCCATTTTGCTCTTCTTCATCAAAAAGAAACATCATCTCCCCCTCTCATAGAGAACCTGATCCCGATTCTCATGATTAAATATTTCATGAAACTAGAAAAATTCATGCCCCCACTGTTTCATCTTGCTCCCAATACGCGACCAAAACTTTCCTTTCCCCACTCTTCGATGTTCTTCCTTGTCCTGATTTCTAAAAGCATACAGATTAAGTCCAACCCCGGTGGCATACCCCGGACTGCTCACAACATCAATCAAGCCCCCGACACCAACGGGAACTCCCTTTCTGACAGGGAGGCCGAGAATACGCTCAGCCACTTCCACCATACCGTTAAAGCAGGATGTCCCCCCCGTAATCACAATGCCAGAGGCAATGCGATCTTCATACCCCATCTTTTCGATCTCTCTGGCCACCAGCGTAAAAACCTCCTCCGCCCGTGGCTCAATAATCTCTGAGAGGAGCTGACGGGAAAGAATACGGGGCGGTCTCCCCCCAACGCTTGGGACTTCGATCGTCTCACTGTTCTTGACCATTTCAGCAGAAGCACATCCATACTTGATCTTGATTTTCTCCGCATCGGCGGGCGGGGTTCGGAGGCCGATCGCAATATCATTGGTAAAATGGCTCCCGCCAATTGCAAGGACTGCGGTGTGACGAATGCTCCCCTCTACAAAGACAGCGATATCGGTTGTCCCGCCACCGATATCAACGACCGCCACCCCCAGTTCCCTCTCTTCCGGCGACAGGACCGCCTCACTTGAGGCGAGCGGCTGAAGAATCATGTCCACCATCTCCAGACCGGCCCGGTTAATGCTCTTCACAATGTTCTGCGCAGAGGTAACCGCCCCCGTAATAATATGGACTTCCACCTCGAGACGAACGCCCGACATCCCGAGTGGGTCTTTAATCCCATCCTGATTGTCGACGATAAATTCCTGTGGCAAAACGTGAAGGATCTCTCTGTCCAGCGGGATTGCGACCGCCTTGGCCGCATCCAGGACACGGTCGATATCGGCACGACTCACCTCCTGGTCCTTAACGGCAATAACCCCACGGCTGTTAAACCCCTTGATGTGTCCTCCGGCAATGCCGGTATAAACCGAGTGGATCTCAACCCCGGCCATCAGCTCGGCATCTTCGACCGCACGCTTGATCGATTCAACTGTACTTTCGATGTTGACCACCATCCCTTTTCTGAGTCCTTTAGAGGGATGAGTCCCTATTCCGATAATATCGACCCGTTTATCATCTACAATCTCACCGACAATGGCACAGATTTTTGTCGTTCCAACATCCAGACCAACCAGAATATTATCTTGTTTTGCCAAGGGGTCCTCCACTTTTAATAATGATGATCACCCTCTTCATTTCCACATGGATCAGGTGGGCATATCTCGTTGACCAATAAATCAGGTCGCTCGTCTTTTTCCTCTACCCCTCAGGGGCAACACCGACGGTCTCCCTGTGCTTATATTCTTCGGTGAGAAACCGCCCTTCACAATCGCCTTATCCGAAAACCGAAGATCAACCTCCCAGGAAGAAAGCCCTCGATTCCGAAGGTCATTTTCTATCTCCAGATACCGCAACCACCTTGCCTGATAATCCCTCTTCCCAAGATGAAGAACGCCCTTTGGCTCCCCATGATCCTCTCCCGTAAAGTGAATCAAGAGGTCCTCCGGGTTTGATAGGTCCATCAGAACGTCTGTACGGCTCGCCAGGATTCGGGCAAGGACTGCGGCATTCGGAAACCGTTCCCGATTAAAACGAATGACCCGGGGAAATTCCTCCGAATAGACCCCTCCTTCCGCGAGAACCACACCTTCCTCATCCAGTAAGGCCGTCTTTCCGGATGAACCGGCGGCGCCCGAAAAATCGACACCTGCATATTCGACCAGGGCAGGCCTTCGCTCCACAATCATAATGGAGAGATGGTCCGGGAACACCTTCCTCACCGACACCGACTTCACCCAGGGATCGGACAACAGTTTCTTCCGAACTCCGCCAAGGTCTAACTGAAAAAGATTCTTTCCGGTAAGTGACTCCAGGCCCTTTGTTATTCCCGATCCCTTCAAATGGTGTAATCCGGACCATCGTATCTCCTTCACGTTAAAAACAGGAGACCGCATCCCCTGCCTCACCCCAACATAGAAGACAAAGAAACCCAGACCGAGAAGGAACGACAAACAGACCGATTCTCCGATTACGACAAGCTTCTTCAGGAAGATCTTCCTTCTATTTTCCCGCCGCCGCCGAACAACTCTTCTTTTTTTTGTTCTTGAGATTGCGTATCCCATACCTGCCCTGACTCAAATCATGTAAACCCTATACAGATCCTGTATCCACATTCCCAGCTGATGCTGTTGCCAGGATCTTTTCCACGAGGGTATCGAAATCAATACCAACTCCCCGCGCCATCTCCGGCATCAGACTCGTTTCTGTCATCCCGGGAAGCGTGTTCAGCTCTAGTAGATAAAGTTTTTTTTCATCGTCAATCAAGAAATCGACCCGGCTGTAACCCTTGCACCCCAATGCCCTGTGAGCCCGCACCCCCCATTCCATCACCTTTTCATAAAGATGAGAAGGAAGGGGCGCGGGGTAGAGGTGCTCCGACATCCCCGCGACATATTTCGCAGTATAATCATAGAATTTTGTCTTCGGACGAATCTCAATCGCACCCAGCGCACGGCCTTCAAGGATACCGACATGAACTTCTTTCCCTGAGATAAACTTCTCGATCAATATCCGGGAACCATGACGAAACGCTTCCTTCAGTGCTGCTTCCAGACCTTTAGGCTCCGGGACAATCGTCACACCGACGCTTGAGCCTTCTGAGGCCGGTTTTACGACAACAGGAAAACTGAAAGGCAGACAGTCCGGTTCAAATGAGGAATGCTCCGCCTCACTCAACACAAGATAGGGGGGTACAGAAAGACCCTGAGCAAGAAAGATCTGATGAGAGGTGACCTTATCCATCCCCATCGCGCTGGCCAGCACACCCGAGCCGGTATAGGGGATCTGCATCACATCCAGCAGTCCTTGAATCGTCCCATCCTCTCCGTAACGCCCGTGCAGTGCAATAAAAGCCACTTCAATCTCTTCGCGCCGCAGGGTAAGCGCGATATCCGTGTCAACATCAATCGACTTCTGTTGGTATCCAAGACGGTCCAGTGAAGACGATATCGCTTCTCCACTCTTTATCGAAACCTCCCGCTCTACGGACATGCCACCCATTAAGACCCCTATTTTCTTTCCAACAAACGCCTTTAAAACCACACCACACCCCGTTTCCCGAATAATCCCGACACTTACGACGCCTCTTGAGATACAGGAGAGATGCCGACAACCCTTACCTCTGGCTCCAGAACAATCCCATGCGTTTCTTGAACCCGCACTTGGGCCATACGAATCAAGCCCAGGACATCTTCCGCCGTTGCAGAACCGCGATTGATAATAAAATTTCCGTGCCGTTCTGAAATCTGAGCACCTCCGAGGCGCGATCCTTTCAGACCACAGGTTTCAATAATTCTTCCAGCAGCTCCTTGATTTGGATTTTTAAAGACGGAACCGACGCTCGGAAAAGAAAGCGGCTGCGTCTCTCTCCGACGCTTCAGCAAGCGCTTCATTTTCTCGTCAATTTGATCAACCGGAGCCGATACAAGTTGAAAAGCGGCGGAGACCACAACCCCTTTTGGAAAATGGGAGGAACGATAGCCGAACTGAAGGTGCTCTCTGAGATAAGTGTGTATCTCTCCAGCCTCGTCAACAAAAGTGAGCGCTTTTAATACCGCCTCAGTTTCTTCACCAGGAATCCCAGCGTTCATGATCACTGCGCCGCCGACCATTCCAGGAATGCCGACGGCAAACTCCAATCCGGACAAGGCATTTTCTTTCGCATAAGTTGAAAGTTTTGGAAAAGAGACCCCCGCCTCCGCAAGGAGAAGACCGGAGCCTTCTCTTTCTATCTGATGAAGGTGCTTCAAATGAAGGACAACCCCCTCAATCCCGCCGTCTCTTACAAGAAGATTGCTCCCCCCTCCCAGAACAAACCAAGGAAGATGATGTCTTGAAATACAATCCATAAGAAAGGCCACTTCAAAGACGGTCTTCGGAAAGGCCATGACCTCCGCCGGCCCGCCGACCTTTAAAGACGTATAGGGAGCAATCTCTTCATTCCAACGGAGTTCTCCCGAATACTCAGACAAGGCTTCTTGGAGGACATCGCTTTTTTTTCTATCCAAAGTCATCTTCGTAAAGCTCGCCCCTGATAATACTTCCTTATCGATGATCAACTCCCGCCCCTTCAAGAAACGCTTCTCCCACCTTCCAGACATCCCCCGCTCCTAAGGTCAGAATCATCATCCCCGGCTTTGCAATCTCCTTCAATGAGACGACAATGTCCGATTGATCTTGCAAGAAACGGGTTTTTTCCTGACGATGATTCAAGATCGCCTGGAAGAGCCGCTCTCCATCAATGCCAGGAATCGGTTCTTCTCCGGCCGGAAAGATCTCGGACAAAATCAGATAATCAGCTTCCTGAAACGATTCTGCCAGCGCCTCAAGACAGTCACGGGTCCGGGTATACCGATGCGGTTGAAATACCACGGCAACTTCGGAATCCCACCCCTGCTTTGCGGCCAGGAGCGTGGCCCGGATTTCCGTCGGATGGTGCGCATAATCATCAACCACCAGGACCCCGTCCTTCTCCCCCTGCAAATGAAAACGCCGCTGAACACCTTGATAGGCCTGAATCCCTTTCCGAATCGCCGACACCGGCATTTCCAACTCCAATCCGACTGCAATGGCCGCCAGTGCGTTCAATACATTATGGATTCCCGGCGCCGGCAGCAAAAAGGCCCCTAAAGGTTTGCCCTGTAAACGAACATGAAATGTGGTCTTCCATGCGTGAAAGCTCAAGGCCTCCGCAAGCAAATCAACCCCTTCTTCTGTCCCATAGGTTAAAACCCGTTTTTCAACACGCGGGAGCAGCGCGCGAAGATGCGGGTCATCCCCGCAAAGGATCGCGAGGCCATAGAAGGGAACCTTGTTGATAAAATCAAGAAAGGTCATCTGAATGGCTTCAAATGTTTTGTAGTAATTGAGGTGCTCATGGTCAAGTCCCGTGACAACAGCAAGTGTCGGACAGAGCTTCAGAAAGGAGCCATCGCTCTCATCCGCTTCAGCGACCAGGAAGTCTCCCTTCCCTTTTTTCGCATGGCCGCCGAAGCTGTTCACTTTCCCGCCAATGACGGCAGTCGGATCAAGTCCGCCTTCGGCCATCACCGTTGCAACCATTGTCGTCGTCGTGGTTTTTCCATGTGCACCCGCGACAGCGATCCCATACCGGAGCCGCATCAACTCAGCCAGCATCTCAGCCCGTGGAATCACCGGAACCTTGCTTTCTCTTGCCGCCATGATCTCCGGATTGTCGGGAAGAATCGCCGAAGAGTAAACAAGTACTTCCGCCCCCATAATGTTTTCTCGATGATGACCTTGAAAGATGGTTCCACCCATTGACGAAAGACGCTGCGTCTGATCAGAAGCGGCCTGATCTGATCCACTGACCCGAAACCCCATATTCAAGAGGATTTCTGCAATGCCGTTCATCCCAGCGCCGCCAATACCGACAAAATGAATATGCTGTACCTTTTGAAACATGTCACCCTTAAACTTGAGCGTCTCCAACCAAACAAAAACATTCCCTGACAATCTCCTCCGCCGAATCAGGGTGTCCTTTTCGCGCCGCCGCCTCTCCCATTGCCTTTCGTTTTTCCGGATTTGAAAAGAGCGACTGAATCCGCTCCGCAAGACGCTGACCGCTCAACATCCGATCGAGGATCATTTCAGAAGCGCCGGCAGACGCGAAGGCCTCCGCATTTCTCTCCTGATGCCCTTCTGCGAACGGGAACGGAACCAGTAGAGAGGGTTTTCCGATCGCCGCCAATTCGGATAAGGTCCCGGCCCCAGCCCGGCTCAATACAAGATCGGCTTTCGCATAGGTCTCCGCCATATCGTCAATAAACGGCGTAATACGTGCCGAGAACCCGGATTTGGCATAGGCCGCCTTGGTCTCCTCCCAATCACGCGTTCCGGTCTGGTGAATGATAAAAAGCCTATCTTTCACCTTTCCCATCAAAGGAAGCGCATCCACCATGGCACGATTGATCGAGCGCGCGCCCTGGCTCCCCCCCAAAATGAGAAGAACCAAGAGGGTTGTTCCGGAGACCGAGGCCTTTCGAGAACCTGGAGGCTCGGCGCAGACAATCTCCGGCCGTACCGGTACCCCGAAGCACCGGACCTCCTTTGTGCCGAGGGTTTCCCGCAGTTCATTAAAAGCCACGAAAGCCACGTCCGCATAGGGTGCAATGAGTTTGTTCGCCAAACCCGGCACGCGGTTTGGTTCCAGAATAACGCGTTTTATTCGAAGAAGAATCGCCGCAAGGAGGATCGGACCGGCAGCATATCCACCGATGCCGATAACCAGCTGCGGAGAAAACCGCCTCAAGATAAAAAGGGATTGAATGAGCCCAATCGGAATCAGTCCGATCGATTTTATCCTGGAGACCCACCCTTTTCCGACAAAACCTTTTGCCGAGATGATCTCGAACATAAAACCCTTCTCAGAAATGACCTTCGGCCCGATTCCATGCGATGTCCCGATAAAAAGGATCGTCATCGACTCCTTCATTTTTTTGAAAGTCTCTGCCAGGGCAATACCCGGGTAAAGATGGCCTCCTGTTCCTCCGCCTGCAATAACCACCTTCATCCTTTCCTCCCCCCAAGGTATCGCGATCGTGATTTTGAGGGCGCCTGCGAAAAACGTGAAACATTGTAAAGGAATCCGGCGGCAGTACTATTGACCAAGAGTGAAGACCCCCCATAACTGACAAAGGGCAAGGGAAGCCCTTTTGTCGGAAGAAGCCCGGTCACGACGCCCATATTAATCAAAGCCGGCAGGGTCATCATTAAAGTAGTCCCGATTGCCAGCATCCGCGTAAAAGGGTCATCCACCGACAACGCGATCTTTGTTCCCTTCCACAAGAGAAGAACAAAGAGGAAGAGGATCGACACGGTTCCGAACATGCCGAGTTCTTCACCGATCACGGCAAAGATAAAATCGGTATGGGGCTCCGGAAGAAAAAATAATTTTTGCCGCCCTTCGCCAAGCCCTGTCCCAACCAGGCCGCCGCTCCCCAGTGCCAAATAAGACTGGATCATCTGAAAACCGCTTGAAGAGGGATCCTGCCATGGGTTCAGAAAGGTCTTGACCCGCTGAAGTCGGTAAGGGGCCTTCATCACCCAGTAGATGAAGAACGGAACGGTCAGACTCGCGATCGGCAAGAGATGGAAAAGAGAGGCCCCGCCAAGGAAGAGGAGTAAAAAAGAAATAATGACAATCATGGCCGTTGTACCGAAGTCCGGTTCAACGAGGATAAGTCCCGCCACGACACCGATCACGGCCAAAGCAGGTGCCAGTCCATCAGAAAAATCGCGAATCCGCTTCCCTTTTTTTGAAATATAGTGTGCAAGGTAGATCACAATAAAAAGCTTTGCCGCCTCAGAGGACTGAAAGGCAAGGCTGCCGATTTGAAGCCATCTCTGCGAGCCGTTGATTTCTACACCAAATATGAGAACTGCTCCCAACAACGTGATAATGCAACAGAGCATCGGAATAATCCATGCGCGAAGCCACTTGAGAGGAAGCTTTGATGATACAAAGAACAGGATCGCGCCAAAACCGATCCAGACAAACTGCTTTTTTAAAAAACGAGTGGAATCCTGATAACGTTTTTCCGCCAGGATTCCACTCGCGCTGTAAACCATAATGATGCCCAGGAGGAGAAGGACGAGGATTATTAAAACAAGCCCCCCATCTCCCTGGCGAAATGCAACGCGCTTTTTCGGACGACTGCTTCCCGTCCTCTTCACCCCAGAGAAGAGGGAGAACCGTCCTGATTTTCTCTTGTTGGATCGCATCAAAACAACTCCGCCACGGCCTGCTTGAAGACATCACCCCGGTGGGCATAATCTCCGAACATATCAAAACTCGTACAACCCGGTGAAAGAAGGACAACATCTCCCGGTTCTGCACAAATCGCAGCCCTCTCAACCGCCTCTTTCATTGAATCCACACATTCGACGGCAGGATGATGCTCAAAGCAGCAGGCCAATTTCTCCCTGGCCTCTCCCAGCAGGATGAGCCGCTTGACCTTCTCCTGAACAAGGTTCTGAAGCGGCGTAAAGTCACTCTCCTTATCTCTTCCCCCCGCAATCAAAATAACCGGAGCAACCTGACTCTCGAGCGACCGCGTCATTGCACCCACATTGGTCCCCTTAGAATCATCGATATAGGTCACACCAGAAATTTCGCCTGCAAGCTCCATCCTGTGAGGAAGCCCCCTAAAACGGCATAGCGTCTGACGAACACCTTCAACTGAACACCCGCAAAGAAGCGCCATCACCGAAGCCGCCATCACATTATCAACATATTGTGAACCTTTGACCTGGAGGGTTCCCAGACGGATAATCGGCTCCGGCTCCCCCCAAAGGTTTGACATGATCTCCTCTCCCTGTAGATACACTCCCCGCTGAGGGCGGTGATTCCGGCTAAAATGAACCGTTGATCCCCTGAGAGAGGGGGGAGACAGCAAGGGATCATCCAGATTAATCACAGCATGATCTCCACCGGATTGATTTTCAAAAATCCGCCATTTTGCCTCCTGATATGAAAGCATGTCCGGGTAACGGTCCAAATGATCAGGCGTAATGTTCAGCAAGGCCGCAATACGGGGATGAAAAGACTTGACGGTCTCCAGTTGGAATGAACTGACCTCGACCACGATGAAATCCCAATCGGAACCGACGGCCTCTGAAAGAGGGGTGCCAAAGTTCCCTCCGATGAAAACCTTCCATCCCCAATCCTTCAAAATCTCACCGATAAGGGCCGTTGTCGTACTCTTTCCATTTGTCCCGGTAATCGCGATCATCGGGGCCGAGATCAATCCGGAAGCAAATTCAAGTTCCCCGACCACTGGAATCTTTAGTGCCTGGAGCCTCCTCATCGGAAGCCTGGACACCGGGAAACCGGGACTTACGACGACCAGTTCTGCCGAGAAGAGATCGTCCATTCGCCAATCTCCCAGATGAAATCGAATCGACGAACACAGTTTTGAATCCTGCCTGAAAAGAGGGGGGATCTCCTGTCGACTATCATCGATGACCAGGACATCTGCCCCTTTTCCGGAGAGCACTGAAGCCGCAGCAAGACCGCTTTTCCCCATTCCGACGACGGTTACCCGTTTTTTCACCTTACCTGTGTTCAATGTCTCACCTTAATTTAAGCGTACTCAAACTCAGCAATGCCAGGATGATCGATAAGATCCAGAAACGCACCACAATCTTCGGTTCCTGCCATCCCTTTAATTCAAAATGATGGTGTATCGGCGCCATCAGGAAAACCCGCTTTCCTCGCGATTTAAACGAGATGACCTGAAAGATCACCGAGAGCGCTTCAATCACAAAAATTCCGCCCACCAACACCAGGAGCAGTTCATGCTTCGATATCACGGCGACGGTGCCGAGGGCGCCTCCCAGTGGGAGAGACCCGACATCCCCCATGAAGATATCTGCGGGATAGGCATTAAACCAGAGAAACCCAAGTCCCGCGCCGATAATGGCTCCGCAAAAAACCGCCAGCTCCCCGGCTCCCTCTATATACGGGATCAACAGGTATTCTGAAAAATCAGTCCGCCCAGTGGCATATGCAACAATGAGATAGGCCATCGCAGTCATCATGACGGGCCCAACCGCCAATCCATCCAGGCCGTCTGTCAGGTTGACTGCGTTTGACGCACCGACAATCACCAGGATGGCAAAAGGGATATAAAAAATTCCAATATCGGGAGTCAAATCCTTGAACAAAGGAACCGACAGAATCGTCGAATAGGCCTCAGATTGATAAAGACCCAGTGCAACAATGAGTGCCACGATAATCTGGAAACCGAATTTATATCGGGGAAGAAGACCCTTTTTTTTCTTCACCACACACTTGAGATAATCATCCCAGAATCCAATTAGACCAAACCCGATGGTCGAAAAAATAACCAGCCAGATATAGCTGTTTGTCATATCAGCCCAGAGAACGGTGGAAACCAACACGGCAATCAGGATCATGACCCCTCCCATCGTAGGGGTGCCGGACTTGTGCTTGTGCGATTCCGGGCCATCGCCGCCGATCTCTTCGCCGATTTGATGCCGTTTTAAAAGACGCGTCACCCACGGGCCAATCAAAAAAGAGATCACGAGCGCAGTCACAATGGCGTAGATTGTCCGAAAGGTAATATAGCGAAAGACATTAAAGAAGGAATAGACCGTATGCAGCGGGTAAAGCAGGTTGTACAACATCAGTCAGATCCCTCCAACAAAAGAGCGGCGAGCAGGCCTTCCATCTTCATCCCCCGTGAGCCCTTGATCAAAAGACTATCTCCCGCACGAAGCGTTTTTTCCATAAACGTTTTTACGGATTCCAGATCCCGATGACTTGAGATGCATTCGTCGGGGAGTCCGCCTTGCCGCGCCCCCTCTGCCATCTTCTCCGCCCACTCTCCTACGGCGATCAAGACATCGAGACCGGTTTGAGCGGCCTCTCTTCCGACATCAAAATGGGCAGATTCCGTTAAATCGCCCAGTTCCAGCATGTCCCCCAGAACGGCCATCTTCCGACCATGCTCCCCGCCCACACTGGGTCCGGGACGATAAGATGAAAGCATCTCCAGGCCCGCCTTCACAGAAGCCGGATTGGCATTGTAGGCGTCGAACAGAATATGGACCCCCTTTAGGTTAATCACTTCTCCCCGATTCTCCGGGGTCCGAAAGGCATGGAGTCCCTCACAGATATCATTCAAACCCATACCGAGGGAAGCGGAAACCGATGCCGCCGCGAGGGCATTCACAACCTGATGCCGTCCCACAGCGGCAAGTCGTACCCTCTGAGTACAACGTTCTTTTCTATTCAGATGGAGATTAAAAGTCACACAACCACCCCCCCCTTCAAGGTCCGTTGCCGATACGTCTGCGGAGGATTCAAGACCAAAAGTCCAGCACGACGACAACTTCTTCTCCCAGGGCCGAAGAAAAGGATCATCTCGGTTGATGACCACCGTTCCTCCAGACCGGTCAATCACCTGAAAAAGTTTCCCTTTCTCCTGGGCGACCCCTTCCAGGTTCCCAAGGTAAGCTAAATGGGCGGGGCCAATATTCGTAATTAAGCCCACCGTCGGTTCTGCGATCTCACAAAGATCTTCCATCTCACCCTTTCGACTAATGCCCATCTCCAGGACTGCGGCATGATCCCCCTCGTTCAGGCGTAAAAGAGAAAGGGGAAGGCCGATATGGTTGTTCAGGTTCCCTTCATTCTTGAGAATCGGCCCACGGCGCGACAAAATATCGGCAATCATCTCTTTCGTGGTCGTCTTGCCGTTACTCCCTGTCACGCCAATAAGCGGCACATCAAACCGATTGCGGTGCCAACGTGCGGTCACCTGAAGTGCTTGAAGCGGATCTTCCACGACGATAAAAAAATGTTTCTTCAGGAAAGGAC
Organism: Nitrospirota bacterium; assembly: GCA_029261165.1. Lineage (GTDB taxonomy): Bacteria > Nitrospirota > Nitrospiria > SBBL01 > JAADHI01 > DUAG01. The sequence goes on along the minus strand of JAJDBV010000075.1, from coordinate 10,700 downwards.
GCCACTCCGCTTTTCTTTGGAGAAAAGCGGAGTGAGAAACAATTGCCCCGGCGCCGTCTTTTCCCAGGGCATCAGAAACGAATGCATGACCATCGAAGTTCGGCCCCTGTAAGGCGACAAAAACTTCATCCCGCCGAATCGTCCTGCTGTTGATTGAAAACCCACGCAATAATCGGGCAGAAAGATCACAGGCCTTCTCCCCTCGAATTCTCCCCCCACTCCCTCGAAGTATTTCTTCAATCGCCCACATCTTCTCACATCACCCCCGGATTCGTTTCGCCAGGAGGTCACGCGCCACCTCTCGATCATCAAAAGAAAGCCGCTCACACCCAATCAGTTGGTAATCTTCATGTCCTTTCCCTGCGATCACCACCACATCACTTTCCTCAGCCAGGCCGATCCCCCGCGCAATGGCTTCTTTCCGGTCAGAAATAACTTCATAGTCTCCCGCAGACCCAGCCTGCATAGCTTGAATCCCTACCTCAATCTCCTGAATAATACCGGACGGGGACTCGGTTCTCGGATTATCAGATGTAATAATCGTCTTATCGCTCAAGCGAGCCGAAATTTCTCCCATCTTTGCCCGCTTTCCACGGTCCCGATCCCCCCCGCATCCGAAAACAGTAATGATTCGCCCCGAAGAGAGCGCACTCACCGCTTCCAGGAGCCGGGACAAGGCATCCGGCGTGTGCGCATAATCCACAATGACCATAAAATCTTGCCCCAAATCAATCTTCTCGAAACGACCCGGAACTCCCTTCATTGCGGCAATACCGCTGGAAATCACTTCCTTGGACAAGCCGACGGAAACACCCACGGCCACCGCTGCAATCAGATTATAAATATTATATTTTCCGACAAGTGGGGATATGATTTCTATCTCTCCGGCAGGCGTCTGGACAAGCATTTGAATACCATCCACTCCGGAAACGACCTTCTCCGGATAAAAATCCGCTTTCTCCTGCATTGCAAAGCTCCAACACCGGGATGAAAGGCGCTCTTTCAAAGTGTATCCCCAGGGGTCGTCGATATTAATAATCCGTGTCCCTTCGGTCAGATCAAATAACTTTTGCTTTGATGCAAAATAAGCCTCCATGGTTCCATGGTAGTCGAGGTGGTCCTGAGTCAGGTTCGTAAATACTGCAGTATGAAACCGGCAACCCTCTACGCGCCCCTGTTCCAAGGCATGAGACGAAACCTCCATCGCCACATGGCTCACATCAAATGACCGCATTTCAGAAAAAAGCCGCTGCAAATCCAATGATCCCGGTGTTGTATGTCGGGCTTCAACAACACGTCCTCCCAGGTGATAAGCAACCGTCCCGAGGAGCCCGGTCTTCACACCGGCATTCTCCAAGAGCGACTGAACCAGAAAAGCTGTCGTCGTTTTCCCATTCGTCCCGGTAATGCCGATCAGACGTAGGTGCTCCATCGGATTCTCAAAAAAAGTGGACGCCAAATACGGGAGGGCACGGCGGGTATCCTCAACACGAATATAAGTAACAGGAGAATCTTCCCGTTTACATTTCCCCGGAATAGGCTCTTCCAGTACAACGGCGACGGCACCCCGATCCACCGCTTCCGGAATAAACCGATGGCCATCCTGACGCGTCCCCCTTAAGGCAATGAAAAGCGAGCCGGGCGACACCTTCTTCGAGTCGGAGACAACCTCCCCGACCTCCATATCCGTCTTCCCCGACAACTCCATGACATGAAATGATTCCAACCAGCGACTCACTTTCACCAAAGCGGACCCCGCACGTGAAACCCATCTTCCGGCGCATCATCCGCTCCCTTTTGATAGAGGACAGGAAGAAGCTGATCCGCAACCGGTATAAGTTGGTCCCTGACATAAAGGGGTTCATCCTCCATTTCTCCGCGAGGATGAACTTTTAGATAATGAAGAACTTCTTTCCCAATCGCCGAAAATACCGGTGCCGCAACGGTCCCCCCCCAGGCCTCGCCTTCCGGTTCGTCAACAACAACCAGGATAGTGACAACCGGATCGTCTGCCGGGACAAATCCGACAAATGAACCTACATATTTATCACGGGAATAACGTCCCGTCTTCGGGTCAAACTTCTGGGCCGTTCCTGTCTTCCCCGCAACCCTGTGTCCCGGAACCTCAGCCAGTTGCGCCGTCCCCGACCTGGAAACAACTCCCTTGAGGATCTGAACCATCTCCTTAGCGGTCTCCTCAGAAATCACCCTTCGTTTAAGCCGAGCTGGAGTGCTTCTATTTTTCCCATCACGGCCGATCGATTTGACGAGATGAGGGGTCATCAACCAGCCGCCGTTTGCAACGACCGCCGCAGCCGAAACCATCTGTAAGGGGGTCACGCCAATCTCCTGACCGATCGATAGCGAGGCCAGAGAACGTCTTGACCAACGTCCTCTTTCACGCAATAAACCCGGAGACTCTCCGACAAGGTCAACCCCCAGGCGCTCCCCGAAACCAAATGCCTTGATATAGTGTGCCAGCCGTGTTTCCCCAAGAATCTCTGCCACTTTTACCGTACAGATATTGGATGATTTTGCAATCACCTGGTGAAAGGGAACCATCCCAATGGCTTCGTGGTCATGAATCACCGTTCCCTTCACCGCATAGGTTCCACCTTCACAGTCAATCATTTCATCCGCTTCTATTAAATTCTCTTCAATGGCAGCAGAGGCTGTGACAATCTTGAAGGTCGAACCCGGCTCATAGATATCCGTGATTGCCTTGTTCCTCCAGTCAGAAGGCCGATATTTCCCGACTGCGTTTGGATTAAACCGAGGCGTGACCACCATCGACAAAATCTCTCCGGTCCAGGGATCCATGACGATCACAGTCCCCCCTTTTGCCCCGGTCTTCTCTACCATACGGTCAAGCTCTCGCTCGCTGATATGCTGGATGACCTCGTCGACGGTCAAATGAAGATCCTTCCCTCTGGACGGAACGATGTAGTCAAGCCCCTTTGGAAAAACAGATTTCCCAAATGCATCGCGCTCGACCACCAACCAACCGGTTTCTCCGCGGAGCGTTTCATCAAATTTCAATTCAACCCCTTCCAAACCGTGGTTATCCAAACCCGCAAAACCGAGTACATGTCCAAAAAGAAACCGCTTCGGATAAACGCGTTGACTTTCCGCCACAAATCCAATGCCCTTTATTTTCAGACGTCTGATCGCCTCTGCCTTCACCGGGTCAATCTTTCGAAATAACCAAGCAAAACGTCTCTTGTTATCCAGCTTTTTAAGAAGTGTCTTTGGACTCATTCCAAGGAGCGGTGCTAGCTTGCGGGAGACAGAGACAGGGTGAGCAATCGTCCTTGGGACGGCATAGACAGAAAGGAGTTCTACATTCATCGCGAGGGCCTGGCCGTTTCGGTCATATATTGACCCACGTTCCGCTTCAATTTTCACATTCTTTTCGTGTGCGCGTTCAGCCCGCTTCGTCCACGCATCATGCTGAACCCCCTGAACAACAATCAAACGAAGGAATACGAGGAAAAACCCAAGAGTAAAAACTGCGGCCACAAAGAAAAAATGCTTGCGATTTGACTGATGGACCGCTCGTTTCAACATAATCGGGTCGCCTTAATCATTTGGCTGCATCCCGGAACTTTTCCGGTAAAACCTGACATCGTATTGCTTACCGAATGGACCGCCCACCCTCAATACGGGCTGATTTGATCCGCTCTCGATCGACATAAACACGCTGTTGAGGTCGGGGCACTTTCATGCCGAGCTGTTTCACGGCAATCCGTTCAATCCGATCCACCGCGCTGAGGGTCTCCGCCTCAGCAAGCAGCTCTTTCCGGATTCGGACCAATTCTTTTTTCTGCTTCTGGAGGCTTTCAATCTCATATCCGATGTGAACCATTTTATTTCTTTGCCAGAGAGAGAGAAAAGCCAAGAACAAAATCCCGCCTCCCAAGGCAATGAGTAGAAGGCGCGACACCTTTTCAGCTCCTTCTTCACTAAATAGATCTTTCATGCTGCCCGCTCCAGGCACCGCAGTTTCGCGCTTCGCGCGCGCGGATTTTGCGAAATCTCTTCCGGCCCGGCAACAATTGGTTTCTTAAAAAGGTTGATAAACCGTTTTTCCCTGTCCGGCGGTCCGGAGGAAGCTGCCCGCTTAAAGGTCTGCTTTACACAGCGATCCTCCAAAGAATGAAAAGAAATCACCGTCAATCTCCCCCCAACGGCCATTAGTGACATGGCCTGAGCCAATCCCGCTTCAATCTGTTCCAACTCTTGATTTACAACAATTCGTAAGGCCTGAAAAGTCCGGGTCGCCGGATGAATCCTTCCATGCCTATATTTGGCAGGAACCGCTTTCCAGATGATCGCCTCCAGCTCTTCAGTCCGGAGAATTTCCCCTTTCTCGCCACGATAACGAACAATTCCGGCCGAGATTCGCCTGGACCAGCGATCCTCGCCATATCGCCAGATCACATCTGCCAACTCAGCCTGAGAAAGCCGGTTGATCCAGTCCGCTGCGGTCTCTTTTTGCCCTCGGTCCATCCGCATATCGAGCGGCCCCGGCTTTTGAAATGAAAATCCACGCTCAGCTTGATCAAGCTGAAAAGAAGAAACCCCAAAGTCGAACAATATCCCGTCAACTTCGGAGAGATGAAGACCCTCTATCGTTTGAACAATCTGGCGAAAAGATCCCTGGCGCATGACGAGTCGATCAGAAAAATCGCTTAATCGTTTCGTCGCGATTGCCAGGATCTCATCATCCCGGTCCAAACCGATCACCCTCCCGTGAGGGGCCGTTTGATTCAAGATCGCTTCCGTATGGCCGCCTGCTCCGACCGTACAATCAAGATAGACCTTTGAGGAAAGCGGCTGGCATGCCAAGGCCCCCAGAACTGCGTTGACAAGAACCGGCTGGTGAACCGATTCTGCTTCTTCCGAACTTTCGCTCAAGCCTGTGATTGACATCTTCTTCCCTAAGGTGTCTCTCTATGGATATCACCTTCAACCGGGAATTTTTTGTCCCCGATTACATACCCAATTCTGCCAGAGTGTCCTGAATCTGGGATGCATTTTCTGAAACCAGAGCCTCGCTCTCCTCCCATTTTCCAGGATTCCAGACTTCAAATTTATTTCCACCTCCAACAACGACCGCATTCCCATTCAATCCGGCATATTCGCGAAGGTTTGGCGGGATAAGAACACGGCCCTGCTTATCCAGGAAACACTCGGAAGCACTTGAAAATAAAAACCGGAAGAAACGCTTGACGCCTTTATCCATTGTCGGCAATTTTTTCGCCTTCTCCATAAATGACTGCCACTCGTGCGTTGGATAGGCCGCAAGACAAAGATCGAGGTCGGTCGTTATAACAATCGTCCCATTAGACTCGGTGTTCAATATTTCCCTGAACTTTACCGGAATACTTAAACGCCCCTTTGAGTCGAGGGCATGATGAAACGTCCCCAAAAACACCCTATCTCCTCCATTGATCCCCACTTTCTCCCACTTTCTGCCGAAGTATACCCTAAGCCCCCAATATGTCAAGTAAAAATAAAAAAAATAAAAAAACTCGTCTAAAGGATCTGCTCTATTTTTGGTATGACGAATTCATTTGAGAAAAGCACGTGAAATAAAATAGAATTGATTCCTCCTCTCCTTAAAATAAGTTCCGTATGATACATAAAAACGCAAATCCAACTCTAGACCTCACCCAAGGGGAATATGGCCAAAATAATTCACCGCATTTTCCCGATATGTAGTGGCAATAAGAAATCGGGGTTCACCATTCACCATTTTTTGGCAGACCTCCCCACTGCACAAAAGTGAAGCGTGACGACCTCTCTTGCTTTCTGGTAAGATGGTTTTATTTTATAATTAGTTTTTCTCTTGGGATAACAACATGACTCGAAGCGAACGAATCAAGGCACTCCTTAAAGAACGGATTCTCGTTATGGACGGGGCAATGGGGACGATGATCCAGGAGAACAATCCCACCGCAGCTGATTTCGGAGGAGACGCACTCGAGGGCTGTAATGAAAATCTGAACATCACCCGACCGGACCTGATCCAATCGATCCATGAAACCTACTTTTCCGCCGGGGCCGATATTGTTGAAACCAACACCTTCGGCGGGATGGATATCGTACTCGCCGAATATGATCTGCAGGCAAAGGTCCTGGAAATCAATCGGGCCGGAGCCAAACTGGCCCGGGCGGCGGCTGAAAAATGTTCGACGCCCGAGAAGCCCCGCTTCGTCGCCGGATCGATGGGACCGACGACGAAAGCCATCACGGTCACCGGCGGGGTCACTTTCGACGAATTGACCGCATCCTACCGGCTGCAGTCTGTCGCCCTGATCGAAGGAGGTGTTGATCTTCTCCTGCTGGAGACCGCGCAGGACACCCTCAATCTCAAGGCCGCTGTTATCGGACTCCTCCAGGCTGAAGCAGAAACAGGCATCCCCCTCCCGATTATGGTTTCGGCCACCATCGAACAGACCGGAACCATGCTGGCCGGCCAGGGGGTTGAATCTCTCTATACCTCTCTCGAGCACCTTCCGCTCTTCTCCATTGGGCTGAATTGTGCGACCGGGCCGGAATTTATGACCGATCACATTCGTTCTCTCGATGAAATGGCAACAACCCTGATCAGTATCTATCCGAATGCCGGCTTGCCGGATGAAGAAGGTCTTTACGAAGAAACCCCTGAATCACTGTCCACAAAACTTCTCCGTTTTGTGGAAGCGGGCTGGATCAACCTGATCGGCGGCTGCTGCGGAACAACCCCGGCTCATATTACGGCCATTGCTGAAATGGTAAAGGGGCAGAAACCGCGACTTCCCAAAAACAAATTAAAAACGGCCGTCTCCGGGATCGACTTTCTCCAGATCGAGGAGGAAAACCGGCCGATCATCGTTGGGGAACGGGCAAATGTCATCGGCAGCCGCAAGTTCAAGAAGATGATTGTCGAGGAAAAATTTGAAGAAGGGGCCGAAATCGGGCGGTCACAGGTCAAGAACGGGGCGCAGGTTCTCGATGTCTGTATGGCAAACCCGGATCGGGACGAGTTGACCGATATTGATGCATTTCTCGGCTTCCTGACAAAAAAAATACGTGTTCCAATCATGATTGATTCGACCGACGATGAAGTGGCCGAGGCCGCCCTGAAGCTCTGTCAGGGGAAATGTATTATCAATTCGATTAATCTGGAAGAAGGAGAAGTGCGCTTCGAGAAGATCGTTCCTCTCCTTAAAAAGTACGGAGGAGCCGTGGTTGTCGGCTGTATTGATGAAGACCCCGAACAAGGCATGGGCGTCACCTGTGATCGGAAGGTTGAGATTGCGTTAAGGTCCTACAAACTCCTGGTTGAGAAATATCACATCGCGCCTCGTGATATCATTTTTGACCCGCTCGTCTTCCCGGTGGGCACCGGCGACGAGAACTACATCGGCTCTGCCGGAGAAACCATTCAGGGAATACGCGCCATCAAGGAAGCACTGCCAGAGGTCAAAACCGTCCTGGGTGTCAGCAATGTCTCATTCGGCCTTCCGCCCGCGGGCCGTGAGGTTCTCAATTCAGTCTTCCTCTATCACACGGTTCAGGCTGGCCTGGATTACGCGATCGTCAACTCCGAAAAGCTGGAGCGTTATCCTTCCATCCCCGAAAAAGAACGTCTGCTCTCTGAAGATCTCCTCTTCTGGAGAGGTGATGATCCGGTCGCACGCTTTGCCGCTCACTTTAAGGACAAAAAGGGAGGCAGCGGAAAGAAAAAGAAGGTCGACCTTCCACTGGATGAACGCCTCGCGCAATATATTGTTGAGGGTTCTAAAGAGGGATTGACCGCCGACATCGATCTCAAACTGAAGGACACCAAACCGCTGGATATTATCAATGGCCCCTTGATGACCGGCATGGATGAAGTAGGACGGCTCTTCAACAACAACGAGCTGATTGTTGCTGAGGTTCTCCAATCGGCCGAGGCGATGAAAGCTGCGGTTCGACACCTGGAACCCTTTATCGATAAGAACGATGCCGCCAGTAGAGGAAAGATGGTCCTGGCCACGGTAAAGGGAGATGTTCACGATATTGGAAAAAACCTGGTCGAGATTATTCTCGGAAACAACGGCTTTGAAATCGTTAATCTCGGGATCAAGGTTGCGCCAGATGTCCTGATTAATGCGGTCCGGAAAGAAAACCCGGACATGATTGGCCTCTCCGGTCTTCTGGTCAAATCGGCTCAGCAGATGACCATCACCGCACAGGATTTAAAGGCAGCAGGAATTGCACTCCCCATCCTGGTTGGGGGCGCCGCGCTCACGCCGCGCTTTACAGGCGCAAAGATTGCGCCTCAATATACCGGTCCGGTTCTTTATGCCAAGGATGCCATGGATGGGCTCAAGCTGGCCAACCAATTGTCTGACAAAGAAAGACGTCCCGAATTACTGGACAAGCTCAAGACAGACCAGGCCGCGATTCGTAAAAATGCGGAGGGAATGAAAAAGCGTCCGGCACCTTCTCCCGCACAGGTGTTCACATCTTCAATGGGTCACAATCATCCTTTACCGAAGCCGCCTGATTTTGATCCCCATGTCATCACAGAAGGACCGCTTCGGGAAATCTTCGATTTCATCAACCCCGCAATGCTCTACGGGAAACATCTGGGGCTCAAGGGAAATATTGAGCGTCTCCTGGCGGAAAAAAATGAAAAAGCAGAAACACTCTTTGCCACGGTTGAGGCCCTCAAGGAAGAAATACTCTCCAAGAGGTACTTTAGTGCCAAAGGAATCTATCGCTTTTTCCCCTGCAGGTCCTTGGGAAATGATCTAATTCTCTATGACCCGACCGACCCGGAGCGTCCTCTGGAGACCTTCTCCTTCCTTCGTCAACAACATGGAGACCATCTCTGCCTCTCCGATTACTGCAGGAACAGCGACCACGCAGAAATCGACACCATCGCCCTTTTTGTCGTGTCCACCGGACAGGGCGTCCGCAGCCTATCTGAGGCCTGGAAGGAGGAGGGCAGCTACCTCCGTTCCCACCTTCTCCAATCCATCGCGATAGAGGGTGCAGAGGGCTTCGCCGAATGGCTTCACAAGAAGATCCGGTCCGACTGGGGAATCAGTGATCCGGACGGGATGAGCATTGCGGACACCCTGAAGAATAAATATAGAGGCATCCGTGTCAGTTTTGGCTACCCAGCCTGTCCCGACATGTCCGACCAGCAAAAGCTCTTTCGTCTTTTGGACGTCACCGCCAAGATCGGGGTTGAACTCACGGAGGGGAACATGATGGATCCGGAAGCGACTGTTTCAGCATTGGCTTTTCACCATCCCGATGCAAGATATTTTCGCGTGGACCAGTAATATCGCGATAAAAGAGACGATATAAACACAACATATTCCGAGTCGCAGAGAGGGGAGAATGTCCCAGGATTCAAGCTCCTCAAAAACGCTAAGCGAACGAAAAAAAAAGCTTCAGTCCCATCTTTCCGTCCTCAACAAATCCCTTCAAGAGAGCCTGTCCTATGCTTTTGATCGGTATTACGAAACAGAGGTTTTAAGCTATTTAAAAATAGAGGAAAAAATTGATCGCTTTGAACTCCTCTTTTTTAAGCTGGGAGAGCAGATCAATGCAGCCGATACCATGGCCTTGTTACGGCAATCGGCAGCACGCCTTGATTATCTTGCCGACCTACTGGACGAGCTTGAAGCCCGCCTCTTTCGGCGAGCGCGCCGGAAACGGCGGGCCTCTGCCCGCTTGTCTGATTTTTTCAGTCGCTTTAGCCAGCAGGGAACGAATGGAACACCCCCCTCGAAAGGTGAAATCTCTTCCCTCACAGAAGCCTATCGAACATTGGAATTGGAAGAGGGGGCCAGTATGTCCAAAGTCACTTCGGTCTTTCGCCGCCTCGCCAAGAAATACCATCCCGATGCCCACGGAGGGGACCGAAGTTCCGAGAGCAGCCTCCGGCGGGTGGTTGAGGCATATCAAATGATCAAGGAGTCTTCCCCGGAGTGAGGAAGGGTAGGGTACCCCTGCACCCTTTGGAACAATGATTTTCATATAGATCCTTTTGAATATCGTTGGCTCAAGCCGTCTGACACTTGACACAAAAATATGATTTAAGTAGGATGAAATCCACATGAAACAGGATTGGCTCAACTTGGAGGCGTTCTGGGCTTGCTGTCGAGAACAGACAATTGCCCCCTCCCTTCGATTACTCCTTACATCAAGCGGAACCGTCATCAGACACCTACAAGCACTGACGCTACGGTCGATCGAAGTGGAGATTGAGCGCCAGGGTGAGGTTCTGATCCATGATGACCTTTCAAAAAAGATAGGAATTTCCAGGGGGGAGAGAGGCTTTGAACGCCGAATCTGGCTGCGGAACGGTCGGACCCTCGGACCAGGCTCGGATTCCTTAAACAAAAGAACACACCCCGGACTACCGGGAACAAGATTGTTGTCTGCGGTTTCAATATTTCCGATCTCCCGATTGAAACCAGATCTCTACCGGGAGATGCAATTGGGCGAAAAACCCCTTGGCCAGATCATCGAAGAGCAACATCTCCAGACATTTCGCGACCGCTTCGAGATAAGCCGTCTTCACTTTCCGGATACGGCAAACGGGCTTGGGCTCTCACAGGACACATTGTTTTGGGCAAGGCGTTATCGTATAAACATATCAGACCAGGCCGCTGCATTTATCTGCGAAGTCTTTTCTCCTCTACCCTGCT
>JAJDBV010000074.1 GCA_029261165.1 Nitrospirota bacterium | reverse complement strand
TGCTTCCAAAACAATCAAACGATATGATCAGCCTAAAACCCCTTATCAGAGAGTCATTGATTCGCCTCATGTCTCTGAGTCCGTTAAGACAAAATTAAAAGAACAAAGGAAATCCCTTAACCCTTTTGATCTCAGAAAGGGAATGGAAAGAAAACTCAAAAAAATCTTTGATCTTCTTTCCAAAAAGTAACATCCTTTTATGAGTCAACGATCTGATCCTTCGGTAACATTTTCTAATGAGTCAACGGGACCCAACATCAGCGATTTATCTTGGGTATATCGTCAAGTCGCTTGAAAGACAAGGCCAGAGGCCATAAGGGCGACCGAGGCATACTCACCCGTACGGTGAGGAGACCTTTGGCCGATGCGGTAACCCCATAGAATTTACAGATTAAATCACTGCGGGCTGTTTTCCTTTATGATCAAGGAGAGGGGCCTTTCAACTCACGCGCTTCGAACCTTCCAGATGATTCCTAGTCACGAAAGAAGACTCCCTTCTAAGTCCCTGATCCATAATGACATTTTAAGATTTTATGCTAAACTTGTTTAAGTATTTCAGAACAATATCGATGTCCGCGCAGACAAGCATTTCCCCTAATAGCGAGGCCGGATTCGGATAATTGAAAGGAGGAAAAACTGATGGCTATCGGAGGATTTATTTTTTTCGGGTTAATTTTTGCCCTTATTTTTTATGTGGTTGGTATCTTCAACAAACTGGTCACGCTGAGAAATCGCTTTAAAAACGCTTTCTCCCAAATAGAAGTACAATTAAAACGTCGTTATGATTTGATTCCCAACCTAGTAGAAACGGCAAAGGGATATCTAAAACATGAACGGGAAACCCTGGAGGCCGTCATTTCGGCGCGAAACCAGGCACTGACCGGATTGCAACAGGCCTCTGCCGACCCTTCCAGCAACACGGCTCTGAAAAACCTGGCCGGTGCTGAGGGCGTACTCCAAAGTGCCCTGGGCCAGTTAAACATGGTCATGGAAGACTATCCGGACCTCAAAGCCAATGAGAATATGATGCAGGTTTCAGAGGCCTTGACCAGTACGGAAAACCGCGTCGCCTTCTCCCGTCAATCCTTTAACGACGCCGTCACAATCTATAACACTTATAAGCAGGCTTTCCCTCCGGTGTTCTTCGCAAATCAGTTCGGGCATACTCAGGACGCCAACCTTTTGGAATTTGAGGACAGCGCCGCCATACAGGCCGCACCCAAGGTCTCCTTCTAATCAATCATGATGGACTTCTTTGAACAGCAGGACCGCGCCCGTCGTAATACCCTCTTGCTGGTGGTCTTGTTTTCCCTTGCGGTGCTCTTGATTGTGATCGTCACAAACCTCTTTGTGGTCGCTATCTGGTGGAGTTCCGACAACTTCCTCCTGGGATGGATTAAACCTTTTCTGCCTTCCTTTAACGCCCTTCGCAATCAGGAGACGGCAGGAATATTTTCCTACCTGACTTGGAAGCGTTTCTTTTCGGTCGGCAGCATCGTCGTTATCGGAATCACAATCTCCGGGATCTTCAAGTGGTTTGAATTAAGGGCAGGGGGAAAGGTCGTCGCAGAATCCCTTGGGGGAAAACAACTTGCGCCCAACACCCGCGATCCAAAGGAGAGACGGCTACTCAACGTGGTGGAAGAGATGGCCATCGCGTCGGGGATAGCGACACCGCCCGTCTACCTGCTCCCGCAGGAGGCGGGAATCAACGCCTTTGCCGCAGGGCAAACTCCGGCAGATGCCGTCATCGGGGTGACGCAAGGCACCATAGACCAGCTCAACCGCGACCAACTTCAGGGTGTGATTGGACACGAGTTCAGTCATATCCTGAACGGGGATATGCGGCTGAATATCCGCTTGATTGCTGTGTTGGACGGACTTTTGTTTATCGGTCAAACAGGCCAAACGCTGCTTCGGGGTCTTGGACCCAACCGATATCTCCGGGGAAGGGCTCACAAGAATATCGGGATACGTTCCGGATTCGACACGCTCGGGATCGGCTTGGTTCTGATCGGTTGGATCGGGACGCTTCTGGCCAGCACGATCAAGGCCGCCGTATGCCGGAAGCGTGAATTTCTGGCCGATGCCTCTGCGGTACAGTTTACCCGGAATCGGCAGGGGATTTCGGACGCCTTAAAGATCATCGGCGGGTATCAGGGGGGCATGCAGGTTCGCCACCCCTACAGTGGGGAAGTCAGTCACCTTTTCTTCGGCCAGGCCGTAAACAGAATGCAATCCCTCTTTGCCACGCATCCCTCTCTGGAAACCCGAATTTTACGTATCGAACCGAAATGGGATGGGCAATTTATATGGCGAAAAACAGTGATCCAAAAGGCAGAGACAAAAGAAAAGGAAGCGAAGCCAAGTCCCCAAAAACTCTGGGGAGCGCTTGCCGCAGCGAGAGCGCTAAGGACACCTAATATGGGGAAAACGCTTACAGACATGCCCGAGGTATTGGCCGCCTTGCCGATTTCACTTCGGGATCAGGCTCATGACCCGAGTGGCGCCCGTGCCGTCGTCCTTGCCTTGCTCTTTGATCAAAATTCAGACATCCGTGTGACGCAATGGCTGAAGGTAGAGGATCAGGCCCCGGACTTGCTTCCCTTAATACAACTTTTACTCCCGGATGTCTGTAAACTCACAAACGGCTTACGTCTCCCCCTCATTCAAATCACGCTTCCGGCCTTAAAAAACATGTCCGCCAAACAGTATGATGCGTTTAAGCAGGTCATGATGGCCTCGATCATGGCCGACAAAAAAGTTGATTTATTTGAATGGGCCTTGTATCAGCTCGTATCTCATCATCTCGACACAGAGTTTAAGGAAAAGCCGCCCAGCAGGAACCAATATAAAAAGCTCCAAGCCATTGCTTCAGAATACCAGTTGGTGCTGTCCATGCTGGCACATCACGGGAACCTGGATGCGGATCAAAAAAAGAGGGCTTTCTCTTTTGGAGCAAGTACGGCAGGCCTGTATACCCTCGGCTTATTGCCTAGAGACGACTGCATGATGGATAACTTTTCAACCGCGGTGGAAAAGCTCGCCGATGTAACCCCCTTGCTTCAGCGCCGCTTATTGAAGGGATTGATCGATTGCGCCCGTTTCGATAAGCGCATCGAGCTGGTGGAGTATGAATTGGTGACCACTATCGCCGCAATCATGGACTGTCCTATACCGCGACTAAATCAAGCATAACGAATGCGAACCCCACTCCTGATGGGATCGGGTTCGCCACCGCAATGGGCCGCCAATACCCACCTTGTCCATGATCTTACTTCATGGTATCTTTTCCCCTCATTCCCTGCCTCTTTTTGGGAAATATCACTATGCAAAAATACGATGCGATTATTGTCGGCGCGGGCCCGGCCGGGGGTGTTTGCGCGCGTGAGTTATCGGCGGCAGGACGGAAGGTCTTACTGGTCGAGAAAGCAAAAGACTTTTTCGCCAATGATTTTTCAAGCGGCGGCTCGACACTTGAAACCTTAAAAACCTTCGATCTCCCAAAAACAGTCGTGGGAGCATTCTGCAGGCAGGTCAAAATCTCCGCTTCGGATGCGTCTCATCTCTGGCGATCTCCTGACCCGATCGCAATCGTCTTCGACTTCCGGAAACTCCGTACGTTTTTAGCCGATGCAGTAATGAAAAATGGCAGCGACCTCTTCTTCTCAAGGTCTTACCAAGACCATGAGACCCGTGGAGACGTCCTCCGCGTTTCCCTTAAAAAACCAGGCAGCCGGATCATTAAACGCTTTGAGACAAAAGTGCTGATCGACGCCACCGGTTCAGAACGAAAGGTCCTGTCGGGCGGTGCACCGCGTCATCGAGATGCCATTGTCGGCACCGGCATCGAATTTCTTGTCGAGGTACCAGAGGATGTTTATCAGTCCCATGCCCACTGCCTTTCCTTTTTTATCGGCCAGAAGTGGATGCCGCAGGGCTACGCCTGGATTTTCCCGATGGAGGCGAATCGCCTTAAGGTCGGTGTGGGCCGGAATTATCCGAATGAGCAGGTTGTGCCGCATCAAAGATCGTTCCGTTTTTATCTCGATCGTTTGATGGATACTTGCCTTCAAACCGACGACATCACGATCCTCGACCAACATGGGAAAACGCTTTCCTATACCTCCCATCAACGCGACCACTATTTCAATGATAATGTCATTGCGATCGGGGATGCGGTTTCGACGGTCAACCCCTTGACCTTCGAAGGAATACGTCATGCCATGATGAGCGGCCGGGTCGCGGCCCTTCAAGTGAATGATTTTCTTGATAACAAAATCGTCCACTTTCAAGCTTACAAAGCAGCGATGCGCCGCCTAAGCGGCTTCAAATGGATCGTTTCCGAACAGCTCACAAAGAAAATCTACCGTGAAGCCGATGATCAAAAGGTAAGCCTGATGTTATCGGCACTGAAGTGCTTTTCGATGGAGGCCCTGCTCGATCTTGTTTTTTATTATCGATTGAAAAGTGCGTTTAGATTTATCGCCACCTATACCGCACTGCGTGTCCAAAACTCTTTTAAACGCTTCGGATGATAAAAGCCCGTTGACTCATTAGAAAATGTTACCGAAGGATTAGATCGTTGACTCATAACAGAGATTACTTTTTGGAAAGAAGATCAAAGATTTTTTTGAGTTTTCTTTCCATTCCCTTTCTCAGGTCAAAGGGGTTGAGTGATCTCATTTGTTCTTTTAATTTTGTCTTGACTGACTGAGAGATATAGGGCGATTCCATGACTCTTTGATAAGGGGTTTTGGGCTGATCATATCGTTTGATTGTTTTAGACGCAACTCTTAGTTTGTCGATCAGCTTGACCGAGGGACAGAAGAAGTTGTGGAAGCATCTCCATTCACGGGTATAGAGCTTGTTGAGGAGGGCAACGACGTCGGGATGGTCGAGCCGGTGATAGCCAATCCATTGTCTGACATGCGTCCAGTTTTTCTGCTCGATATGCGCATTGTCATTTTTGTGATAGGGCCTGCTCCTGGTAAATTGAATGGGGCGTTTTCTGTCGGTAAAATGTCTTAAGAGGTGGTGGTTGAGGAACTCGGAGCCGTTATCAGAGTCAAAACCGAGCAGGGGGAAAGGAAGGGCATCTTCAACGTCT
The DNA here is from genome assembly GCA_029261165.1 of Nitrospirota bacterium. Classification (GTDB taxonomy): domain Bacteria; phylum Nitrospirota; class Nitrospiria; order SBBL01; family JAADHI01; genus DUAG01. The sequence continues at coordinate 327 of JAJDBV010000074.1, read as the reverse complement.
TTGAGCTGCTTGAGGACTCCGCGTTCCCCTTTGCCCCAGACGGCCCTTTGTTCGGTCCATCCTGTGGCAATATCAACACAATCAAGGGTATAGGTGAACATCCCCATGAGAGAACCACCGCAATGGGCCACGGTATCGGCCTCGAGGAAGCCCGGACGTGATTCGTCCCACTGATTGGTCTTGATGGGGATCTGTCTCTTTAACAAAGTGCCCGGTTTGGTCGTCGATCTGCCGTGATGGTTCATCTTGACGCGGGTGGGTTTGAGGAGCCTGTCGATGGTGGCCGGAGAGATCGCAAGAAGGGCATTTACTGTCTCATTTGCCAGA
>JAJDBV010000073.1 GCA_029261165.1 Nitrospirota bacterium | reverse complement strand
GCCAGGGGTATTTCTTTTCCAAACCGGTTTCCTGTAAGGAAGCAACGGCGTTAATTTCCAAGAACGCAGAAGTAATTCAAGGTTAATATTGGCACTAAAATGAAAAGATCACCAACTCTTGGCGTGGAGTTGAATTCTTGGTTACAGCGGGGGCTATTCCTCTTACTATTTATCCTCCTCACTCCACCCGTTCAGGCTGTGCAATCGGAATCGAGAGATGCGACTGTTTCAGCAGGAATGGATCAACTCTATGCGCTTTCCCGAAAAATCGTCAACGAGGCTGGAAAGAAAGGAAGTGCGGTTGCAATGGAGGCCGCTGGTGAAACGCGGCTTTTCATCGACCAATTACGGGAGGTTTATGAGGAGAAAAGAAGTGGATCTCGTCCTGAAGTTAATCCGAAAGAGGAAGCTTTTTTGGGGGAAATCAGTAAGGCACTAAAAAGATTGTTGGAGGCGATTGAAAAAAACTCCAACCACGTTGGTGAATTGACTCAAGCCCTGAGAGGCTCACTTGACCCATTACTTTCCGGATCAGAAAATCCGAGGATCGCATCCTATTTGCCCGGGTATCAGGTTGCTCACCCTAAGAAGGATAAATTTAAGGTTACGGTGAAAGGTTGGAACTTAAACTATCATGATTCTCACATCACGCTTGATGGAAAGATGATATCTCCTTCAGCGGATAAAGACGGTGAACTTGTTTTTTCAATTCCAACAGAGACATTAGAGCCTCTCCCATTCAAAGTGACACACAAAGAACTAAAGCTGACGGTGTATAAACAAAAAAGGATTTGGTATACTCTGGGATTCAAGAAAGAAAATATCCCTGTAGAATATTCTCTTGTTGTATACTCTATGCCAAAGAACCTGGCAAAATATTCTGTAAAGATAAAAAAAATGACAACGGGTCTTGAACGGCGTAGAGGAAGGGGACCGAGTTGGTCTCTTCGGAGTGGCGGTCGTCAGGATATTAGAAGAACATTTAGCCATGCGGCAGAAAATGGTTGGAACTTTGACCCGGAATCTTTGGAATTTGTTGTGACACGATCTGGTAAGGAGGGGAAGCCGAAAGTCAGTATTATGATGTCTCCCGGTCTTATCACCGTTGAAATGCTGGGTGATGGCGAGGGAGGGAAAACGAATTTCTTTGAGGGACATCTGACTTACACAGAGTGGAGGAATATTAAGACAGTGGAAGAAGAAGAGATTGCCTCAGAGAAATACATCAATTGGAAAGATAAGCAAGTGATGATCCTTCCGAAAAATACTGTCTCATATGTTGTGTCAATTGAAATGTTTAATGGGTTAAAAAGGTCTATGGCTGGAAGCGACCAGAGGAATGATTACGTTCATATTCAGTTTAATCCTCCTTTGAGCCAGTTAAGCCTTGTGCCACAGAAGACAGCCAGCATTTTGGGGAAATGATTGCAGTCGTATTCAAGAGTTAATGAAGGAGATACTAAGCACCGCATCGCCAGAGTTACTTGGCTTACCTGACCACTTTAAGTGATGTGTCAAAGTGATACTTCTTCATTTGAAGCCCTTAGAAAAAGATCGTTTTTTTAGCAATCTGATTTTGAACGGGGTGTGATCTTCCTGTTCCGATTCAGCTTCTTATCACTCTCTCCTCCGGCAAAAAAATTATTGACAAGAAGTGGGATTTCCGCCTATTATTCTGCGGATTCTTACAGGCCTTTTCTGAGTTTGGTGGATTGAAGGCAGTCCTTTGAGGGGGCGTAGGAAAGCGATCCCCCCCTTTTTGTGTTCTCATAATCATAACAGCTTGAAAAATAACGATGTGACTTAAATTAATTTTTGGAGGTAAGGTTATGGCAAAGGTTTTGGAAGGTCCAGGAATGGGGCTTCTCTCAAAGTGGGGGATGGCGGTTCCCCATTATGTGGTGATCACAGAGGCAGAACAGCTTGAGCGTCTTGCGGAAGCCAATGCCTGGTTGAGAGAATCAAAGCTTGTGGCAAAGGCACACGAAGCGATCGGCTCCCGGATGAAATTGGGTCTGGTTAAGGTGGGTGTCGACCTGAAAGGTGCGGAATCTGCAGCTTTGGAGATGTTGGGCAAAGAGATTTCGGGTGTGACGATTTCTCAAGTCATTATCTCCGAGATGATTGATCATGAAAAAGAGTTTTATCTGGCGGTCCAATCGACTCGTGACGGGGCCGAGATCCTTCTTGCGAGTATGGGTGGAATAGAGGTGGAATCTAACTGGGAAAAGGTTAAAAAGGTCTCCATCCCTCTTGGAACCAACCCGACAAAGGACCAGTTGGTGAAATTGGCCATAGAAGCGGGTTTTGAAGGCGGTCTTGAGGAGAAAGTGGCAGAGTTTGCGATTAAGCTCTTCCAGTGTTATGACCAGGAAGATGGCAACTATCTTGAAATCAATCCATTGGTTCGGCGCAACGGGAACGGTGAATTGACGGCCCTTGATGCGGTGACGATGGTGGACGCGGATGCCCGTTTTCGACATCCGGATTGGAACTTCAGCTTTGCTTCTGAATTTGGACGCCCTTATTCTGACGGCGAAAAGGCGATCCTTGAGATCGACACCCGGATTAAAGGATCGGTGAAGTTTATCGAAATCCCGGGGGGCGATACCGCCCTTTTACCGGCAGGTGGCGGGGCCTCAGTTTATTACTCCGACGCGGTCCTGGCAATGGGAGGGACACTTGCCAACTATGCCGAGTATTCCGGCGATCCCCCTGACTGGGCCGTGGAGGCCTTGACTGAAAGGGTTTGTTCTCTAAAAGGGATCAAGCGCATTATTGTGGGCGGCGCGATTGCCAACTTTACCAATGTCAAGAAGACCTTCTCCGGGATTATTAAGGGTTTTCGAAAGGCCAAGGCAGAAGGGAAAATGGACGGGGTTCAGATCTGGGTTCGCCGTGGCGGTCCGTTTGAGAAAGAAGGCCTGGCCTCAATGAAGGCACTCGAAAAAGAAGGGTTTGATATTCACGTCTATGACCGCTATACACCCCTGACCGATATCGTCGATTATGCCACAAAAGGAGTTTCAAAATGAGTATTGTCGCCAATAAAGATACACGTGTTGTTATTCAAGGGGGACCTGCTGGCGTGAACGCGGCACGACGGATGGCCGAGTTCTGCCATCTTGCCAACACTCCTTTGAATGTCCTTGCTTTTGTTTTTCCACCCGATGCCGGAAAGACAGTGGATATTCCATTTGGGGGTGCTTTGGCCTCTGTTCCCGTATTTAAGACTGTTGCTGAAGCAACCGGGGCCTTCCCTGCAATTAATACCGCTCTCGTTTATATCGGTCCGAATCGTGCTTTCAAAGGGACGATGGAGTCACTGACCAATCCGGCCATTAAGGTGGTTTCGATGATTACTGAGGGCGTACCGGAGAAGGACGCAAAACTCCTGACCCTTGAAGCGAAAAAGCTAGGGAAGACCTTCAACGGTCCTTCGTCCATCGGGATTATCTCTGCCGGTGAATCCCGTTTGGGTGTGGTTGGCGGCTCATACGATAACCTCATCCTATGTAAACTTCACAGGCCGGGATCGTTTGGAGTCATTACGAAGTCGGGCGGTCTTTCCAATGAGATTATGTGGATCTGCAGTCAGTTTGCTGACGGGGTGACAACGGCAATCGGGATCGGGGGAGATGCCTATCCCGGCTCGGACTATGTGACCTACCTCGAGATGTTTGAAAATGACCCTCAGACAAAGGCCGTCGTAATGGTCGGCGAGATGGGAGGGGATCTTGAAGAACGTGCCGCGGCTTGGTATGGCGAGAAAAAACGCCGGATCAAGCTGATTTCTGTTGTTTCCGGATACTGTCAGGAAAAGCTTCCAAAGGGGATGAAGTTCGGACATGCTGGTGCAAAGGAGGGGAAGCATGGAGAGGGTTCCGCCCGTTCCAAAGCCGATGCCCTGAGAAATGCAGGGGTATCCGTTCCGGCCACTTTTGGCGGTCTTGGCCCTGAAATAAAAAAGACTTATGAAGACTTTCTGAAGGATGGAACAATAAAGGCCTCTGCAGATGAGGAAGCGAAGGATCTTCCTTCCCTTCCAAAGCCGGTGGAAGAGGCCATGAAGTCCGGTGATGTCTTTGCCGCGCCGCTCTTGAAGTCCACAATTTGTGATGATCGGGGAGATGAGCCGCAATATGTCGGTTATCCTGCATCGGAGTTGATTAACAAAGGATATCAAATTCCGCACGTCATCGGGTTGTTATGGGATAAGCGTCTGGTGAGTCCGGTTGAAGCAGAGATCATAAAGAGGATTGTGATGCTCTCAGCGGACCACGGCCCCTGTGTCTCCGGGGCCTTGGTGACGATCATTGCGGCTTGTGCCGGGATACAGATGTCGCAAGCGGTCGCGGCGGGCCTGATCATGATTGGCCCACGCTTTGGCGGGGCCGTGACGGGTGCCGGAACGTGGTTTAAATACGGGGTTGAACACAAAATGACGCCCGAAGACTTTCTGGCCCACATGAAGAAAAATGTCGGGCCGGTTCCCGGGATCGGTCATCGCGTCAAAAGTGTCTCCAATCCGGATAAACGTGTTCAGGAGTTGGTCGGTTTTGTAAAGTCTCAGGGTATTCCGACACCGCATCTAGATTTTGCCCTTTCAGTGGAGAAGATTACCACGGCAAAAAAGGGAACCTTGATCCTGAATGTAGATGGGGCAATGGCGGCAATCCTGGTCGATATGAGCTTTCCTGTTGATGCCTTAAATGGGTTTTTCATCCTCTCCAGAACGATTGGTTTAATCGGTCACTGGGTGGATCAGAAGCGGCAGGGAAGCCGTCTGGTGCGTCTCTATAAATATCTGGCAAACTATGTCACCACAAAAAAGAGAGAAGTCCCACCGCTTGACTCTGTATAAAACGAGCGGTTGAGATCTTAAGGGGGGGGGGAGTAATGTCAATAGCAGGGATTTAGTAGCATTTTGAAGCTATTCCAGTACGCCGTGTTAAGGCGCGTAAGAAGGTTGGGGGTCCGCTGAAGGATGCG
>JAJDBV010000072.1 GCA_029261165.1 Nitrospirota bacterium | reverse complement strand
GAAGAGGGTGCGGGGTTCGACACCGAGACGAACATCGCTCAACTGATCGACCGGGACGGACAGATCACAGCCTTTCCCAAGATGCTCAAAACGGAGCTGGCCCGCTGTATCCTGAGAGAGATTGGGAAGAAAAGAAACAGCAAAAAAGGGGGGGGGTAAACGGCCAAGCCGCCTGTGAAGTTTATTCAGAGGGACCGGATCTCTCCTTGCAGCCGCGTCGCAAGCGCCGCGGCCTCTCCTTCCTTAGAGATCCCCTCCTCAATCATCTCTTTGAGATAGCGATTCGTCCCCACTTTTTGAACAAGTTTCTCGAGAAAAGGGGTCGATGACTCCCCTGCGATCTCCGTCAAAGACTGGATCAGATCGGGGTCAAGCGCGATGGAGTATTCGCCGACAACCAGATAAGCCGGATAAACCGGACCCGACAGCTTTTCAAACCGAATCGTGAGCAAACTGTGTCTCCTTATCTGCCTTACAGAAGGTAAAATAAAACATGCTATGATGATAGGCTGAAGGCTCAGACTCCACCATAAGACAAGTCAAGGCTATTATCAAGCGCTATTTTTCCTCTGACTTTGTCTTTTTACATATTGCTGCTCCTGGGTTCTGGATTTTTATTTTAACTTCTCCCGCTTTCAGTTATAATGAGGTTCTCTCATCTCCGGTATGCCCGCAAAGGAGGGGGCTTCTAAGATAGATGCGTGTCCTGACTAAGCTCAACAAAGGCACGGCACGCCGTCCGGATCGATCTGCTCTTCTATGGGTATTGGTCGTCGTTTTTCTTTCGGCCGGCTGTACGAAGCAGATCCGTCCAACACAGACGATCGTTAAGAAAGATGCCTCCCTGGAAAACCTCCTTAATCTCTATCAAAACCGCTTGGAACCGGGCATTGGCATTAAAGCCGTCATGGAGGTCAAGACTCAGCACCCGCGCCAGGGAGGTCACACTTTTCTGGCCAGTTGGCATTCAAGACAGGACACGATAAAGATTCGAGGGTTTAACCTCTTCGGCGGAACCCTTTTTGAACTCCAAATAAAAGACCCGACTTTCCTTTTAACCCTTCCCTCAGAGAATAAGCGGCTTGAGGCCCCTCTCAATGAACTTGATCAGGTGGCCGGCGGGAAAATCCCTTTCGGGTCCCTCGAACTCCTGGAATGGGTAAAACGTGGCGGGGTTCCCGTTGTGCCCCCATCGACCCTCCCCGCTCTCGAGAAAGGGGATGACTTTTTCATTCTCTACCTGTTTACGGTTGAACAGGGCAGGGCCAGGCTTGAGGAAAAAATCTGGATTGAGCGGACCCGGTTTTGGACAAAGAAGGTCGAGCTTTTCGATCACACGGGCCGGCAACGTGGCGTTATTTTATTGGATGATCACCGGCGTGTAGGGAAACGCCATTTTCCATTTTCCGTTCGTGGTAACACAGGGGGTGAAACGGTCTCTCTGGACTTCAGAGAGGTTTCCTGGATCACGCCTCTTCAGGATGAACAAGGTGAATCGTTACGATGAAAATACTTGCCATTGAGACTTCAACGCTTTCCGGAAGCGTCGCCCTGATAAACCATGCGGGATTAATCGGTGCGTGCCGTCTCGGGTCGGAGACCCGCCATTCCGAAGAGCTCATGATGGCCATTGACCGGATCCTGAAGCAGAGCGGCACATTATTGTCTGATCTAGACGGGATTGCTGTCTCGATCGGCCCCGGCTCCTTTACCGGGTTACGCATTGGTCTCGCAACGGCAAAGGGGCTTGCGATGGCGAAAGATAAACCCATGGTATTGGTGCCGACGATGGAAGTCATCGCGGCCGCTTTTCCGCGCTCTAAAGGTTTGATCGTTCCCATCCTTGATGCACGCCGAGAGGAAGTTTACTGGTCTTTATTTGAATATCGAAAAAAAGACCTGATCCGGCTAAAACCGGATCAAGTCGCCACGCCTCAGGACGCCCTGAACGAAATCAACCGTAAGCGCCTTGAATCTCCAAATCCGGTCCCCGATGAGATCCTCTTTATAGGTGATGGAGGTCTAAAGTATCAAAAATATATTATTGAGGCGCTTGGCCCGCGTGCGCGCTTCCCGTCTCAGGCTGACTTTTCTCCCTCAGCGAAACAAGTTGCGGAACGTGGACTGCTTCGTCTTGAAAAGGGGGAGGTGTGTTCACATGAGCAGGCCGTCCCTCTATACATGCGAGCGACTCAGGCCGAGTTGAAATGGAAGGCCGGTCGCGGTAAAATAGGGTCGCGGTATTTGGAATCTGAGGTCTCTTGAGAAATGTCATACAGAGTAGGCAAACGATGCTGAAAAAATCAACATCTGCCAATCTCATCTTGAAACCAATGGATGAAGGCAATCTCGCTACCGTTATGGAAATAGAGCAGCTTTCTTTCCCTTACCCGTGGAGTCAGGGAATGTTTCTGTCCGAGTTCCGTAAGCGTCCCTTTTCTCTCTCATACGTCGCTGAAGAGCAATGCAGCGGGGAGATTGTCGGCTATGTTCTTTTCAGCCTGGTGTTCGAGGAGCTTCATCTATTGAATCTGGCCGTCCACCCACGATGCCGGCGGAAGGGGATCGGAGACCGCCTGATCGCATTTGTCCTCGGCATCGGCCGGGAGCGGAAGACGGAAAAAGTTCTTCTGGAAGTTCGGGCTTCCAATGCCCCCGCCTTAGCCCTTTATCATAAGTTCGGATTCAGAGAGGTCGGAATTCGCCCTAACTATTATTTAAACCCAACTGAAAATGCCTTGCTGTTTCAATTTAATCTTGAGAAGGTAACGATTCAGCATGTCTAGTTTTGGCTTCAGAACGAGGCGTATCGTTACCTGAGAATGCTGTTTCATCTAAAGAGGAGGATTCTTAATGGTAGAAGAAACTCAGACGATTGATCAGTTACGCGAGAAAAACAGGCGCTTTCGAAACCTGGAAAAGAAACATCATGAGCTTGAGGTGTCGCTGCATGGATTGAATCGCCACAAAACCCTGACGGCGCAGGAAGAACTTCAGAAGAAGACATATCAAAAAGAAAAACTGGCGGCCAAAGACACGATGACTGAAATGGTTCGTCAGTATCAAGCCACGGGAACGACCGATCTCTAAAGAAACCGCCAACTTGACGGTTTCTCCTCCTTCGGGTGTTGGATACTGACTGAAAAATCAGAGAATAAAACAAGTTTGGTATAGGCTTACCTGAATTGATTGGTAAT
>JAJDBV010000071.1 GCA_029261165.1 Nitrospirota bacterium | reverse complement strand
TCGAATTTTCTATACATCTGCTTGAGGTTTTGGACGTATAGCAATCTGTTGATGCCCCCTGGATGATTCTCATATTGGTCAATAGCCTGCTTTATTTGTTTCGTCTGTTTCTTGTCATGATAAAATCGGAACTTCATCGGTTCATTCAATCGTTCAACGCTTCGAGGATCAACTCTAAAGCCCAACTCGCTGATTGATTCAAAATCGTAATAGAAAGATCCTTCGTATATAGTGTCCGTATCGCTTATATTTCTGTTCTTATTTAGAACAAACTCACCAAGTTGTTCGAAATAGTCCTCGACAGGAACACTCAAGAGTCCGTTGGAACCCAAGTACCCCTTTAAGGCATCAAGTAAAACGCACAGTGTATCCTCCATTGTGAAGTAGAGATCCCCTTTGCATTCAACCACTTCGTTGAAACCGAGGTCGCCGGAAACATACTGATCAAAAAACTCGTCGCTCAGAGCCTGCGATTCCGCAACCTCATAGGAGTCGTAGAGGTTGCTTGTCGCTCCCTGCTCAAATTTTTCAAAAATTTTCCGAATTCTCGGTTTATGAAGCTCTTCGTGTTTCTGAAGGTACACGAGGAAACCGAATGCAGGTACCCCCATTTCTTTTAGGGCCGCAAAGATTTCTCCAAATGGATCGTTGTTATAGTATGCCTCCAGAATCAAACTCATGGTCCTGCAGGACAGGTACTCGTCAAACGTTAAATCCTTGCTGCCAACTATAATTTCCTGAATCTCCACAACCCTGATATCATCACCACCAAAAGTGTAAGTACCTATGCCGCCAGCCATTATTCTGAACTTGCTGACCAGGCCAAACTCTTTCCGAGTGACCTGGGACGCCATATCGGTTCCAAGTAGAAGCATCGCTTGATACTGTTTGACGATGTTGACGCCACTCTCAACTGCATACCGCAAGGATTCGAAGTGTTTTGCCTTACTATCTCCTGGAAGCCCTAAGATAATTTCGCTGAAGGTAGAAGCATTCTTGTCAAGACTGTTCATGTAATTTAGAAATGACTGGTAGGCATCAACTTTAATGTTGGCGCGCTGGATATTCACCAATACCTCTGGATCAGAGGATTGGATGGCAGACCCAATAACCCAAGACCCTTTTAAGAGCGATGCGGTCTCAATGACGCGCTCTGGCTTATTCTTTCCTGCAGACCCTTTGAAAAGAACCGGCCAGCCATACTTCTCTTGCACTTCCGCAGTGACACGAGCTGTTTCTATATCTCTCTTGAACATTCCGAAGTTCAAATCCGTAACGTTGAGCTCATTACTGTATTTCACCCTCTCAGCCATGTAATACAATTCATCACGAACCCGGTCAGGGGCAAATGACGTAACCCTATTCTTCGTGATAAGACCATCGGCACAGAAAGAGCATCTAAAAGGGCATCCTCGCGTGGTTTCGAGCATCGGGGTTAAAGGGAGCTCAAAGAATTTGTCAAGGGAGCCGTTGAGGTAAGGCGATGGGATTGTATTGACATCAAGTATCCTCTGTATCCCACCCTGGATTATTCTATCTCCATTGATATACGTGCAATTCGTCAAAGGCTCTTCGGAAGCCTTTAACGCGTTGATGTCGAGGTTGTGTTCCACGAGTCTTGACAGAAGAGTCCCAAATGCCTCTTCTCCCTCGTTCTCCACATATACATCGATCGCAGGGCGTTTTTGGAGAAACTCTAACTTCTCCGATTCATCAATGGGAAAGTTGGGCCCTCCAAACACAACAACCAAGTTGGGATTCCGTCGTTTCGCCCACGCAGCGAGCTTATAACTAAGCTCTAGATTCCAGCAGTAATTCGATAGCGCGAGAACGCAGGGAGGGGCATCGCTGATGGCTGTGCTTAAGTCATCCGGAAACTTGAAGAGATCAAAATCAAATTCACCCCTCATCATCTCTCTCGCATAGGCAGCAATGTATGCTGCACCCAATGGGAAGGTTAGTGCCATGATGCCGCTCTGTGTATGTGTTAGATCACCGATGTAGGCTTTTACTTTCATCTCTGCTCCATTATTCTGTTCATATAAATGTAAGATGGATTATTTATTTTTGGTAATTAGAGCGAAACGTAACCGAAATAGATCTTGTGAAAGCTGTTTATACAGCTTCTCCTTCCGGTGATTAATACGATACTCTATTTCTTTGAGAAACATTGAAAAATGATATTTCGAGACCCCCGGATAGTGATACAAAATATGTTTGGCGTAACTCCAAAATCCTTCAATGCCATTGATGTGATTCTTTGTCCGACGACCCACGAAGGGTTTCGTATGATTCACCGTATGATGTTTGCTCTAGAGTCTTAATGACTGGTACCTCCGAAAAGCATCGGTGAAGTATACCGAGCCTTTACAAGTTTTGACTTGAATATACTGCATCAATCCTTCTGCACTGACCGACTCTACGATTTTGGTGTAGGCACGTCCGTCCCGCTCTAGCAGTCCAAAGACAACGCCTTTGCCCGCAGCGGCTCGTCCCCCGTTTGCCTTTCCGCTTGCCGCCGAAATAGGCTTCATCCAGTTCGATCTCGCCTTTGAGTCGCCAGGCCTCAGGTTCCATCAAAATGATACAACGTTTCCCGCATTCGGTGATAGACGCGCGTGATGACTTTCACATCCACGCCCAAGTCCTGACTCAACCGATAAGCAGGCTGCAATTGATAGAATCCTTGCAAGGTCTGGATCTCTCGCCGGCGTCGACTGAGGCTTTTGCTTTTCCCACGTCGCGAGCATATCACATGCCCTCGACTCGTGGGAACAAGTTTAAACGAACCACAAAAAATACACTTGCGGCCACGCAAAAAGTTGGCCGCATAACTTAAAACCGAGTTTCGTCAAGTAGCCATGCGCTCTTTCTAGTATACTCTGGTTACGAAACGCCCTAATTACCAAATTTTTCAGGGAAGAATTTCCATCTAAAGATTGCCCATATTGCTATCAACCCGTCCTTCCATCCAATTTTTTTGCCTTCATTGTAATTTCGCCCTTCATAACTGATGGGAACTTCGTAGATTCGAAGATTCATTCTTGAAATTTTTGCTGTAATTTCTGGCTCAACTGCAAATGATAGGCTTTTTATGTTGAGAGCTTTTGCGGTGTTAATATGGAATGCCTTGTAGCCAGTTTCCATATCGGTTAAGTTCAGATTCGTGAGCATGTTGCTGAGGGTTGTGAGGAAGCGATTGCCGACCATGTGCCAAAAGAGGTGAGCTCGCGAATATGAACCACCTCTAAATCGTGATCCATATACCACATCGGCTTTCCCTAATTCGATTGGTGCCAATAGATTAGCATAATCTTCCGGGTTATATTCCAGGTCAGCGTCTTGAAAAATGACTATATCTCCAGTGACATGTTGCAATCCAGTAGCTATCGCTGCTCCCTTTCCTCTATTTTTGCTGTGCGAAAAACTCAGAATTTCTTTATGTTTGGAAGAGAGTGTTTCTATCAATTCTTGGGATCTGTCTGAAGAACCATCGTTGACAATAATTATTTCTTTATCATATGCCGATTGCATAACCCTCTTTACACATTCCACAATAGTGGCCTCCTCATTGTAGACAGGAATTACAATTGAGAGTTTTATGCTCGGTGTTTTTAATGGACCGTTGTGGTGCATTCTGAAATTAACCTTATGTTTGTGATTAGATTTTTGTAGGCTGATATTAAAGTGGAGTCTTGAAAATTAGGGGGAAAGAAGTGGTCCCCTTTATCTAAACACCTCTAGCCAATTCTTAAGTGGAAAGTATCCCAATGAATTATGCTACCTTGGCTACCGGCAACAGGTGGAAATACGCCGTGTCGGGTGTCTGGCCCCGGTGTGCCTGATGTGGACGACTGGTATTGTAGAATTGAAAATACCGTTTCAGGCCTTGTTTGACATCATTCGGCGTCTCATAGGCATGCAAGTAAATATCCTCATATTTGACTGATCGCCACAGTCGTTCGACGAAAATATTGTCACGCCAGGCTCCTTTGCCGTCCATGCTTATTTGAATCTCTTGCTCCTTGAGCGCTTGGAGGAATCGCTCACTGGTATATTGACTGCCTTGATCCGTGTTCATGATTTCTGGACAGCCATATTGCTCAATCGCCTCTTCCAAGGCATCCATGATAAATTCCACATCCATCGTCACCGACACGCGCCAGGACAGGACGCGGCGACTATACCAGTCGAGAATGACCGTCAGATAGACAAAGCCATGGGCCATCGGAATGTAGCTGACATCTGAGGCCCACACCTGATTGGACCGCGTAATGGACAGATGACGGAGTAAGTACGGATACACGGCGTGTCCCCGATGCCCCTGCGTCGTCCTGGGCTGGCGATAGAGGGCTTCAATGCCCATCCGTTTCATCAGGGTTCTCACGTGTTTGCGCCCCACACGGAAGCCCTCCAATCGTAGCAAATCTCTCAACATCCGCGCCCCGGCAAATGGGTGGGCCAGATGCAGTTTATCCAAACGATGCATCAACGCAAGTTCACTCTCACTGAGTGGGACTGGTTGATAATACAGACAGCCTCGAGATAATCCGAGTATCTTGGCTTGGTGCGAGACGGGAAGTGCGTGGGTCCGGTCGATCATGGCTTTGCGCTCAGGAGTCCGGCCTTGCCGAGCGCGCCTTCTAAAAAATCATTCTCCAGCGTCAGTTGCCAGATCTTGGCATGCAGGGTTTTCACATCAACGGGAGGGACTGTCTCGCGCCACTTCTCATCGAAGACTCCGGGTGCCTTCTCTAGCAGCTGTGTTTTCCATTGTGAGATCTGGTTCGGGTGGACTTCAAATTTCTTCGCTAATTCCGCAGTGGTGAAATCGCCCTTCAGGGCAGCAAGCGTCACTTTCGCCTTGAATGCGGGTTGGTGATTTCGTCTGATTCGTCTACTCATGATAAGCTCCTGTGAATGACATGAAGATGCCTGAAACAGGTCTACCTATCCACTTAAGCCGGTGTCAATTTTTCCGGGCCCTCCTCTATCGGAAGACCAAATACTACCAACTTTGTGAACATTTCCCAAGATGTTTTTAGCTCTTAATGTCATGATGAGAGAAGATTTCTCGAGCCTATAGGAGGATGAAAGATCTCTTGGAATGCCTTGTTGCTTAGCGGTTTCTTTTGAATATCCAGTTAGCTGGGTGGTTTGTCGATTTTTACGGGACTAAGCTCTCTAAGGTCGCTTACATCTCACCAATGGAGATCCTCTACAGTTTCAATCAGAACCCCATGGAATCTAGCTTGATACTTTTGCAGTTCAGGAGTCCACTAATGTCGAATGGAACTGCTCAAAAATCTACAGCTACTCCATGACTTGAGTTTTTTGGTTTTAATGCGTCGATACCCCTGTGTGTTAACCTGAGCCCAGACACTCGCTGTTTGGGATAATATAGATATCAGGGTGACAGATACAGGACCAAGACATGCCAAAATCAGGTTCAGGACGACTCGACACGCAGGTGACACCAAACCCCGTGCTGGAAAA
>JAJDBV010000008.1 GCA_029261165.1 Nitrospirota bacterium | reverse complement strand
CATTGCCCGAGACGTGATTGAGGCCTACCTGGGAACGCCGGAAGAACCAATCGTCACGGAAGAAGATAATCTTGGTCTTGTCCGAAAAAGAGAGAGCGAAAAAAGGAAGACCCCGTCATGATCGACCGGAGAATTATTGCCGGCTATGACTGGCTTCTTTTTGTTGTTCTCTTCCTTATCCTCGGATTGGGGGTGCTGTCCATCTATAGCGTAACCTACCTGCATGAAGCATCCCCTACAGGCAGAACGCCCATTTACATGAAACAAATCTATTGGATTATTCTTGGGTGGGTTGCATTTCTGATCATGGCCTGGATCGATTACCATGAAATCATCCGCTTTGCCTACCCGATCTATGCGGGGACTATTTTTATGCTGGTACTCGTGCCGCTTATCGGACGCGTCGGGATGGGGGCACAACGATGGATTCAGGTTGGCCCCCTTTCGTTCCAGCCATCAGAAGTCGCGAAGATCAGCATTTTGCTTGCCCTGGCAAAATACTTTTCAGATTATTATCCCAAAAAAGGACTCGACCTGAAAGATCTCTTGGTCCCGGCGACCCTCCTTCTTGTCCCGATGGTCCTCATCTTAAAACAGCCCGACCTCGGAACCGCGCTCTCCATCTCCTCTATTTTCTTCAGCATGCTGTTTGTTGTCGGACTCAGATCAAAGCTTTTGATCAATTTTTCATTGTTGTCGGCGATGATGTCTCCCTTTATCGGACAACTTGTCTGGGATCACCTGAAAGACTATCAAAAAAAGCGCATTTTAACCTTTATGAACCCGGCGAATGATCCGACAGGCACCGGATACCAGATTATTCAATCCAAGATTGCAATTGGTTCGGGGGGGGTCTCGGGAAAAGGACTCTTTGGCGGCACACAAAGTCAGTTGAGATTTCTTCCGGAAAGACACACCGACTTTATTTTTTCCGTGTTTGCAGAACAGTGGGGGTTTCTGGGCATTTTATTTTTATTCTCCTTATTCCTCTATCTTTTTTTCTGGACGATTGAGATTGCCACAAAATCAAAAGATATTCTGGGGTCTCTGATCGTCGTCGGTGCCATCGGCCTGATCTCTTTTTACTTCCTGGTCAACATCGGCATGACGCTCGGCGTCATGCCTGTTGTGGGCGTACCGCTCCCCCTCTTTAGTTACGGCGGGACAGCCATGGTTTCCACCATGGCTTTGCTCGGTCTTCTTTTAAATGTTAAATTAAGACGATTTATGTTATTTTACTGACAGATGGAACCTCTAACCAAGACCTGAGGCTCCTTATTTTTTGTTCTCGGAATTTAAGTCTTCGCCGCAAACATATCGTACCAACCGTCAAGTCGCCTGCAAGACAAGGCCAGAGGACAAGGGGCAAACGAGGCGTACTCACTGCCCGTTGAGGAGACCCTTGGCCGATAACGCCGTATTGCAGGTGAATCGGCGGTTGGAGTAGAAAGGGTTTTGATGTCTCTTGAAATTATTATAAGCGCCGCTCGTGAAGAAACACGGGTCGCCTTGCTCGAAAATAAGGTCCTGACTGAGGTCTATTTTGATCGGAAGCGGGACCGTCGAATCATGGGGAATGTTTATAAGGGAAAGGTTGTCAAGGTCCTTCCCGGCATGCAGGCCGCCTTCGTTGATATCGCGACCGAAAAGGCCGCATTTCTTTATGTCTCCGACGTGATGCCACCCCAGACAAACACAAGCGAGTCCGCGAATCAGGCCGTCCTGCCTGATGAAGAAAGTCTCGAACTTGAAGAAGGGGCGGAGGACCCCATCCCTGTTGTAAAACGTTCGAAGAGGGGGACATCGCAGTCAATAGAAGAACTCCTCAAAGAAGGGCAAGAAATTGTTGTCCAGGTCTCAAAAGAGCCTATCGGGACAAAGGGCCCCCGGGTCACAACCTATGTTTCTCTCCCTGGTCGCTACCTGGTCTACATGCCGACCGTGAATCATATCGGCATTTCAAGACGTATCGCAAAAGAGGAAGAACGTCAGCGCTTAAAGGACATGGTTTTGCGGCTGAGAAAACCAGGGTCGGGCTATATTGCCCGGACCGTGAGTGAAGGGATTACAGAAGAAGAGTTTAAGCAAGATATCGGCTTTCTGGAAGTCGTCTGGCAAAATATTCTTAAGAAAAGAGAGAAGTTGTCAGCCCCTGCGATGTTGCATACCGACCTTGATCTTGTTTTTAGGACAGTCCGTGACCTCTTCACAAAAAACGTCGGCCGCCTGGTGATCGATTCCAAGGCAGACTATGATCATATCCGGGAATTTGTCGGGACCTATCTCCCGAGCTATATTTCGCGTGTTGAGCTGTGGAAGAAGGACGAAGCGGTCTTTGATGCCTATGGACTGGAGATGGAGATCTCCAAGGCAAAAAACCGCCGCGTCTGGCTGAAATCCGGGGGGTATATCGTGATTGACCGAACCGAAGCTCTCACGGTAATCGACGTCAACACCGGACGTTATGTCGGAAAAAGAGATCTGGAGGAGACCATCTTCAAGACCAACCTCGAAGCCGTTAAGGAGATCGCATACCAGGTCCGCCTGCGGAATATCGGGGGCATCCTGATTATCGACCTCATCGACATGGAAAAGGAACGGAACAGGGACAAAGTGTTCAGCGCCCTTCAGGAGGCCGTATCAAACGACAAAGCCCGGATGCATATTCTGAAAATTTCTGACCTCGGTCTGGTCCAAATGTCCAGAGAACGGACAAGGGAAGACCTGATACGGGTTCTCTGCGACCCTTGCACTTACTGCGAGGGCCGGGGGTACACCAAAGGACCGGTCACCATGTGCCATGAACTCTTCCGGGAAATCCGTCGCATTGGTTCTTCACCGCGAGACAAGAAGATCATTATCGGTGTCCACCCCGCCGTGGCCAACCTTCTGTACGACGAAGAACGTCAAGGGGTCGAGGCCCTAGAGCGGGAATATAAAAAGAAGATCATCATCAAGGCCGATTCAAACCTTCATCTCGAACAGTACGACATTGTAATGCTTTAATGCTTTATAGGCGACTGTTTTCCTTCCCCGAAGAAGGTACCTATCACATAACTGTTGTCCATTCGCTCCCCTTGACAAAGAGATGAAATTTATATTAATTTTCCTCCTCAATAAATGGAGCAGAGGGGATCAAATCCTTGAAAAGGTGCTAAGAAAGAGATGATTGAAGTTTCACATCTAAGTAAACGTTATGGTGACATCGTGGCTATTGACGATGTTACTTTTTCGGTTGATCGCGGTCAGATCCTGGCCTTTCTGGGACCAAACGGGGCAGGAAAAACGACCACCATGCGGATTCTGACCTGCTTTATGCCGGCAACGAGCGGATCCGCCACCGTAGCCGGGTACGATATATTCGAGTCCCCGATGGAGATCAAGCGGCGCATCGGCTACCTGCCGGAGAATCCTCCTGTTTATTTAGAGATGACGGTTGTTGAATATCTCCGCTTCGTCGCAAAGATCAAAGGACTTTCCGGAAGAGGCATCAAAACCGGGCTTGATTCGGCCCTGGAAAAATGTACCCTGGGCCATGTTTCCGGTCGGCTCATCGGGAACCTTTCGCGGGGCTACCGCCAGCGGGTCGGGTTGGCTCAGGCCTTAATTCATAATCCCGACGTCCTCATTTTAGATGAACCAACGGTCGGCCTGGATCCGAAACAGATTATTGAGATTCGCGAATTGATTAAGGCCCTGGCCGGGGAGCATACCATTATTCTGTCAACCCATATCCTGCCGGAAGCAACCGCCGTTTCCCAGAAGGTGGTCATCATCAACCGTGGAAAGATCGTCGCAGTTGATTCGCAGGAACGCCTCTCCGCACAGGTCCGAAAGTCGGAGAAGGTCTCCTTCCGGGTCCGACGAAAAGAAGCCCTGGTCCCCCAAAAAATCCTCGCCATTTCGGGCGTTCATCAGGTCATTCCTCAGGAGGCCGATAAAGGAGAAGGGGCATACATCGTCGAGTCCGATGTTGGCCGTGATATTCGCGAAGATCTTTCCAGAACAATTGTCACGAACGGATGGGGCCTCCTGGAAATGAAACCGCTTGTCCTGAGCCTTGAAGAGGTTTTCCTGGAGTTGACGACACAAGAAAAAGACGTTGAAGCAGCAAGTTTTTCGGCCGCTTCTCATCAAGCCACGGAGGAAAATCAATGAGGAATATCCTGACCCTGGCGGGGAAAGAAATGCAGCTTTATTTCATCTCCCCAATTGCTTATGTGGTCGCCACGGTCTTTCTTGCCGTCTCGGATTATATCTTCTACAGTCAGGTGCAATTCTATTCCGGATTTTCATTGCAGGCAAGGCAAATGCAGGGGAACCTTCCTCAGCTAAACATCCACGATGCGGTCTTTCGGCCTACCTTTCTCAACATGAGTGTGATCCTCCTCCTGATCATGCCGCTCCTCACAATGCGTCTCTTTGCCGAAGAAAAGAAAGGGCACACTTCAGAGCTTCTGATGACCTCTCCTCTTAGCATTACGGAAATTGTCATGGGAAAGTTTGTGGCCGTCTTGTGGATCTACTTTCTCCTCCTGGTGATGACCCTGCATATGCCCTTGATCCTGTCCATCGTGACGGACATTTCCTGGAAACCGCTCTTTGCAAGCTACCTGGGACTCTTCCTGATGGGCGGCGTCTTCCTCTCCATGGGGCTTTTTGCCTCTGCACTGACGGAAAACCAGATTATCGCAGCCGTTATCTCCTTCGGCATCCTCATCGGGCTTTGGCTCATCGGCGTTTCCGCGCACAATACTGGAGAAACGCCTTTGGGACAGTTCGCAAACTACCTTTCCATGATGGATCACCTCGATAATTTTGTAAAAGGGCTTATTGGAACGCGGGACCTGTGCTACTTCATTTCTATGACCGTCTTTGGTCTCTTTTTAACCCACCGTGTTGTGGAGTCACAACGTTGGAAATAAGAAAGACCATCACCGCAGTCATCGGCATTTTAGGCATCTTATTTGGACTGGCAGGATTATTTGTTTACCTCATCTGGGGAAGACCGGTCTGGCTGTATACCACGCTTGAAATACTGGCGGTTCTGCACCTCGGCGTTTTTCTGATCACGCATTTCGAAATGCTGAAAGACTTTTCGACCCGGCGATCCACAAAATTCGGGACAAACAGCGCCTTAATGGTGGTCCTTTTCATTGCCATCTTAACGATTATTAATTTTATTTTTGCCCGCCATGAAGTCCGGTTCGACCTCTCGGACATGGGTGTCTTCTCCCTCTCCCCACAGACGGAAAGCATCTTAAAAAACCTCGACAAAGAAGTGAAGATCACAGCCTTTTTTGCAGAACAGAGTAAGGCAAAGGATCGGGCAAATGACCTTTTTGATAACTATCGAAAGCAAACCAACAAGGTAAAGATCGTTTTGATCGATCCGGATAAAAAACCCGCAATTGCAAAACAATACGGCATTACCGATTACGATACGGTCGTACTCGAGTCCGGTGACCAATCGGCCACGGCGCGTGCGATTACCGAGGAGGCCCTCACATCGGCCTTGATCCGAGTCAGCAGGGGGTCTCAGAAAAACATCTACTTTGTCGAAGGTCATGGGGAAAATTCCATCGACGATACGGAACGTAATGGATACGCCTTCCTGAAGGACACCTTGGAGAAACAGGGCTTTGGTGTCAAAAAACTCCATCTCCTATCTGAAAAAAAGGTTCCGGAAGATGCGGATGTGGTTATTTTGGCCGGGCCGCAGCGTCCTTTGGCAGAAGAAGAAAAGACGGCCCTGGATGATTATCTTAAAAAAATGGGACGGCTTTTTATCATGGTCGATCCAATGGTCCAAGCGGACCTCGGTCCCTTCCTCTCAAAATGGGGAGTCATTCTTGAAGAAGACATCATCCTAGATGCGACCTCCGGGCTCGGAGGCGCCAT
>JAJDBV010000070.1 GCA_029261165.1 Nitrospirota bacterium | reverse complement strand
AATCCTCACCCGCCCCGAAGGACGGGTGCTACATCATGCAATCAAAGAATGTTCCGGGGGAGGGGTTTGTTTCAATCCTCACCCGCCCCGAAGGACGGGTGCTACATATTTCAATGCAAGCCCAGGTCGATGTCTCAGGGGTTTCAATCCTCACCCGCCCCGAAGGACGGGTGCTACCATCAAGGGCGACCGTGCTCCCCCTATGGCCTGTAGAGTTTCAATCCTCACCCGCCCCGAAGGACGGGTGCTACAGT
Organism: Nitrospirota bacterium; assembly: GCA_029261165.1. Lineage (GTDB taxonomy): Bacteria > Nitrospirota > Nitrospiria > SBBL01 > JAADHI01 > DUAG01. The sequence goes on along the minus strand of JAJDBV010000070.1, from coordinate 55,692 downwards.
ACAGGTGAAATGTCCTTTGTTTTCTAAAACTTGCTGAATAGAAAACGCGAACATCTCATCCTCCACTGCATTAATAAAAAAGATTCTGTACCTCGACTCGAAAGTCTTTTGCTTTTTCAATATGTTACATGATTCGCGAACCTATGGTCTTTTTCACAATCGCTGGCGGTTCGCGTTTAAACCAGCAATGGCGCATCAAAATCAACCGTTCCATCCAGACCATACACTTCAATATGTTTCTCTTTGGGTTCGGTAAGACGATAGATCCGAAGCCTGTCTTCCTTTTTTTCGATGATACTCAAGAGCCTCCGGATAAACTCTTCATACTGCATCGGGTTGACATCACATTCAAAAACCGATTTCTGTACCCGCTGCCCGAAATTTTTGCACTGTAAGGCGAGACGCCGCAATCGTCTCCGGCCTTCCCGCGTTTCCGTTGAGATATCGTATGTCACCACAATATGCATAAAATCCTCAACGATAAAGATAAGGGATATACGCTGCCATGTCGCCCCTCAGAGTACGGGCAAGTAAACGTGCCTGCACATGCGGAACCAGGCCAAGCGGCATTTTTTGATTCAAAAGCGGGTGCGTAATCTCTTCCTGCTTCCGTTTTTGGTAGGCAATGACAACTTCCTTCCGTCCGCGGTCATCCAAATGCACCGCGCCCCCCGGCCTGTCGATAAAGTGTTTCGCCTGGATCTGCTTCCGGTTGATCAATGTCAGGGCCAAGCGGTCCGCCAGCACGGAGCGAACCTCTTCCATAAGATCCAGGGCCAGCGCGGCCCTCCCGGGTCGGATCGCATGGAGAAAACCCATTTGCGGATCAAGTCCCACGCCTTCCGCCCCGGCCACACAGTCATTCATCAGTAACGCATAGAGAAAAGAGAGCAGGGCGTTCACTGAGTCACGGGGCGGACGGCGGTTTCGGCCATTAAAACGGAAGGTTTCCCGATCCTCACGCACCATGCAATCAAACGACGAAAAATAGGCTCTTGCAGATTCTCCTTCTATTCCCCGAACCTGGTCAATATTGTTGGCCTTCGGAAGTCGGGACAAGGCACCTGCAAGTGATTCTGAGGTCTTTTTCAGGTTTCTTTCATCGTCTTCAGCTTTCGCCTCTCTTGCACCACGGAGGACAATCTGCCTTGTGTTTTGTATCTTCCCCGCGACCATATTTTTAGCGATATCGAGTGATTTTTCTTTATCGGTCATTGCCTCATGTTGCGCACTCCTCAAGAGAACATTACCGGAAACCGGCCCTTCAACACGGGCCTTAAACCGGCCATTTCGATCAAGAAGCACCACAAAGCGACCGTCCGCCGCGCAACGCGCCATCGCTGCCGGACTCAGCATGATGTTGCCAAAGCAGACAATCCCGCCCAGATGATGAACAGGCACCTGCAGCCGGGTCTCTTTTTCGATCTCAACCTTCAGAGTGTCGTGGTCGAGGTGGAGATAGGCCCCTTCGGTCGTGATGTACAAGGTATTTAATAGCTGGTGCATAGCCAATTCTCAACCCTTTTACTTGTCGTCTGATCACAAGCGGATCACTTTGATTGTTTTCTCCTTTTTCAAACACCTGACAGACCCACCGGCGTTGTGTGGAAAAGGGTAGATATGGATTTGCACCATATATGAGCAAGTTTTTTGGGGATCTCGGACGCCAAGATGTCCTACTGTCAGCATAATAGCCTCTACTAACTGACAGACCTTGCAGTGTACAAGCATTTCAGCTCTCTTTTTTCTCCCCTCTTGGTCGAGGTAATGTGTACCCAGGCTCCAGGCACCTTGCTCTCACTGCACTTCCTGCGTCTACCTATTCCGCCACACTCCCTTTTCCACACAACAGATGTTCTCTTTGAATTCGATGTAAATGACTGCTCCAACAATGGGCTGGCTGCCCTCGGCTTCTTACTAGTGCCCGCCGCGAGGGGCATATGATATCAAGAAATAACTAGACAGTATTTCAATCCTCACCCCCTCACAGAGCGGGGTGGATACATCAGCTCAAATAAGGAATCTGAAAAAGCTCCTTCTGTGCGAATAGCGTCTGGTCCTGTTTTCCACCCGCCGACGGCATACATGACTCTTGTAGAGAGCAATTCGAACATCGCTGGTCATTGACAGGTGGTGGAATAACCTGTGATGAAAGCAGTTCCCGGATGTTTTGAACCGTTTCCTTAACAAGGCCACGTAAGTCTTGACGAAAAACGACCTCTCGTCGCCTTCGCGAACCATGATGAAAGATCGCGCCTTTTGAAACCTCCTTTCCGGTCATTTCTTCGAGGCAAATTGCCTGCGCACAGAGTTGAAGGTCGTCATTTGTAAACTTTCGCAAACGGCCCGATTTGTATTCCACCGGATAAGGGGTGTTTCCGTGGAACTCGACAACATCTGCTTTCCCGATAAGGCCCAATTGCGTGTGCCAAAGCGGTAGCGCCCTCTCTACCCGAATCCCTTCCTCCCATCCACTTTCTTCGGGTTTGTCCGTCCGCTCATGCAAATCATTTCCACGCATCGTGTAGATATTTTCATCAAAGGACTGCTCGACATAAATCAGCGCACAGCGGCGAGGACAGTATCCATATTGATTGAGCGATGAGATGTGAATGAGTTCCACATCACCCATAAGTTAAACCCTTTCGATTAACTCCACCCCTGTTGGGATTCTATCTTTGTGGATAATGACCTTGTAATGCGAAAACTTCCTTGGAACATTCAAGACGTCCTTCTGCATCGCTTCTTCGTTTTTTTTTACTTCGACAACCTGCCCGAGTTCTACTAATTTTTGGGCGGGAGTACATCCGAGTTTGGCTTGCCGTGCGCGTTGTTCCAGGTTTGTGTCTGTGCCGACATGCTTGAATATCTTCAACCCCCGTATTGCCATCATCCCTTTTGAGGAAGAACGGTCATGATCAAACATGTTTTCAAGCGCTTCCCATAGCAATGAAAGATCTTCCTCACAGAAACCGGTTCCCTTGGGTTGCTGTGCAAAATGTGCGCTGATAAAACCCTGGCAGGCATAGAGGCCATAGGGGATCATATTTTTGCGCCCCATGGTTTGGTAGGGGGGATCGCTGGATGTCGCTTCCGCTGTTTCATCCTGTGACTTGGCTTCTTTCGGGTCGGTGACGGCCATGCGCGTAATCGATATGTCCATCGGTAAGATCGGATCAAGCGAACGTGAAAAAGTGAGCTGCACCGGGCCACGAACTTGACCCGCATCCTTACCGGTACTCATGACTGCGCCAAAGGTCCGCACATCGTAGAAGTGTCGGCACATCCATTGCCTCGCCAACTCGACTTGATCCCGTGATATTTTTCCTTTGACCTTGCCATATTTTTCCGGGCCTTCTTCTTTGACTTTGTCATGGGCAATGCGGATGGTTTCGTTGAGATGGCCGTGATGGGCGATAAAAATATTGTAGGGGCTTTCATTCCCTCTGGCCATCTCGACATAGTTCCGAATTTTTCGTTTAATGGCTACATCACTGACCAGGCCGTGCATATCTTCAGGGTCCATCCGTGGTGCATTGCCCGCATCCGGGTCACCATTTGGATTTCCTGACGCACAGTCAAACAAAAGTAAAAAATCGTATCGGTTTTGAATGGGCTGACTCATTGTGTTCTCCTCCGGTTGTTTTTGATCAGTGTTTCTTCACACGCGCAATGTAAAAATTTACCCTATTCTTTGATGGTAATATCCGAGCGCAAATCGTCCCTGATCTTCTAACTTAAGTGAGGGCGGGAAGTTCTCTCCAATCTTTTGCGTGATTTCTCCGATTACGTCTTGATAGTACCTTGGCTTGTCGATTGACCCGAGGTGGTGCTGGGCCGTTCGGAATAATCGGCCCATGACCAATCCAGGTGTTGATGATGCAGCCCCGTAATATTTTTGCACGACGTTGGCATTGACTTTTCCCAAGGCTTCACGTTGGATTTTCTCAAACATCGCGAATAGACGGCCACATTGATAAGCGGTGTTTTTTGATTCTTTATTGAGTCCTTCTGTCATTTTTTCTCCTCCTGCTCGGTTAAGGTAGGCTTTGACCAAACCCATACGTTCTGCTCTGACATTGCCGTCCCTGACTTCGATAATGTGCCGTTCAATGGCTTTATCCAAAACCGCACGCGGCAAGGGAAAACCACAAAGTGCCGCCCGCACGACTTGAGTCGGGATGTGTTTTGGAAGGTCACCCACCTGGGGTATCCCCTTCTTTTTTCTTACAAGGACGGATAGAAATGTATAGAATTTAGGGGTAACAGCAATTGCGCCGTCTTTGTTCTTTACAATAGAAGTGTCTTCAAACCAGGTAGTCACATTTTCACAAACAGCCTCCAAAGAGGTCTCCCACCAATCACGGATGACAATACGCCCCCCATTTCCATTCAGGGCACAGCCGTAAAAGGTATTGGCTACATCATGGTCTGGTTTGTGCCCTCCTTCGTGAATGGCTTGAAGAGTGCGCTTAAGCCCCCCTTCCAGGAGGTCAGGGTCATTAATCCACCCAACCGGATCAGTATCGGTTTCTTCTTGCGTCCAGTAAATAAACTGAACACCCCCTAAAGGAACTGCTTTTTTGATCAATGATTGCAGTGCCGCCCGGTAACGGCTTTCTGCTTCCACGGAGACAGCGGCATTTTTTGATTTTTCGAGGGTGTAAGACTGAAAGGCATCTTTGTCATTTGCTACCAGTGCAGTGCCGGTTGGATTACCACCCCAAATGCCTTTAATTTTCCCATGCGTCCGTATTGGAGACGCCAGAATACCCGTGGCAAAGCAGGGCACTTTTTCTTCTTTTAAGTTATCCGGTTTTTTGGATGGTTCCCGTTTATTTCGCCAGAACGAATGCCAGTCGTTTTGTTCCAATACGCATTCTCCATCTACATCAAAAGTAATAATGTCGGTTGTCTTGAGGTGCTTGTAAGCAGCAAGGCTATGTTGAGCACTCTCGATTTCTTTTGAATTTTCAAAAAAACGGACAATGGGTTCAAATATTTTTACGCCGTCCTGAAAGGATTCTTTGATCAGACCGATAAAGTAGTGGTGTTTTTCCTCTATGGACTCCTTCATTTGTTCTAATGTTTTGGTCCCTTTTTCTTTTTCTGGAAACAGGCACAAGACGGTTTCGACGATTTCGGAAAGAAAATGGCTCTTGCCTCCGGACTGAAGTTCGCTTCCTGGAGTTAGCGGTGCCTGTGGAAAGATCTTCCCTCTCCACCTAAGTTCTTCAGGGCTGCCGAGTGGCGTCACCCCGATGAATGCGCCATCTTTGTCCAAAACAATCGCCCATTTGACCTCTTTAGATTCAAAACAGGGATCGGCTCCTAAATTTTCCCGTTCCGCATATTTGACCAATTGTTCAAGCATCGTACCCTCCCGCAATGTGTCTTTTTTTGACCGAAACATAGTCCTCAACTTCAATCACGCCATTTTCCATTTCCGGGCTGAACAAGGTAATAAAGGGCTTAGCATAACCGTCGCTTTGCTTATCTAGATCAAAAACATCGTAAAGCATGAGGCCGAGATTTCGTGTGTCAGAGATCGTTTCAAAGTGTTCCGGCGCAGATTCAAAGTAGCCGACAAATTCGCGACAACCGAGAACCGGCTGAGAAAAACACTGACCGCGATTCACTCTTCTTTGGAAGCACTCGTAATATTTTCGGGGTGTTTCCTTGATTTCAGGACGCACCCAGGCATCAGCTTCAATGACATAGGCAACATCTTTGAGCGCAACCGTGTTCCGTTGCGTGCGGCCAATACCTTCTCCCCCCTGGTCTCGCCCCATCGCATCGGCAAAGAGGGGGCTTGGAATGCCTTTCCGTTTCATCCACTGCTTGACCTTTGACGTGGAAATTTTGCCTTGGACTTCGTTGCGTCTCAGGCCAATGAACTTGATCGGGTTCAATACATGGATACGGCGGATTTTCCAGCGAAATTGCGGTTTATACAGGATGGCTTCCAATATGCCCCTTGCCGCAGAAGGCGTAAGAGCAGGGTAACTCATGCGCTCCACCTTCATCTCAGGGCGGGAAAAACAGGCGAAAGGCCCTCGAACCAATAATTTTATGCCCATGTAAACCCTCCTTTTTTGTTCGGTTAAATCATACGACCCATTCTTCATCCGATAATTTTGTGAAGATGCCTATTCTCTCATCGTACGTTCTCGTCCAGAGATACCATCCGCCCTTTAGATCACCGGGGACGGGGTCTACGCTGGACTTTATCTCTTGATTCCAAAGCAGTTGATTCCGGTAGACATTGACCACATAGGGCTGTGCCTTGTGCATGAGGGCACGCAAGGCTTTCATATTAAGTCCCTTTTGTTTTAATTTTCGGCCAATATCTTCCCCCTTTTTGTACGGCACAACGACAGAGATGGTGTCACTATCAATGAGCCGATATTTTTTTGAAATCTCTGGAAAATCCAATTCTCCCATTGCTGTTTTCAGCATTTGTTGCGTGATGCCTCCGCCTCCCATAATATTTATGTTACTGTATAGTTTTTTAAAATATTTGTCAAATACTTTTTGAGATTGAAGATCTTCTTTCCAAAAATATGTACTTGCAATGGAGGTGGCTTGGTCATAATCAGGCATCGGAATCTGATCATCCATCGGGATAAATATCTTTGCTTCACATTGTTCCGGCCGTAATCGTCCTTCCCGATTGCAACGACCGAAGCCTTGTGCCAAGGCCTCCAATGGTCCTATCGCCCGCCACACAACGGGAAAATCAATATCGACCCCCGCCTCGATACATTGTGTCGCTATAAGATAAACTCGATCTTCGTTTTTCAGCTTTGCGCGAACCTCCTTTAAAATTGCTTGCCGGTGCATAGGACAGAGTGCGGTACTCAAATGAAAAAGAGATGTTTTATATTCTTCAGGAATGGCTTTAAGCATTTCCTGAGTCAGTTCTGCTGCATGTTTTTTTAAATTTACAATACAAAGTGCTTGGTTTCGTTGTGCCAATTCACTTGCAACTTCAGCCCATTCCATTCTTTCTTTTTGTGACGAGGGCCAAACCGGCATAATCCTTTTAAGGCTGCTGAATATTTTTTCAGTATCATTCAGTATTTCTTTCGGCTGCCATCCACCAGAGATAGACACTGATAATGACTTAAAGGCGGGCTGCGTTGCCGTACCAAAAACAACGGTCACACCGTAATCCTGCATCAGGGCATTCAGGGTTTCCAGTGTCGAAACGGCTAAATCAGGAGGCAGTGTTTGAACCTCGTCAAAGTAGACAACCGATTTGGCAATATTGTGGAGCTTGCGACAAGTCGTTGATCTATTTGAAAATAGGCTTTCAAAAAATTGAACTGAGGTTGTCACAATTAAGGGTGCATCCCAGTTTTGGGAGAGGGATCTCCGGTTTCGTTCCATTTCGTCTTCAGCATCTTTTTCTTCCTGATCCTTGGTTTCTGTCCGAGTTCGGTCCGCCATGCTGTGATGTTCAAGGATGTATTGCTCTCCAAAAACAGGACCGAATATTTCTCTCAGTTCTTTTGCCGTTTGCTCGATAATACTGAGATAAGGAATCACAATGATGATGCGTCGAAGGTGATGAACCGAAGAGTGTTTTAAAGCGAAGGCCAGGGATGACAATGTTTTCCCGGACCCCGTGGGTGCTGTCAGGGTAAAAAGACGCCCATTAGTTTCCGCTTGATTAAGGCAATCGTGAAGCACCAATTGGCGGGTCTCATAGACCCTCTGAGCTTTCGCATCTTTTTGTTTTGCTTTTCCATTTATGTGATTCAGGAGTAACTTCAACGCTTTTTCTGCTTGAAGCTGCGGCGCTTTGGGTCGGGATTCAGGAAAGTACTGATTAAAATGTGCTTCTGTATCGATAAAGTCAGCATCACAGAGCGCAGAAAACAACATGCGGACGGCCATCGCAATCCGCGTTTTTTCTTTAACTGGAATGGTTGTTGGTTTTATGATTGGGAGAGAGAGTCCGTCTTGTTCGAAGCGGTTTTTCAGTTCAGAGAGTTCCTCCGTTACATTCCATGTTCGACGTTCATCATCTGGATATTTTCCTAGGCCACTCAAATCTGCACAAGATGGAATGCCCACATGGTGTCCATAAATTGCAAAAGCTGCTAGATGGGCCTCGTTCTTCCAAGCCCAGTACGACCCCTGAGACCAGTGATTGACACCACTCGCTTTGCCCTCCAGCCTTTTTTGAAAACTGAATGCGTACTTGCCCAAATCGTGTAAAAGCCCTGCGAGTTCTGCTTCGGCTTCTCCTTCCCAAAAGGCCGCTTTTTTTGCGGCTTCTTTGCCCACTGAGGCAAGGTGCTCTCGGAGCAAGTGCCAGTCCTCCTTGCTGTTATCTGGAAAAGAACTATTTTTAGGACCAGAATGTGCGTAATAAATTGACATAATCCCTCTGGTATTTTAGATAACCTACAACACCCCCGTGACAGATAAGGTCACACCTCCCCCGAAAAATATTATCACTTCTTCAAGGCTTTTTCATAAAAACCAATCTCAACAACATTTCATCTCGACCAAGGGGAGAAACCTAAGATCCCTCGCTTTGCTCGGGACGGGCCGAAGTGACAAGGTCGGACATACCCCCGTCCCTCGACGGAATGCCTCATTCCCAGAAGGAAGCTGAACGCTTATTTCACCTCTGTCCGCTTGAGTTGGTACTGCGTCCGGTAATATCATGTCACGAAAGGGAAATATCGTTACCTTATCTGCCACCGACTTGAAATACGATTATCTTCCCGCCCACAATCAGGTGCCACATGTTCAATCTGGAAACTTTTTCTTCATCTACAACCAAGATGAGGCCTTCATATTTGACATTATTCTGTACGCTATTTATAATGTTTCTATAAGAGAAGGAGGGCTTCATGTCCATTTCCCCAAAAGATATCATCCCGCTGACAAAGGTCCGGGCAAAACTCACCGCACTTTGCGAAGAGGTCAGCCGTGAAGGAAGTGAGAAGATCATCACGAAGAACGGCGAAAGCTGCGCCGCCCTGATCGACACCGACCGTCTCGATTACTACCACCGCCTAGAGGCAGAGCATATCCACCTTATCTTGCTGGAGGAGGCGGTCCAAGGTGTCGAAGATGTCGGCGCGGGAAAAACGATCTCACTCAAGAAACTGCTTGCCCGCTATGGCCGGTAGCCTCCGGTCGCCGGTCTTTACCGAGAACTTCGTCCGCAACCTCGATACGCTTGAATCTTTTCTGAACCCCGAGGGTTCACACGCCTTCAACCATCTTCTCGACAGGCTCTTTAACGACATTGTTCCTCTGTTGAGCCGCTATCCACGGTCCGGTCACCCTTTCCCCGAACTTCCGCCCCATTCCCGGGAGGCGCAAACCCTCATCCGAAAACTCAAGGCTAAGATGAAAAAAGAGGATGATCTCCGGGAGTTTGTGGTGGACGACTACCTTCTCCTCTACCTCCTTCGAGGACCTAAACTCATCTTCCTTTCCATTAAGCATCACCGCCAACTCTCTTTCGACCTGGCCCGGTTCCGGTCTTGACGAACCAGCAGCGACTCCGAATCTTTTCATAACGCTCTGCCACCTTCCATCTCTCCTTCTCAATCACTCACGGTTTATTAACTTATTTATTGATTCACACGAGGCAGGTCTTAGACCTTTTATACTGATGAGGGGTGTTGTTCGGCATGTTATCGGAACAATATGAAAAAGACAAATCTGCTTTCTCCCACCCGGGATGAAAAACGACAAAAGGCTTTCAAAGAGGCCCTGGCAGAAGGAAACAGAAAACATGGAAAAGCGCTCAAACGCCTGTCCGATTGAATGGACAAAATTGTTTTCTTGACCCTCAAACAGGGACCTGAAATCCAGGCTGACCAAATCAAGCGATGCGGCTACAGCCACGGTAAGTTGAATTTCCGTTCGGTTTTCTCGCGTGGCAGGATGCTGAAATCGCTACGGGGTCTTTGTCTTAAATCTTCCTTCCGCCCGCATCTGCTGAAAACGGCGGACGACGTCCGCCATCCCTTCAACGGCTTCCAATTTTTGACGCAGCGTCAACGAACGAAAATACCTGAGCTGCGCCAGATGATGCGCTTCCCAGCCGGAGAGTTGTGGCTTTCGGCGATTTGACATCACCCGTCCTCCTTCAACAATTTCAGTTGCCGGATATCTTCACGGTCCTTTTCCCGGTCAGACACTTCCTTCATGCGAATAAGCGTATCCATTGCGACAAAGTGGGACTTTAATCCAGGCAAAACCTCTCCGATCATCGCCTTGTCGTATTCCATATCAAAATCGAAAGGCTCGGCAATAAAGAGGTCGACCGGTGTTTCCGGATGGTTGTTGCTCTGTAGCGGGAAGACAACCATCCCCTTATCCCGGAACCATCGTTGGCGTTTTTTTTTATCGGAAAAGTCCTCGATGGACACAGGAACAGTCGGACGATACCCCAGTGATTCAAGTGCCTTTATAACTCGTTTCACGTTATCGGCCTGTAATTGGACAACTAGATCGAGGTCGAATGTCACCCGGCCATACCCATGCGCAGCCACTGCAAGGCCGCCGACGATCAAGTATCGCGCGTTTTCATCTTTGAGCCTACGAAGAATGGTTTCGAGACTGATAAGCTTCATGATAAGCGCAACCCTCTAAAGCGGTGTTTTTATATTATTGCATTACAATCTCAATGTAAAGATATTGGAAAGCTTAAATCCCGCCATAGAATCCAGGTTTTATTCGGCGGGAATTGACTCTTTCCCACTGGACATCATATGATGAAACTTGCGGAGGGATAGACAAAAAAAGGGGGGCATGATGACCGAACCAACGATTCCACAGAAGAGGCCATATGTTCAGGAAATGGAACCGGGAACTTATTATTGGTGCCGCTGCGGTCGATCAAAAGGACAGCCTTTCTGCGACGGCTCTCACAGCGGGACCGAGTTTACGCCTCTGGAGGTGAAAATCGACATAAAGAAAAGGGTCGCGTGGTGCGGGTGTAAGCAGTCCGGGACCAAACCCTTTTGCGACGGGACGCACAGCAAGTTATAAAACGGGCTTGCATGGCTGCACCTTTGTTCGTTCATCGGGGATAAGGTGAACGCTTTGAATGAGATGCCCTTTTTATAGATCTGTGATTTGAAACCCGCTGTAGGCATCCATGCCGTGCTCGGAGAAATCGAGCCCGCGACGTTCCTCTTCCTCACTGACGCGTATCCCTATCGTCTTCTTGATCATGAAGAAGAGACCATAAGCGGCGGGAAAACAAAACACCCCGTAGGCAAGAACGCCGACTAACTGGACAACAAGGCTATGTTCAGGATTCGTACTGAAAATGCCGACAGCCAAGGTCCCCCAGATTCCGCAAACAAGGTGGACGGAGAGCGCGCCGACCGGATCGTCAATCTTTATTTTATCAAAGAACATCACAGAGTAAACGACCATCACCCCCGCAACAGCTCCGATGATAATGGATGATGTGACCGAAACACTGTCGGCACTCGCCGTAATTCCGACAAGACCTGCAAGGCTTCCATTTAAAATCATCGTTAAATCGGGTTTCTTCTGAACCATCCATGAGGTCAACATCGCGGCAATCACTCCTGCCGCCGCGGCCAGGGTCGTCGTGACAAAAACCAAAGAAACCAGGCCCGGGTCTGCGGACAAGACCGAACCGCCGTTAAAACCGAACCAACCCAGCCAGAGCAGAAAAACACCGATCGTTGCCAGAGGAAGGTTATGCCCCAGAATCGGCTTGATCTTGCCATTCACATATTTCCCGAAGCGCGGCCCCAGAATCAGGACACCGGCCAAGGCAGCCCATCCCCCAACACTGTGAACCAGGGTCGAACCGGCAAAATCGTAAAAACCCATTTTATCCAACCAACCACCTCCCCACTTCCATGACCCCACGATCGGATAAACGAAGGCCACATAAATGGTAGAGAAGATCAGGAAGCTGCCGAGTTTGACCCGTTCCGCAACCGCTCCGGAGACAATTGTGGCTGCTGTTGCGGCAAACATCGCCTGAAAGATAAAGTCCGTATAGTAAGTATAGGCGCCGTCCGCATAGCCAATCAAACCAGCATCCCCAGGCGGCACACTGATGCCGACCCCTGCCAACCCGATAAAACCATTGAAATCACCCGGATACATGAGGCCGAAACCAACGAGCGCATAGGTCAGCAACCCGATGGCGACAATGGCAGTATTCTTGAACAAGATGTTCGTCGTATTCTTGGCCCGTGTTAACCCTGCTTCAAGCGTCGCAAAGCCAAGATGCATGATAAACACAAGGAAGGTCGCCACCAACATCCAAGTGTTGTTGACCGTAAACATTTCCTGTGAAACACCCGCAGCCTGTACTCTTGAAACATCAATAAGAAATATGGCCAGCGGAATAAAGAAAAGAAGGGTGAACCTGTTTTGTCCTTTCAACATGGGTTTGAAACCTCCATCAAAATACGGTTTCCCCGGCACGAAGAAATCCAGCATCAAGGAAATATCCAAGGACTCCATTGTCCCTTGCAAGAAACGGTTTTTCAGGAGTATACGCCATCACAACATTTTTTCAATGGAAAACTTTCATGCTCCGTGTGAAAAAAGGGATTAACCCGCCACATTGTCAAGATCTTTTCCTTCCTGCTATACTCCTTCCATGCCTTTTGATCTCAAGCAATTAAGGGATTTACTCGGACAGGAGAAGGTCTTATCCGATGCCCCCGCCATCACGGCATATGCAATCGATGCCAGTATCTACAAGGTGACGCCGAAAGCGATCGTCCTGATTACTTCCCAGGCCGATCTGACATTGGCGCTGCAATATGCCCGGGAAAATCAGGTCCCGCTCACCGCCCGAAGCGGAGGAACCAACCTCACGGGAAATGCAATTGGAGAAGGGCTCATCCTTGAGTTTTCCCGCCTGAATCGTATCCTGGAAACTCATGATCAGGAACAATGGGCCCGGGTTGAACCCGGAATGACCTATGCCGAGTTAAATCGTCGGCTTTCTATTCAGGGTTTCATGTTTGCTCCTGATCCTTCAAGCGGCGAGATGTGCAAACTGGGAGGGATGCTGGGAAACAATGCCGCAGGCGCACACTCCCTCAAATACGGGGCAACAAAAGATAATGTGCTTGAGATGGAGGTCCTTCTCTCTAACGGCAATTGGATTGCGGCGAAGGAGTATCACCTCGAGGACCCCACATTCCAAAAACTCCTCCTGGATAACCCACCAATAAAAATGTTAGTCGAATTGGTCAGGAAAAACCGCGCTCTCATTCTATCGAAAAAGCGTAAGGTCTCAAAGAATTCTAGCGGATACAATCTGTTTGCCCTCGCAGAAGGAATGACACAGGGCCGCTTCCCATTGCACCAACTTTTCATCGGAAGTGAGGGGACGCTGGGCCTGGTGAGAGAGGCGAAGATCAAACTCGTTCCCTCCCCTCCTGAAATCGCGACGGCCCTGGTCTATTTTAAGGCCCTGTCTGATCTTGGCGAAGCGGTCAGGAACATTCTCCTGCTCTCCCCCAGTGCCCTTGAAATGATGGACAGCGCCACGCTCGACCTGATCGGCCGCGCCGCCCATGACATTCCACAGCACGCTGCAGTGATGCTCCTTGTCGAGTTCGATGAATCGGCTCAAAAAAAGATGGAGGCCCTTCTCTCCTCTCTTGAAAAAACCCCTTTATGTGACCCGCCGACCCTCGCCTTCGACCCGGCGAAACAGGCGACACTCTGGAAGGTGCGTAGGGCGGTCAATCCAATACTCTATCGATACGATACAAAGAAAAAACCCATCCATTTTGTCGATGATGTTGTTGTACCCTCTGATCGGATTCCGGAGTTGATCCCTTTCCTAGAGGCGAAATTTTCCGAGAGAGGAGTGAAGGTCGCGATCTACGGCCATATCGGCGATGGCAATGCCCATATCAACCCCTTGTTGAACTTGAATGACCCTGTCGACTTTGAAAAAATGACCGCCCTGTATCATGAGATCCATCAGGTCGTGATCAACCGCTTTGGCGGCTCTCTCTGTGGTGAACATGGAGACGGCCGGATCCGGGCCGAGTTATTGGAAGACCTTTACGGGCCTGAAATATATGCCTTGTTCAAAGAGGTGAAACGCCTGTTTGATCCGGAAAACCTCCTCAATCCGGGAGTGAAGATCTCAGATCATTCCTTTACAGATCTCATTGACTACGAACGTTACACAAAACCCTGCGCCACCTGCGGGAAATGTAACGCGGTCTGTCCCGTCTATGATGTTGTCGGTGAAGAGTCGAATGCTGCGCGGGGATGGTTTCATATCGTGACTGATCCAAATTATTCCTATGAAAAGTCTGCCCGCGTCGTAGAGGCCTGTATCAATTGCAAATCGTGTCGTACCATCTGTCCCGCCGGAATAGATGTCTCCGAGCTGATTCTAAAGAAAAGGGAGGCCCATCCAAACAAGACAGCCGAGGCGATCTTTACCTTCCAGTCCAAACGCAGCCTCTTTGAATCCTTCCTGAAAGTTGCCGCCTGGACACAGCCAATCTGGGATAACCGGCCCGTCCGCCTCCTGATTGAATATTGTAGCCTCCCCTGGTTGAAAGGCCTTGCACCGACGGCCCGTATCCCGGCCAACATGGTTCTTCCTCGGCTTGCCAAAAGACCTCTGCGGGAACGGTATGCCGAGCTCACCAACACGCAGTGTTCTACCGCTTATTTTCACGGATGTGCCGCCAACTATATTGATGATGGAGTAGGAGACGCCGTCATCGGCCTTTTGAGAAAGAACGGCGTTGAACCGGCCCTACCGCCCCAGCGCTGTTCGGGAACACCGGTCCAAACCTATGGCTTGATCAATCGCGTCCGGGAGGACGCCCGATTCAACATGGATGCGATGGAAGGTTTTGAAAAAGTCATTACCGGCTGTGCATCCTGTACTTTCATGTTGAAGGACTACGCCTCGATCTTTCCTGAAGGAGAAGATCACCTGAAGGCGAAGCGTCTGGCCGAAAAGGTCGTCCACATCTCAGAATTCATGGCCGATCGGCGTCCGGAAACAGCTCAAGCCAATGGAAATATGCAGACAAAAAAAAGACGCGTGACCTATCATTCATCCTGCCATCTCCGTGCGGCGGGTGTGAATGACGCGCCCCGTCGTCTCCTTCGCCAGAACTCGGATATTGAGTTTGTCGAAATGCCGGATGCGGATCGATGTGCCGGTGGCGCAGGGACATTCTGTATCAAGAATCCGAAGCAGTCGGCGGAAATCTTTGAACGAAAACGGCGCGGGATTGCGGCCAGCGGTGCAGAGACGGTCGTAACCTCCTGCCCGGCCTGCATGATTCAACTTAATAATGGATTAAAGGGAGGGGTGGATGTCAAACATATCGCCCAAGTACTTAACGAAGAATAAGGAAGAGGATGGGGGATGTCCCGAATCCGGGCAGGTCTTAATTCCTAGAACCTTGATCTACGACGCCGAGTGCCGCCTCTGCGTGGCTTCCAAAGTTGTTCTCGAAAGGTGGGACTGGAAACACCGAATCAAGTTTCTCCCCTTTCAATCAAAAGAAGCAACAAAAATCAGCCCGGACCTGATAGGACAGAACAACATTGATGCCATGCGCCTTGTAGAGACAGACCACCCTGTTTCCATCGGAATAGATGCCTTCCGACGGGTACTTCTGGTCCTCCCGCTCGGAAGGGTCTTCTCGATCTTGTTTCTTTTTCCCGGATTTTCATGGGTCGCTAGAAATCTTTACCGCGTCATTGCGAAGAACCGCATCCGCTGGTTTGGAACCTGTCAGTACAAATAGCCCGTCAACTATTACCGTACAAGCCCTCGTTTAAAATCGCGATTGGCCTGTTCATACCGCTCCAAGATCCCGATATCATTCCAGTACCCATCCATAAGGTAACCGGCTATTCTCTTGTCCTGGAGAAGCATCTCAATGTAAGCATCTATAATGGAGTAGAACTGACCGGATGGGATAAAATTAAAAACCTTCGGCTCTATGATATGAATCCCGGTAAACATCAAACGGCGCATGCCGCGTTCTTCTTTTGATCGAACCTTTCCAAGAATATCCCGTATTTGATCTTGGGGATCAAGCGCAATCACGCCATATGTGTTGACTTCCGCTTCCTCCCGAAGAACCAGCGTTGCGCACCCTCCTTTCTCTTGATGAAAGGAAACCAAGGGCTCAAGATCCAGACTAACCAGGATATCTGCATTCATTACAAAAAATGCTTCGGTGCCAAGGGCAGTTTGAATTTTCTTAATCCCCCCGCCGGTCCCTAATATTTCCGGTTCTTCTGAATAGGTGATCTTCATTCCAAAACGATCTCCATTGCCCACCTTCTGAATAATTTTATCCCCGTGATAGTGAACATTGATAAAAACCTCCGTGATCCCATATTTTTTTAATCGCTGAAGATGATGATAGATCAGAGGCTGTCCCCCCACCGGCAAGAGAGGCTTCGGGATGTCATTGGTAAGCGGACGAAGCCGGGTGCCCAGGCCCGCCGCCAGAATCATCGCTTTCATTTTATTGAAACTCCTCCACATGGGGCATCAGAAGGCGATGGAGGGAGTGGAGCTTTGCGTGTTTAAGGAGGTTTCGTTTGACCTTTTCGAGGGTTGGGGGGACATGAGGAAGGTATTGAGGTTTATGCTTCACTCGATCGAAATAGACAAAGCGTCCCGCCGCCTTCAGGTTGCGCTGAATACTAACCAGATCAAAAAGCTCACGAAAGTTTTCCCTCTCTATTTTTTTCTTTGCACGATGTTCTGATTCCTCAATGTAATAAACGATCAGGGCATCAACGATCTCTTCGGGGAGGTCGATATAGGAATCACGCAGGAGTGAGGCCAGGTCATACTGAGGAGGACCCATGAGCGCATCCTGGAAATCGATCAGGCGGATCCGCTTCCCGCTCGGCCCCGATTGAACCATCAGATTCCGGCTATGGTAATCCCGGTGGGTGTAAACCACAGGGATTTGCACAAGAAGGGAGGAGATCTCTGAGAAGCAGAATCGGATCTCTTCCTTTCTCTTCCTCGGCAAGGCCATTCCATTACGCTTCTCGATGCCATATTCAATAAAATGATCAAATTCCCAGAGAAAGAGCGCATGATCAAATTGACGATGGTGGGCGATGCTTGGCGGGTTCGGTGCGATGCTGGCATTGATCTGAAGCGTAATTAAAACGTCAATCGCCTTTTGATAAAAATCAAGCAGAAGCGACCTGTCTTGAAGTTTTCCCTCAATTTCCCCAGCCAGAGTCACATCTCCCAGGTCTTCCAGGAGGAGCCATCCTTCTTCAGGATTCGCGTCAATAATTTCAGGCACAGGCAGCTTGCAAGCGAAAAGGTGTTTCTGAATGTTGATGAACGGGATCTCTCCTATTGAAGGGCTGGTCCCGCTTTCTGCTTCTTCTGAAGCCTTAAAGGCTTCGGGATCGTCCAGGACCATCACAATGAGAGAACGAAAGGGGTGGTCCTCTTTCCAGGAGAGACGGCAGTAAGAGCGGTTGGAGGCGTCTCCGGCCAGTTGTTCCATGTGAATTTTTTTCGCCGGAATATGAAGGCGCTGATTCAGCACCTTCTTTAAAGTCTCTCGAAGTGCTTCTTGATCTATCATGAATACTACCCCATAAATGCCGATCAATTAAGATGATCATCTACAGTAACGGTTCAGCATGCCACTATTTTCCTTCAGGGTAAGGCGCGAGGAGCGCAGAACCCGGAGCGTATGGTTTATACATGAGGATTCGAGCACCACAGCAACGCCTCCATGGAGGGAAAGAGGGGTGTGATGGATCGTTACAAATTTATGTCGTCAAAAGCTTTAATGCCTCGACGTAACGCTCCCGGGTTTGTTGAACCACCTTCTCCGGTAGATGAGGTGGCGGCGGCGTTCCATTCCAGTTGATTGAGAGGAGATAGTCTCTTACAAATTGCTTATCAAAGCTCGCTTGGCTTTTTCCTGGAGCATAGGATGACTGCGGCCAGAAACGGGACGAATCGGGCGTAAGAAGCTCATCAATCAGAATAAGCTCCTGGGTCTTTGGATCAAGGCCAAATTCCATTTTTGTATCCGCGATGATCAGTCCACACGCTTCGGCTTTTTTCGCCGCCGCCTGATAGATCTGGAGGCTGAGAGTCCGGACCTCCTCTGCCACACCTGTACCGACTAAGGATTCCATTTTCTCAAAGGAAATATTCATGTCATGACTTCCCACGGCGGCCTTGGTGGAGGGTGTAAAAATCGGCTCCGGAAGGCGGGCGGACTCCACCAGACCCTCCGGCAGCTTGACCCCCGAGACTGACCTCTTTTGAAGATACTCCTTCCACCCCGAACCGGAGAGATATCCCCGGACGATGCACTCCACCGGAAGCGGTTCGGCCTTCCGGACAATCATGCTCCGCCCTTCCAACAACTTCCGATAGGGAGCGCATTTTTTCGGATAGTGATCAAAGTCCGCCGTCAGGACATGGTGAGCAACGGGATGATCCCGCTTTGAAAGCCAGTCGAACCAATGAAGAGAGAGTTGCGTCAGGATGCTTCCCTTTCCAGGAATTCCTTCCGGCAGAATAACATCAAACGCAGAAATCCGGTCAGTGGCAACGAAGAGAAGAGACTCTCCCAGGTCATAAATATCCCGGACCTTTCCCCGGAGGGCTTGACCGAGCGCAGAGAGATGACTTTCAAGGAGGACTTCGCCTATTTCCATTTATTTCTCCAGTTCAAGCACGGACCCTTCCCATATCGCTCAAAAGAAGCCATTAACAAAAAACCCCAACCTCAAAAGGTTGGGGTAGATGGAGCGGGAGACGGGATTTGAACCCGCGACCAAGAGCTTGGGAAGCTCCTACGCTACCACTGCGCCACTCCCGCCAAGGATGAATTGTCGAAATATTTACACTTTTCCCCTGATTGTGTCAAGGAAGTATGTCTTCTCGCATTCCGAAATTTTGGAACAAAAATAACTGTTCCTGAACAGGTCTCACCCGCTTGCGACATGATTTCTGGCATGCTATGCTCTGAAAATATTATGAGTTAACTGTCGTCGGGATCAGTCATGATTCATACCTTCATGAACAAAAGACCTCAATTTCCGCCCAGCGTTTTCATCGAGAATTCCTCTCAGGTAATCGGAGATGTGGAGATCGGCGCATACAGCTCTATCTGGTTCGGTACCGTCGTCCGGGGCGATGTCCATTATATCCGGATTGGCAAACGGACGAGCATTCAGGACCTTTCCGTTCTCCACGTCACACGCAAGACCCATCCACTCATTGTCGGAAACGAGGTTACCGTTGGGCATCAGGTCACCCTGCACGGATGCACAGTGGAAGATCGTGTCCTGATCGGGATGGGCGCCATTCTGCTAGATGGCGCCGTCATCGGAGAGGGAACAATCATTGGAGCCGGGGCTGTTGTGACCGAAGGGATGAAGATTCCGCCCGGCTCATTGGCCTTTGGAGCACCTGCCCGTGTCAAACGAGAACTCACGGCGGAAGAATCGGCCTTTCTCTCTCAATCCGCACAAAATTACGTCGATCTCGCTGAAGTTTATTTAAAACAGAGAGACGCAATGACATGAAAAAAGTTCTGGTTCCCTTAGCCCCTGGATTTGAAGAGATCGAAACGATCACCGTGGTCGACATTCTTCGGCGGGCCGGGATCGATGTCACCATGGCCGGCACGATAGAAGGTTCGATCATCGGATCACGGAAGATACGGGTGATGGCCGACATCTCAATCGATCAGGTGGTTGATCACACTTTCGACATGGTTGTTCTCCCTGGAGGACAGCCCGGCACCAAGCACCTTGGAAAAGATCCACGCGTCAAAAAGATTCTGGAAAATGCCGTTGCAAGCGGAGCGTCAGTATCCGCCATCTGCGCCGCGCCATCCATTCTAAGTATGTATGGTTTTTTAACTGGGAAGCGCGCAACAAGCCACCCCTCCGTGCGTTCGATGATGGAGGGCGTTGATTATTCCGAAGACCGGGTGGTCGTTGATGAGAGATGGATCACGAGCCGTTCTCCCGGCACGGCCATGGAGTTTGCCTTCCGTTTGGTCACGCTCTTGGTCGGCGAGGACAAAGCCAAAGAGATCAATGAGGGGGTCATGGCCCGCCTTTAAATGAGCCATCTTATTTGTGAAGGTTTTCAGTAACGATTCAGGTTTCCTGGATAAGGCTTCAGGGCAAGACGCGGAAAGCGTAGAACCGCAACCGTCTAGTTTATACGTGAGGATAAGCACCGCAGCAACGCGCCATGGAGCCTTAGATGGGCGAGCTGAATTGTTACTGGGGCTTGGTCAATTTCTCTGGAAACACGTCGAACTGAATCTCCGATGCCGGAACAATATGGAGGCGTTTGCATCGTTTACACTTCAGCTCAAGCCCATGTTGACAAAACCGGGCCATCAAGCTCCCGCAGAAACATCTAAAATCCTGTGGATCAGAAGGCTCCTGCGTGGATGGTTTCTCTACCGGTTTGACATGCTTCATCTCAACATCCTGCCAGCTAGACAACGAAGATCATCATTCATGATATTGATATCTATTATCAATATCATGAATGATGATACCCCTTTGACATTCTCCTGTCAAGCCCTTTTCAATCTCCCTTTTCAACCTCTTTTTTACGTTATCGAGAAAACGGTTCCCTTGTACCCGTGCTTGAATCTTGATAGAGTTAGGATTCATCCTTGAGGTTGTTATTGTCAAAAACAAAAGAAATACATGACGAACTGCCCACCCCTTCAAGGCATGAGACATCAGAGCATTCGGATGCGGCTCCAGGAGCAAACTATTCCTCAGCAACCTCTACAAATCTGAGAACACGGGCAATTCGGATCTGCTGGCTTGCCTTCCAAATTTTACTCGACTATTTTATATTTACGATTGTTTCTCCCTTTCTTTCCAGGGAGCGTGGAAAGCGATGGAAAGAGAACATCCATAAGAAAAATGCGCTTAGATTACAACAGACGGCTCTTTCATTAAAAGGATTGCTGATCAAGGTCGGCCAGTTTATGAGCGCACGGGTTGATCTCCTGCCTGAGTCATATACCCAAACCCTTTCCCTCCTTCAGGATCAGGTCCCCCCAGCCCCTTTCCCCGGAATCCAGGCGCGATTTATTGAAGAACTCGGCGCGCCGCCTTCGTCCATATTTCAAACTTTCAACGAAAACCCCATTGCCTCTGCATCCCTGGGGCAGGTCCATGAGGCCACGCTGAAATCTGCTCTGGCTGAACACCAATCTGTCGGGACACGGGTGGCCGTCAAGATTCAATACCCCAAAATTGAATCGATCGTAGAGACCGATTTAAAAGCCATTCGATCGATTATCTGGGTCCTTCAAAAAATCTTCCCCAGAATCCGATTTGATATTCTCTATAGCGAATTTTCAAAGATTGTCCATCAAGAGTTAAACTATGTAGACGAAGCCCATCATGCCGAACAATTTCGGAAAAATTTCGAGGGAGATGACCGCATCATTGTCCCGGATGTGATTTGGCCCTTTACCACCAAACGTGTTCTGACGCTTCAATTCGTAGAGGGAATCAAGATCAACCGGTTTGACAAGATAAAAGAAGCCGGCATTGATACGACCTCGGTGGCAACCCTCCTGGTAGAATCGTACATGAAGCAGATCCTGCAGCATCGATTTTTTCACGGAGATCCGCATCCGGGAAACCTCTTTGTCCAGCCAGGCCCCCGCCTGGTCTTTGTCGATTTCGGATTGATGCAGCCGATCGCCCCCTCAATCCACCGTGGGATTGAGAAGATGATCCTTGCGATCATCGACCGGGAAAACTCTGGAATCACGCACGCCCTCCTCGACCTCGGCTTCATCTCTCGGAGCGAAAAAATAGAAGATGTAGAGAATGTGGTCCGTTTTTTTATGGATCGTTACCGGGATATCGCCCCGCGATCGTTTAAAAACATCACCATCACCCAAGTCGCACAGGATCTCGAAACCCTTTTTCACGTATACCCTTCGCTTCAAATCCCCAATCATTTTATCCTGTTCGGACGAACCGCAGGGATGCTCAACGGGCTTTGTTCCCAACTTGATCCGAGTCTGAACATCATTGAATTGGCAAAACCCCATGCCAAAAAATTTATCTCACCGACCGATTGGTTGAGTGAGATTTTTTCCAAAGGGCAAGAGATTGTCTCTTCCCTCCTTGAACTTCCAGTCGCACTACGAACCTTGGTGGATCTCTCCAATCGGGGACATTTCAGGACAGAAATGCACTCGGAAGATCTCACCCAGATTCTGTCAAAGATCTACCGCCTCGCTTATCGGACCATCCTCACAACTTTTATCGTCGTGATGACGCTTCTTTATCGAAATATCGTCCACGATCATAGAAGTCTTGAAGGGATCTTACTGAGCATATCGATTCTATTGTCGTCACTGATCCTCCTGCTCTCATTCTTCAGGAGGAGATGAACTTATACTGCCATTGTAACAAGTCATGAGGAGTCTACCTTGAATATAAAAAAATGTTTTCCATCCAGCCCCAAGCATCATCTAATGCGCCTGATTCGATTTGTCGTCCTCTTCTCTTCGTTCCTCACCGTACTGGGATGCACCCCGTCTTCAGATAATGCGCTTGCCGAAGCGGAGCAAGCATATGCACAGGGGGATTTTAACCGCGCACTTTCCTTGAGTGACAGTCTCCTCCAGAAAATGCCCGACTCTTTGCCCGCCCACCGCATAAAAGCACTTTCTTATGTCTCACAAGGATCAATCGAGACGGCATTTCGAAGCCTTGAAGTGGTTGAAAAACGGTATCCGGAGTTGGCCATCCCGCTTCTGAAAGAGATCTCAATCGGCATCATTAAGCTCTCCCTTTCTCATGAAAACTTATTTGTCAGAAGCGCCGCGGTTAAGGCCGTTGGAGAAATGGGAGACGTAAAATTGACCCCTCTCATTATTCCGGGCCTGAGAGATTCGGAAACCTTTGTCCGGTTTTTCGCAGTCGAATCGATCGGCCTTCTGGGTGGCCCGGATGCCTTAAAGCTGTTCATGGCGGCCGGGAACGATCCGGATGGGATGGTACGCGTCGGAGCCGTGAAGGCCATTGATGACATGGCAGAAGAGAACAGCAAAAGAGGAGAGCAGAATGGTGCTGCGCTCAACAAACTTCTCGCGACATTTTCGGATGATGCCGATATTACCGTCCAGCTTTTCTCACTCGCAGCCATGGCAAAATGGGGAGATCAAGACGCCTTTCCAAAAATGCTTGAGATCATCCAAGGGCTGGAATCCAATCCGAGATCGGCAGGAGCCGCCGCTCTCGGGCGTAGCAAGATGAAGGAGGCCGTGCCTCTTCTCGTCGATTTTATTGCGGACCCTGATGAGTCTCTCCGAATGTACGCGGCAGAAGCAATGGGGGATATTTCTTCAGGTGATCTCTATTCCCCCTTGGTAAAAGCGCTCTCTGACCCGGTTCCTTCCGTTCGGGCAGCCGCAGCCACATCACTTGGAAAACTCGGGGATCAACGGGCCATTCCACTCCTGACAAAATTACTCGGCGACAGCGATGTCATTGTTCAGGTCTCGGCCGCCGAGGGCTTACACTATCTGGGGAAAAAGAAGTTCTCCATCTATCGGGACGCTTTGACGGCAGAGGACTACGCGATTCGACATTTCGCGATCGGCTCACTCCGGAAAATAGGAGGAGAAGAGGCGTTTCGACTCTTGTCTGAGTCGATGCAGGATACAGCAACGCGCGTCCGGATCGCCACGATCCGGGCCCTGGGGGAGATCGGAGGGATCAAGGCCCTTCCTCTCCTCAAAGAAAGCCTCAAAGACCCGGATCTTGCTGTCCGAACGTATGCAGCAGGGAATGTCGGACGGGTCTTGAACAAGGCCGCGGGGAACGCGTTAAAAAAAATTAAAACTGAATAAAGGATTAACGATTCAGCTCATCCCGCTTCAGACAGCGTCGTCACCTTCACATCTTTATAAAGCGTGGTCCGGTTTCGGCCGCCTTGTTTCGAAGCATACAGGGCACGATCCGCATAGGCGACAAAATCTTCCCGCCGCGTTGCATCTTCCGGTTGTCCGCTGATTCCGATGCTGACGGTCGTTGTAATCTTTTCCCCCTTCCAAGAGGCGGGATTCGATTTTATCGCCTTTCTGATCCGTTCCGCCATCTTAAACGCCAGGGCGGAATCTGTTTTGACCAGGAGAACAACAAACTCTTCTCCCCCGTAGCGGGCAACGACATCTACCTTCCGGACTAGTTTTGTCAAGATACTTGAAACCTTCTTGATCACGGCATCTCCCGCCGGATGCCCAAAGGTATCGTTGACTTTCTTAAAGTGATCAATGTCGATCATCAACAGGGAAAACGGTGCTGGATGGCGATTCACAAGGTCAAACATCTCTAAAAGACGTTCCTGGAAGCGTCGATGGTTCAGAAGTCCGGTCAGCCCATCGGTGACGGAAAGACGCTTCACCTGATCATGGGCTTTCGCTTCATTAATCGAGACGGCAACATGATTACACATAATTTTTAGAATATGGCGATTATAGGTCGTAAACGCATCATCTTTTTCAGATGAAAAGAGAACCACTCCAATCATCTGATCCTCAATTTGCATCGGAAGACCAAGAAAGGAGTGGGAAGGGAGGCGAATCTTACATCCGTCCGGAAAAATCTTGTTCTCCTTACGGCGTAAAATAGGAGGCGTTTCCATCTTGGCATACAGCGTGTTTGAAAAAGCAAGGTCCTGGCGATTCTTAACGATCAGACTCAGCAAACCGTTCGTAATTGGAAAGGAATGGCCGATAATCTCCGTGTCATAGCCGCGGACAGCTTTGACCGTCATCCGGCGTTCTCCCGGCTCAACCAGAAAAATGAAACAGGCTTCAAAGTCGATGATTTCTTTCGCCGAAGAGATCGTTGCCTCCAAACGATGCGTCAAATCAAGTTTCGACCCCAGATTTTTCGTAAATTTGAGCAGGGTGGCATGCTCTTTTGTCTGTGCACTCAAACGCTGCTGGCCTCTATAGTAATGGAGAACGCGGATAATCTCTTTTGCAACATGTTCGACCAGCTTCTTGTCACGTTCTGAAAAGGCATGATCTTTCGTGCTGTCAATACAAATGAGTCCTTCCAGCCTACCCTCATCAATGATGGGAACGACAATCAGAGAACAGATGGGAACAGATCCGTCATCGTAATCCAGACGCTCATTGTGATTTCGAAGATCCGAAATCAAGACCGTTTGCCCCTCCTTTGCAATCCAACCCAGAAGTCCCTTCCCCAAGAGAACCTTCTTACGGTGAATACCAACATGATCGTCTCTTCCCTTCGCTGCACAGACCCAAAGATATTCCTTTTCGGGGTTGTTTAACATGACGACAGACCGGGTCACTTCTGGATGGCTTGACTGAATCAATTGCAAGAGATTTTCGAGATTTGTTTCCATTTGATCTGCATAGGCAGCGGCTTCTTCCTCTTTCTTTTCCTCCAGGAGTTGGGCTCCGTTCCCCCTTTCATCGGGATACAGGGAAACCTCTAATGACGCGACACCGTCCTGAATGCGTTCATATTGTTCCTGAAGCACCTCTTTCTCCAGTTGCTGTGATTGGAGAAAGACCCGCACAATCGATGGGATTAAGGCGAGGATGATGAACGGAAAAAATAAACGGATGGACATCCCCTCATCTGGCGGGACAAGGAGAACGGGAGTAATTTCCAGAAATATAATCCCTGCGACAACGGCCATATTCTTGGTGAAATTGGCATAAAGAGAAGACAGAAGAACGATAATGACGTAGGAGGCAAGGAAGGGAGAATGCATACCGCCCGTATTCTCGGAAACGGCATGAATAAAGAGAAGGACAAGCGATAAGACCTCGATGTCCATCAAGCTCTGAGAGTGTTTCCTTTTGATTCGGTCATAAAGGCGTGACAGCGAAAGCGTGGCCAGGACCAACCACCAGAGAGATTGACCCATCGTGTAGATGCCCGCGGGGAGCAATGCGCCACCGACAGCAAAAAGAAACAGAAGGGATAAAGCAAAACGCCTCAAGAA
This sequence comes from Nitrospirota bacterium, assembly GCA_029261165.1. GTDB lineage: Bacteria > Nitrospirota > Nitrospiria > SBBL01 > JAADHI01 > DUAG01. Next base: position 29,648 of record JAJDBV010000070.1, on the reverse strand, counting down.
AATCGCTCCAACGATTTTTTTAAGATACAAAAAAAGGGGTAATCCTCTTCAGGCTGGTAGACAACTTGTATCAATTCCCAGTTCTGTTCTCCGAGAAAATTAAGCTGGTTTTCAATTTGGACCCCAGCCAGTCGCGCTGTTTTATATTCCCATTTTGCCAAGCTGTGATGCCTCCCGGACTCCTAAACATTGAGTTTGAACAGGTTTTTGATCTGCCTCCTCAGGATGAGTTGCTTGAGTTCATCGACTTTGAGGCGTGCCGCCTCTTCTCCTCTCTGTATCGCCTCTTTGTACCGCCAAAAATCCGACCAGTGAATATCATCTATCTTGGGAGAGATTACCAGATCAGCCTTTGATATCTGCAGCTTAGAGAGTGCCCTTCGTGTGATTTCGCCAGACCTGAGAACGATATCGAGTCCACTGTTGAGACCATCGGAAGATTTTTTTTCTTCTGATATATCGACCGCAATGGTGAAATTCGCACCGAGCTGCCTTAATGGCTCTACCGGAATCTGATTGACCCACCCTCCGTCAATCAGTAATGAGTTCGCGAGTTTGATCGGCGGAAAAACACCTGGGATTGCACAACTGGCCGCCACGCTCTCTCTCATCGGCCCTTTGGTCAGGACCACTTCCTCACCGTCAATGAGATCTGTTGCAACGGCCGCAAAGGGAATCGCCGTCTCACTGATTTCTTTTTCATCCAGAAGGTGACTGAGTTGGTCGAGAAAATCTGTTTCGGGGATAAAGGAAGTGCGCTGCAGGGAAATCCCCCAGAATATCCCCTTCTGAAGATAGGATCGGATACTTGAAATGAAATCCGTTGTTTTTTTCTGCTCGTAGTGCTTTTTAATAAAAAATATTTTCGTACGTCTAAACCGACTGCTTCCTAAAAACTTGATTACCCGTTCACGGACGGGATCTACATGCGGGTTTTGGGCATACATCGCGCCGACGATGGAGCCAAAGCTTGTCCCGGCAATCAGGTGAAACAGAATCCCTTCTTCCTCAAGCACCTTCAAAACGCCAAGATGCGCGATCCCTTTGGCCCCGCCTCCCCCGAGCGCTAATCCAACTTTTATAAACGGTGTCATTTTTTCCTATAGGCCTAGGCCTCTTCTTTTTTCTCTGCTGACCCCTCAGATCCTTTCTTCCTAGCTTTCGCCTCAATGGAAGCCGCACGTACAACCATGCGTTTACTTCTTCGCTGTGCCCGCTTCAGTTTCTTTCTGAGTCCTCGTTTTTCGGCAACATCCTTAGCCCCGTCTTTCTTCCCAATTTTGACTTTTAATGCCTTAACCTGTTTCTCAAGTTTATTAATCACTGTCACTTTTTTTGCCGCCATGCTTCCCTCCAATAAAAATACGATGTCATCCCCTTCGATCAGCCCTTGAAGAACGCCACGGTTCGGGTCAACCCCTCTTCCAGAGACACACGCGGCTCCCACTCCACCGCCTTATTCACCTTCTGCCAATCGAGAACACTACGAAACTGTTCTCCCTTTTTTTCCGGTCCGTAAATTTCCTTTGCAGTGGAAGCCGTCGCATCAAGGAGATGCCTATAAAGCTGATTTACCGAGGTTTCTTTCCCCGTACCGACATTAAACGTCCCCGCGACCTCCATATTGATGACCGCCATATTGGCATCGACCACATCATCCACAAAAACATAATCTCGTGTCTGCATCCCATTTCCATTGATGATGGCTTGTTCTCCCTTCAGCATCTTTTGCGTGAAAATGGCCACGACACCGGCCTCTCCGTTCGGATCCTGTCGAGGGCCATAGACATTACCATATCGTAAGGTCGTATACTCCAGGCCGCTGGCTTTTTGATAGTAGTACAGGTAATGCTCACTCGACAGCTTACTAACCCCGCAGGGAGAAAGCGGATGGCATGGATGCCCTTCCGGTGCGGGGAAGAGCTCCTGTTCCCCATAAATTTCCCCACCGGAAGAGGCAAAAATTATCCGTCGGGTTCCGTGTCGAACGGCAGCGTCAAGAAGATTCAGGAGACCCATGATGTTCGTCTTTGCGTCAAATGCCGGATCGGCTACAGATCTCCGAACATCCATCTGGGCCGCAAGGTGGCAAATGAGCTCAGGCTGTTCTTTCCGGAAGACCCGCTCAATACGCTTGCTGAGGATATCCATTTTATAGAATGCGGCCTCTTTATTGATATTTTTTTTCTTCCCGCTGGAAAGATCATCAACAACAACCACTTGATACCCTTCCTGAATCAGGCGATCCACCAAGTGGGAGCCGATGAAGCCGGCGCCGCCTGTCACCAGTATTTTCATATTTGTTTTATCTCCAATGCTGTATTCTTGTAACTATTCAGCTCACCTATCTTTTGGCTTCGCGAGACCCATCCTCCATGGTGGCGTTTCTGCGGTACTCGAATCCTCACGTATGGACCATACGTTCCGGTCCTGCGCTCCTCGTGCCTTGCCATAAAGAAAAATCTAGGCAATCTGAACAGCTACTTATTCTTCACTATTGTCTCAATTTTCTTAAAATAAACCAAAAATTCCGTATTCCCTTTTTGACCCAGGATGGGAGATGTTGTTGTTCCAAGGACCTCTAAGTTCCAGGCATCCGCTTTGTGGCAAATACGCTCCAGAACCTTTTGATGTTTTTCGGGGTTCCTGACGATTCCCCCTTTCCCTACCTCTCCTTTTCCAACCTCAAACTGAGGTTTAACCAGTGTGATCAATACAGCGTCCACCCCCAGAAACGGAAGGATGTTAGGAATCACCTTTTCAAGAGAGATAAATGATACATCCACTGTGGCCAAACTAATCTGATCGGAAATTTTTTCCGCCGACAGGGTACGAATATTCTGCCGTTCGATGACAACCACTCGTGGGTCCTGGCGAAGCCGCCATGCGAGTTGACCATAGCCGACATCAACCGCATAGACCTTCTCGGCGCCCTTCTGAAGGAGACAATCCGTAAAACCACCCGTCGAGGCTCCCACATCAATCGCCATCGCTCCAACAACATCAATATGGAAGGTCTCCAAGGCCCATTCCAACTTGATCCCGCCCCGGCTGACATACGGGAAAGCTTTCTTTTTAACGACAATCTCGGCATCGACCCGAACACGGAGGCCGACCTTATCCATCTTTTCCCCGTCGACGATCACGGCACCGGAGAGGATAAGCGCCTTCGCCCTTTCACGGCTTTCTGCAAAGCGGCGTGAGTGGAGCAGGGTATCCAGGCGCTCCTTAATTGATTTCTTTGAAGCGGAAAACATTTATTTTCGAACGGCTGCTTTAGGAGATCGGAGACCGCTTCCCGCCCCGGGTTCCCGAAGGAGAGTTTTTGTCCGTCCTCCGACAAAATCAATCGCCAGGCTGGAGATGCTTTCAGGGTCCAAGCCATTATTTTTATGTAGAATTTTCTGCGCGCCGTGCTCGATAAATTGATCCGGGAGCCCAATCCGTCTGACATCAACCTGCGGCGCACCTTTCTCAATTTTATCACCCTCAAGAGAAGCAAGTACCGACTCGCCAAATCCACCCGCCAGTACCTGCTCCTCCAGCGTAATCATCTTGGAGCACCGCTTTGCGACGGCCACAAGCAACTCGCGGTCAATCGGTTTGATGTATCGGGCATTCACAACACCGGCGACAATGCCTACCCCCTCCAGGATGCTTGCGGCCTCCAACGCGGCATGGACCATATTCCCAATCGCGACCAGGCCAACATCCCATTTTTTCACCAGGTCTCCCCTGAGGACCTCCCCCTTCCCGATCGGGAGGACCATCATTCTCTCGTCAAGTGGAACACCGATCCCTTCTCCCCTGGGGTAGCGGATGGCGACCGGACCCTGATGCTTTAGCGCCGTGGCCAGCATGTGTTGTAATTCATTCTCATCCTTGGGAGCCATGAGCGTCATATTCGGGATCCCTCTCAGGTAGGAGATGTCGAAGACCCCGTTGTGTGTCGGACCATCGGCACCAACCAGTCCTGCCCGGTCGAGGCAAAAAACAACCGGCAGGTTCTGCAAGGCCACATCGTGGACAATCTGGTCAAAAGCACGCTGTAAAAAAGTTGAATAGATGGCCACGACCGGACGAAGCCCATCGGCTGCCATACCGGCGGCCATCGTCACCGCGTGTTGCTCCGAAATGCCGACATCATAAAAACGGCCTGGAAAGGCCTTTGCGAACCCACTCAGGCCCGTTCCCGCAGGCATTGCGGCCGTGATTGCAACGATTTCTGAATTCTGCTCGGCCAGCCGGATGAGCGCTTTAGAGAAGATGCTGGTATAGGATGGGATGCCTCCCTTCTTTTTCCCGATACCGGTCGATAAATCGAAAGCAGAGGTCCCATGAAATGCCGCCGGGTCGGCTTCCGCCGGAGGAAAGCCCTTGCCCTTTTTTGTGATGACATGGATCAACAGGGGACCATCCAGTTGCTTGACGTTGTCAAACGTGGTCAAGAGGTGATCCAGTCGATGCCCGTCAATCGGGCCGATATATCGAAATCCGAGCTCCTCAAAAAGATGTCCGGGGACAATCATGCCCTTGACCGATTCTTCGGCGCGCTTGGCCGCCTTCAGCATCGGCCCACCGATCTTCGGTATATTCTTCAGCAGGGTTGTCGTCTCACTCTTGACCTTTGTGTAGAGCGGCCCAGTAATAATCCGGTTCAAATATGCGGAAAAGGCACCGACGTTTTCTGAAATCGACATCTCATTGTCGTTCAGGATGACAATGAGGTTCCGCTTCAAGGCCCCGGCATGATTGAGTGCTTCATAGGCCATTCCGGCGGTCATTGAACCGTCCCCGATAATGGCGATTACATGGTATTTCTCCTCATGATGATCACGCGCCTCTGCCATCCCGAGCGCTGCTGAAATAGACGTTCCGGCATGGCCTGCGCCGAAGGTATCGTAGGGACTTTCCGCCCTGGAGAGAAACCCGCTGATTCCCTGATATTCCCTTAAAGTCGAAAACTGCTCTCGCCTTCCGGTCAATAACTTGTGGGGATATGCCTGATGACCCACATCCCAGACAAGCCGATCCTGAGGAGCGTCGAAACAGGTATGCAGTGCAATCGTAAGCTCAACTGCCCCGAGGCTTGCCCCAAGATGGCCTCCCTTTCCGGAAATGACCCGGAGGATCTCATCACGAATCTCCTGGGCCAATTGAGGAAGCGCTTCCCTTGGAATCTTCTTCAGATCACTCGGCGCGTCTATTTTATCTAGTAACCGCATCTAGGCTATTTCCTTTTTACCCAACAAATATTCACATTACGTAACGCTATGCTACTTTTTCCGATCCACCATGTATTTTGCAATCTGCCGTAAGGGATCCGCCTCTGAACCAAAGCGTTCCAGTGCGGCCAAGGCATCCTCAACGAGTGTTTCCGCCTCTTTCTTTGCACGCGCCAGACCCAAAAATCCGGGATAAGTCCATTTTTCTTTCGATTGGTCCTGGCCGACCGATTTTCCCATTAAGGCGGCATCTCCCTCCACATCGAGAATATCGTCGGCAATCTGAAAGGCCAGGCCCGCCTTCTCACCAAAGCGGGTCAAAGCGGTCAGCTTCTTGGGACCGGCGCTCCCCAGTATGCCACCCATCCGGATAGAGGCTCGAAATAATGCCCCTGTTTTAAGCGAGTGAATTTTTACCAGTTTATCCAGATTAATCTCTTCCCCTCCCTGGGAGGCGATATCAAGCAACTGCCCCCCCACCATGCCTGCACTTCCACACGCCGCACCCAGTTCCAGGATGATGGATAGAATCCGCCTTGGAGAAATCGACCCGCTTAAACCTTTTTCGGCCAGCATGGTAAAGGTCGCGGTTAAAAGGGCATCTCCCGCCAGAATTGCGGTACTTTCACTGAACATCTTATGGTTGGTCAGTTTCCCACGTCGATAGGTGTCGTTGTCCATAGCAGGGAGATCGTCATGGATCAGGGAATAGGTGTGCATCAGCTCAATCGCAGCCGCAAAGGGAAGGGCCCGCGCAACATTTCCTTCCACCGCTTCGCATGCCGCGATACAAAGAATCGGCCGAAGCCGCTTCCCGCCGGCAAACAAGGAATACCGAACCGCCTCATGGATCAATGCCGGTTCACATGAGGTCCTCGGCAAATACGACTGAAGGAGGCGATCGACCTCTTCCTTTCGCTGCGCCAGATAGACCTGAAGCGGATCCAGCGCCGTGTGCCCTGATCCATTCAAAACCTTATTCCCTGAGGGCAGGATGTCTGGCGCCTCAGAAGCGGAAGGAGAGGCCACGGCCCTGGGAGACACCGCCCTCTCCTTACTCATTTGATGCGGTTCCTTCCGTCGGATGGTTTTCCACAAGATCAAGGGAGCGCATGCGCTTTTTTCTCTTCCTGTCCTGAACGAGAACCTCGACCTTCTTTTCGGCCTCTTCCAGCACTTTGAGACAATTTTTCGAAGACCGGATCCCGTCCTCAAAAACCTTGAGAGAGTCCTCCAGGGGAAGGTCCCCTTTTTCCAGCAACTTAACTGCCTCTTCCAGACGGGAGAGAGCCTCTTCAAACTTTAGGTGCGCCACTCCAGCTCCATAAGATAAAATCTACTCCTGAGAGTATACAAGGAGGCAACAAGAGGTCAAGTCCTTTTTCAATTCGTCTTTTTTAATTTCGGAATAAGGAATAAGGCCCGACGTAACTGCTCAGGTTGCTTGGATTTTTCTCCAGGGCAAGGCGCGAGGCGCGCAGAACCACAGCGTATGTGTCTATACGTGAGGATTCGAGCACCGCAGCCACGCCGCCATGGAGGAAAAGATGAGTGACCTGAGCAGTTACATCACCGTTTCTTCGCCGATAAGATGGGTCAGCACCGTTCTGAGATGTCCGGCGGTGCGGTGCTCATAGAGGAAAATCCCCTGCCAGGTGCCGAGGGCAAGCCGACCGCCTTGGACCGGAACGGCCAGCGAAGTCGCCGTCAAGGCCGCGCGGATATGTGCCGGCATATCATCCGGCCCTTCCGTCGTATGGCGGAAAAGCGGGTCCCCCTGAGGAACCAGCCGGTCAAAGAAACGCTCCATGTCCAGAAGCACCTCTGGGTCATGGTTCTCCTGGATCAATAACGAGGCCGAAGTATGACGGATATAAAGCGTCAGAAGGCCGGTTTCAATTGAGTTTGCCTTCGTCCATGAATCAACTTTTTCGGTCAGATCATAGAGCTTCCGGCCAGAGGTCTTCATTGTGATCTCACCGGTCATCTGCCTCATCACGATTTTTTGTCCACCCCGTTTAAAGGAGAAGAGGCCGCGTCTTTTTCGACGACAGTACAAGTCACTCTCCCCTGATGGAACGCCAATCGAAGACGATCGCCCTCACTCACCTCTGCGGCATCCCGGATAATCTTCAGAGAAGGCAGTTTCTGGGTAATGCTATAGCCCCGACTCAGGATATTTAAGGGACTTAAGAGATGCAATTGTTCCATCTGAGCCAGGAGCGTGCTTCGCTCCCGGGAGATGAAGACCCTCCCCTCTTTGAGCAGTTGCCGGTTGACCTGGTCAAGTCGCTGTCTGAATTCCTGGAGGCGGTCTATCGGGTTCAGATGAAAGAGCCCCTGGCGGCCTTGGATAAGTCTCCCCCGGCGCGCCTCTAGTGTCCGCACCATGGCCTGATGAAGGCGGATGCGTAATTGGGTCAGCTGATCCCGGACATGGCCGATCCGTCGAGTCGGATCACTGAGAAGCCGTAATGCGACCTTCAGCTGGTTTTGCGCGCCTTCAATTTTCGTCCGCATCAAACGTATCAAGTCTTGATCCAGGCACGTAAACTGCTCCAATATCGACCGGACACGCCGGGCCACTGTTTCCGCAGCAATTGATGGGGTAGGAACATGCAGGTCCGACACATAATCAGAAATCGTCGTATCTGTTTCATGTCCAATGGCCGTCATCACCGGAAGCTCAGACCGGGAGATCGCACGCGCCACCCCCTCCTCATTAAATGCGGCAAGATCTTCAAGTGATCCACCGCCACGCGTCAGGATCAGAAGATCAGGCTGTTGCGAGGAAGGAATACGGTTCACGGCATCCAATGTCTCCACAATTTCCCCGGGAGCGCCCTCTCCCTGGACGGCAACGGGATAAACGATAATTTGGATTGGGAGCTTGGCCTCCTGAAAGACCTTGAGAATGTCCTGGAGGGCGGCCCCGGTGGGTGAAGTCAGGAGACCGATTCGTGTGAGAAATTGAGGAATCGGCTTTTTCCGCTCGACCTTAAAAAGGCCTTCCCGACGAAGATAAGCTTTCAAGGCCTCAAAAGCGGCCTGAAGGGCTCCACTCCCCCTCGGCTCAATATAGTCTACGATCAGTTGGTATTCACCGCGTGCCTCGTAAAAGGTGAGATGTCCTCGAATCAGGACCGATTTTCCCTCTTTCGGGGTAAACTTCAGAAAACGTCCATGCGCCCGGAAGATAATCGCCCTGATCTGGGCGGCAGCATCTTTTAGTACAAAATAAAGATGGCCGGAGGACGGCGATCTCAGGTCGACAACTTCGCCTTCGACCCAGACATTGGAAAATGTCCGTTCCGTTTCCACACGAATGCGGGTCGTCAATTCGTGAACCTTGAGGATCTTGTGCCCCGGCCGATCGGTCTGAACCATACAACCTTCTCCTTCGGAAACCCAAACAAAATGCTAAAAAATTGCAATGCGCCATTCCCGAATGTCTAACCGGGAATCCAGTTTGTTCAAAATGTGGGGCTTATGGATTCCCGCGTAGACGGGAATAACGGCTTCAGGCACGACTAAAAGCTTTCACCGTCTGCGAACGGTTCCCTACAAACGCGCCTTGCCTTTCTCACGCCAGCACCGAAGCCGCTCGGCGATTTCCTTCTCTCTCCCCTGATTTGACGGCCTATAAAACTCCCTCTTCTCAGGAAGATACTTCTGGGAGATGTGATGGTCCGGGTCGTCATGCGGATAGAGATAGCCTGTGCCTCTTCCCAGGCGTTTCGCGCCGGGATAATGGGCATCTTGAAGCGGCGCGGGAACTGCCATCACGCGGCCCGACGAGATATCATCAAGTGCCGCGTCTATTGCGAGATAAGAGGCGTTGCTCTTCGGCGCGGTGGCAATATAGATGGTCGCCTCTGCCAGGGGAATTCTCCCCTCCGGCATTCCAATCGCCTCCAGGGCATGAAAGGCTGAGACCGCCACGCAAAGGGCTTCGGGGTCTGCATTTCCCACATCCTCGGCAGCACAAATCATCAAGCGTCGGGCGATAAAAAGGGGATCCTCCCCCGCATAAATCATTTTTGCCAGCCAATAAACCGCCGCGTCCGGATCCGAACCCCGCATACTTTTGATAAAGGCAGAAATCGTGTCATAGTGGCTCTCTTTATTCTCATAGACCAGGCCCTTCTTCTGAATCGATTCCTCTGCGACAGTAAGATCAAAATGGACGACGCCCTCCGCATCGGGGGGCGTCGTCGCCACGCCGATTTCAAAGGCATTGAAAAGCCGTCGGGCATCCCCTTCGGTCATCTGAATGAGATGATGCTCCGCCTCTTTTGAGAGTTGAATCTTTAATTTTCCAAATCCGCGTTCCGGATCTTGGATCGCCCGACGAATCAAACCTTGAAGGGCTTCATCCGGAAGCGGCTTGAGCTCCACAATTTGAGACCGTGAAGCCAAGGCAGGAATAATCGAAAAGAAGGGGTTCTGCGTGGAGGCACCGACAAGCGTAATGTTCCCCTTCTCGACATCGGGGAGGAGGGCCGACTGCTGCACCTTGTTGAAGCGGTGTATTTCATCAATCAGCAGGAGGGTTTTTCGTCCTGATGCGGCCTTTTCCTTTCGTGCCGCAGCAATGACCCGACGTATGTCAGCGATGCCGGAGGTAACGGCGTTTAAATCAGAAAAAACCGCCTTGCTGTATCTCGCAATCAAATGCGCCAAGCCTGTCTTACCGCAGCCCGGCGGCCCAAAAAGAATGAGTGAGGAAACCCGATCCGCCGCGATGGCACGGCGCAAAAACTTTTGCGGGGCCATAAGATGTTCTTGCCCAAGGAACTCCGAGAAATCCCGTGGGCGCAATCGCCAAGCCAAAGGAGAGGCTGCGTCAAGAGGGTAAGCCATACGACCTCTATTCTTAAGGAGTAGTAGTGTGAGGACCGGCGCGCTGCTGTTTCAGACGAAACAGCAGTTTATCTGGAATAGATCCAGGAAATGACCCGGATTAAAACAAAAGGTCCCCGCATTGCCGTAAGGGCGATCAGCTCAAACCCGGGTAATTAGGTGGGCACCAAGACGAAGACGTTAGGCTTTTCCACTTGGGGCGGAACGTGCACACAGTCTCCTTGGACTCGGCCCCCTTGCTGTCGTTGTTAGGTTTGAAGACAAACCACCTACGCACAAGGCAGGGACACCCTTTAATCTGTCAAAATCCTATCAAAGTTAAGGCTAAATTTCAAGAACATCCTGATTTTGCGATTGCGGAATCAGGACAGGTCCTCCAATTTAAAAGCTTCAAACTGTTCTTCTATACTCTCAATAAGGTCCTGCGTCTTTCCCCCAATTACAGCGGCACGCTCCTTCTGGTCCGCTTTCAACTGGAAGAGTTCATGTGTAATGTTAATCGAGGTGAGAATCGCCAGCTTTGAAAATAGATTGTCCGGCGTATGCGCCGCCATTTCATTCATCTTTTGATCGACATAGGAAGCCAGGCGTTTAACATATTCCTCGTCAGCATCCCCCTTTAAGGTATACTTCTGTCCAAAGATGTCGACCTGAAGTTTATTCCTCAATCAGCGCTTCCTCATCCGGGACGCATACGTCTTTTTCAAGATGATCCAGCTTCCCCACGAGGGCCTCGATCCGAAGACGGACCTTTCCGCGCTCCTCATGAAGAGATTGAAATTCTTCTTCGCGCCGACCCAGCGTTGCTTCCAACTGTGCCTTCTCACTTTTCAGGCGCTTAATGAACTCAACCATCTCCTGGATACGCGACTCCAGGGTTTCTAATTGCTCTAATTCCATCGCATCCTCGAAATATTTCTTAAATCTACGCCTTCACTTTTTTTTTGTCAACAGGATCTTGCAATTGAAGTGAATTGCACCTCTATGCTACAAATAGAAGCTTTTGTTGAAATGAAAATCCAAACGTATCACCCGTCCATATAAGGAGATCTTATGCCGAAACCGAAGTACCACATTCTTGTCTGCACGACAAAGCGACCTCCAGGAAATCCCCGTGGATCCTGCGGCGAAAAAGGGAGCGAGGAGATCATTCCTGCGATTTATGAAGAGATGGAAAAGAAGGAACTCTTCGGACAAGTTCTTGTCACTGAATCGAGTTGTCTGGGCCCTTGTCCGATGGGAGCAACCGTGGTGGTCTATCCGGACGCCGTCTGGTACCGGGGCGTGAAGCCCTCTGATATCGAAGAAATCATGGAAGAACACATCACCCAAGGGCGACCGGTCGAACGCCTGGCCGTACCGGATGAGATGTGGGGATAAGGGTGTCCGTTCTAAAATACAGATTCACCCCCTCGCTTACTTTTATTTGCCTCACGCTTCTCCTCCTTGCTCCGATCAACTCCGTCGCAGAAGAGAGTGAAACCAGCAACCAACTCAAAACCGAAATCGGGTGGGTAGACCTGGGGGGTGAGGAAAACCGTTTACGCGAAAATCATTTCGGAGATCGATGGGACAAACGGCTCAATATACAAAATATCTTATCCAGCCGTTCCACGATGAACGCCCATGTCTCCTTTTTACTTGAGCCGGTTTCCACGCATTCAAGGGAAGAAGACGATGTCATCATCCGTCGAGGTTATGTCCGTATCGTCGATAATAACCTCGTCCTGAAAGTCGGGCGTGAATCGCTCTGGTGGGGTCCCGGGCGTCATGGGGCGCTCATTCTCTCCAACAATGCCTTTCCATTTGACCTGGTTCAACTCGGGTCTGACAAGCCTTTTCACCTTCCCGGACCCCTCTCAGGCCTCGGCCCCTTTGAGGCAACTTTTTTCCTGACAGAACTTGAGGCAAACCGTAATGTCTCCCGGCCACGTCTCTCCGGCTTAAGAATCGACTATCACCCGTTTAACTGGCTCTCAATCGGGTTTTCCCGGATCACCATCTTCGGCGGCGGGGGGAGACCTTCATTCGACCTAAGTGACTTTTTTACAATCTATTTCAGCGACCCGAACCAGGGCGGAAAATTTGAAGTCAATGAGCTTGCCGGTATCGATTTCAGGATCACTCTTCCCGTCGGAGGAGGATCGCCGGGAAATCGCCTGGAGATCTATGGTGAATATGGCGGGGAAGACGAAGCCGGTTTTCGCCCAAGCAAACCGGCCATCCTCACAGGGCTTGAGTGGACCGTCAACGGGCAAAGTCTCTTAATCGAATACGCAGACAACAACATCAATAGTGACGGACCGGTCTGGTATAGACATGGTACTTATACCTCAGGCTATACTTATCGTGGAGAGGTTATCGGCCATCACATGGGGCCGGACGCAGACGATTTTTTTGCAAGGGTGACGACCCCCCTTTCAAGACAATGGAAGGTCGGGATCGATTTTGATCGGGAGCGGCATGGCCTCTCCACCCCGACCCCGGAAGAGTTCGGGAGATTCGGTGGAGACCTCGTTTATCTTCATACTGCAAAACTGACCTACGCATTCCGGTATCAATACGAGCGGATCAAGAACCTGGATCGCTCTGAAAACCCCATACAACAGACCCCCTCCTCACAAACCGGCCGCAACCATTACGGCATCGTATCGCTTGTGATGGCGTTTTAAGCGGTGAACGACCGTGAGGCGTCATCGGTGACGAGTAAGAGGACACAGCTTGTGTCCGTCCGCTTCGCTCCAGGCTGCCATTCATCCGCGTGCAAAGCAAGTGGCTTTTATTTTCCTTTACGGGGATGGGGATACTGCTGAAGGGGTCTTCCGAGAATTGCCTACTTTCTCAGTTTGAGCATTTAATTCTGTAGGGAGTCCTTCGCTCTGATAACTTCGGATCAATTCTTTTAAGAGTAATTTGATCTCGATCGTCTCTGTTTGGTTGTTCATTGCGGCAAATTTTTCAATATAAGCAGGGAGTTTCTCGTTGCCGTTTCCATTGCGTGCCAGTCGTATCTTCTCATGCCGGGTTTGAACAATCTCCTCATTCTCTTCAAAGAGAGATTCAACCAACTTCTCTCCGGGGCGCAGACCGATTAACTGGATCGGAATCTCTTCGTCAGGTGAAAAACCCGAAAGAATAATCATCGTTTTCGCCAGATCAATCACCTTGATCGGCTCTCCCATGTCCAGAACAAATATTTCTCCTCCATCGCCCAAGACCGCGGATTGAAGCACCAACTGCACCGCTTCCTGAATCGTGATAAAGTATCGTCTGATTTCGGGGTGCGTCACCTTGACCGGGCCCCCTTTCTTAATCTGCTCTCGAAAAAGGGGAACAACACTTCCAGCACTCTCCAGCACATTTCCAAAGCGAACAGAAACGAGCTTCGTCTGACCTATGGTATCAAAATATTGGACCATCATCTCAGCGACTCGCTTCGTTGCCCCCATGACGCTCGTCGGGGAGACCGCCTTGTCGGTGGAAATCAGGACAAACTCCTCTGCCCCGTATCGATTCGCGGCTTTCATCACCTGAGAGGTACCGATAATATTATTTCGGACCGCCTCCAATGGCTCCCTCTCCATCATCGGCACATGTTTGTACGCCGCCGCATGAAAAATAATCTGAGGACGGTGCAACGAAAAAACCTGATCAAGCTTTTCCGTATTCAGGATGTCCGCAACGAAACACTTCAGAGAAACGGAAGGGAATCGTTCCCGGATGTCCAGCTCGATGTGGTAGAGATTATTCTCGCTTCGCTCAAAGAGGATCAACTGCTCCGGTTGAAGCGCCGCCACCTGCCGACAGAGTTCTGAGCCAATCGACCCGCCCGCCCCGGTAATCAAAACCCTTTTCCCCCTAATCTTTGAAGCCACCCCCGGATCGCTGATCCGGATCTCGGCCCTCCCGATGAGGTCCTCAATATCCAGGTTTCGAATGTCGGTCACTGAAACCTTTCCATCAATAAGGGCACTGATATTCGGAAGGCTCTTCATGGGGAGCTTCATCGCCTTGCATTGCTTGATAATCCTCTTCATCTGTGCCGGGGTCGCTGAGGGAATGGCGATCAGAATCTCATCCGCTTGCACGCTTGCAACGGCTCTTTCCATCTCATCACAATTTCCGATCACTGGAATATTGTGGATCTTCTTGGCCCACTTCTTCGGATTGTCATCGATAAAGGCAACAGGTCGTTTCGGATAGGTGCTGTTTTGGTTCATCTCGCGTGCGATCATCTCCCCGGCATTCCCCGCGCCAATAATCAAGACACGCCGAGTTCCCACCTCTGTCTGGATCAAGATTGCATAAATGCGCTTTGTGACGCGGAGAACCGACAAGGCCAATAAGAGCAAAAAACCGTCAATAAGATAAATCGACCGGGGAACACCCCCCCAGGGAATAATTGTTAAGACCCCCCAGATGGCGACCGAACTCGCCATGACTGCCGATCCAATACTCAGCAGGTCTCGAAGACCCGCATAACGCCACAGACCCTGGTTGAGTCCAAAAGAGTAGAGTGCCGCAAATCGGATAAACAAGACCAGCGGGAGTGTTTGCAAGAATAGATTGGCATGAGGCAGTGGGATATCCCCATCAAATCGGAGCCAAAAGGCCAAGTAGTAACACGAGGTTATTGCCACGAAATGCAACAGAAAAATGATCGGTGTCCGGGAATCCAGGATCACCTCCTTGACCCGTTTTTTCTCCTGTGCCTTCTCCTCTTTAAAAGGGGACGGCAGAGAAAGAAAGACGGTCGTAAACGTCGCAAAAAGGATCTTCAGATCAAGAAAAAAGGATTGATTTTGAACATAGGTCTTTGCAAACTTCACCTTTTTGGGAAGAATGGATTCGACGTAGAACCGCTCCGGCGCTTCAGACCGGGCCAATTGGGCCGACTCATCTCTGAACGCAATCGAGGCAAGGTCGGTTATCCCCGGCAGGGCCTTCAGGATCACCTTATAATCTTCCTGAAACGCCTCAACATAAGCAGGGAGCTCGGGGCGCGGACCGACAAGGCTCATCTCGCCCTTTAAAACATTGATCAACTGAGGAAACTCATCGATCTTCAAACCCCGTAGCCACCTTCCAAGGGGAGTGATTCTGGGATCCTCACCGATTGTAATGGAAGGTCCGGCTGCTGTGGCCCCAGCAGCCATCGTCCGGAATTTATAGATATTAAATGGCCGGAACCCCTTACCAACCCTTTTTTGACGGAAAAAGACCGGACCGGATGAGGTCGCCTTGATCATCACGCCAATAACGATGAAAAATGGTGAGAGAAGGAAAAGACCGAGCAAGGAAACAGAAAAATCAAAGAGACGCTTTACCATAAGGGGGTCCACGACTTATAGATACAACAACAAATGCAATTCGAAATTCTTAGGAATCAAGAGCCCCCTGATCAAACTGAAACCAATCGATACAAGGCCTCTTCTTAAACCAACATCTTTATACATTATATGGAGATATTCGTCAAAGATATAATCATTCTCATTCCGAGATTTCGGAATTAGGGCTCTATTTGCCATATTATTTCCGGGATAATACGGGGCAGAAACGGGAAGTTTCTACTGCGAGGCGGAGAAGGGCATCGGCGATGTGGCGGACGAGAGGAGGAACCGCTTGCCCCTATTCCCTTATCTCATGAAATAATCTCGATGAACAAGGAAGGTGTAATGATTCGAACCTTCCTATACTCATTCAAAATAAGCAAATCCTTTTTATCCCCTGTTACAATATAGTCTGCTCTTCCTTGAAGGGCGGCTTCAAGAAATTTATTATCATCCGGGTCACGAGACACTTTCACGCGATGTTTCGGTTCCACCAAAGTGGCTTGTGTGTACAATATCGCTCCAATGTCAATAATTCGATCGCCTATGTGATATTTTTCTCTGATCCGGGGGCGCTGAAGTACCTCTAAAATTTCCTCGTTGATCTCAGCGGATGTGATTAATTCGAATATGTCGGATCTTAAGGCCTTTAGGATTTGCCCCGGTATGCCCTTCTGATGGATCAGTCCACTCACAAAGATATTGGTATCAACCACGGCCCGAAGCTTACCGGGCATGTCTGACTTCCTTCAAGGCCTTTGAAATATCTTTTTCTAACTTTGCAGGATCCACATTTTGATTTTCCTGCCAGATTGCCTCGATTGATTTCCATGGGTCATAACCTTTAAGGGCCTTTCTGGCCAACAAGGCCTCTAAGCAGAGTTGGTTCATCGATCGTCCACTATCAAACGCCTCTTTAGCCAGCTCTTGGTGAAGATTTTCCGGTACCCTTAGCAACAACTTTCCTGAATAGCGTCTCATATGCTCTCCTCTAAGAGACTATAGGTATATCATAATATCATGATATACCCCGTTCTTCAACCAATGATTTGCAAGGAGAAGGCATAGCTCTTCTCTTTTATCAAGCTCTGCCTTATACCTAACTCCTGCAAGTAACCCGACATTCGGTCGCCGAATCAAGGGATTATGCTGTGTTGCCTTCACGGTAAGGATGCTCAAAGTAGCGGTGCTAGGACCACTTGCAGGAGTTAGGTCATCCTTTAACGACACCCATTCTTCCAACCCAAAACTAAAAACTTAAAACTCACAATTGCTTTTTAAACCATTCTGCAGTCACCTTAAGCCCTTGGTCCATCGAATAGGGAGGCGTCCAATAGAGTTCCCGGCGGATCTTGGCGCTGTCACTAGTAAGCTTCCGCTTTTTTCGCAAGCTTACCGTGCTAGGCCGCGATGATCTTAATTTTAAGACCTGTGTGCAATTTTTCGGCATAAGCGATAAGCCGATCCAAGGTAAAGCGCTCGATCTTTCCCCTCAGGATATCGCTGACACGTGACGCATCCGCGCCGATCCGGCCGGCGACGTCCTTTTGAAGAAGACCATGCTCTCTTTGGTACCGGGCAATCAGCTGACAAAGTTGATACTTCGCGCGATCTATTTCCGAGGCGTCCGCAGGCAATGCGATGTTACCCCCTGAGTAGTTCGGATCAGACAGCTTGTCGCGAACCCTTTCTAGCGTCGCATCGTCCGGAAATTTTCCCCGAGTCCGACTTTTTTTCATAAATTACCTCCTAAAGCAGTTAATCACTCCAATAAATAGGCAATGGTCCCGCATGCACCAGACAAGACGATAGAACTTTCCTTGATGCTTAATCCGATCCAACATGAAGTACTCCCATTCACCATCATGCTCGTCCGGCAGAAATTCTCTACCGTCCAAGTATTTAACCAATTTCAAGATCAGGGCATCATCAATGTTTAAATGCTTGGTTTCATAATGCGGATCGATAATGATCTCATTGACTTCCCTGCCATTGACCACCATCTTAACGACATAGCTACGGCGCTCGCTCATTTCAGACCCAGTATATGCAAAGTTGCCAAATTTTGCAAGTTCTCTCTTTTATCAATCTCTGCTTCATCGCGTTTCTTCTTCCAGCTCGCTCTCTCTTGAAGTCACAATGGTCCTCCTGCCAGGGGGGGGCATAGGAAACAACTTATTACGGCGACCTGCAAGCTCGATCAAAGCAGGTGCTGCACCTAATTTTTTCATCAAGCTTTGGACGGCATTTAAAGCACGGTCCCGTGACACGATTGCCAGGATTGTCAACAAAATTAATTTCACATCAACCAGGAAAGACCTTTTGTCTATATAAAAAAGTCCCAACAAACTCTTCCCGGGCCGGATTAACTGGTTGTACGCAATATCTGGATCAGGGTAGTCTTTTAAAACATCGCCTTCGTCTGAAAAAACAATCGAGGAGAAGTCGGTGATGCCCGGCTGTACATCTAACAATTTACGTTCAGCAGGCGTGTAAAGATCCGTTTCTTTCTTCACATTAGGACGTGGGCCTACAAGGCTCATGTCACCTTTAAGCACATTCCAAAGCTGTATAAGTTCATCCAGCTTATAACGGCGGATAAAGTGTCCAACTTTTGTAATACGTTGGTCGTTTGCACTGGTCGAATCCACGCCACTTTTATCCGCATTCACCCGCATCGAACGCAATTTAATCATATTGAATTGCCGATTGTTGCTTCCCACACGGGGAGCAATGTAAAAAGGGGAGTGCTTATCCTGCCACCAAACCATAAACATCACCGGAAACAAAATCGGACTCGTCGCCAGCAACCCGAAAAAAGAACCAATGATATCCAAGAGTCGTTTCATAATCTATTGCTTACTCAGAACCCTAAATAGATGACATCAAACTTCAACAGAAGTAATTGATCTTAGGATATTAAGAAATATTTTGTCACTTATTGGGGGGGATTAACATTTAAGGAGTTCATGTACTTTGGAAACAATCATTTTTTTCGTTGGGTAGTACGCTTTCTCCAGAACACGTGAGGTCGGGGCAGGTGCATCCGGGAGGGTGATACGTACAGGAGGTTTCCTCAAGAGATCAACAGGAATCTTTTCAACCGTAGAAGCAATAATTTCTCCAGCCAAGCCGCAAGTACGCCATCCCCCATCTATCACCAACAATCTTCCCGTTTTCATGACCGATTGCACGATAAGCTCAATGCGTAAGGGATTCAGAAGTCTCAAATCAATAACTTCAGCAGAAATATCTTCCTTTAACAGTGCTTCACGTGCCTCAACAGCGAGTCGGGTTGAAAAACCTGAAGAAACCAGCGTCAAGTCACTCCCCACGCCCAAACATTGCGGATGAAGGCTGGCAAGATCCAATTCTTTTATCGGGGCAAGTTGATCCGTTTGGTCATAAAGCCACCGATCGTCAATATACATCACGGGATCTTCACATAAAACAGAGGCGATCAACAAATCGCGTGCATCCCCCACAGTCGCTGGCATGACAACGCGCAAACCCGGAACATGGGCGAACCAGGAATGTAAAGCCTGTGAATGTTGGGCGCCCTGCTCTCCACCGCGATTAATAATCGCCCGAATTGTCACGCCAGGGTGGCCCTGCCCTCCTGTCATGTGAGACCACTTCGCCGCCTGATTCACGATTGCATCCATAGCGTAAAGCATAAAATCCATTCGAGGATGGACAACGATAGGCTTCATACCGGCGAGTGATGCACCGACGGCTGTCCCGGTACAGGCCGATTCAGACACCGGTGTATCAATGACACGACTTTTGCCAAACTTCTTGTCAAGATCCGTCATCGTGTTACCGACATACCACGGACTCCAGAGGCCCTGTCCAATGACAAAAACTTCGGGATATTTCTCAAGGAGATATTCAAAAGCAGAGCGAATTGCCGTTCCGTAATTATATTGCACCCTGGTTTCCATTAACCCATCACCTGTTTTGTATATACCCGATCCAACAAAGTGTCTGGAGATGGATAAGGATCGCGTAAAGCCTGTGCCCACGCTTCATCAATATCTTTCCGGATCTCAGCCTCACATAAATTTTGCTCATCAAGAGAAAAAATACCGGCCTCTTCCATGCCTTGAAACAGCCGCTTAATGGGATCCCTTTTTCGCCAATTAGCAAGGTCTTCAGTAGAGCGCCTGACTCCGACATCAATATCTTCACGCCAATCTACATGCCCATACAAACGATATGTCACCGCTTCTAAAAATCCTGGACCCTCGCCGGACCTAGAATGATTAATAAGGCGTTGTGCCGCATTTTTAACAGCAACGACATTATTCCCATCCACAGTATCAAAGCGAATATCGTGTGCCGCTGCAAAACGGGAAGTGGCGTCATGGGGCTGTCGTAATGAGATGTGCATATGGCTTGAAAATAAATTATTTTCAATCACAAACAGCACTGGCACCTGTAACATACGCGCGAGATTAAGCGACTCGTGTACCACACCCTCTTCTATGGCACCATCCCCAAAATAAACGACTCCAATATCATCTGTTCCGGACATCTTGGCCGCCAAACCAGCACCCGTCGCCAGAGCCACCGTGCCAGCAACAATCGGCACTGAGCCATAGAAACCACGAGGCTGATCCCACAAATGCATGGAGCCACCCATCCCCCGCGAAAGCCCCGTCTCTCTACCCAGGACCTCGGCAAAAAGACCATGAATACTTCCACCCATCGCAAGGACATGGGAGTGTGAACGATGCGCACCAAAGATACGGTCGGTATTTCGCAAAGACGTTGACACCCCAACTGCGACGGCTTCTTGTCCGGCACCAAGATGCACAGGGCCACCGATGACGCCCTCTTTACGCATTGCCGCCAAGTGCTCTTCCACCAAACGTATGGTCAACATCTGGCGAAATTGAGACTTCAGAAAAACGGGATCTTCTCCGTCGATTTTGATAGAGTCATGGGATTTCGTTGGATCGGCCAAAGCCCCCAGATCAAAATTATCCACGCCCATCAGGGCACCTCATGCCTGTAAAAATCACAAATCTTGTCACAGATATAGTCTACATCGTCGTCGGAAAGCACGGTGTTCATGGGCAACATCAGGCAACGGGTAAAGAAACGATCGGTATTGGGCAGCATCACATTCGTGAAGCCCAATTCATGAAATTGGTGTACCGGGGTGCCCGCCCATTGGATAATGGTGCGGATCCCCTTGTTCTCTAAGTCGTCACGCAGTTCGTCACGGCGATCCGCTTCTATTTCGTAGTTCTGGTATACATCAAAATGGCGCGGGTCATCCTCCGGGGAAGGGGGCAAAGCAAGCTCTTTCAACTCTCCAAGCCGCGCCTGATAGTGCGCGGCAATGGTGCGGCGACGCACAATATCATCCGGAAAAGTTTTAAGTTTAAAATTCAAGATAGCAGCCTGAAGATTATCAAGCCGAGAATTGAAACCCCATGCCACCACACGGCCTTCCGCATTGCGCCCATTATCTCGCAGCAGTGCGATTTTCTCAGCGATCGCATCATCATTCGTTACGATCGCGCCGCCATCACCAAAGCAGCCCAAAAGCTTTGCAGGATAAAAACTAATGGTACCAAATCTACCAAAGCTCCCTGCGGACCGACCCTTGAATTTGGAGCCGAGTCCCTGCGCCGCATCCTCTAGGATCATAAGCCCGTGTTTATCGGCAATGGCTTGCAGAAGATCCATATTACATGTCCGCCCGTTAATCTGTACCGGCATGATTGCCTTGGTGCGCGTTGTGATGAGGGACTCCACTGAGGCAGGATCAAGCATATGGTCGGGGCCAATCTCTGCCAGCACTGGTGTGGCCCCTACGAAATGCACAGAGGCGGCCGTCGCAACATATGTATGAGAAGGAAAAATCACTTCGTCTTTGGACCCTATCTCCACAGCCATAAGCCCCAACCAGATGGCGTCTGTGCCATTAGCCACACCGAAGGCATATTTTACACCCATAAATTCGGCCAGGCGACTCTCGAATTCGACCAGGTCTTTCTGGAGAATATAGGCTCCGCGTCGACACACATCCTTAATGATATGAGTCAACTCCGGTTCCTGCTCCATGAACAAAGCGGAATAATTGAAAAAGGGAATGGTACGGGTAGATGGAATTGTCATTACTTTCTCTCTCTAATATTTTTTAATCAATTCGAAAGTGAACATCCACGCCATAAGCTTGATAAGTGGCAATCGCGTAAGCAAGGAGTCAACCGAGCTAAACATAGAATGTGGTACAAAGCCAAGATGTGGCGCCAAAATACTTGTAATATGCCAATATCGAACATTTTCTACATTGAAGAAACGCTTTGCAAATTCCACATCCTTGAGGCTCAAAATATGCGCAGCCTCCCACTCCGTCCGCATCGCTGGCGTACGCCAGCGATACAACTTGATCGCCGGGTTGTAATCGAGTGCCTCTACCGCAAGAATCTTCCCACCTGGAACAAGAATCCTCCTCAACTCTGGAAAAGCATGAGAAAGATCCAAGTGATGTAGCATCCCACTACATATTACCGTGTCGATTGAATTATCAGGCAAACGCGTATTCTCAGCATCACCTTGTATAAAACGGGTGTTCTCCTCAACCCCGGCCTCCTTAGCATCCGCCTGAGCATTCTGAACGGAAACCCGGCTAATATCAAGACCAATTGACAACACTGCTCCAGCCTTAGCTGCAGCGATCCCGTTCGACCCATTCCCACAAGCATAGTCCAAGAACACCTTTCCAACGGCATTTTCGACGATCCAAGCTTGTACGTATTCTTTTGACAACTCGGTGGCAGCATAGTATTTTTTATTACCATAAAAACGCTCATAGGTATCGCCATCCATTGACGAGACCTTTGCTCGATCTCGATCCTTGTCATGAAATGCAAGCTCCTTACTCTTACGATCATCGAGAGAACTAAGCCATTCCTCATCGGAAATGCTGTCTCTTTCGTTCAAGGCAGATTGAATCTTAGTTAATCGTGCTACTTGCATGGCAAATCTCCTTACATAATGTCAGTGCATCACTCCACCCGAGTTGCAATGAGGTATATGGCTTTAAACTTACGATTGGGCTGAACTGGACTAAGTGGCATCGGCGGCGTATAGGGTGCCGTATCCCAGTTGATCTCGGCTGGCATAGGGACTAGACGACCAAATATCAGGCGCTTGAGCAGCTTCTTGCCTGCCATCGTTTTTGGCATGAAACCCAATTTCACTACCAGCGTCTTAATGGGGCGGAAAATCCGTTGACGCCACGAAGCAGCATCCACAGGCATGTTGCCGAAGAACTCACACGAAAAGTGACTCCCACCGAACAGATTACCCAATTCCACTACCCCGTAATATCGTTGAGAGAATGGACTCGGATTAAAATCATACAAATCCTTGTTAGCGGTAACAATCAGTACACTTCCGCCAGGCCGTAACACCCGCCGACATTCATTCACGAAGGCTTCTGCAGATTGTAGATAATAAATAGCCTCAAACAAAATCACCACATCCAGACTACTGGTAGAGAAGGGTAGTGCTTGGGCGTCCATTTCCACGATTTGAAGACGGGTACCATAATGAGCACTGGCGCGGGCAACAAGTGCCGGGGTAATATCACCGGAGTGTACGCTATTAGACAGAGAGGCCAGATACCCCAAACCCTGACCTGCACCACAGGCTACTTCGAGCACATCCTTGCCCCGGCAGTATTCGCCCGCCCAATAGTAGCGGTGGGCCAGACGCTCAAGCTGCTCGATCGGAACTTTATCGTCTGCCAGCTCGGTCACAGTAGTAAAATCAGTTTTCATGATCCTTCCTAAGCATGGATCGTACAGAATAGGCCGCAATGACATCTCGTAAATACACCATCATTTTACCGTAAACCTTTTCGGCGTCAAATTTTTCTGAAAATACCTGGCATGCTTTCTTAGACATCATGCGTACTTGCGCCCTATTCTCCTTCAAACATACAATAACGTCACGTAGTGATCGCGCATCACCAAGTGTGTAGTTTACACCACACTGGTTGTGGTCTAGGAATTCTTCAAGATACCCATGAAGACCAGATACGACGGGGAGTCCGCCCGCCATATACTCAATAGGTTTGTTGGGCAAATTGTCAACAAACCCCGCGTGATTTCGATAAGGCGCAATCCCTACATCCGAAAGTGCCATGAGGGTCCAAATCTCGGCCCGGCCTACCCAACCCGGGAAAATAACAGAGTTACAACCCCTAGCCCTGGTTTTCAAAGCTTTTAAACGTTCTCCCGCCCCGCACAATACAAACCGGACACCCGCACCTTCCGCCTGAAGCATTATTGCAGAGTCGATTACGGCCTCCAGATCAAATTGATTGCTAAAGGTGCCAAAGAAGCAAACCGTAAATTCGGCGTCTCCTTCGTGCAGGGCATATTTACTCCAGAAATAATTGGTACTTTCCCGCTCACCATCCGTAAGCATTGGAATTGCGTAACCAAATGGAAAATAGTGGTCCAGGTCCGTGGCCGAACGCTGAGCACGTCTAAGCCCCCATTCTACAAATCCAGGAGAATTCCCCGTGATGGCAAACGCATTTTGGCACGCAGTACGCGCCTGCCTCCAAATTGGAGTAAGCCCAAGCTTCATCAAAGGCCGCAACCACCGTGGTACAACCTCCAGGAAGATATCCGGCCAGAGATCCCTCACATCCAATATCACTGGGACACCATGCAACTTGCCATAGCTTGTAACGGCTATCGGTAGTTCCAGAGGTGGAAGGGAACAAAGTATAACATGTGGGCAGTGCATCTCTTCAGCCTGGCACGAAAATTTCCGTGCGAGAATTGTATGATCAATCATTCGCAGAAGTGACTTATTGTGTGTATAACCACAACCATGCAGCAACTTTAATAAAACGCCACTTTCCAGGTGGAGCGTGGTATCGGTAGCAAAACGCTGTTGCTTGCGCACATGATCGAAGGTCGACGACCACCACACCACTTCATGCCCACCCTTGGCCAACATCATGGCGAGAGTGCCAGCACGAAGTAACCGATCCCCACCATTACCGTCAGTAGGGAGAGGTTCCCCTATTGTAATTAGCCAAACATGCATAACTTGTCACCATCGCAAAAAATATGTAGAAGATAATCTGTGCTTTTCGATAAATGACGTGTCATATACTGAAATTTGACCGGCTATTTTTTTCAAGTTCTTCATTATTAACAGCTATTTTCAACGCAAAAGAGATGCCAATAAAAGAAAAAAGTGCCGGATTAGTAATGTCCTGGGAAGTCATAGCGTTTAAAAACGTAAATAAAAACAAAGCAATAAATACT
Organism: Nitrospirota bacterium; assembly: GCA_029261165.1. Classification (GTDB taxonomy): domain Bacteria; phylum Nitrospirota; class Nitrospiria; order SBBL01; family JAADHI01; genus DUAG01. The sequence goes on along the minus strand of JAJDBV010000070.1, from coordinate 4,919 downwards.
GTAGGAAAATGTGAATTTAAATATTTTTTTTGAATACTGAGTAGATGGCGGAAAGAAAAAGTTATAATAAATGAAAATAACAAGAAGCCAACCAACCCCAATTCGCTAAGAACTTCTATAATAATATTATGAGGGTATCTAAACCTCTCAACTCCCTCTAATACAAAAGAATGCGCACTAAACCCTCCAATCCCGACCCCAAAGAAAGGGTTTTGTTGGAATAAAGTCAGAGCTATTCTAGCATTTTCTAACCTTTCAACTTGGGAATAATGTTCTCCTGAAAAGATGAACCCAATTCGCCATATCAATGCGCTGAAATCTTGTGTAAACATAAAAAATGTGAGTACTGCCGAACCCGTTACAATCACTAAAATTGGGAACAATAGTTGGCGCTTACTGTGTAACAGTAGTGAAATTCTTTTTGTAACTTTTACAGATTTAATGGACATGAAAAAGGTTGTAACGACAAACGCCAGAACAGGTCCTTTGCCACCCACATATAGTATTACACCCATAATTGTCACAAACAAAGAAAATAACCAGATAGTATATCTAACTGACTTAGCTCGCATCACGTAATAATAAAGTATTATCAACCCCGCCATTCCAGACATGTGTTGTATTAATAGATAATTCGATCCTATCTTCGTTTTAAATTCAAAAGAAGTTGAATAGGGATTTGCAATCAAAATAACGACAACAAAAACAATACCTATAAGAAGTATCGTTCCGAGAAAGCGCGAAATTATAAGGAGATTCCTAAATAAGAAAAAAGGGATGAAACACGCTACAGTTGTAGTAAACATAAACTCAAATACCTTTTTCAAACCATATTCAAAATTAGGGGTATAAAAAAGACTCAACATCATCAATACGAGCATGCTAACATATGGGATCCAAAGTCGCTTAGGTATAACAGGAAGTCTTCCCCCGATGAATAATACTTTAACAAAAACTCCCAGAAGAATAGTAAAACACAAAAAAAGGGACGGAGAGATAAAGGATGGCATATAGGTTTGGCGAATAAAGTTGTACTTTGTTGGAGCCAGAAAAACAGCATATAAAGGTACAAGCAGTTGTTCCATTCTACTTCAAACCCCTTCTACAAAACAGGTTGCACAATACAAGTTCTCCATTAACTTTGTCATCTCTATCAATCTGTATAACATTATCAAAACCCAATCGTTTTAATTTGTTCAATAGTTCTTGAGAGGAACTCTTTGCTTCCATGAGAGCCCCAGGGTTGAGTTCAACAAATAACGTTAAACCTGGAGAATCCCCAATAGTCCTCAACATTCCCTGCAGAGCAAAGACCTCCGACCCTTCTACATCCATTTTGATAATGTCAACTTGATGATTTACTAGGAATTCGTCTACACTGACACAGTCGACATTCACTACCCGTTGGCATCCCTTCCGGAAAATAAGACTTCCCATGCTTGGATCATAAGAATGTTGATAGAATTTCAGCGTACCAGTTTTGTTTGAAACAGCTTTCCTAATCGCTACAACATTTTTGTAACCGTTTATCCTAATATTATGTTCCAGTAAAGAGTAATTTTGGGGGTCTGGTTCAAATGCATAAACTTTTCCCGACGGACCAACCTTCTCGGCAGCAAAAATGGTATAGTAACCCAAGTATGCACCAATATCCATTACCACCATGCCAGGTTTTAGCGCTTCCAAAAAAGCCTTTACCGTTTGGGGTTCGAAGTATCCCTCTCCAACTTTATATACAAAAGCTCTATCTCGGATGGAACCGCAAAGGCGGGAGCCTCCCACTTTTATTGTAATTCCCTCCTTGAACATTCGAGATATCAGATCACGGCATAGCCGTGTGATACTACTAAGACCAATAGTACGCAATAGTGAGGCTATTCGGTCTAAGTTTCTTGCTATACTGTAGTTCAATTCCACACTTATTTCTCTGACCTTAAATATTCCAGGTACTACCGATGAGGACCAATTTATCCTGAGTAGTATGACTCTGCCCCACAGGGTCTTTTCTAAACATGAGAAATCTTTTGTCTCAATAATTGCCACAAGGGCCTGACTTCACTATTTATTAAATACCATGCCAGGACAAGGTATATTATGAAAAAACTTATCGCAGAAATTACAATACTTAAAAAAGAATCAGTTGAAAGCATTGAAATCGGTACAAGCGACACTAAAGCCAAAATAAAGGAAGCAATCCCGACTTTTAACAATTCTCCGAAGACCAATCCTCCGAGTTTCTTTTGGAGATAAAAAACTTGAATCAATAACCGGATTAGAAATCCTATATTAGTTGAAAGTGCAATACCAGACAAACCCATAATAGGTGTAAGAATATACGTTAGTAAGATCACAAAGGGAATACTCAGAAACGATGAGAATAAAGGTGTCCTGGAGTCAGAAAACGCATAGCACGCGCGAATAAAAACAGGCTCAATTGCAACTATTACCAATCCTGCCGCGTAAAAAAGGAAGGCGGTAGATGTTAGTTCTAATGCCTCATGATCAAATGCCCCGCGCATAAAAAGAACTTTTATGATCTCACTCCTAAAGGCAAATAGAAAAACCGATAATGGGGTGAATGCGAAAATTAATTGCTTATTTACTTTCAAAAATAAGTCTCTCGTTTCATCTCGCTTCTGTTCTAAATATAATTCGGAAAGGGTCGGAAAAACACCTTTGGAAATATTGACCGCGACCAAAGCAATGATAGCGATGCTCAATCTCTTTGCATAGTTCAGCGCTGCAATGCTCCCTTCAGCAAGCCCAGAAGCAAAATAATTTTCAATTATAGTGCCAACTTGTAATGAAAAATCAAAGAGAAGTATTGGAGTTGCACAAAGAAGAAGGCTTTTGACATTGGATATTTCAAGATTAAATCCAAAACCAGGAAGATCTTTCTTAGAAAGAAAATAGAGTTGAATCCCTGCACAAAGAAAAATCCCTAAAATGTGACCATATATTAACGAATAGATTCCTAGAGGCAAATAAAAGCCGATCATAACGAGAATAATGCTAGCGCTAAATAGAAGGTCACTAAAAGCAGGGATTTTAAAATGGTGGCATGAGTGGTAGATTGCAGTCAGAGTATAAACGAGATTCAAACCTATAACATATAACCCCAACCATCGCGTAAATTTAATAGTTAGAGTTCTCGTCGATTCAGAAAGTAATGGTACAATTAAGTCAATAAAGTAGTGCGGTATAATGGTGACTATCAGTGCGAGAGAGATAGACACGACGACTACTACTCCCACTGCACTACCAGCAAGTTTGTTTGCTTGAGTTGCCCCACTACTTACTGTAGCTTTTCTGTAAATTGGAACTAAGGCTGTAGAGAGGGCAAAACCTAACCCTCCAAGAACCAGCATAGGCAAAGATAAGGCAACCATGAAGGCATCTACTTGCAGGCTGGCCCCAAAATATTTGGCCACAAGAATATCCCGGAAAAACCCAATCCCCTTACTTACAAGAGCTACAAGAACAAGAAGAAGTGATGCAGAAGTCCAAGACTGAGCTGAAAGAGGTTGTTTTTTCTTGCTATCCACTGGTTACCTTGCTCTTCTTAGAGACTGTTCAGTCTCTTTGGTCAAGGATTCTCCCGTACGCTCATATGAGGCGAGTAACCAGTATTTTTTCTTCTGAAATCTAATAAATAGAAGTTCGAAGATGTGTCTGGCAGTTCTTTGTATTTTAGAAAGAATAACCCTTTCTGATTGGATCACCTTATTGGAGAGCCCACCCTCAGATGAGTGCCTTTCAGTGGCTTCTGAATAAGCACACTGTGGGCACGTTGCCAATAACGGCGGACGCCTTGGAGCCCAACAACGAAGTAGTCTTACCAATTGCGAATTATGCTGACGAGTTTTTGGCCCGCAAGGATTGCACTCAATCATTCGAAAACCACGAAAAATACCTCGTAAAGACGACTCGTTGAAAGATCGTACATGCCAACTTGGATTAAATAAACAACAACATTTCGGACAACAAACCAGAGATTGCTGTAAAGACTCTTGATTAGGGACTGAGATAATTATATATTTCCGGCTTACGCGTTCCAGTTCGAGCAATATATTACAAAATTCAGTGTACTGCAGGTGCTCCACAACCTCAAAACACGTAACTAAGTCAAACTGGTTATCAGAAAAAGGTAACCTGTCAATATTACAAACTGCAACAGGCGAATTGAGACATGACAGGGGAGCAGCGCACATGTCAACTCCTACCTTAAGGTAACCGTCGGACACGTAGTTTAAAAAGTCTCCACGCCCACAACCAACATCAAGTATGCTCCGTACATCTGCGGGAATATGGGCATTTGCTCCAGCAAATTTTTCTTTAGGGTCATTGTGTTTAGAGTTTTGACTAAATCGGTGTACCTGGTCAAAAAAAACTTTATACGGTCCTATCCTTTTCATCATCATTGTACAGGCCAGGCACAGGTCTTTCGTAGGCGAGAAACACCTATCCCAGTTACAGGGGTCACACATTAAGAGCTTGGGACAAAAAGACCCCTCTCTTTTTGTCTTTACCAACACTAGGGCCGCAGTGGGAAAATATCAGAGTGGTTCGTAATGGTGATTTTTTTCTCTTTGTTGGTCTGGTGGAAAGGGTTATGAGGATAACCATCGTTCTCCACAACCTCTGTCGGCCCCTTAACCAAACCTCCCTTGCCCGACGATAAAACCCTTTAACATTCCTTTTTTCGCACCCTCCAACGAACACTTACAAAAGATCTCAATAAAGTCTCCATCGGGGACGGGTTTGCAGGTCTTATAGAAGATCATTACTGTCCCGTTAACGGATGAAAAAGATGGCCTAATTCCGAGCCGATTTGGTAAAATGGGTTTGCGATAACTCATTGAATCAAAAAGGAGAATTAGGCCATGGCTCATAATAATACACTCTTTTCTCACATTTTA
>JAJDBV010000069.1 GCA_029261165.1 Nitrospirota bacterium | reverse complement strand
TCGCCCAGCCACATATTGAGGATTTCCGGCCCTTTAATGTGGAAGAAGGAGGCCTCCGCCTTTTCACCATCGACCCCGGTACGGTTTTCTGTCAAACTGCGGGCGGTGGCCTTTCCAATTAAGGTTTTTCCACATCCGGGTGGGCCATAGAGTAGAAAGCCCTTGGGCTGTGAGAACTGATACTTTCTATAGAGTTCGGGGTACAGCAGGGGGGCTTCTATCCGTTCCCGGACGGCATCGACCGCTTTCTTTTGGCCACCGATCTCAGTCCAAAGCACAGTCGGAACCTCTTCAAGAAAGTGTTCCTTTATTTGCGCCTGCTCAACTTTTTCTATTGCCACCCGATGACTCGCATCGGTCCGTACTTCATCTCCGACCACGAGCCCCACGACGGCCAATCCGCTTGACCGAATCAACAGCGTCGATTGCGTCCCGGTTTCCTGGCCGATCCGAAGCCGGCCATCCGGGAGAAGATCGGTGATCTTGACCACGGCACCACCGGGATCATAACCAAGTGACTGAATGACGACAAAGGCTTCATTGACCAGAACTTGAGATCCAATCAGAAGTTGATCCACTTCAAGTCGGGGGTCGATGTTGGTGTAGTAGTCGGCTCCGCCGACAATGATATGGGCCATATCAGGCGCAGGAAGGCCCAGGAGCGTTCCGATACGGTTCGCCGGAGCAGTGACCTTTTCTACGACTTGATTCAGTTTCTTGATCTCTCCCTGCACCTGTTGGAGATTGAGGTTTTCTTCTTCGATTTTTCTCCGCAAGTCGTACAGCGTCCGATAACGGGGATCTTCCTGAGGCGTGGCTGCCAAGAGTTGATCCACCAGGGTGAGTGGTTGCTGTTGCCCAGCCTTCGAGAAAGACTTATATTCTGTCCGAAAAACTTTTGATGAATCGCTAATGGCTTTTCTCCCTATTAAAATTCCTGATAACTTAGAGCCTAAGTTCCTATTCGTACAGACAGATCAAAACAATATTAATAAGACATATCATAACATAGGGTTGGCCACAAGATCTCTTCCATAGAATCAGGAGAATAGCGCAATCATCGCTTTTTCTCGGCCAGGATTATTAAAATCTACGAATTCATTCACTCCGTTCGGGATATTTTAAATCTTTTTCATTCTATGGTATGATCCAGCGCAAAGAACATTGTTACAAAATTCTTAAAAATACAAGAGAGGAGAAACAATGGATCCTGAGTTCAAAGAGGTCGTCGATTTTCATCGGCACCTTTGCCTCGACATCGCGGTGGGGTATCGTGTCGGAAAGGCATTGATGCGAGAGATGAAAGACGAGATAAAAAACATGAAAGAGGTGATTGCACTTGTCGGGAACGAAACATGCGCACTCGATGCGATCCAGGAAGTTACCGGATGTACCTTTGGAAAGCGAAACCTCCAGTTGACGCATCTTGGAAAACCAGTTTACACTCTCCAGAATACAAACACCGGGAAGGCTGTTCGTCTCTATTGCAGTTATTGGGACACCTTTGACCATACGGAATTACGAAAAAGAAAGAAAGAAGCCAAGAGTCCTCAGGCCACCGATGAGCAAAAAGCCGCCTTTCAAAAGCTCACGGAGGAGCAAATAGATACAATCATGGCCGCGCCGGAGTCCGATCTCTTCTCAATCCGACATATCACGCTCCCCGCCCCGCCAATTATGGGAAAGTATAAAGCAGAACCTTGTGGCGTATGCGGCGAATATGTCAATGTTGCGCTCCTCACAGATCAAGGCGGAAAACAACACTGTTCGGAATGCCTGCAATAAAGTCAGAAAGCGCTTCCACAACGATTCAGTCTCCTGAATCATAATAAGATTGATTGGAACCCTCATGTCTGGAAATAGTCTCGGCCAGATTTTTCGTCTGACCAGCTTCGGTGAAAGCCATGGTGTCGCATTAGGTGCAATTGTCGACGGCTGTCCTGCCGGCCTTCCTTTGACGGAAGCGGACTTACAAAAGGACCTTGACCGAAGGAAACCAGGGCAAGGTCGCCTGGTCACCCAGAGAAAAGAGTCCGACATCGTAAAAATCCTCTCTGGAACCTTTGAGGGAAAAACAACCGGAACCCCCATTGCACTCATTGTCCATAACGAAGACACCCGCTCAAAAGATTACGACAGGATAAAAGACATTTTCAGGCCGGGTCACGCCGACTATACCTATTTTAAAAAGTATGGATTCCGTGATTACCGAGGAGGTGGACGATCTTCTGCGCGGGAGACGGTCGCCCGCGTTGCTGCAGGCGCCATTGCGCGCAAGATATTGTCCCGAGAAGGGATTGAGGTGATCGGGTACCTGACGCAAGTCGGATCAGCAAAGATCAAGCGGGTCGACATATCCGAGATTCGGAAGAATGCCCTCTTCTGCCCCGACCCCGACGCGGTCTCTGAAATAGAGCAGGTCATTCAGGAAGCACAAGCCGCGAAGGATTCTATCGGCGCCAGGATTGAGGTGATCGCGAAAGGCGTCCCTGCCGGCCTTGGGGAACCGGTATTTGACAAACTCGATGCGGCCCTCGCGGGAGGGATGATGTCAATTAATGCGGTCAAAGGCGTTGAGATCGGCGCCGGATTTCAGGTGGTTGAAATGAGAGGCAGCGAGAATTGTGATCCGATCACGCCCTCCGGATTTCGCTCAAATAATGCGGGTGGCATTCTCGGGGGGATCTCAAACGGTGATGATATTGTGATCCGTCTCGCCCTGAAACCCACCTCATCCATTGCAACAGAACAGGATACGATTGATATCCATGGCCGCCCGGCCAAAATAGTCACCAAGGGGCGGCATGACCCCTGTGTCGGACTCCGAGCTGTCCCGATCGCCGAAGCGATGTTGGCGCTTGTATTGACTGATTATTTGATGAGAAACAGGCATTCAAGAATCGAACACGCGTAAAGAGCATCGTCTCCGTCCTTTGAGGGAGAGCGCCTTCACCCATCTCCTTTAGTCCCGTTGACTCATTAGAAAATGTTACCGAAGGATTAGATCGTTGACTCATAACAGAGGTTACTTTTTGGAAAGAAGATCAAAGATTTTTTTGAGTTTTCTTTCCATTCCCTTTCTGAGATCAAAAGGGTTAAGGGATTTC
>JAJDBV010000068.1 GCA_029261165.1 Nitrospirota bacterium | reverse complement strand
CCTGTCAGTTCCATCCTGAAAAGAGCCAGGAGACCGGGATGAGGCTTCTCTCAAATTTTGCGAGGTTGAACTAATGATTATTCCTGCGATTGATCTGAAAGGGGGACGCTGTGTTCGTCTGACTCAGGGTGAAATGGATTCAGAAACGGTCTATGCGGAAGATCCGGTCGCAATGGCTCAGGACTGGGAGTCCCAGGGCGCTGCACGGCTGCACTTGGTTGACTTGGATGGCGCTGTCGAAGGGCAAGCCGTGCATGCCTCTGTGGTCGGGCGGATCATCAAAAATATTGCAATCCCGGTTCAGATTGGCGGTGGAATTCGGAATCTCGCTCAGATTGAAAAATATCTCTCGATCGGCGCCGCAGGCGTGATCCTGGGAACGGCAGCCTTACAAAATCGTTCCCTGGTCAAGGAAGCCTGTTTGAAATTTCCAGGGAAGATCCTTGCCGGTATCGATTCCAAAGAGGGAAAGGTCGCGATCCGAGGCTGGAAGGAAGTTTGTTCTGAGACGCCGATGCGCCTGGCCGTTGAAATGCAGGATACCGGGGTGGCGTCGATTATCCTCACCGATATTGAGCGGGACGGTATGTTGAGCGGACCGAACCTCGATCTGCTGAATGAAGTGGCCCGGCAGGTTGAGATCCCGCTCATTGCCTCAGGGGGAATTACGACGCTTCAGCAGATTGCAGCGCTTTCAAGTCTGAAGGGGGTTGGAGGAATGATTGTCGGAAAGGCCCTTTATGTCGGTCGGTTTACGCTTCAGGAAGCCCTGGCCCTGCTGCGGAAGGGGAGTTGATGCTGGCGAAACGGATTATCCCCTGTCTTGATGTCAAGGGCGGCCGTGTTGTGAAGGGGGTCGGATTTGTCGGATTGAGAGATGCCGGAGATCCGGTAGAAGTAGCCAGGATTTATGAGGCGCAGGGAGCGGATGAACTGTGTTTTCTCGACATCACCGCCTCATCCGATGGGCGCGATACCCTGCTCGACATTGTCCAGCGGACAGCCGATGAGGTTTCAATGCCCTTAACCGTGGGAGGGGGCGTTCGCACCGTCGAAGATGTCCGAAGGCTTTTGAAGGCTGGGGCGGATAAGGTCGCGATCAACACGGCGGCGGTGGAACATCCGGAGTTCGTTCAGGAGGCCGCTCGACAGTTTGGAAGTTCAACGATCGTTGTTGCCATTGATGCCAAAAGAAGAGGGCAGGGAAAAGATCAAGCGCTTGGTTCGCGTGCGCGGGCTTCTGACTCTCACTGGGAGGTTTATACGCATGGAGGAAGGAAGGCCGTTGGGCTTGATGCGGTGGCCTGGGCGGAGAAGGTTGGATCCCTTGGTGCAGGTGAGATTCTCCTGACGAGCATGGATCGGGACGGGACGACGCAAGGATATGATCTTGAATTAACCCGGGCGGTCTCACAAAGGGTTCATATTCCGGTGATCGCCTCCGGCGGCGTGGGAACCCTGGCCCATCTTTTTGACGGGATTTTCGAGGGAAAGGCCGATGCGGTTCTGGCCGCGTCGATCTTTCATTATCAAACCTTTACCATTGCTGAAACTAAGGCCTATCTTTCAGAGAGGGGCATCCCCATCAGGCTCTGAGCCCTTACAAATGTGGGTATCATAGAGGAACATGATGAAGGTATTAGTCGACATTGATCAGATCAAGTTTTCCGACGGATTGATACCGGCGGTCATCCAGGATGTTCGTAATAAAGACGTTCTCATGGTTGCCTATATGAATGCGGAGTCCCTCCAGTTGAGCATAGAGACCGGTGAGACCCATTTCTGGAGCCGCTCCAGAAAGAAGCTCTGGCGGAAAGGAGAAACATCGGGCCATATTCAGATTATCAAAGCCATCTTGATCGATTGCGACCAGGACACCCTGCTGGTGGAGGTCGAACAGGTGGAGGTCGCGTGTCATACTGGAAAACGCTCCTGTTTCTTTGAGAAATTCTGGGAGGCGAACGTTCGCGAAGGAGAGGAGGACGTTTCGACTCGAAAGGGACAAGGAGGCGCGCCCCTTTCGGTGTCAATGCTGGAGGCCCTTTCCAAGACCATCCTTGAGAGGAAAGAACAGTCTTTTCCTGGATCATATACCAGCAGCCTGTTTGAGGGGGGGTTGGATCTGATCCTGAAAAAGGTGGCCGAAGAGTCGGGAGAATTTATCATCAGTGCGAAAAATGGGCGTGAAAAGGAGATCGTTCATGAGACGGCAGATCTCCTCTACCACCTTCTGGTCGCCCTGGGCTACTATAACATCCCGATGATGCAGGTCGAAGAGGAACTGAAAAGAAGGACTTCGCAGTCGGGTCTTGATGAAAAAAAGTCAAGAGGAAAGAAGCCTCGTTTGTCATCCGCAGAGTGAGGGCATGAAATTTTCGCTCGTCCAGGAGGAAGAGACACCATGGAAGCATCTATTCGGGAGGGGCGAGAAGATTGCCTTTTTTGCAGGATAATCGAGAAAAAAATTCCAAGTAAAATTGTTTATGAGGATACACGTGCAATTGCGTTTGAAGACGTCAATCCGCAGGCGCCGGTTCATCTCCTTGTAATCCCCGTGAAGCACATTGCGAGCCTTTCAGCCATACAGCCGAAAGATGACGCGATCTTGACGCACCTTTTTTCAGTTGTTTCCCGTCTGGCCCGGGAAAAGGGGATCGTGGAGCGTGGTTATCGCACCGTCATCAATTCAGGAAGAGGGGCCGGTCAGACCGTCTTCCATCTGCATGTGCACTTATTGAGCGGGCGTCCCTTCCAGTGGCCGCCAGGATAACACTGTTTTTTGTGGAATTATTTGTAAAAACAATAAGTTGACAAGAGTATTTGGCTTTGTTACATTATAGGTTTACCGTAGTAGGTTTGGGTTTCGGTCTCTTGACCGGAGGCGGGAGGAGCGTGGGGCTTCAAGAGAGATTCGTGGAGGAAATGAAGGTCGGAATGCGGGCCGGTGACACCGATCGTGTTTCCGTAATTCGTCTTCTGCGTGCGACATTGAAGAACAAAGAGATCGAGAAGGGAAAGGGGCTTAACCTCACGGAAGAAGAGGTGCTTAAGGTTGTTTCTACTGCGGTGAAACAGTGTAGAGAGTCGATTGAGATGTTCTCGAAGGGAGGACGAGAAGATCTTGTCCAGAAAGAAAATAGAGAATTGACCATCCTGAAGTCTTTTCTTCCCTCGCCTCTTTCTGAAGGGGAACTTCGTTCAAAAGTAGAAGAAGCCATTGCAGCTTCTGGTGCCAACGGTATGAAACAGATGGGTTTGGTCATGAAGCGGGTGATGCCGGATTTACTCGGTCGGGCCGAAGGAAACATGGTTCGGAAGATGGTTCAGGCCTGTCTGGAACAAAAATAGACCTACGAGCGGCTTTTTTCTTTGTAGTGAGGGGTTGATCCCTTTGAATCCAAATCATTTCTCCGACCAAGTGCTTGAAACTGTCAGGGATCGGAGTGACCTGATGGCCGTGGTCTCGGAGTATCTGTCTTTAAAGAAGGCGGGCCAGAATTATATTGGTCTTTGTCCCTTTCATCAGGAAAAAACACCCTCTTTTACCGTAAGTCCCGGAAAGCAGATTTTTCACTGCTTCGGATGCGGTGTCGGCGGAAATATTTTTCAGTTTCTGATGAAAATTGAAGGGGTCCCCTTTCCAGAGGCACTCCAGAGGCTGGCAGAAAAGGCGGGTGTTTCTCTTCCCGAGAAGGGTGGGGCGCGCCCGGAGAATCCGGCAAAAAAAGAGGCGGAGGAAATCTATCGACTCAATGAAGCCGCCGCAGCTTATTTTCACCATAATCTCCTGCAAAGACCGGAAGGGAAGCAAGCCCTGACTTATCTGAAGGGAAGGGGGATTACGCGCGAGACGGTCGAAGCCTTCTCGATTGGATTTGCGCTGCCGGGTTATGAAAACCTCCTAAAGGCTTTTCGCGGGAAGTTCCCGGAAGCGCTCATGGAAAAGTCGGGTCTGGTGTCAAGAAAGTCGGGATCCGCATCATCTACCACCGGAAGGGGTCGTTTTTTCGATCGTTTTCGAAACCGTATCCTCTTTCCGATTCAAACGCTCCAGGGAAAAGTGGCAGGTTTTGGAGGACGGGTGCTTGATGATTCTCTGCCGAAGTATCTGAACACGCCTGAAACCTCTGTTTTTACAAAGCGAAAACACCTTTTCGGCATCAACAAAGCGAAGGCAAAAGGGATTCATTCTCTGATTGTTGTCGAGGGATATCTTGATGCCATTCAGGCGCACCAGGCCGGGGTTCCGAATGTGGCTGCGACACTTGGGACGGCCATTACGCCGGATCATCTCCACCTCATCCGTCGTGTGGCCGAGAAAGTTATTCTGAATTTTGACTCGGATACAGCCGGGATTCGGGCCGCGTTGCGGGCGGCGCCGCTCTTTATTGAGAGAGGCATTCCCGCATCGGTCGTGTCGCTCCCCTCTGGTGAAGACCCAGATTTGTATATTCAGAAACATGGGAAGGACGCCTTCCTTCAAAAAGTTGGGGAAGCGGCGACTTTAGTTGATTTTTCTATTTCCAGCTTGGTTGGAGCGTCTTCCTTAAAGTCAATTGAGGACAAAAAGAAAGTAATGAATGAGATCTTTCCCTTGATTCGTGGCTTGAAAACTCATATTGAACAGAGCCACTATCTGAAACGGCTTTCTGAGGAATTGGGGATTCAGGAAGACGCGCTACGGAAAGACTTTGCGAGCCGATCGGATGTCGTGGGCGGAACCGGTTTCAGAAAGCGGGCGCTGGACGCGTCTTCTTCTGCGTCTTTCTCGTCGCAGGAAAAACTTCCGCCCCAGGCGGAAAAGATGATCGTGCATTTACTCCTTAGCGGAGATCTTAAGCCCTCAGCATTTGATGGAAAGCTTCTCCCGGAAGATTTTACGGATGACCGAATTCAGGAGATCCTGAGCTTGTATTGGGATGCCGATCAAATGCGGTGGCAGGTGCCTGATGATATTGACATCAATCGGATGAATGAGCGCGCAGGCATCCTTTACAGCCGTCTGCTTATTGAAGAAGTTCCCTACGAGGATATCAAACGGACGGGGGAGGATTGCATCAGCGGTTTGCTTAAAAAAAAGATTCAGTGCGAAATAGACGAGATACCAAAGCGTCTTCAGCGGGCCGAAAGGGGAGGGGACATTTCCACCGTTCACTCCCTACAAAAGAAAAATATTGATTTGAAAAAAGAACTCAGTCACTTGACCCTTTCACATTAACATGAAAGGGGTGAATGGAGAACACATGCCGAAAGAAGAAAAATTAGACGAAGTGAAGCAGTTGATCGCCTTGGGGAAAGAGAAAGGATTCCTTACTTATGAGGAATTAAACAATACACTTCCAAGTGATGTCCTCTCTTCTGAACAACTGGATCATATCATGGTTATGTTCGGGGAAATGGATATTGAGGTTGTCGATCAGGAGGAGGCGGGCCGTTCACGGAGGATGCCTGCAGAGTCTGAGGCCGGGATAGACAGCGTTGAGGAAGCTGAAACGAGAGACCAAGAATCGGCAGATGAGGAGAAGGAAAAGGAGATCGATTTGACGCCGGGTGTCGTGAGTCGAACAGATGATCCGGTGCGACTTTACTTAAGGGAGATCGGTACGGTTCCTCTTCTTTCCCGCGAAGGTGAGATTGAAATTGCGAAGCGGATTGAAAAAGGGAAAGAGGGCATTCTGACGATTGTCTTTGGTCTGCCTCTGGCAATTCAAGAGGTGATCTCTCTGGGTGATCGCGTACGTTCTGAGGAGGCTTCTCTTGGAGAGGTCATTGTCATTCCTGAAGATGAATTTGAGGTGGTTGAACAGGACAAGGAAGAGATGAAGAAAAAGACTCTTCAAACGATGGTCCGGATCAAGGTACGCCGGAGGGAATATTATAAGGCCCTTGAAAAGGCAAGACGGCCCGGAAGAAGTCATAAAGCCAAGGAATTGGCCGTGGAGATGCTTACGAAAACAAGAACAAAGCTTATTGAAAAGATCGAGACGCTCAACCTTCATCCGCATGTGATGGATCATGTCATCGAAGAGCTTCGCCTTTTGGCGGATGCTGTGATCAAATCACAACGCGAGATTGCACTTTGTAAAAGAAGGTGCGGGGGGACGGATACATTGGGTTCTTTCTTTACCAAGGTCAAAAAAGGACGAAGAGAAATGCGTGCCGCCGAACGCAAACTCCACCTTAAATCGGAACAGATTTTGAAAATGGAAAAGACGCATCGCGAGGCGCGAAAGCAGATCCGTAAAGTGGAAGAGTATGCAATGATCCCCGCAGAGCACTTGGTTGAATCGATTCGTCACCTTTCTCAGACGGAGCATAAGGTAAAACTTGCTAAGAGCGAACTGGTTGAATCCAATCTCCGCCTTGTTGTCAGTATTGCCAAGAAGTATACGAATCGGGGACTTCAGTTTCTTGACCTGATCCAGGAAGGAAACATTGGATTGATGAAAGCGGTGGATAAATTTGAGTATAAGCGGGGATATAAGTTTTCCACCTATGCGACCTGGTGGATACGTCAGGCGATCACCCGGGCGATTGCCGACCAGGCGAGGACAATCCGAATTCCCGTTCACATGATTGAAACCATCAATAAACTGATTCGGACAACAAGGCAATTAGTGCAAGAGTTGGGGCGCGAACCGTCTCCGGGCGAGATCGCTGAAAAAATGGAACTTCCACTTGAAAAGGTGAGGAAGATTTTAAAGATTGCCAAGGAGCCGATCTCTCTGGAGACCCCGATTGGAGAGGAAGAAGATTCCCATTTGGGTGATTTTATTGAGGACAAAAAGGTGATTTCTCCGATTGACGCAGCAATCCGTTACGACCTGCAACGCCAGATTAATGGGGTGCTTCATACGCTGACACCTCGTGAAGAGAAGGTCTTGCGAAAGCGCTTCGGCATTGGAGAATCAACGGACCACACCCTTGAAGAGGTCGGCCAGGATTTTGATGTGACGCGGGAAAGGATTCGCCAGATTGAGGCCAAAGCCCTCAGAAAATTGCGTCACCCCAGTCGGAGTAAGCGTTTGAAAAGCTTTGTTGAGAGCGCCTAATAGGGCTTAGGGCCCATAGCTCAGTTGGTTAGAGCCACCGGCTCATAACCGGTTGGTCCCAGGTTCAAGTCCTGGTGGGCCCACCCCCTATACGGCGTGTTGCAGGCAATCGTGATATGGAGAACAATGTGAAAGCACAGATTTCACTCTTGGTTCAGATCCAGAAGATGGACCTCGACCGTACTCAGCAAAAAGACGAGCAGGACGATTTCCCCGAAAAACTGAAGGAAGCCGAGCAACCGCTCATGGAAGCGAGGGCGGTCTTCACGGCATTGAAGGCCTCTCTCGAACAGGTAGATAAAGTAAAGAAGGATAAGGAACTCGAACTCCAGATCGCAGAGGAAAAGATTCCTAAGCTGAAGAGCCGGTTGACAGATCTGAAGACCAATAAGGAATACCATGCCCATCTTCAGGAGATAGAGGCTGCCGAGAAAGACAAAGACAACATCGAAGAGCAGCTCTTGATCCTTATGGAAGAAAGTGATGTGATGAAGAAGGATCTTGACCTGAAAGCGTCTGTCATGGAGGCTGAGGAGAAAAAATTCTATTCTGAGAAGAAAAAACTAGAGAATGGCATTCATCAGATTTCAGAAAGCGCAAAGCGGCTTGAGGAGGAGTGGCAGGTTTTGGCGGGGCAGATCGAAAAGGATCTACTTGAAGATTACAAGCGCTTGTATTCAAGCCGGAAAGGCTTGGCCGTTTCTCCCCTGAAAGGAAACATCTGTAGCGGGTGCCACTTTAGTCTGCCGCCTCAACTTGTTGCGGAAGTAAAGAAAGAAGAAAAGATCATCACCTGTTCTTATTGTCATCGGATGCTCTACGCCAACCTTTCCTGATCGGTCACACTCCAGCTCGCCCATCTTTTCCTCCATGGCTGCGTTTCTGTAGTGCTCGAATCCTCACGTATGGACATACGTTCCGTTTCTGTGCTCCTCGTGCCTTGCCTTGAAGAAAAATCTAGGCAATCTGAAGTGTTACCTTCGGTTTTTCATCTATAACCTTGACCCATGACGCGGTCGACAAAGGTCATAAAAAAGAATAAAATGTGAATGACTGAAGTTGCTCAGGTGATCGCGCTTCGCAGCATGGCGGAGTGAGGAAAGTCCGAGCTCCGAAGGGCAGGGTGGTCGCTAACGGCGACTGGGGGTGACCCTAAGGAAAGTGCCACAGAAAACAAACCGCCCGCAGCGTCCAATCGCTTAAACGAGAGGTCGAAGCAGGTAAGTTTGAAACGGTGAGGTAAGAGCTCACCGCTTTGATGGCGACATCGGAGGCATGGTAAACCCCACCCGGAGCAAGACCAAATAGGAACACATGTCGTGTCAGGCCGATTTTTAAATTGTCCTGGCGCGACGAAGGGCGGCCCGTCCAAGGTGTTCGGGTTAGGTCGCTAGAACCGGATGGTAACATCCGGTCCAGAGAAATGATCATCACTCCGGCCTTGCCGGAGAACAGAACTCGGCTTATGCGTAACTTTGGTCGGCCCGGGGAGGGGAAATTGTGTTCTCCCCGGGCCATTTTTTTCGCCTTTTTTGATCCATATGAGTACGAATATGGGTATTGATCTTCTTTGAGTGTTTGATGGCCGAATGTATGGGAGAACTTGACGCTCCAAGGCCGATCTGCTATAAAAACAGGCTCTAAGAGCCTGTCTGAAGGCTTCCAGCCGCCGAAGTGGTGAAATTGGTAGACCCGCTAGGTTCAGGGTCTAGTGGGGGCAACCCCGTGGGGGTTCGAGTCCCCCCTTCGGCACCAGCGAACAGTAAGGAGATCAGAGAATGCATCGTAAGGGCATCGTCATTATTTCAGCCGTTCTTGTATCAATAGGCTTACTTTTTTTTACGGCCCCTTCTTCGAGTAAGGGAAAAGCGGACAAGATTGAAAAGACCGCATCCGGGTTGCAATATATCGATCTGGCGGTGGGAAAAGGAGCGCATCCCAGGAAAGGGCAACGGGTCGTTGTCCATTATACCGGCTGGCTTGAAAATGGAGACAAGTTTGACAGTTCCGTCGACCGCGGAGAACCTTTTGAGTTCCAGATCGGGGTCGGCCAGGTGATCCGGGGTTGGGACGAAGGCGTGATGACGATGAGGGTTGGCGGAAAGCGGAAACTGACTATTTCGTCTGACCTCGGGTATGGCCGACGGGGTGCCGGACGTGTTATCCCCCCCAACGCGACCCTGGTTTTTGAAGTAGAGCTTCTCGGCTTGAAATAATCGAGTGCTTCTTTTTCGAAGCGAGCGTGATTGAGAACGCGGCATCGTATCCCCGTCTGATGATCAACACGAATATTTGATTTGAGGTGGCATGAAAATGCGTCGATTTTCTCTGTTTATTCTTGTTGGATGGATGGCCATACAGCTGCCCGCAAGTGCGTGGCTGGGAATCAGTGTACAAGATCTCTCCCCGCAGATGGCTGCGCGGCTTGGTATTCGTGATCAAAATGGGGTTTTTGTCGCGAGTGTCCAATTCGGAAGCCCGGCAAAAAAGGGAGGTGTTGAACAGGGAGACGTGATCATTTCTTTCAATGGGGAAAAACTGTCTAAAGCTCGAGACCTTGTCCGGGAGATGTCGCGGAAGGTTCCGGGTGATCAGGTCGAACTGATCGTCATTCGAAAGCAGCGGAAACGTAAGCTTACCGTATTGCTGGGATCCCCTCCCAGGGAGGCCATCTAGGAGATCTCCCTGGAGGGTTGTTATTTTTCGCAGGGTACAAAATATCCCGTCGAAATTTGGGTGCGATTTGATCAAGCGGAAGAAGTCGAAAAAGACTGCAATTCAAGAGAGTGTTGTGACGACAAACCGATGGGGCTGCGGTTGCGTCTTCATCGTTTTCTTAGGGATGATCATCGCCATGGTGGTCGCGGCCTATCTTCAGGTGCAGAGCTAGCCTTGAGAAAGTGTGACTGATGGTGAAAAGGCCCTTGGTCACGATCACGATTGCCCTTCTGGGCGGCCTCTTTTTTGGAGAAGTCTTCTCCTATTTTCCCGTAACACTTTCCATTCTGATCTTTTCCTTTCTTTTATGGGAGACCCTTTTCAAGAAGGGCCGCCTTTTATCCTTTCCCCTTTTTCTCATCGGACTGCTTGGTTTTATCCTGTATCAGGCAACGTCGACGTCCTATTCCCGTGAAGATCTGAGGTGGTATCTCGACCAGGGACCGGTTCGTCTTATTGCCGAAATCGATGGACCCTTACAACATCGCCCTAAGGCCGTGGTTCTGAGAATGAAGGGGATTGCTGTCATCTCTGAGGAGGGTTTTAATCCAGTCAAAGGGAAGTTTCAATTGACGATCTATCAGAAAGAAGTCCCGTTTCGATACGGAGATCAGCTTGAGATGACCGTCCGTCTCCGCAAGCCGACGCAGTTTAAAAATCCTGGCGCCTTTCAGTACGCGGACTATCGGGAGCGGGGAGGGTGGCGGGGGAGCGCCACCCTCCCCAATACTGAGCAGGTCAGAAAGGTGGGAGAGGGAGGGCTCGGCGTTCTGAAGTTGCTCTATGGATGGAGAGAAGAAATCCGAATACGCATTCTCAAATCTTTGAAAGGGCCGCCGGCGGCCCTCCTGATGGCGTTGGTGATCGGAGAGACGGGATATCTGACGGATTCGGTTCGTGAGGCATTTTCCGAGTCTGGAACCGCGCATATCCTGGCAGTATCGGGGTCGCACCTGGCTTTTGTGTCTCTCCTTGTCTTTGGGCTTACCCGATGGTTGATCCTCCGGATGCCGGAGCCGATTCTACTTCGGATTTCTCTCTGGAAGATTCCTTCTCAGTGGGCCGCCTTGCTGACGGGGGTCGCTGTGAGCATCTACGCCTTCCTGGCCGGGGGAAGGATTGGAACTTTGCGTGCGCTGATGATGATCTTGCTCTACCTTTTTTCGATTTGGATCGGCCGAAGCGGCGACACAAAGAGCTCTCTTTCTTTGGCGGCCCTCTTGATACTTATTTTTCAACCGCAGGCCCTGTTTGAACTCTCATTCCAGCTTTCTTTTATGGCCGTTCTCTCAATCCTTCTGATGATGACGTGGTGGAAGGATGCGTTTCCTCCTGCTTTGAATGAAGAAGGAGAAAATATTGTCCCCGGTATAGAGAACCGCCTCATCAAGGCGGGGCGAATTATCTTTTTGTCAACGCTTGGCGCGACCCTCGGAACCGCACCGTTGACACTCTATTATTTTCACCAGTTCAGTTGGGTTGGTTTCCTGGCAAACCTGATCATTGTTCCCTTTGCCGGTTGGATCATGGTCCCCTTTGGATTAATCTCGGCGCTGTTTTCTCTCTTTATCGAGAAGGGATTTCCGTTTCCCTCTCTCCATGATTGGATCGGATCACTCTATTATCAGGGTGCGGCATTTTTCTCAAAATTCCCAGGAGCCGGTTTCTCTTTCGCCTCCCCACCACTAAGTGCTCTTGTTCTTTTTTATGGTCTGCTTTTTACCTTCCTGGTCAAGGGCGCCTCATGGCGACGGTTAATGTGCCTGGTGGCCGCTTTCTTTCTCTTCTTTTTGGGATGGGGCGGAATACGCTTCCCTCCGGAAAAAATTCGTGTGACCTTTCTCGATGTTGGTCAGGGGGATGCGACCCTCATTGAATTTCCAAAAGGGAAGACGATGCTGATCGACGGGGGGCCGCGTCGCGCAGGCCGTTCGGCCATCGCCCCTTATCTTTGGGAGCGTGGAATCCGAAAAATAGATTTCCTGGTCGGAACGCACCCTCAGATGGATCACATGGGAGGTTTTCCCTACCTTCTGAGAAAGTTTCAGGTCGGCGAGGTCTGGACAGATGGTATTGCGCGGAAAGCCTCCTTCATCAGGGAAATTTCAGCCTTAGTGAGAGAAAAGAAGGTCACTTCCAGAATCATCTCAGAGGATCATCTTCCGATGGAGATTGACGGCTGCCAGATTGTTTTTTTGAATCCCTCTTCGGATAAAATTTTCCGAAAAGGGGATAACCTGAACGATTATTCAATCGTTTTTCGCCTTGATTGTCCTGCGCTGGGCCGTGAGGGGATTTCCTTCCTGCTTACCGGAGATATTGAGCGAGAGGTGGAGCGCGCCTTGGTAGATGAGGGTCATGCCTTAAAGAGTATCTTTCTCAAAGTTCCGCATCATGGAAGCAGAAGCTCCTCCACGGGTCCGTTTGTTTCGGCGGTTTCACCTCGGGTGGCGATTATTTCGGTCGGAAGCCGAAACCGGTATGGCCATCCTCATCCGAAAGTTGTTTCCGAGTATGAGAATCAGGATATTCAGGTCTATAGGACCGATGAGGACGGGGCCCTCGTTATTGAGGCGAAGCGAGCGGCTCCTAGGGGGTCTCAGGGCGTGAAAATTCAATCGTATCGTGCGCGCACTATCGAGAAGATCTCCTGGAGTGACTCTCCAGGCTGGCAGGAATGGCGCAACCTTCACAAGGTGTTTATTCTCCCCTTCCTGGGCTGAACACGCAAATCGATCGGAGCCCCAATCCTCTGAGGCGGGGTTCTTCGATTACTTCTTCCAATCTGAGTGTTTATTTTTTTCACGATGCGTGGAAATTTTCCACAGGTGTGAAGGGTCCTCTCTCATAAGTGACTAAAAATAAAGACAAACACAAAAAGAATTATCAGAAAACAAGGCATTGTATTTGCTTATTCAGTCAGTCATGAATGACTTGTTTAGTCAGGAGGGTTATTTAGAGGATTTCCGTAAAGGAGGGTCGGTGATGTTGAGTGTCGTCTCGAAGGGAAGGAGTCTCTTGCTTTGTCTGATCGTCATAACGGCAGTTTGGGGCAGCGTTGCTGCGGCAGCCGATTTGCCGAGTCATCCTGAGGACCATGGAGAGGTCCCTCTCCTTTATAACCGCCTGAGTCAAAATATTGACCTGGAGGCGGGTCACTACACAGACTATGTCGACTATCGGGAGAGTCTTAGGCTCCGAGATTTTTGGGGGGAGTTGGATAGGCTGAATTTGAACAGGGAGGAGATCATCGAAACGATCGCTCTTCTGGAGAGGAGGATGGAAGGGCAGGTCTCCGGAAGCCCTTATCCGATTTCCACCAGCCTCTCTCCCGTAACCGGCCCGAAGCGTCTTTCAATTCTTTTTTCTAATTGGAGACCCTTTTATTTCTTCCTCTCAGGTGGTTTTTTCATGATCATCTCTTCTCTCCTCTTTTTTTCATATTGTCCCGTCTGTCGCCAAAAGGTCATTCCCTTCGGGCACGATGAGGATCTACACCACGAAGAGGGTCCGCAGAGAAAAGCCGCATAAATGGGTGTCGATCCTTTTTCTGTCGCGCCTGACGATAATCTCCGAAGCCTGTTTATATCTTCCACTTACTTCAGAGTGATCCTCTCTTTCAGTATCACCTGGGATGTTCCATTCCTATGACTTAAGACTTGACCCAAGGTCCGAACGAGAGTCTTGGGTCGCATTGCCTTGTAGACAGGAATCGTTCCGTGTAGAATTGGCTCATTCCGCCATCATGTTTTTTCTTTGAAGTCCCGAAGATGACCGATATCTTGTGAGGGCATATGTGTATGGCTGTTGGCGTTCAGGTTGCATGAAAGGAGACTTTTGAAGGAAGAGATTGGGAAGGTGTCTCTGGTAGGTGCGGGGCCGGGTGATCCGAAGTTGATCACCCTTCGCGGAAAGGAGTTGCTTGAGGAGGCGGATACGGTCATTTATGACTATCTGGCCAATCCCAAATTGCTCGATTTCCTAAAGGAAGGGGCCGAGAAGGTCTATGTCGGAAAAAAGGGAGGGACGCGAAGTCTCTCTCATCAGGAAAAGATCAATGCTTTGATGATCGAAGCGGCCCAGGACGGGAAGCAGGTTGTTCGCCTCAAGGGGGGAGACCCCTTTATCTTCGGACGTGGGGGGGAAGAGGCCGAGGCCCTGGTGGGCGCCGGGATTCCATTTGAGGTTGTTCCAGGAGTATCTTCAGCAATCGCCGTCCCGTCTTATGCCGGTATTTCGCTGACCCATCGGGACATGGCTTCCAGCATCGCTTTTGTCACTGGCCATGAAGATCCGCACAAAGAGGGCAGTGTCCTCAACTGGGAAGCGCTGGCCACAGGGCCGGATACCTTGGTCGTCTTAATGGGGATGGGAAACCTTTCTGCAATCATGAAGAAGTTGATCGATCATGGAAGGGAGCCTGAGACCCCGATTGCCCTGATCCAATGGGGAACCACGCCTTCACAGAGGACACTGGTTGGGACGCTGGAGAATATTGTTGCCAGGGTGGCTGAAGAAAAGTTGAAACCGCCCGTCGTAATGGTCATTGGAAAGGTTGTCTCTCTCCGGACCCACCTGAACTGGTACGAATCCCGCCCCCTGTTCGGAAAAAGGATTCTCGTGACGCGCGCGAGGGATCAGGCGCTTGAATTCAGCAACCTTCTCACTTCATGCGGGGCGGAGGTTGTCCCCTTTCCCACCCTCCAAATCGTCCCGCCATCGGATTGGACCAAACTTGACACCGCGATTGAACAGATGGAAGACTATGATACGATCGTCTTCACCTCTGTCAACGGGGTCAGGGCCTTCAGGAAACGGCTCTATAGCTTGGGAGGGGATCTCCGATTGCTGGAGGGGATTACGCTGTGTGCGATTGGATCCAGGACGGCTCAAGAGATTGAGGGCTGGGGACTGCGGATCGATCTGGTGCCGACGGAATTCAAGGCGGAAGGGGTTCTTGAGGTGTTGGAGGAGAAAGGGATTCGTGGTCGGCGGTTCCTGATCCCGAGGGCCGCAGAGGCGCGGGAGATTCTTCCGGATGAAATAAAGAAGCGCGGAGGAGAGGTGTGCGTCGCTCCGGCCTATCAGGCCTTTCGGCCTTCATATGATGCGCAACAGATAGAATTCCTTCTTACGAAACAAAAGATTGATGTGGTGAGCTTCGCCAGTTCCTCGACCCTCCGGAATTTCATTGAGATTATTGGGGAAGAAAGAATGCGAAGCTGGTTGAAAGCACGTGTGATTGCCTGTATCGGACCGATTACAGCCGGGACCGCCCGAGAATTCGGGCTCAAGGTTAATATTATGCCCAAAAGGTATACTTTTCCGGATCTGGCGGTATCAATGGTGGACTATTTCAGGAAAAAAGAGTAGACTGGCCTCCTTTTTTACAAGAGACCTTTCGTGAGGAGATAAGCGTGTCATTTCCAATTCATCGTCCGAGAAGACTGAGGCAAAGCGGAGCGATCCGTCGTCTTGTTCGAGAGACAGCCCTCTCCGCCGACAATCTGATCCTGCCTCTTTTCGTGATGCATGGAAAGGACGGAAAGACTGCAATTCAATCGATGCCGGGGCAATACCGGCTCACGATTTCCGCGCTTTTAAAAGAGACGGCAGAGGCTCATCGACTTGGGATTCCCGGGGTGATGCTTTTTGGGATTCCGAAGCGCAAGGACGAAGTCGGTTCGGAAGGCGTCTCCCCGGACGGCATTGTCCAGCGGGCGGTCCGTGCGATTAAGGACCAATGCCCCGACCTCCTGGTGATGACCGATGTTTGCATTGATGAATACACCTCACATGGACATTGCGGGGTGGTTAAGGACGGAAAGATCCTGAACGATGAGACCCTGGAGGTTTTGACGCAGATGGCGATCACTCATGCCGAGGCGGGCGCCGACCTGGTGGCCCCTTCCGACATGATGGACGGGCGTGTTGGGGCCATCCGAAAGGGCCTGGACGAAAATAGCCATGAAGCGGTCCCGATCCTCTCGTATGCCGCGAAATATGCCTCCTGTTTTTATGCCCCCTTCCGGGACGCAGCCGAATCGTCACCCCAATTCGGCGACCGCAAGACTTACCAGATGGATGTGGCGAATCGTCGTGAGGCGCTCAATGAAGTTGCCCTCGATATCGAAGAAGGTGCCGATATCGTCATGGTCAAACCGGCACTTTCCTTCCTGGATATCATACGAGATGTAAAGGACGCTTTTGAGGTTCCCGTTGCGGCTTACCAGGTCAGCGGGGAATATGCGATGATCAAGGCGGCGGCCGAAAAAGGGTGGCTTGATGAGGCCAGAGCCATGTCAGAATCGCTTCTCTCCATCAGACGGGCCGGTGCGGACATGATCCTGACCTATTTTGCGAAAGAAGTTGCGCGGATAGTGGGCAAAGGACCGATCGGATGAAGCTATGGATTGGAACAGCCAATATTAAACCGGTGAAGGCCTATCCGGTCGTGGCGATCGGAAATTTCGACGGACTCCATCGCGGGCATCAGGCTATTCTTTCGCAGACCCTCCAGCGGGCCAGAGAGAATAAGGGAACGGCCGTTGTCCTGACCTTTGAGCCTCACCCCTTCAAGGTATTGAATCCTGAACGCGACTTCAAATTACTCAATACTTTTCAGATTAAAGTCCGCCAGATTGAATCCACCGGAATGGACGTGTGTTTCACGGCGGAGTTTAACAAGGCTTTTGCCGAACAGACCCCCTATGATTTTGTGAAAACCTATCTCCATGAGAAAATCGGCTGCAAGGAGGTTGTTGTCGGAAAAAATTTCAGATTTGGACGGGACCGGGCCGGAACCTTGGACGATCTCATTCGCTTTGGAGAAGAATTTGGTTTTAAAGTCATTCCGCCTGAACCCGTCTGGGTGGATGAGTTAGTCGTAAGCTCATCCCGAATTCGTCAACTGGTCCGGGAGGGAGATGTCGGACTGGCCGGGAAGATGCTGGGCCGCTATTATGAGATGGAAGGCAAGGTCCTGCATGGAGACGGGGAGGGAAAGGCCCTGGGATATCCGACCGCCAATTTCCGTCTTCCGAATGAGCTGGTTCCCGGGGAGGGTATTTACGCGGCGCGCGTTTCCCTTCTCAGAACGGAAGGTCTTCAGCTCTTTGATGGAGTTGTCTACATTGGCTCAAAACCAACCTTCGGAGAAAAAGGCATGCGGATGGAGGTCCATCTCTTCAACTTCCGGGAAGATATCTACGGAAGAAGGCTGCTCGTGACCTTTGTCGATCGCATCCGGGAAGACATCAAATTCTCTGGCAAGGCCGCCTTGGTCCGGCAAATCGGTGAAGACGTTGAAAAGGCCAAATTGATTTTGAAAGAAAAGGGCCCGTCCCCTTCGTTTGCATGACCTCAATGCGTTCAAACCGATTTACGAACCCGACCCATGAGAAATGGATGCGTTCGATCAAGCGGACTCCTTTTAAATCAGGGGATAAGGTGGTCGTTGCCGTTTCAGGGGGCTGTGATTCGGTTTGCCTCCTCCACCTGTTTAAGCACTATGCCCTGAGTTTATCTTTGTCCCTCCATGTGGCCCATTTGAATCATGGCTTCCGGCCCGAAGCGAAAGCGGAGGCCGATTTTGTTGTGGGTCTTGCCCGTTCCTGGGGGATTCCAATCACCTCTTCCAGTCGATCCGTCATGCAAGTTTGCAGCGACAAAGGCCTTTCTAAACAAGAGAAGGCAAGAGCGGTTCGATACCAGTTTTTAAGAGAGGTCGCCGATAAGATTGGAGCATCCTGGATCGCTCTGGGGCATACTGCGGATGATCAGGCGGAAACTTTCCTGATGCGTATTATAAGAGGGACGGGGATGCGAGGCCTGAAGGGGATTCCTGAAATGAGGAAGGTGACGGGACTAGGGGCGGGAGTAGCGTGGCTCATTCGGCCTCTCCTAAACCTCAGCCGGGAAGAGATCCTAGGGGAGCTGGAAAAAGAGAAGATTTCTTATGTAGAAGATTCATCCAATCAGGATTCAGCTTATCTTCGCAATCGGGTTCGCCACGCGCTATTTCCTGTCCTGGAGCAGTACAACCCTAGTGTCAAAAAGGCCTTTTGCCAGGAAGCGGACCTCCTTCGGGAGGAAGATGACTTTATTGAGCAAACGCTCAGGGAAACAGTCTCCGGGATTATTAACACGGAGGATGGTTCCGTTGCTATTGACCTGAAGCCCTTCCAGTCCCTACATCTGGCATTGCAAAGACGGGTTCTCCGATGGGGGATCGAGCGCTTGCATCCCGGATTGCGGGGCGTCGGCTTTCACCATATTGAAATAATTCTGAATCGAATTGTTCCCGGTCAAACGGGAAAATATTTTTATCTTCCGCATTCCATTCGGGTAAAAAAAGAATATTCTACCCTCCATCTGGAGCGGATGACGTCTCCTGCTGTACGTCGCGTGAAGGGTTTGTCTGTCGAGGGGCGGTTTATCGAATCAGGTAACGACTTATCTCGAAAAGAGGCGGTGCTTGCTGAGGTCTCACCCCGCGGGGCGAAGATGACGGTTGAGCTCACTGATTGGGAACGAATAGTGCGTATTTCAGTGCATCAAGGCGTCCGTCATTCGTTTTCTTCTTGCATCGCTTCTTTTGATTTTGATAAAATTTCCTTTCCTTTATCCATTAGGGGATGGAAGCTGGGGGATTGTTTTATCCCAAGGGGAATGAAGGGCCACCATAAAAAGTTGCAGGATCTCTTTGTAGATGCCAAGATCGAGAGATCGGAGAGAGGTCGCAGGCCCCTTCTTGTCTGCGAATATGGAATTTTATGGGTGATTGGGCTCCGAACAGATGAGCGGTTTCAGCCGACCCATCAGACAAAAAGAACCTTGGTTGTGGAAGTTCAAAAGATTAATCAGGATGGTGCGAATACCTTTTTAAAGGAGCGTGAATGAGAGGGAAGATCTTTGGCAAGCCCATTATTACGAAGGAAGAGATGCGGAAGCGAATTAAAATACTTGGCCAGCAGATCACGGAAGATTACGCCGATAAGGATCTTCTGATGGTCGGTGTCCTAAAAGGGGCTTTTGCTTTTTTTTCTGATCTTACGCGAGCCGTCCGACTTCCCCTGCATGTTGATTTTCTCATCGTCTCACGCGCCAAGGCAAAAGGGAGAAGCCCTGGAAGGGTAAAAATTATCTCAGATATCGCAAAGGACTTGTCGGGTCAGGATGTTCTGCTGGTTGAAGATATTGTTGATTCAGGGGAAACGCTGACCTTTTTGAAGAAGAAAATGATTGAACGGAAGCCAAGATCGATCAAGTGCTGTACCTTGCTGGATAAGCCTAAAGGGCGGGAAGTAGATGTGGCCATTGATTATATCGGGTTCTCTCTCCCAGATCAGTTTGTTGTTGGTTATGGGCTTGATTTTGAAGATAAATACCGCAACCTCCCCTATATCGCGGTCTTGGATAAAATAAGCGAACGTGCCAAAAAACCATGATGATTCAGGTGTCTTACTTTGTCCCGGGTGCTGCAAGAGCGGGGGAAGATCTAAAATAAAAGTGAAAACGGATATTGGCCCAAGATCAGCGGTTGATCTTGGGAGCAGGCCCGTTCTTGAAATTGCTTGATGGATTGCTTATATTGAGTAGGTGGAGGTGCTGTCCTCCCCCCAACTTCTCGGAAAAGTGTGGGTGTAAGGAAAATCGGACTGGATAAGCTTTGGGTTTTCTCGATTCATTTGATTGTCAAGCCCAAAGGAAATATGGTAACATACAGGCAGTTTTAATGCTTTTGGGAGGATTTTAGATGAACCCTCGTGTGAAAAATCTGGCCCTGTGGATCGTTGTAGGTCTTTTTATGATCCTGCTTTTTAACCTCTTCAATACGGCTTCCCGGCCGATAGAAGATGAGATCATTTTTTCTGATTTTATGTCGAAAGTGGAAAAGAGTGAAGTCTCCGAAGTTACGATTACGGAGAGTTACATCAGCGGAATCCTAAAAGATGGGACCAAGTTTAAAACCTATATGACCGATTTTCCTGATCTGGTCTCGATCCTCCGGAAGGAAGATGTCAGGATCGCGGCAAAGCCGCCGGAACTTCCACCCTGGTACATGACTTTCCTGATGACATGGGGGCCCTTTATTCTCTTCATTGGTCTATGGATCTTTTTTATGCGTCAAATGCAGATGGGTGGAAACAAGGCCATGTCGTTCGGGAAGAGTCGGGCACATCTACTCTCTGAAGAAAAAAAGAAGGTCACCTTTGCGGATGTTGCCGGAATTGAGGAAGCCAAAGCCGAGGTGGAAGAGATTATTGAGTTCTTGAAGGACCCTCCAAAATTTCAGAAACTGGGTGGTCGGATCCCGAAGGGCGTATTGATTATCGGCCCTCCCGGAACGGGGAAGACGCTGTTGGCCAAGGCGATTGCCGGAGAGGCCGGTGCTCCCTTTTTCTCCATCTCGGGTTCCGATTTTGTTGAGATGTTTGTGGGGGTCGGGGCCTCTCGGGTCCGGGATCTTTTTGAGCAAGGAAAGAAACATGCCCCGTGTATCATCTTTATAGATGAAATTGATGCGGTAGGACGTCATAGAGGGGCCGGATTAGGTGGTGGACACGATGAACGAGAGCAAACCCTGAACCAACTGTTGGTTGAGATGGACGGTTTTGAAACAACCGAAGGGGTGATCCTGATTGCGGCCACAAACCGCCCTGATGTTCTTGACCCGGCACTCTTACGGCCTGGCCGGTTTGACCGTCAGATCACGGTTGGCCGCCCCGATCTGAGGGGAAGGCTTGAGATCTTGAAGGTCCATACCCGGAAGATTCCGATCGATAAGAATGTTGAGCTCAAACTCATCGCAAGGGGGACGCCTGGATTTGCAGGGGCTGATCTTGAGAACCTCGTCAATGAAGCGGCGCTGTTGGCCGCCCGTCACAATAAAAAGACGGTTGAAATGGTCGATATTGAGGCTGCGAAGGACAAGGTCCTGATGGGGGTCGAACGCAAAAGCATGTCGATCACGGAAGATGAAAAAAAGACGACTGCTTATCATGAAGCCGGACATACGCTGGTGGCGAAGCTTTTACCGGGAACCGACCCGATTCATAAGGTGACGATCATTCCCCGTGGCCGTGCGCTTGGGGTGACGATGCAGTTGCCCACTGATGACCGCCATAGCTACCATAAGGAGTTCCTTTATAACAATATAGCGATTATGATGGGGGGTCGCGTTGCGGAAGAACTGGTCTTTAAAAATGTCACGACCGGTGCCGGAAACGATATTGAGCGGGCGACCGATCTGGCAAGAAAAATGGTGTGTGAGTGGGGTATGAGTGAAAAGATGGGCCCGCTCACCTTCGGAAAGAAGGAGCAGGAGATCTTTTTAGGACGGGAGATCTCTCAGCACAGGGATTTTTCTGAGGATACTGCTATTAAAATTGATAAAGAGGTCAAACGGCTCATCACTGAAAATTATGAGCGGGCCAAAGACTTGATCACGAAGAATATGAAAACCCTGAAGGCCCTTGCCGAGGCCCTATTGGAGAAAGAGTCTCTGGATGCGAAGGAGATTGATACGATTGTCCATCCTCCTTCTTCGCCGCCAACTGCTGCCGGGCCGCTCCCCGCCCCGGCTCCTGTTCCTGCCTAAACGATAGACCTTCGTAGATGCGCCATGATATGTCTGAAGATGAAGAGGCCCCTTCTCAAGAAGGGGCCTCTTCATCTTTTACTCGCATGAAAGCTTCCGGCCGGTGGCACTGTGGAAAATACCGTTTAAACTACGGGAAACGCCCGCTTATCATGGGAATCCTGAATGTGACTCCGGATTCTTTTTCAGATGGCGGCCTTTTTCTAAGCCGATCAAAAGCGCTTGACCGAGCCGTACAGATGGAGGAAGAAGGCGCTGACATTATCGATATCGGGGGAGAATCGACGCGTCCGGGTTCTTTGTCTGTTGATCTTGAAGAGGAGTGTCGGCGGGTTCTTCCAGTCATAGAAGGGCTTGCGGGGCGGCTCCGGATTCCGCTTTCAATTGATACCACGAAAGCTGCACTGGCCTCACGCGCGATTGATGCCGGGGCTTCGATTGTGAATGATGTCAGTGGTTTTACCTATGACCCGGAGATGTTTCCCCTCGCGGCGATGCGGCGCGTCGGCCTGGTGATCATGCACTCAAAAGGAAGGCCAAGAACCATGCAGCGCCATCCGCGTTATCACAATCTGATCGGTGAGATCCATAAATTTTTGAGTGGGCAGATCACTAAGGCTTCAGGTTACCGTATTCCACGAAACAGGATAGCGATTGATCCAGGAATCGGGTTTGGTAAGACCGTCAAGCATAACTTGAAAATTATAAATCACCTTGGTTCGCTTTCCGCACTGGGTGTCCCGGTTCTGGTGGGTCCTTCGCGTAAATCTTTTATCGGGGAAGTCCTGAACCTCCCTCCGTCAGAACGACTGGAGGGCACTGCTGCTGCGGCCGCCATTTCTGTTTTCCAGGGTGCGCATATTCTGAGGGTTCACGACATCTCCACACTTGTGCGTGTGGTCCGTGTTGCCGATGCAATCAAAAAAGAGCGGATAAAGTGATGACTGAGAACGGACCGTTTGGCTTGAGAGGATGTTTTATACATCAATGATGTCGATTTTGCGACCGCAAGATCGACATCGCTTTTCATCCAACTCGATCATTTCAGCACAGTGCGGGCATTTGATGCGTCTCTGTTTTTGCTGCATCGTTTCCAGGGGTCCTATTTTTTGCCTGACAACGATCGCGTAAATGAGTGAGAGGGGGAAGAGGAAGATGCCGTAAAACCACCAGAGCAGGAAATCCCGACCCTTACTTCTCGCAATAATCGCAGTGATCAATCCAAATATGAATAAAATGATCACAAGCCGCATGGCCGTTTTCCCCGATTAGGAAGCAAATTTTACCATAAAATAGAGGTATTCTGCACGCTGATAAGTCGCGGAACATCCCGCTTGGAAATCTGATCAACAATATGATCCAGAGATAAACTTGCTTTTCAAGCTGCTGCCGAGTACTATGGCTCTATATGTCAACCGAATTTCGAATGTTACCAATTCCCCCGGCTGTTCTTACGGGGATTGAAAATCTTGGTTTTAAAGTCTGCACACCGATTCAGGAGGAAACCCTTCCTCTTACATTGGCCGGGAGAGACGTTGCCGGACAGGCCCAAACCGGGACCGGTAAAACCGGCGCTTTTTTGATCGCTTTGTTTACACGTCTTTTGAATGTCGCCCCACCTCCTCGTCCCAAGGTTTCATCTCCCAGAGCAATTGTCATTGCCCCGACAAGAGAGCTGGTGGTCCAGATCATGGAAGAAGCGAAGGCGCTTGGGGTGGGAACCCCATTCAAAATCCTGGCAGTCTATGGAGGGGTCGATTATCAAAAACAACGATTAGAATTGAGCGAAGGGGTGGACCTCCTTATCGGGACACCGGGCCGGCTTATTGACTACTTCAAACAGAAGGTCTACACCTTGAAGCAGGCCGAGGTCATGGTGATTGATGAGGCCGATCGGATGTTTGATATGGGGTTTATTGCTGACCTCCGCTTTTTAATGCGCCGTCTCCCGCCTTACAATCGCCGCCAGTCGATGCTCTTTTCCGCAACCCTGACGCATCGGGTGATGGAAATGGCCTATGAGCATATGAATAATCCGGTGAAGATTGCGGTGACTCCAGAGCAGGTCACCGCTGAAAAGGTCGAGCAGATCCTTTTTCATGTTGAGCGTTCCGCGAAGTTTTCGCTGCTCCTCGGCCTTCTGAAGAAAGAGGAATGGGAGCGGGTGTTGATTTTTGTGAATACAAAGCATCAGGGTGAGACTCTTTCTGAAAGGTTGAGTGCGCAAGGTTATCAGGCAAAGGCGATCACGGGTGATCTTCCTCAAAAACAGCGGATGCGTGCCTTGGAGCGTTTCAAGCTGCGAGAGGTTTCTATTCTGGTTGCTACAGATGTTGCGTCAAGAGGTCTACACATCGAAGGTGTCGATCTTGTATTCAATTATGATCTCCCTCAGGATCGAGAGGCCTACGTCCACCGGATCGGACGAACAGCGCGGGCGGGCGCGAGGGGGAAGGCGATTTGCCTGGCGGATGAGGAATATGTGATGGGCCTCGAAGAGATTGAAGCATATATCGGACATAAAATCCCGGTGGGATGGGCAGAGGATGACCTCTTTATCCGCCCAAAACCAGTTCGCCACAAAAGGAAATCGTTCAAATCGCCTCCTGCCTCCACGGGGAAGGGAAGAGTCCCCCGTCAAAAATTCCAGAAAAAGTAAACGTATCCCTGGACACTCATAACGAGTAGAATCTCCCTCCTTTTTGGCAGGATTCTCCTGTAGGTTGAGACTTTTCCTTCCGTTCTTTGTTTTTCTAGTTTCTTAATCTACTTGAAGGTTTATTTCCGGGGTTCCCCTGCGGGTCCTGGGGATGCAATTTATATTTACAAAAACCTTACAAAATGATAGCATGTAAAGATTTTGAGTTTGGAGGAAGGCTGTCCCCTTGACGAAGTATTTTAACTCTTTTTTTCTGATTCTCTTCATCGGTGCGACCTTTTCTGCGATTGCCTTCGCGCAGGAAAAAGCGATACAAATCAAGCTGATTGAGGTGCGTGGAAATGATAAGATTGACAGGGCAACGATCCTGTCCAGGCTATCTCTTCAGGAAGGGGATTTTTTCTCTCCGGAAGAGGTGAAGAAAGATGTGGACCGCATCTATAGGATGGGATTCTTCGATCGTGTCAAGGTCGAGTCGGAGGGACTTGAAGGGGGCATCGCCCTCTTCTTCATCGTCCATGAAAAACCATTTCTGATCGATGTTGTTTATGAGGGGAATGAGAACATTGATCAGGCACAGCTTAAAGAAAAAGTCCCTATTCGAACCGAGACCTTCATCGACGCGAAGACGATTCGGTCCTACGTCCGGAAGATGAAGGGTCTTTATGAATCGGAGGCTTATTATAACGCGACGGTCATCCCGGTTACACAGCTTTTAGCAAACAATCAGGTCGTCCTGACCTTTCTTATCGAGGAAGGGGAGCAGGCCTATATCCGGGAGATTCGGTTTGAAGGCAACAAGGCCTTTAAGGGCAAGGTTTTGAAGAAAGTGATGGAATCGTCAAGTTACTTTTGGCTCACTTCCTGGTTGACGGAATCAGGGCGTTATAAGAAGGAATCCCTCGAGGCTGATGTGGAGCGGATTCGAGAATATTACTCGAATCATGGTTATCTTCAGGTGCAAGTGAATGAGCCTCAGGTTGTTTTGAGCGATGATAATGAGTGGTTTGACATTGTCCTCCCGGTCGCCGAAGGGGAGCAGTTTAAAGTTGGTGATATCCAATATGAAGGAAGTACTGTATTTGAGAAGCCTGACTTGATTGAAAAAACGATGACAAAGGAGGGAGAAGTTTTTAATCGGGGCCAGCTTCGCCGGGACATCATGGGCATGGTCGATCTCTATGGTGAGGAAGGCTATATCTATGCAAATGTTGTCCCGCGTCTAAACGCCCGACAAGAGGAGAATATCGTTGATATTGTTTTCAGGGTGACCGAAGGAGACCGCGCAAAGGTCCGGGAGATCCATGTTTCTGGAAATAGTAAAACCCGCGATAAAGTCATACGGAGAGAGATTCGGGTCAACGAGCAAGAGATGGTCAATACCAAGCTGTTAAGGCGGAGTTTTCAGCGGCTTCAAAATTTAAACTTCTTTGAGAATGTCGAAATTGTTCCAAAACAGATCGAACCGGGTTGGGTAGATCTTGACGTTACTGTGAAAGAGAAGCCAACAGGGACATTCAGTGTGGGGGGGGGGTACAGCTCGGTGGACCGCTTCATCGCCACAATGGATGTGACGATGGGAAACTTTTTAGGCAAGGGACAGCTTGTGCGGGTTAAGGTTGATACGGGAAAGCGAAGGACCACCTACCGCTTGACCTTCCGTGAGCCTTATCTCTTTGATCGGGATATCTCAGGAACAATCGACCTCTTCAACCAGGAAAGGAGCAGCTTGGGTCCTTACCGAGAGAAGCGGGTTGGCGGGAATCTTATCCTGGGTCGATCGTTTGGAGAATATGTCAGGTCGAGTATAAGTTACACTGCAGAACAATTGCAGGTCTCAGATTTGCAACTTCTTCCCAGTGGTGCGATCGACCCGGTCGTTCCCTTACAGGTTCAAGAGCAGGCCGCGCTGGGGAAAACCCTGACAAGTGCGATCGGGTTGTCTCTGACGCGTGATACGCGGGACTTCGCCTTTGATCCGAAAAGCGGCGCACGGAATTCATTGACCGTGGAATATGCCGGAACCTTTCTGGGCGGAGACAATGCCTATCTTAAAATCATTGGAGACTCAAGCCGATTTTTCCCCGTCTGGTGGGATCATATCTTTTCTCTCCATGGCCGTATAGGGTATGCGAGTGGGATAGAGGGAAAAGTGCTCCCTGTGGGAGAGCGGTTTTTTGTTGGGGGGATCAACACCGTTCGTGGGTTTAAATTTGGGAAGGCCGGACCCGTCGACTCAGGGTTTGGAGAGGTTTTGGGGGGGAATAAGGAACTTTTCTTCAACATTGAGTACCTGATTCCTCTTGTAAAAGAGGCACGAATTAAAGCCCTTCTTTTTTATGATTATGGGGCTGCTTTTGACGATGATGAGTTGATCCGCGCTTCGGGTATGAGGGAAGCTGCGGGTTTTGGGATCCGATGGATCTCCCCCGTGGGTCCGCTCCGTCTGGAGTGGGGCAAGAATCTAAGTCCTAAACCGGACGAGCCTTCCCGGACGGTAGAATTTTCAATTGGGACGCTTTTTTAGCGCTCCGAACAGGAAAGAGAAAAGGTTGGGGCAACGCATGGTGCTGTTATAAAATGTCCGGGGCCGTGGGTTGTTGGTTTTTTCACAAGAGAGATTTTGTTTGAATTTTGGAGGAATTGATGAGAAAGAAATTACTTTATTTGATCGTTGTTTTGTTTTCACTTCAGTCTGCGGTGGCTAGGGCTGATTCGGAAAAGATTGGTTTTGTGAATGCTCAAAAGGTATTGGAAAGCTCAAAAGAGGGAAAGCTTGTCCAGGAAAAAATGGAAGAGTATGTCCTTACGCGTCAAAAAGTGATTGAACTCGAAGAGAAAGAGTTGAGGCAACTTGAAGAAGAATTATCCCGGCAAGGTTCACTCCTTTCCCCGGAGGCCAAAAGAATGAAGCAGACGGAGTTCCAGGGGAAGCTGGTCGAATACCAGAAAAAGGCCAGGGAGCTGAATAAGGAGGTGCAGGACAAGAAAATCGAGTCGCTCAGAAAGTTTAACAAAAAACTGGAGCAGGCGGTTAGGGAAATTGCGGAAAAGAATGGATATCTCATGGTACTTGATAAAGACAATGAGGGCGGGTCGGTTCTTTTTTCCAAAGAATCGCATGATATTACAGCACAGGTAATGGAACGACTCGACAGCAAGAGCAAAAAGTAGGCCGGACAGGTCCCCTTTTCTCGGCTAAGATGGAAAGAGACGATGGAGATATCCCTGAGTGAAATTGCGAAGATGCTGGATGGCCAAGTTATCGGCGATCCCCATCTCAATATTACGGGTGTTTCTTCTATCGAAGAAGCAATGCCGGGCGATATTACCTTTATTTCCAATCCCAAGTACCGATCCCGCATTGCTTCTTCGCAGGCCTCCGCCCTGATTGTCCCGAAAGAAATAAAGGAGGTTTCGACTTCTCTTCTCCTGGTTGAGAACCCCTACTATGCCTTTGCGCAGCTTCTGGCATATTTTCATCCTGCCCAGTGTCATGCCGCCGGAATCGATTCAAGGGTGTCGATGGGAAAAGGGGTTGTCATTGGTGAGGGGGTCTCTATCGGCCCGTTTGTGACCCTGGAAGACGGGGTGAAAATCGGAAATCAAGTTCGGATTGGTCCTGGTGCTTTTGTGGGGGAAAGGAGCGAGGTTGGGGATGAATCCCTGATCTATCCGAATGTGACCCTCCGTGAGGGGGTGAAGGTCGGAAAACGCGTCATTATCCATTGCGGAACCGTGGTTGGGAGTGATGGTTTCGGTTTTGTTCCGCACCAGGGGAGGCATCACAAGGTTCCACAGCTTGGAGGTGTCATCGTGGAGGACGATGTTGAACTGGGAGCCAATGTCACTGTTGACCGGGCAACGATGGGGAATACGGTGATCGGAAGGGGAACAAAGGTTGATAATCTGGTCCAGATTGGCCACAACGTCCAAATCGGAGAAGATAGCATTCTTGTTTCCCAGGTTGGTATTTCGGGCAGCACAGAAATTGGACGTCACGTGACCTTGGCGGGACAAGTCGGCGTGGCCGGTCATTTGAAGATCGGAGATCATGTGATCGTCGGAGGAAAGTCGGGTGTCACCAAGGATATTTCATCCGGGGAGACGGTTTCCGGCTTTCCGCCTTTTTCTCACAAGGCCTGGTTGAAGGCGCAGGCCACCTTCCGGAAGCTTCCGGATTTGAGAGGTCAGATTAGAGCGCTCGAAGAGAAGATCATTCAACTTGAAAAAAGGTTTTCCCCGCCTGATAGCAACGAAAGGATCTGAAAATGGATATTCAGGAGATTTCGGCGATACTGCCGCATCGTTACCCTTTTCTATTGGTCGACCGAATTTTGGAGATTGATCCGGGAAAGAAGATTGTCGGGCTGAAGAATGTTTCTGTGAATGAACCCTTTTTTCAGGGCCATTTCCCAGGGCGTCCGATTATGCCCGGGGTCTTGATTATCGAGTCGATGGCACAGGTCGGCGGCGTCCTGTACAAGCATGCAAAGGGGTCTGAAGATAAACTGGTCATACTGCTTGGTATCGACAAAGCCAAGTTTCGACGGCCGGTCTGCCCAGGGGATCAGCTCCGGATTGAGGTGTCTGTGCTTCAAGAGCGGCCGCCTTTTTGTCGTCTGAAAGGGGCGGCATACGTTGATGGCAAGTTGGTTGCCGAGGCGGAGATGAAGGCCATGCTGGACCCAGGAGAATCGAGAAAATGAAAATTCATCCGAGTGCAATTATTCACCCGAAGGCCGAGCTGGATTCTACCGTTGAAGTGGGTCCTTATGCTGTGATCGGGGAACATGTTCGTGTTGGGAGGGATGTGAAGATTCGTTCTCATGTTGTCATTGACGGCTGGACTGAAATTGGGGAAGGTTGTATCTTCTTCCCTTTCTCTTCAATCGGGATGGGACCGCAGGATTTAAAGTACAAGGGGGGAGAGACCCGTCTTTTGATTGGGAATAATAATACCTTTAGGGAATATGTTACTTTGAACCGGGGGACTGAACAGGGAACGGGTAAAACGGTGATTGGAGAAAATAATTATTTCATGGCCTATGTTCATGTCGCGCATGATTGTGTTGTCGGAGATAAAGTTGTTATGGCCAATGCCGCGACCCTGGCCGGGCATATTACGATTGGGGATCATGCCATCCTGGGGGGATTGGTCGGGGTCCATCAATTTGTCAAGATTGGCGCTTACGCCCTTGTTGGAGGCTGTTCCGCTGTTGCTCAGGATGTTCCTCCCTTCGTAAGTGTTGCTGGGAATCGTACTCAGCTTTATGGTCTGAATATGGTCGGTTTAAAACGGCATCATTTTTCCAGGGAAAGAATAGACGCCTTAAAAGGGGCGTATCGGCTTTTGTTTCGATCAAAGTTGACCATGAGGGAGGCCATCAAGCAGGCACGCAGTAAATGGGCTGAGATTGCTGATGTTGAAGAGTTGGTCTCTTTTGTGGAAAATGCAAAAAGAGGTATTTGTCGATGAACACGGCTCGGGTTCAGGCAAGTCCGGACAAGAT
Source organism: Nitrospirota bacterium (assembly GCA_029261165.1). Lineage (GTDB taxonomy): Bacteria > Nitrospirota > Nitrospiria > SBBL01 > JAADHI01 > DUAG01. Next base: position 35,258 of record JAJDBV010000068.1, on the reverse strand, counting down.
TGGGTTGATTGCGGGAAACGGCGTCTTCCCCCTGATTTTTGCTGAGACTGCGAAAGAAAGAGGGCTTTCCGTCGTTGCCATTGCCCACACGGGGGAAACAGAGCCTTCGCTTTCAGAAAAAGTGGATGATATCTTGTGGATTCGGGTCGGCCAGATCGGGAAACTGATTTCCTATTTCAAAAAGTCAGGGGTATCAAGTGCGGTTATGGCGGGCGGCATCCGAAAAACCCGTATCTTTGAGGTTCGGCCTGATTTACGCGCAATTTCTCTCCTGGCGCGTTTAAAAGAGAAGAAGGATGACGCCCTGCTCAGGGCCGTGGCCGGAGAACTCGAACGGGAGAACATCAGCATCGAAGATGCGACCGCTTTTCTCACCCCCCTCCTGGCAGGGGAGGGAGAATTCACCCGCCCATTAAAAAAAAGTGAAAAAGAGGATGTCCACTGGGGTTGGAGTCTTGCGAAGAAAGTGGGCCTGCTCGATATCGGACAGTGTGTGGTTGTCCGGAATGGCGTGATCCTTGCCGTGGAGGCGATTGAAGGAACAGATGCAACCATTCTCCGTGGCGGAACACTGGGAAAGGAAAATGCAGTTGTGATCAAAGTCTGTAAGCCGCAGCAAGATCTGCGATTTGATATCCCGACAGTTGGCCCGGAAACCATTCGATCCATGATAGAGGTGAAGGCCTCTGTTCTTGCACTTGAGTCCGGAAAAACACTTATCCTTGAGAAAGATCGATTTATAAGGGATGCCAAAGCGGCGGGTATCGCCGTGGTCGGATTTCTCGACACGTCATTTAAGTGAGGAAAGGGCTTTATGGGAGAAAAGAAAAAATTAAGGGCAGCCGTTGTTGGTGTCGGATCTCTCGGTCGACATCACGCACGGATTTATTCAGAGCTGGATGAGGTTGAACTGGTCGGTGTTGCTGACCTGAATACGGAGCAAGCGAAAGATATTGCGTCAAAGTATCAATGTGAGGTCTTTCCTGACCTGGCGTCTTTGTCCGGGAAGGTGGATGTGGCGAGTATTGTTGTCCCGACGGAGGCGCATTGTGAGGTTTCCAAAAACCTTCTTGAGCATGGAATTGATCTCCTTCTAGAAAAGCCGATGACTTCGACGGTCGAGGAGGCCGACCAGCTCCTTGACCTCGCGGCGCAAACCGGTCGGATACTCCAGGTGGGGCATATCGAGCAATTTAATTCCGGGGTTAAAAAACTGAGAGAGTCGCTGACGCAGGCCCATTTTATCGAGTGTCACCGGATGGGGCCTTTTGCCGCCCGGGGAACCGATGTCCATGTTATTCTTGACCTAATGATTCATGACATTGACATTATTTTATCCCTGGTTCCTTCTGAGATTGTCGAAATTCGTGCCGTGGGCGTGCCGGTCCTCTCGCCTCAGATTGATATCGCCAATGTCCGGCTTGCGTTTGAAAACGGCTGCGTGGCCAATGTGACCGCCAGCCGCGTTTCCATGGAGAAACTGCGCAAAATCAGAATCTTTGAGGCCGATTCCTATCTTTCTCTTGATTATATGAATCAGGAGTTGATCATTGGCAAGCGTATTTTTCGGGAGGGGGAACTCCCGAAGGTGAGCGTGGACAAAATCCAGGTTGAAAAAGAGGAGCCTTTGAAGGCAGAGATTGAGGCCTTTCTCCATGCTGTCCAGACCCGAAGTGTCCCGAAGGTATCAGGGGAGGCTGGCCGAAAAGCACTCGAGGTTTCCCTTCGTATTGTTGAGCTGATCCAAAAAGAGGGGTAACTATACAGCATACCCCTCTTTGGCTGACGCGAGACCCATCCCTCTATGGCGGCGTTGCTGTGGTGCTCGAATCCTCACGTATCAACCATCGGTTCCGGGTTCTGCACACTTCGCGCCTCGCCCTGAAGGATGGGTCTCGCGAAGCCAAAACAGTGGCTTGCTGAATAGTTACAAAGAGGGTTTTGTTGGATGAAAAGCGGCATCGCGAATATTCAGGGAAGAGATCCGGATGTGAAAGCACCCCGCGTGATGATTGTGGCCGGAGAAGCATCGGGAGATCTTCACGGCGGGGCTTTGGCCCGTGCCTTGCTTGAGAAAAACCCCTCTCTTCAACTCATCGGTTTTGGCGGGGATGCGATGCGCCAGGCGGGCGTGGATGTTTTTTTTGATATTGAACAACTAGCCGTCGTGGGCTTATCGGAAGTTTTGTTCCACCTGAAGACCCTCATCCAGGCTTATCGGACGGCCTGTCGTCTCTTGAAAGAAAAGGTCGATCTCCTGGTCTTGATTGATTATCCCGACTTTAATTTACGGTTGGCAAAATCGGCGAAGCAGTTGGGGATTCCTGTGGTTTACTACGTCAGCCCACAGATATGGGCTTGGCGTTCAGGACGCATAAAAACTATCGCTGAACGCGTTGATCAAATGCTGGTCATTCTTCCTTTTGAAAAAGAGTTATACGCGTCTGAAAATATCCCCTGCGAATTTGTCGGGCATCCGCTCCTTGATGAAGTGCTTCAGAAGGGAATACCTTTTTCTGCAGAAACTCCGTCGGCGGAAGCGTCTCAGAAGAAAGACTACCTTTCGGAAAAAGGGCTTGATCCACTTGCATTAACAGTGGGTCTCCTGCCTGGGAGTCGTAAGCGTGAGGTGCTTTCCCATCTGCCCGTCATGCTTGAGGGGATGGCCTTACTGGCCAAGAACTTCCCAGGCTTGCAGGTCCTGATCCCTGTTGCTTCTTCGCTTCCTCAGGGACTCATTGAAGAACTTGTGCGATCCTCCCCTCTCCCCGTCCGATGTGTCAGAGGAGAGGTCTATGAAGTGATGCGTGCCTCTCAAATCGTTGTTGTGGTATCGGGAACAGCGACACTGCAGGGTGCTTTGGCCGGGACACCGATGGTGATTATTTACAAGCTCTCATGGATTACCTATCAGATTGCGAGATTGCTGATCCCATTGAAATGGGCTGGTTTGGCAAACATTGTGGCAGCAAAGCCCTTCATCCCTGAATTGATCCAATCCAATGTTACTCCTGAGAACATCGCCGGAGAGCTTGGCCGCCTTTTAAAGGACAAAATTGAACATGAAAAGATGAGGCAGGGGTTGAAGGCAGTGGCGAAGCGTCTGGGTACCGCCGGGGCATCGAAACGGGCCGCTTCCGTGATATATCAGATTTTGGAAAAATCGATGACCTTTAAGGCGGGGCTTCAGGATCTTGACTTACCCTCTGAAGACCGGGTTTCAGAAAAAGGAAGAAGATTGGCATGAAACTCTATTTCCGCCTGATCGTCTATCTGAAACCGTATCGCCTTCAATTCTTCGGGGCAATTTTTTGTGCCTTAATGGTTTCAGTCATGACTGCCGCGTATGCATGGCTGGTCCGGCCGGTGATGGATGATCTTTTCATCAAGAAGGATACCGATATGTTGATGGTGATTCCGGCAGTGCTTTTTTTAGTCGCGCTCCTAAAGGGGATTTTCTTTTATGGGCAAGCCTACTTGATGCAATATGTCGGGAATCGCGTTGTAGCAGATATTCGGAAAGAGTTTTATCACCATATCATCTTGCTGCCAGTTGGCTATCATGCAAAAAACTCAACGGGACAGCTCATGTCAACCGTTGTAAATGATGTGGGAATGATTCAGATGGCGGTCTCAACGGTGGTGAAAAGTATTGTTCAGCAGTTGCTGACCTTGATTGCCTTATGCATTGTGGTGTTCTATCAAAACTGGCGGCTGGCCTGTATTGCGGTTCTGGTGATGCCCCTCATGGCCTATCCACTGGTTCGACTGGGAAAGAGGCTCCGAAAAGTTGCGTCTATCGGCCAGGAAAAGATTGCGGATTTGACCAATGTTCTTCAGGAAACTTTTTCGGGAATACGTATTGTGAAGGGGTTTGGCCGGGAAGACTTTGAAGCTGAACGATTTTCAAAAAAGAACATGAATTATTTTAAGGCTGTGATGCGTTCCATCTCTATTTCTGGATTGGCTTCCCCGCTGATGGAAACGATCTCAAGCCTCGGTGTCGCGGCGATTATCTGGTATGGCGGTTCCCAGGTCATGCGGGAGACGATGACGCCGGGGACATTCTTTTCCTTTATGACGGCGACGATGTTAATGTATGGCCCGATTAAGGGCCTCAGTTCAGCTAACAATGTATTGCAGCAGGCGATTGCGGCGGCGGAGAGAATCTTTACGATATGGGATCTAAAGAACGAAAGGGACCTGGACGATGGAAAGCGAACATTGCCGAGCGTGCAGGGCGCTGTCGAGTTTCAGGATGTTTCATTTTCTTATGATGGGGTAACGTCTCCTGCACTCTCAAAGATAAACCTGAAGGCAAATCCGGGAGACATTATCGCCTTGGTGGGGAGTAGCGGCGCGGGGAAGTCGACCCTGGTGAACATGATTCCCCGATTTTATGATGTTCATCAGGGCGCGATACTCATAGATAATATTTCGACTCAGGAAGTAACGCTTCTTTCCCTACGGAGCCAGATTGGAATCGTCAGTCAGGAGATTGTTCTTTTTGATGATACTATTCGGTGGAATATTGCTTACGGTATGGGAGAGGTGTCAGAGGATAAAGTCATCGCGGCAGCCGAAGCGGCCTATGCCGATGCTTTCATCCGTAAAATGCCCTTAGGATATGATACGGTGATCGAGAAGGCCGGTGTAAATCTGTCAGGAGGAGAGCGGCAACGTCTTGCGATTGCCCGTGCGCTTCTGAAAGATCCCCCGATCCTGATCCTGGATGAGGCAACCTCCGCCCTGGATTCTGAATCAGAGTTTATGGTCCGAAAGGCGCTGGCCGGTCTCATGAAACATCGAACCACTTTTGTGATCGCACACCGTCTTTCAACCATCCAGAAAGCGACCTGTATTCTTGTTGTTGATCATGGCCGAATTGTAGAGATGGGTCGGCATGAAGAATTGATTCGAAGAGATGGACCATACAAAAAGGTTTACCGAATGCAGTTCTGGGATGCAGAGGAGGGGGTAGGTGAGAGCACGCCGGGTGTCGAGCATGTATGACCTTCTTTGGGAGCCAATGTCTCACGCCGGGGCGTGTCCAGTATAAGGATCTGTACTGAGGGTTCAATGGGGGAAGGCCATTTAGTGCGTCGCAAGAATAGGGGCAAGTTGTTTTATTATGTCCTTTACCAGGTACTCTGGCTTCTACTTTTACCTTTTAGTCTTCTTGTTCTTCTTGTACGGATCACGCTTCATCCTTCTTACCGCTTCGGTGTTGCTCAACGTTTCGGCTTATATCCGCGAGGGTTTTTTAGTCGGCTCCAAGGAAAAAGAGTTTTCTGGATCCATGCTGTTTCTGTTGGAGAAGTGATTTCGTCAGGATTGTTGATTCAATCCCTTCGGGAGAAGTATCCTGATGCGGCCATCGTCTTCTCAACAGTGACCCCGACCGGTCAGGCGGCAGCCCGCCGACGTCTTCAGGGAATCGACCTGTTTTTCTATTTCCCTTTCGATTTGGTCTGGGTGACGCGGTCCATTGTTCGTCGGATCTCACCGACGCTTTTCATTTTTTTTGAGACGGAGGTTTGGCCAAACTGCCTCCTCGCCCTTTCGGAAAAGGATGTTCCTGCGATCATGTTGAATGGCCGAATTTCCCTGAGAAGTTTCCGGCGGTACCGGGTGGTGCGGTTTTTCTTACGGCACGTGTTGAGTATGGTTGTTCTTTTTTTGATGCAGACCGATGGAGATGTCGAGAGGATCATTGAAATGGGAGCGCCACCTGACCGTGTTGTAAGGACTGGAAATATGAAATACGATCAAGCCGTTTCAGTCCGTATCGGAAGCAGGGCTGGTGATCGTGGTGCAATGAATGAAGAGATACGCGCAGAGCTGGGACTCCGGAAGGGCGAAATATTCATGATTGCCGGGAGTACTCATGAGGGAGAGGAAAAGGTCATTCTGGAGGCCTATGAGGCAATCGCTGGTTCGGTCTCATCGCCTGTTCTTTTGATCGCTCCACGTCATTTGGAGCGTGTGTCACGGGTGGAAGAACTCATTACTGTAGAGGGGTATCGGTGCATTCGAAAAACAAGGATGGATGATTCCAGGATACGTCTTGGTACAGAAAAACTGGAAATTATTCTCCTTGATACCCTGGGAGAACTAGATCGTTATTACCCTGTTGCTGATCTTATTTTTGTCGGCGGCAGTCTGGTGCCCGTGGGCGGACATAATGTCCTTGAAGTCGCCGCGTGTCATAAGCCGGTATTTTTTGGACCCCACATGGCAAATTTTCAGGAAATTGCTGATCAATTAGAGAGAAGTGGGGGTGGAATTTCCGTGCGTGATGGGAAGTCCTTGGGAGAAAAGATGGCCTGGTTGATGCGGCATCCGGAAGAGTATGAAAAAAAAGGAGAAAGTGCCTATCTTGTTGTCCGGAATAACCTTGGTGCGGTCGGGAGAAATCTGGATCAGATATCAAAATGGGTTGATCGGGTCAACCAGGAAAAAGGGGTCTAAAACCTTATGAGAGGGTCTTCTTCTTTGATCCGGAGACGCGGTCTGAGGCGGTGCGGTTCTTGAAATGGATCTGGATCCAAAAAGGTGTTGTGTTCGATGCGATATTTTTGCCTCTGACCTTGCTTGGGTGGCTATATGGGCTTGTTGTCCGGATACGCGTGTTTCTTTACGAAAAGGGAATCCTTGCACAGAGAGAGGTGGACGCGTTTGTCATCAGTATTGGAAACCTGACTGTAGGGGGAACAGGCAAGACCCCCTTAACAATTTACCTGGCGAAGGAGTGGAAGAAAAAGGGATACTCAGTCGGGATTGTCAGCCGGGGTTACCGAAGAGAAGACAAACGTTCTGTCGTGTTGGTGTCGGATGGTTCTAAAATATGCGAAACAGTTTCTGCCGTTGGAGATGAGCCCGCCCTGATGGCGGAACGCCTGAAAGGTGTTCCCATCGTTGTTTCGGTCGACCGTTTTGAAGGCTGTCAGTGGCTGATTAAAAATTTTAAGGTCGATGTGATTCTTCTTGATGATGCGTTTCAACACCTCCGACTTCAGCGTGATATGAATATTCTTGTTGTTGATGCCTCCAACCCGTATGGGAATTGCCGCCTGCTCCCGCGGGGTCCTTTGCGGGAGCCGCTTTCAGCGATTCGACGGGCAGATTTGGTCATCTTTACACGCGCTGATATGGGCCTTGATTTTGAGGAATCGCGTCGCGATATGGCGCGTTCAGGTTGCCGAGTACTTCAGAGTACATTTCAGGCAACCGGATTTATTCATTTAAATACAGGATCAAGATATGCTGTTTCTGATGTGAAAGATTATCCTATCCTGTGTGTGTGTGGTATTGGAAACCCTGGGGCCTTTGTGAGATCTTTGAGCGGACTGGGGGCTCAGGTAAGAGGAGAAATGTTTTTTGGGGACCATCACCCCTATGTAGAATCTGATTTTTTGAAGATAGAGAGGCAGATTGCTCTGAGTGGTGCCGAAAGAGTGGTGACGACTGAAAAAGATGCCGCCAAGATAAAACCCTTCTTACCCTTGGATCTGGAAATCTGGGTGTTGCAGATCGAGGTTTTTTTTCTCGACGACCCCAAGGATTATGAACCGCTCTTATTTAGGATGCACAAAGAAAAGGAAGGATCTTCCCCCTTGTTAAAGGCTTGAGATATTAGGGCATGAAATATAGATGAAAGATAGGTCTTGAATATAGCTTTGCCCGTTTATTGATCGGTTTCTCCGAGCTTGTTCCTTCATATCTTTCTTTTATCAATGCAAGGGTGCAGGTGCATACTGGCCATGAATCTCAAGTTAGATTGGAGTATTTAGGCCATTGTTAAATGAACTAGGTCATGGATAAAAAATTCGATAAGAAAATTTTAATTCGAATGCCGAACTGGATCGGCGATGCGGTGATGGCAATCCCAACGCTCTCAGCTTTACGGACCCGGTTTCATGGCGCACAGATTGTCCTTTTGGCGAAGCCATCCGTCGCCGCTCTCTTTGCTTGCCATCCCGATGTGGATCGTGTTCTTGTCTATGAAGATAGGGGGAAACATCGCGGACTGGCCGGGTTGTGGACGCTGATCCGCGCTCTTCGAAAAGAGCACTTTGACCTCGCATTCTTGCTTCAAAATGCCTTTGAGGCGGCGCTCATCGCGGCGGCGGCCGGTATTCCGGTTCGTGTTGGATATGCAGGGGATGGAAGGTCGTTATTGTTAACGCGTTCGTTGAGGAGGAAGGACGCGCCGCATCATCACCGGGAGGCCTATCTTGCCCTGATAAAATTGGTCGATGGCCGACCCTTTTCAGGTCCCCCTTTTCTTGTGGTTACGGAGGAGGAAAGGAAGACGGCTTCCAGATTTCTGGAGTCATGCGGCATCAAGCAAGAGGATTGTGTAATCGGCATTCACCCCGGTGCTGCTTATGGATCGGCAAAACGCTGGTTCCCGGAGCGCTTCGCCGCCGTAGCCGATCAAATAATGAAACGTTTCCAGACGAAAATTGTTATTTTTGGCGGACCTCTTGAGACCGGTATTGCCGGTGCGATCCACGAAGCCATGCTTACCCCGTCCGTTGTTCTGGCCGGGAAAACAAGTGTGAGAGAGATGATGGCTTTGATGACAAAATGTCGACTTTTAATCACCAATGATTCAGGTCCGATGCATGCGGCTTCGGCCTTGGGTGTTCCCGTGGTTGCCGTATTCGGCCCGACCGACCCGACCCAGACGTCACCAGGTGGGATCTATACCCGAATGATACAAAACAAGGTCGAATGCGCTCCTTGCAAGGCGAGGGAATGTCCGATTGACCATCCTTGTATGACGGGTATATCTTCCGAAGAGGTTTATCAATCGGCATTCAAGTCTCTTGACGGTTTTCGGGGAAAACCCGGTGCCGTCTTTTTAGATCGGGATGGGACAATCAATGAAGATGTCGGATACTTGAGTCGCCTTCACCAATTCTCCCTCATTCCTGGGGCAGTTGACGGGATCGCGAAATTAAACCGGGAAGGTATTCCGGTCTTTCTGATTACCAATCAATCCGGGGTGGGGCGCGGTTTCTTTTCAGAGGAATTTGTCGCTGAGGCCCATCGCTATCTACGGGATCTCCTGGAGAGAGAAGGGGCCGTTTTGAATGGCATATATTATTGTCCTCATTCTCCTGAAAAGACAACTTGCCGATGTCGGAAGCCCTTACCGGGAATGATTGAGCGGGCGGCCCTAGAGCATCATGTCGACCTTTCTCGATCATACATTGTTGGAGATAAATCGACCGATATGGCTCTGGCCCGCGAGGGGATAAAGGGGGTTCTGGTTCAAACCGGAGAAGGCCGGGAGGCACTTAAGGAAATGCAGCAATCGAGAACACAGCCGGACCATGTCTCCGAGCACTTGGGTGAGGCCGTTGAGTGGATATTGGAAGACATGAGAGTTAAGGAGAATCCACTCACCATTCCGTCGTGAGGCGTTTGATAGGAGGTGAGTAAATGTCCCTCAAAACACACAGATTGCATGAGACCGATTTCCATGAGATCCTGATTGTCAAGCCGAGTTCCCTCGGGGATGTTATTCATGCGCTTCCGGCGGTCGGTGCAATTCGGAGACGTTTCAAGAAGGCAAGAATTTCCTGGCTGATCAAATCCGAGTGGGGGCCGATTATTGACGGCCATCCCTATATCGATGAGGTCCTGGCCTTTCCTTTTTCGTGGCAGTCACTTCAAGACATGATCCATGCCGTCCGAAGGAGGTCCTTTGATCTTGTCGTTGATCTTCAAGGACTCTTCAGAAGTGCAGTGCTTGGATTTCTTTCAAGGGCACCTGTTCGAATCGGTCTTGCAAATAGTCGGGAAGGTGCCCCATTTTTCTACACGGACTGTGTCACCATCCCGCAGGGGATAGAACATGCCGTCGATCGGTACCGGCGCGTTTCCATGGCCTTGGGTGCCAGTGATGATCAGGTTGATTTTGCGATTAAGCCTTTGACGGAGGCGATTACTTCTGTCGATCGTTTGATGGCATGGGCCGGCTTATTAAAATCAGCCCCATTTGTCTTAATCCATCCGATGGCTCGATGGGAAAACAAGAAATGGGATAGAGAGCGATTTGCGAAGCTTGGAGACTGGTTGGTTGGAGAGAAGAAGGTTTCCTTACTTTTTGTCGGTAGTCATGAGGAGAGGTCTGAGATCGATCAGATCATCTCTTCGATGAAACAATCAGCAGTAAACCTTGCCGGAAAGACTTCACTCATCGAGTTGGCGGAGCTCAGTAAACGGGCGTATTTTTTTGTTTGTAATGACTCAGGTCCGATGCATCTTGCCGCTGCCATGGGGACGCCTGTCTTTGCGCTTTTTGGCCCGACCGATCCGAAGAAGGTTGGCCCCTATGGTTCCCGGAACACGGTCATTCGGAAGGAAGTGGATTGTACCGGGTGCCGAAGAGACAGGTGTATACAAGAGAAGAAATGTATGAATTCGATTTTGGTGGAAGACGTGATCGAGGAGATCAGCGGGAGATGGGGAGAAATCGAGGAGACCGGACGGAGCTGGAAATAGTTGAAGCTCTCCCCCTCTTTTTTTGAATAACCTCGCTCTGGAATGTGGAAATCGATAATCGCCAAGGGTGTTCAATTATGTTCCAGAATCTCATGATGGAGGAGAAAGGAATGGGAATCAGTGAAGAACTGCTCGACATCTTAGCCTGTCCTAAATGTAAGGGGGAGATTCATCTCCATCAGGGAGGGGAGGGCCTGGTCTGTAATTCGTGCCTGCTAATGTATCCAATTCGGGAGGAGATCCCGGTGATGTTGATCGACGAAGCGATCAAGGTCGAAGGTTCCTCGGAGTGACCGGTACGATCCGCCAATTGGTTAGAGATCATCGGAGAAGATGGACTGTCCTGCTGGGCCTTATTTTTTTTCTCCTGTCCTCTCCTTCCTTGATCTCATTTCAGATTGGACTTCCAATTGTTCTCCTGGGGGAGACGGTTCGGACCTGGTCATCAGGGTTTCTTGAGAAAAACATTTTTTTACAGACCCGCGGGCCTTACGCCATGACGCGACACCCCCTCTACCTCGGGAATATCATCATAGGGATCGGATTTGCCTTCATAGGGAACAGTGTCTTGGGCGGGATATTGCTGTTGGCAGGACTGTACCTCATTTTCACGATAACGATGTACGAAGAGGAGGCAGATCTTTCTCATCATTTTGGAAAAAATTATGAAGATTATGTCGATCGCGTTCCCAGGTTATTTCCTCGTTGGAAGCGTTTCGATTTTAGCGGGTTTCGGTGGAGCCGTGTCATGGTGAACTGTGAATTGGCGCGTTGGCAGAGAATCGTCGGTGGGGTCTTTCTTTTTCTGGTTAAGGGATGGATCGTATAGGAAGAATTCGTAAGATGAAAAACCCGTTTCCTCCTAAAGGATCTTAAAATTAAAACAGGAAATGTTAATGGTACAGTTATTTCAATATGTTTCCGTCCGCATCATAATTTGGTTTTTTCGATTTTTTCCTTCTTGGCTTTCTGTATGGATCGGGAGCATCCTTGGAAGGTTATTTTACTATCTTGATCGACGGCATCGACGGGTTGCACTCGATAATCTGCAATTTGCATTGGGAGACAGAAATACTGAGAACGAGTTGAGGCAGATCGCCTTGAGTTCGTTCCAGAACCTGGGGCGGTCAGCTGTAGAATTTACGCTTCTTCCAACGTGGACACGGCAGCGAATCCTGGAAAAGGTTGAGGTTGATGGGTTCGAACATTACCTGGCGGCTCGGGCGCAGGGAAAGGGGGTGATCCTGTTATCGGCCCATTTCGGGAATTGGGAGTGGATGGGGACAGTCTTGGCGATTCGGGGCGTTGCAATGCATGTTGTCGTCCGGCCGATTGATAATTGCTATTTGGATCGGATGATTAAGGGATGGCGGGAGCGGTATGGAAATTTTGTCATCAATAAAAAGACGGCACCGGCAGTGGAGCTTGTTAAGTTGCTCAAAAAAGGTGTCTCGGTCGGTTTTTTGCTGGATCAGAACAAGTCGGGAAGTGAAGCGGTCTTCGTCGATTATTTTGGGAGGCCGGCTGCGACCCACAAAGGCTTGGCAATTCTGGCGCTTCGGACCCAGGCCCCGGTTGTCCCGGTGTTTATGATTCGACAAAATGGAGGGCACCGGCTGGTCATTGAGAAGCCCTTGGTTTTGAATCGAACCGGCACTCTGAAGCGAGATATCCTTGAAGTCACCGCGCTTTTTACGCGAAAGATCGAGTCGTATGTCCGCAAGTATCCGGACCATTGGTTCTGGGTACATCGGCGGTGGAAGACGTCGCCCCCTTCTTCACTGCCAAGCTCAGAAAAGCCGACGAAAGCCTTGAACGAACCCGTAAGCGGGTCGGAGCTGTAATGATAATACAGATGGTTGTGACATTTGAAGACAAGGTAGACCAGATTGTCGATTGGCCAAAGCATAGAAGATCTGTCGTGGTTCGTGAGGCCTAATGAGGACGCTGTGAATTCAAAAAGTGTAATAAAAGAACCAATGGGAAGAGAACGCGCCTTGTCTTCAAACAGAAGACCAGACCGCAGGAGCCGTTATCGTGTGCTGATCATCTCTAGGGGGAGCCATATAACGGAGATAGAGTTAGTGAAGCGCCTCTATGAGGCCGGGGTTGATCTCGTTTTCATTTCGGACCTTTCCTCTCAGGACAAGGGAAAGCTGGAGAAATGGAAGGTTCCAACAATTCCATTGACGTTTCATTCCCGTTTTGACTGGGCGGGCATCAAAACGCTTCGGAAAATGATTCTCAAAGAAGGTTTTGGTATTGTTCATACATTAGCCAATCGCCCGCTGACCAATAGCCTCTGGGCCGCTTATGGGACAGGTGTTAAGCTTGTTTCCTATCGAGGCGCCATCGGACATGTCCACCGATGGGATCCGGGTTCGTGGCTAAAATGGCTCAACCCGAGAGTCGATCGGGTCGTTTGTGTCTCCGATGCTGTAAAGGAAGACCTATTATCTGCAGGGGTAAAGGCAGAAAAACTTTTGAGGATTTATAAAGGGCACGATCTGAAATGGTATGAAAATCTCGTCAAGGTCGATTTGGGGGAATTTGGAATTCCTCCGGGGGCCTTCGTGGTTGGTTGCACGGCGAATATGAGACGCGTCAAGGGGGTTGACGTACTCGTCCGGGCAGCTCATTTCTTGCCGGAGGCGTCTCCGGTGCATTTTCTTTTGATCGGAGAAGTCCGCGACCCTCTTATCAAAAAACTGGCGAATGATCCGAGAATTTCCCACCGGATTCACTTTGCCGGCTACCAGCGTGAGGCACCTGCAATCATCGGGCAATGTCATATCGCGGCGATGCCTTCCCGGGGGCGCGAGGGCTTGACGAAAGCGATTATTGAGGCGATGGCCCAAGAGGTTCCTGCCGTTGTGACTGACGCTGGGGGATTACGAGAGCTTGTCGTCGATGGAGAATGTGGTTTCGTGGTGCGACCGGATGACCCGGAGGCCATTGCAGTATCCATCAGCCGTCTATTCCGGGATGCCGATCTTCGAAAGCTTTTTGGTGAAAGTGCGAAGAAACGGATTGCGGAGCATTTCAATATTGAAAGGACGGTCAGAGAAACGATTGCTCTCTATGAAAATCTGGTTGCTTCAAAGCAGCACGTTCCCCGTCAGGTTTCTTGATAATCTGTTTTAGATGATTGGGATGACCGATTTTAGGTGATTTCGCTTGGATTAGGGTGTATGAAAAAAACTGTTTTGTTGGATCTGGGAAAGTTGAAGGATCTATATTGTGGACTCGGGCAGGTTTCTTACCAGTTAGGAAAGAAACTGGATGGATACGATGATGGAAATATCGAAATAAATTTTTTGTTGCCTCAGAATTTTAGTCGTGTTTTCAAAGCCGAATCTGAGCCGCTTTCGCTGAGACGCCGATATTTTCCTTTTATGTGTAAAAAATATGACCTATGGCATGCCATACATCAAGATTCAGCATACTTTCCTGCCAGTCGATCGACTCCCTATGTTCTAACAATTCACGATCTAAACTTTTTAGAGGAAAAACGAGAAGGTAAAGCGCGTAAGAGGCTGAAAAAATTGCAGCAAAAGGTATCAAGAGCCTCTGCGCTTACTGTTATTTCCAAATTCACCGAGGAGATCGTTCGGAAGAATCTCAACTTAAAACGTGGCAATGAAGAGATACCCGTCTTTACAGTTTATCAAGGGGTCGACCTATCCGAAGGTCCGCAGAAAAGAATAAACTTTCCTCTCTCTGATAAATTCTTATTTTCCATGGGAACGATTTTAGACAAAAAAAACTTTGCTGTTCTGCTTGATTTTATGGAGTGTTTGCCGGACTATCAATTGGTCATCGCGGGGCGAAAAGACTCAGAGTATGCGAGAATGATTGAAAAAAAGGTTGAAGCGCTCGGATTGAGAGGACGCGTTATTCTTCCTGGAACGGTCAGTGAAGAGGAAAAAAGATGGCTTTATTGTCATTGCGAAGCCTTTGTTTTTCCGTCTAAATATGAAGGTTTTGGTATGCCTGTTTTGGAGGCGATGCGCTTTGGAAAACCTGTTTTTCTCTCGACATATTCGTCCCTTCCAGAGATAGGAGGGGACTATGCGTATTACTGGAAAGATTTTTCCCCTGAAATAATGAAGAAAGTCTTCCTGACGAAAATGGCGGAATTTAGAGCGAACCCCAACCTTTCTAATAAGATTAAAGAATATGCAGAGTGCTTCAATTGGGAGAGCACCGTAGTGGCATACTTAAGAATTTATAAGAAGATATTGGCGGGCACGTTGCGTCCAGAGGCTTGATGTGTGATGTTATTTCGGGACAAACCCTAAGTGGCGCATGAGTTCATCCAGCTTGTAGATGACATCCGCGGTGGTGATACTTTCCATGGCCTTCGGGTTGCGCACCCGTCGGCCCCATGGAATTTCATTAACGCTTTTTTTAAATTCTTCACGTACCGATTCGGGATATTTATTCACCACCCATTTTTGGCTGAGGTAGGGGCCGGTCCTTGCGGGATTTGATGTGGCGTATAGGCCGATGACCGGAGTGCCCACGGCAGTTGCTATGTGTGCAGGTCCGGAATCGGGTGAGATCAAGACCGTTGCCTTCTTGAGGACGGCAAGAAGTTCCTTGAGTCCCGTCTTCCCGATGAGATTTAACGCCCTATTCTTTATCAAAGATGAGATGTTTTTTCCATATTCTTTTTCTATGGCACTGCGGCCGCCGCTGAGGACAAGGCGTAACCCGTATTTTTCCGCCGCGTGATCAGCGATAACGGCGTACCTGGCGGCATCCCAATTACGGAAGTTCCGAAAGCGTGCGCTTGAACAAGGGCTAATCACGAGCGTCGAATGATCTCCAGAGAAATGTTCTTCCGAGAATGCCTCGGCCTCCGGGGGGATGGGAATATTCCATAAGAGTCGTTGTTCTTCTATGCCTAAGGCTTTGAGGAAACTGAAAAAGCTATCAAGTACATGTTGCCGTGACCCTGGTGCAATCTTGTGATTGGTGAAGACCCATTGTCCGTCCCTGGCGCGTGTCCGGTCAAAACCGAGGCGGATGTCTGCCCGGATCAGTGTGCTGGCGGCGGTTGCGCGCAGTGATGTTTGCATGTGGAGCAGGATGTCGAAATTGCGCCCTGTCATTGCCTTGCGAAGTTTATGGTAAGCAGCCAAACCCTTCGCCTTGTCAAAGATGATAAACTCCACACCAGGGATATCACCGACCAATTCCGCCTCCAGTCTACCAATGACCCAGGTGAGTCGGGTTTCGGGCCACCGGGCCTGTAATGTCCTTACAATCGGAATGATGTGACATACATCCCCCAGTGCTGAAAGCCGTAGCAGGCATAGTGATTTCGGCGCAGATAATAACGGCAGGGCCAAAGGATGACCCCTACTTATAAGCGTGTTGAAAAACATCATATCCTATATGACAGCTCGGTTCTTAGTGATGCTGGCCCTGGCTTTTTTGACCCCTCCGCATGGCAGGAGCGTGGCGGTATTTTTGCGCAGGCCCAGGGTCGGGGAACAACTTTTTTCGTCGGTGATGGGAAACGGGAATATGCGCTGCGTCATTACCGGCGCGGGGGAGTTGTCGGGAAACTGATTGCCGATCAATATTTGTGGTTCGGTCTTGACCAAAGCCGGGCATGGCGGGAGTGGTACTTGCTTGCGCAAATGCATCAACAAGGTCTGCCCGTGCCGCGTCCCGTCGCGGCACATGTTGTCTGTCAGGGGTGGTATTACCAGGCGGACTTGTTGACCAAATTTCTGGCCGACAGCCGTTCGCTGGCAAGATGCCTGGCCGAGGCCGCTTTTGGTGATGAGGCGTGGCGACGGATTGGAGGATGCATCCGGAGGTTTCACGACGCCGGCATTTACCATGCCGATCTCAATGCCCACAACATCTTGCTGGATGATGAAGGGTCGGTCTTCCTCATCGATTTTGACAAGGGTCGATACCGTTCCTGGGGGACTGCTTGGAAAAAAGCAAACCTCGCTCGCCTGCGACGATCGCTGAGAAAGCTTGCCAGGAGTGACCAATTATTTTTTTCCCTCGATGAGAACTGGCCGGCCTTGCTTCATGGCTATCGTAGAAATGCCGGCGTATCTGATTCTATAAGTCATCATTGATCGACCCGAGTCAGGCAATGTTTGAACACCTTTCTCTGGCACCTCATTACAGCAATGGTCCTGTATATCATAAATCTTCACATCAGGGAAGTTGGTATGGATGAAAATATGAATCGAGAATCTTTTGAGTGGGGTACTCCGATCGATAGTTATTGTTCATTCTTAATAGGAAATTATAGACCCTTTCCCTGAGCAGGTCTTCTTCTCACTGTGTTTTGCCGATCTAGGTGAGATACCCGCGTTCCCTTGTAGTAATTGGCTGTTTTTGCTATATTTTGGCTCTTTTAAAACGATGCCTGCCCAGATTATTCGGGGAAATAATTCGTTCTATCATCCGACCAAGTCCGGCCTTAGGCAGGTTGTGCTGAGTCTACCTTGTTCGCCGTAAGAATGGTGTGATTAATGAATTATAATGAAACGAAAAAGATTTACAAGAAGCTATCAAAGGCGGGATTTGAACCAGCGCATGTCGCGGAAGTAGGCGTTTATCATCCAGCAACCTCAAATGTTTATGACTATATTATGCGGGGTATTCGCTGTACTCTAGTAGAGCCGGATCCTGGTTCAGTTGAAGCCATTCGAAATCATTTTTCAGAACAAGGGAATGTTTCTCTTCATCCTGTTGCCGTTTATGACTTCAATGGGAAAGTAAAACTTACTCAACGTGCCGCTTCTACCTTTGTGAGTGAGATATCAAGCAGTCCAGCAATAGTGAACGATGGGTATCAGTTGGATGCCGAGGATACGTTTGTGGCAGAAGCAAAAACTTTTAATAAAATTGATGATGGAACGATAGATCTACTTTCTGTAGACATAGAAGGAAGTGAATGGTTTGTCATAAAACATATGGTTAGCCGGCCTTCTGTCATTTCGCTGGAAACACATGGTGCAATTTATGTTAATCCGAATTTAGCTGAAATCGTGGAGTGGATGAAGGCAAATAATTATGTCTTGTGGTACAAAGATAAGAGCGATTCTGTTTTTGTGAAAAAAGGGAATTTGGATGTCGGTGCTTTTGACAAAATAAAGCTTGTTTTTATGAATGCGTATTTAAAGATTAGAAGGGCAAGAAAGAAGTCGAAACAAGCCATTAAGTCCATGTTCAGCATCAATGAGATCACTTAATAAGTTAATCGGCATTTATTAGGATGATCCTTTCCGGTGCCGGAGGGACTGTTGTGACGCATTCTACACACGGTGAACATCTCACGTTGAGTATTATTATACCCAACTACAACGGAGAGCACCTCATCCCCAAGTTCATGCCATCGGTTCTTAGAGCGGCGAAGAACTACCCAGGAGAAAAGGAAATCATCGTCGTAGATGACGCTTCTCACGACAACAGCATCGAAGAGCTAAGGAAATTTCCAGAACTTCGAATAATCCCTAGGGGGAAAAATGGTGGATTTTCAAGGGCGTGCAACACTGGTATCTCGCAAGCAAGGTATAACATTCTATTTTTCCTAAATACCGACGTAGAACTCCAAGAAGATTTTTTTAATTATTTTTCGCCTCATTTCGAAGATAGTGATCTGTTTGCAGTCACTCCGCACGCCACATACTTTCGCGATGGCTCTCGACTGGACGGCGGACTCATCGGAAACTGGCAACGGGGAAACCTAAGATTTACTAAAAACTACTACACCAGTGAGCACCCGCACCTAAAGCCACCCTATCTCTCATTTGGTGTAAAAGGCGCCTATTTTTTTTCCGATGCGAAAAAGGTTCGGGAGCTTCAAGGATTTGATGAGTTGTTCAGCCCGTATATATATGAAGAGATGGACCTGGCCTACCGGGCATTGAAGCGTGGATGGAAGATACACTACGAGCCTAAATGTATCGCAAAACATGATCACAGTGTTACATTGCGGGCTACCGATTCTCTAAAACGTATAAAAATAATATCGCAACGGAACAGATTTATCTTTATGTGGAAAAATATCCACTCAACACGCCTTCTGATTTCCCACTTTTTTTTTACAATTGGACGGATTATGTTATTGCACTCTACGACCTTGGCCGGATTAGTGGGGGCGATCAAGCGATTACCGGAAATATTGGAAAAGAGAAACTTAGAGAAAAAGAACAGTATAAAATCAGACAAACAGCTACTGAAGGAGTTTAATCAATATCTTATACGACAAAACAAATAATCGATCCCCTTTCACTGGTTTTTGCGGCAACAAAATGCTTTTCGCCAATAAGGAAGAATTTGTTCAACAATTATACCAGTTCTTCCTTATTGTGGATGTTTCAATCGTGGTAAATTTGTTTTAGATAGATATTATTTTGTAGCCTCAATTATTAATTCATGGTGATATGGACGACACTCTATATGGTTTAGTTCGGGATGTTTACTTTCTTGCCAGTGAACATAGTCAATCTTAGAAAAACCACATATTTTTAATAGACCTGTTAACTCATCCCTATTATATAGGAATTTATGTTCCCACAAGCGCATACCTTCATTGATCATTTGGCAGGGTGTTGTTGGATTCCATCCCACATCATTCCACTCGGTGATGTCTTTACGATGATATGCGTTGATAAGGTAATCAAGGTTTGGAGTGCTAAGACGGAGGACTCCTCCCGGGATTAATACTCGGAAACACTCATCTAAAAGGGATTCCCCGTTTTTTTTGTTAATATGTTCGATGAAATGTTCACTGAATATGAAGTGAATTGTAGCGCTCTTTATAGGGAGAGGCTGTGTAAGGTTATGTTTGATGATCCCTTTCGTCTTATTGAGATCAATATTTGCCCAGTTTGGAAGAAGGTGATCACCACAGGCCAAGTGGAGTTTATTGTGTTTTTGCAGTAAATTGTGTGTTGCGATAGAATGTAAGGCTCCAAATATTGTATGTAGAAGCTGAGTAACGAGTGGTGGAAGAAGGTAAGTAAAGGTACGTTCAATACTATTTCTTAGGGTAGACATCGATATCGTTCCGGTAGTGTGTTGCACGCTCTCATTTTTGGATAAGCGATAATATATATATATTGAAGGATATACAAGTGTTTACTATTCTTGGAAAGAAAAAACTTCAGGCTCTGGAAAAGAAACTGATTGGTGAACTAGATATAATTAAAAGTCGAATCGATCTTGACCCACATATTATTGATGAATATATACAGATAAAGAAAACGCAGGCATATTGTCACGTTTTTGAGAAACCAGATCCCTTAGTGACAATTTGCATTGCGACCTATAATCGAGGAGAAGTTTTAACAAGTCGAAGTTTGCCTTCAGTATTGGCCCAAACTTATGAAAATATGGAGATTATCGTCGTAGGCGACTGTTGTACAGATGATACATCTGAGCAAATTAACGCCTTGGGAGATAAACGAGTGTCATTTGTTAATCTTGAGTCTCGTGGGGATTACCCAGCAGAAGGAAAACTGCGTTGGATGGTGGCAGGAACCAAGCCTGTTAATTTTGCGTTGGAATCTGCTAGAGGGGATTTTATAACACACCTGGATGATGATGATCGCTTCCCATTGGACAGAATAGAGAAATTGGTCGAATTCGCTCAGAAAAATAAAGCAGACTTTGTCTGGCACCCATTTTATAGAGAAAAAAATAATGGTAAATGGAAGTTAGTTAAGGCAAAAGAATTTAGCTCAGGGAATGTAACCACCTCATCCGTCTTTTATCATAATTGGTTAAAGTGTATCCCGTGGGACGCTGACGCTTGGCGATTTTATGAGGCGGGAGACTGGAACCGATTTCGCAAATTTAAGTATATTGGTGTGAACGCATATTTCTTTCCAGGGCCCATGCTTTTCCATTATAGAGAAAAAAATCAATCTAATGATTGAACCCCTTATTCTAAATCCTTTGTTTCATGAACTTTTAGTCTGTATGAGCCCTAAGGAACACAAGAGACCAAAAGGAGTAAGACCATGAGTCATATTTTTAATCCTGGGTACTATGACGAAAATGACCTGAAAAATGAAGGCTTTCGCTCATTGGGGCAGAATATTCAGATCGCTAAAAATTGTACGATTATTGGTCTGGAAAATATATCTATTGGAAACAATGTCAGAATTGATGGTTTTTGTTCTATTATTGCGGCTGGCGATGGAGAAGTCGCTCTCGGTTCTTTCATCCATATAGGGGCTTACTGCCTGCTCTTAGGTGGTGACGGCATCGAAATGAGAAATTTCTCTACGATCTCTCACGGTTGTCGAATTTATAGCCGATCTGACGACTATTCTGGGGGGTATCTAACTAATCCAACCGTTCCAGAGAAGTTCACGAACACGACGTCAGGAAGAGTCATTTTAGAGCGCCATACAATTGTAGGTTCCACTAGCGTGATTTTACCGAATGTGACTATTGGGGAAGGTTCTTCAGTGGGCGCATTATCTCTGGTCGCTAAGGATCTTGACCGTTGGGGTGTTTATTGCGGATGTCCAGCAAGAAAAATTAAAAATCGATCAAAAAGATTATTAGAATTAGAAGATAAGTTGCTAGATGAGGTCGAGCAAGCCACATTGCCTTACCGCGGTTCTCATTCTCCCGATTGAAAGCCGTAATGTTTGAAGTTTTCTAGTTTGAAAATGATGAAGTGTGGCAAACCCATGGTTTTTATATGAAAAAAGGACAAGAGCTTTTGATTAGAAGGTTCTATTCATGTCTAATTGTGATGGCGACCTGATGCCTAGCTTAGGGAGCGCTTTTTTATACACCGTAATTTGTGAAAGGCAACGATGAAAAATAAACTGGAGGACTTGGCTTTATTGGGTGGGTCTCCAGCCTTCCAGGAGAAATTGCATGTTGGCTATCCTAATATTGGTGATCGTTCTTACTTGATGGAACGCATGAACGATATCCTGGACAAAAACTGGTTGAGTAACAACGGGCCATATGTGCAGGAGCTTGAACGGAAGATTGCTGCGCTTGTTGGGGTTAAGCATTGCATCACCATGTGCAATGGTACTGTTGCTTTGGAGATTGCCATTCGCGCGGCAGAACTCACTGGAGAAGTAATCGTTCCTTCAATGACCTTCATTGCCACAGCTCATGCGTTGCAATGGCAGGAAATCACCCCAATCTTCTGCGACATCGATCCCAAGACACATAATATTAAGCCAGAGAAGGTGGAGGAATTGATCACTCCTCGTACGACTGGCATCATCGGTGTGCACCTGTGGGGCCGACCTTGTGATGTGGAAGGATTATCTGAAATTTCTCGGCGGCATAACTTGAAATTGATTTTTGATGCCGCTCACGCATTTCATTGTACATACAACGGACGTATGGTAGGCAGCTTCGGAAGCGCAGAAGTGTTCAGTTTCCATGCGACCAAATTTTTTAATACTTTTGAGGGTGGCGCAGTTGTCACCAATGATGATGACCTGGCTTCCAGGGTCCGCTTGATGAAGAACTTTGGGTTTTCAGGTTACGATAATGTCATCTATATAGGTACAAATGGTAAGATGAATGAAGTGTCGGCGGCCATGGGGTTGACCTCTCTAGAAAGTATGGAGAAGTTTGTTGATCGGAATCTCCAGAACTATAGAGATTACCAGCGTGGGTTTTCGGATATCCCTGGTATTTATTTGTTATCCTACAATGAACAGGAAAAATGCAATTACCAGTATATTGTATTAGAGGTTGATGAAGAAGTCACGCACATCAATCGAGATGATTTGGTAAAGGTCCTTATTAAGGAAAATATTATGGCACGACGATACTTTTATCCGGGATGCCATAGAATGGAACCTTACCGATCGTATTTTCCTAATGCCGGTCTATTGCTACCAGAGACAGAGAAGCTTGTGGGGCGAGTACTTTGTCTCCCTACCGGAAATGCGGTTGGTTCAGATGCGGTTAGGGAAATTTGTCAGGTTATACGCCTCGTTGTTGTGAACGCACGCAGAGTTCGAGAAGAGCTGAAACGATATAAGGAAAAAATTAACTAGGCGAATTATGGCGGTAATGGTTGTTTCATTCCTCCGACACAGTATGATGTGTTTGGGCTTATTGTCTTTGAGACCATGGTCGGTGTGATACCGCTTTTTAGAAGATTCGCTATATTGGCGGTACTTGGGAGATGAGTGGTGATTTGGTGGTCAATTTAAGTGGAAGCGATTGCAGATAGTATTGACCTCACCCTCAGGGTTCCTGCTACAATAATTGCTAAATCAATAATACCTGCCAGTGCTTTCATAGGGAAAAGCTGTGCCGGACAAACGTTGGACGTTTATTAGAAAAGTCTTCATCCATAAAACCCTTTTTTCTGGAGGTTTCTGGAAAAACATATGGATTTGTATCGACAACTGAAAAGATTATTAAAACAGGTCGCGGGACAGGATGTCTGGACGCGGACCCAGTTTAAATGCCAAAAAG
This sequence comes from Nitrospirota bacterium, assembly GCA_029261165.1. Classification (GTDB taxonomy): domain Bacteria; phylum Nitrospirota; class Nitrospiria; order SBBL01; family JAADHI01; genus DUAG01. The sequence continues at coordinate 12,281 of JAJDBV010000068.1, read as the reverse complement.
TGGAATATGGCGGTTGGAGCATTTGCCCGGCAGGTCTTTCTGTGGATGACATCGTCTACTCACTGGGGGTGGGAAGCGATGTGACTTTTGACCTGGCGATGATTGAAAAATATCAGACCAAGGTCTATGCATTTGATCCGACGCCGAACTCGATTGAATGGGTCAAAGCCTCAAGGTTCCCAGACAGCTTTCATTTTTTTGATTATGGTGTTTCCAACATCGATGGTGAAATGACCCTTTATCCCCGAGTAAGAAAGGGGCGCCAATCAAAAGACATGCTGACACCCGTTAAAGGAGGTGTTGTGAATGCAGGAGCACTTTCTATCCCGGTTAAGCGCCTCGGAACGATTATGAAAATGTTGGGCCATTCAAGAATCGATATTTTAAAGATCGATATAGAGGCTTCGGAATATGATGTGATTGACGATTTAATCCAGTCGGGAATCAATGTCTATCAGATACTGGTTGAGTTCCATCATCGATTTCCTTCCGTCCGTCCGGAACAGACGCGGCAAGCGATCAACATGCTGAACAATTGTGGTTTTAAGATATTTGATATTTCTACAACAGGGCGTGAGTATTCGTTTATAAATATTGCGGAGTATGAGGTACGATGAAACTAAAGGAATTAATTTACATGTTTGGATTTCGACCAAAGCCCATGACGTATAAATATGAGATCAATGAGTTCGACCTGCCAAAGGACGGACTGATCCAATATGCCCAGTGGTTGCACCCGAGAGAAACCAAGAAACCCGTTTCACAAGAGTCTGTAGATGAGCTTCGCAGATACCTGGCCCCCGGTGACGTTGCGATAGACATTGGCGCACATTCGGGAGACACGGCGATTCCCATGGCAATTGCTGTCGGAAAATCGGGATGTGTCTTTGCACTTGAGCCAAACAAATATGTCTTCCCTGTTCTCAAGAAGAACTCAGAGATGAACCTCGACAAGACAAACATTGTTCCTTTGATGTTTGCCGCAACACCAACCGACAGTACATTCGAGTTTGAGTACTCAGACTCCGGATTTTGTAACGGAGGGCGTCACGAAGGGATCAGCAAGTGGCGGCACGGACATGCGTTTAAACTAGGAGTCGAAGGGCGAAACCTACAATCATTCCTGGATAAGGCCTACCCGGATTTTGCATCGAGAATCCGCTACATTAAGGTCGATACGGAGGGGTATGACTGCACCATTCTTCAATCGCTTTCAAGTCTGATTTCGAGATGCAAGCCATACATCAAGGCGGAGGTTTTTAAAAAAACGGATCATGCCCAACGCCGGAAGTTGTATGGCACAATCATGGCCCACGGATATGATATCCATAAAGTCGATAGCGATTTTAACTACCTCGGAGAGTTGATCAGAGAAGAGGATCTGACCCGGTGGCCTCATTTTGACATATTCTGTGTTCCCAGAGAACCACGTGATTCTTCTCCCAGCGAAGGAATGCCATGCGTATCCTCATAACAGGGGGCGCAGGCTTCCTCGGTTCCCATCTCTGCGAGAACCTCCTAAACAGGGGGCATGAGGTGATTTGTCTCGACAACTTTTTCACGGGCTCGAAAGACAATATCAGACACCTTCAAAACAACGATCATTTTGAACTTGTACGACATGATATTATTCACCACATTGATATCGAGTGTGACCAGATTTACAATCTTGCCTGCCCGGCTTCCCCGGTTCATTATCAATTCAATCCGGTACGGACGATCCAAGCAAACGTTCTGGGGGTAACCCACATGCTTGAGTTGGCGAAACGTACCGGTGCCAGGATTCTCCAGGCCTCCACCTCCGAGGTCTATGGAAACCCATCTGTGCATCCACAGAGAGAAGATTACTGGGGCAATGTGAATCCGATCGGCCCCAGGAGTTGTTACGATGAAGGGAAGCGTGTCGCTGAGACGCTCATGATGGACTACCACCGAAAGCACAAAGTGGATATTCGTATTGTTCGGATCTTTAATACTTATGGCCCGCGTATGGCCATTAATGACGGCCGGGTTGTCAGTAACTTTATTGTTCAAGCATTGCGCGGGAAAAAGATCACTGTCTATGGCGACGGAAAACAAACGCGGTCGTTCTGCTACATGGATGACTTAGTGGATGGGCTGATCCGAATGATGCAGGCCGATCACCTGACAGGGCCGGTGAACCTCGGCAACCCGAATGAGTTTACAATTCTAGAATTGGCTGAAAAAGTCATTAAGCTTATCGGCCCCAGGTCGGAAATCATCTACGACCCTTTACCACAGGATGACCCTGTCCAGCGCCGACCGGATATCGCGTTGGCCAAATTACGTTTGGAATGGCAGCCGAAAGTGGAGCTTGAGGAGGGACTCAAAGGCACCATCGCTTATTTTTCTGAAAGGATAAAGGATACGTGAACATTTTCGATAGGATACATTTTTTGCATCGCGTATGGCGCTACCGATATCGAAGAGAAAGATTGGGAATATCATTTCTCTTAGGCCGCCAGTTAACGGGAAAAACCGCTGTGGACATCGGTGCACATCGCGGTATCTATTCTTATTGGATGCACAAAAAGGTCGGGTCTCAAGGTGCTGTTATCGCTTTTGAGCCGCAACCCGAGTTGAATTCATATTTGCACAAGGTCAAAAAGGCCTTTGGCATCGATCAACTGGAAATAACCAACCTCGGCTTATCCTCTGCCGTCGGGGAGCGTGAATTGTTTCGTCCCCAAGGGACTCACTGGGGGGCCGCAAGCTTGGAAGGACCTCAAAGTGAGAAGACAACTTCATTCGATATTCAGGTAACGACATTGGATGACTATTTTCAGGATCATTCAGCACGACCAATAAAATTTATCAAATGCGATGTCGAAGGGCATGAGTACAACGTATTTAAGGGCGGGAAGCAGATTCTACAAAAAGATCGTCCCAACTTACTCTTTGAGTGTTTTGATGCACAGAATCCAGAGTGTAATATTTTTTTGTATTTGAAAGATCTTGGATATGATGGGTTTTGCTTCTATCGGAGAGGCTTTGCTCCCATATCCGAGATAGGAAAATTACGCGAATCTTTACATAGAGAAGCCCTTGTGAATTTTGTATTCGTGCCGAAGGAAGAGTCGTATGCCCTAAGGAAGTTCTGATTAAGTATGGGTTGAAACCGCAATTTGAAGGTTCCTAAGCTGGATATATCTACCTCGATCCGGCGCATGGCGCTCCCTTGAATGTCAGCAGACGCGCGTCGACCTTTATTGTCCACAGCTCCCGTTAGATCGCCCCCTGACATTTGCGAAACGGCACAAAGGAGAGACGGCTATGGCAAGAATCAGTGCCTGCATCATTTCTTATAATGAAGAGAAAAAAATTGAAGACTGCTTAAAAAGCCTTCAATCCGTTGCGGATGAGATTATTGTCGTTGATTCCTTGAGTACGGATAAGACAGTTGAAATCGCGTCACAATATACCGATAGAATTTATAATCAAGAATTTTTGGGACATGTTGAACAAAAGAATCTGGCCGTCTGTAAAGCCAATTTCGACTGGGTATTAAGCCTGGACTGCGATGAACGATTATCTGTTGAATTACAGGAATCCATTAGTAATATCAAAAGAACACTCGATGCGCAAGATGCTTATAAAATGGCTCGGAAGACCTTTTATGTGTACCGATGGTTGAATCACTGTTGGTATCCTGATAAAAAGGTGAGGTTGTTCAATAAGCAAAAAGCAAAGTGGGGTGGTATCAATCCACACGATAAAATCATGGTAGAGAGCAGTGATATTGTCGAGCTTAACGGTGACATATTGCACTATTCCTTCGACAGTATATCGGACCATATTCAAACACTGGACAAGTTCACTGAAATAAGTGCTCGAGAATTAATAAAGCGAGGTAAAAAGGTGAATGTATTCACCCCCTTGTTACACGCGAAGGTGACCTTCATCCGGATGTACATATTGCGCAAGGGATTTTTGGATGGTTTTGCGGGCTTTGTGGTCTCCATGTTATCTTTCATGTACGTGTTTGTGAAATACAGTAAGATTATTTTTCATCGCCGTTTGGAAAAACAATCTCAGCAAAAACAGTAGACGGAGGGATTTATCACACAGCCCCAATTTGCAGGTTCAAATTGGGGCAAGGGCTTCCCACTTTTTCCGTTTTAGGCGAGGGGAGAAGCAGCGCGGAGGACAGATTATTTACGATCATGTACGAAGTTTGAAAGGTGTGAAAGGATAAATAGAGATGGCTCTCTTCAGAGAATATGATATCCGTGGGATATATGGAAAAGAACTGACGGAGGATGTGGCAGAGGCGATTGGAAAATCGTTTGGAACCTTGATTCGCCGGGATGGGAAGAAAAAGATTTCCCTCGGCTATGATATCCGTTTAAGCAGTCCTTCATTGCGATCGGCCCTTCTTTCCGGTCTTCTTTCAACCGGTCTTCATGTCATTGATATCGGGAAGTGTCCGACCCCGGTTCTTTATTTCTCGCTCTTTCAGTTGGAAGTTGATGGAGGAGTAATGATTACGGCCAGTCACAATCCGGCGGAATTCAACGGTTTCAAGCTCTCTCACGGAAGGAAATCCCTCTTTGGCGATGAAATTCAAGAAGTCCGGTCTCTGATTGAGCATGAAGATTATGAGAAGGGGACGGGAACGCTTGATACGATCAAAGAATTTATGTCTTCCTATGTTGATTACTTTGTGGCGCAATTCGGAACATCGTTTTCAAAAAAAATCGTTATTGACTGTGGAAATGCTGCCGCTTCCCTGATCGCTCCTGAAATTTTCGAAAGATTGGGCTGTGAGGTCATTCCGCTTTATTGTGAGCCGGATGGCCGTTTTCCGAATCATCATCCCGACCCGACGGTCCCCGAAAACCTGGCCGACCTGATCGCAACAGTGCGGAAAGAGGGAGCCGATGCCGGAATTGCATTTGATGGAGATGGAGACCGTCTGGGCGTTGTTGATGAAAAAGGAGAGATCATTTGGGGGGATCGCCTTACCCTTTTGTTTGCCAAGGAGATCCTAAAGGAAACGCCGGGGGCAACTGTCATCTCTGAGGTGAAGGCCTCCCAGGTATTGTATGACGAAATTACCCGCATGGGTGGGAAAGCGATTATGTGGAAGACGGGCCACTCCCTTATCAAGGCCAAGATGAAGGAGACAGGGGCCTTGCTTGCTGGGGAGATGAGTGGCCACCTTTTCTTCGGTGATCGGTATTTTGGATATGATGATGCGATTTACGCGGGGTGTCGGCTTGTAGAAATCCTTTGCAAGGATGAACGTCCGCTCTCATCATATTTTGTCGATCTTCCGCTTACCTGCGTCACGCCTGAAATTCGTGTTGATTGCCCCGATGACCGGAAATTCGAGATTGTTGAACGCTGCCGGTCTTTTTTCTCGAAAAAGCATAAAACGATAGAGGTCGATGGCATACGTATCTTGTTTGAAGGGGGATGGGGCTTGATCCGCGCGTCGAATACCCAACCGGCTCTGGTATTGCGGTTTGAAGCGGACCACCCCGCGCTTTTGACCGAAATACAGGAATATGTTAACCAAATATTGGCAAAGGTCGGCGGGTAAACCCCGCGCTGATTTAATCGACTTGACATAGGCCTATTTCCAGATAAAATATATCTTGATGTGATCGTAAGCCAATCTCTCTTTCAAAAGAGATTTTTCTTTTGCCGAAGGCTGATGTGGAAAATACGATAAACCAACCAAAGAAGAAAACCGGCAGAAAAAAACTGGGCGAACTGCTCATCGAAGTCGGATTTTTATCAGAGCATCAGCTCAATCGTGCCCTTCAGGAGCAGAAAAGGAACCGCAAGCGCTTGGGGGAAACGCTGATTGAATTGCAGATGATTTCCGAAGAGCAGCTTGCACAAACACTCGCGTCTTTAATCGGGATGAGTTTTATAAAACCAACTTCGATGGCGGTCGATCCTGAGCTTTTCATGTTGATTCCGGAACAGCTCGCCAGACGCCATCTTGCAGTTCCATTAAAGGTCGAAAATAAAGAACTGATCGTTGCCATGGTCGATCCCTTGGATTATGAATCAATCAATGACCTTCGCTTCCATGCTGGGATAGCTGTTCATCCTGTTGTTTCAACCCGGAAAGAAGTTCTCGAGACTATAGACGACAGTTATCGAATCGATACATCAGTGGAAAAGATCGTGCAGGCCTCTGCGAAAGATTTTGACACCGGATCGGTTGAGGTAATCCCGGAGTTGGCCGAGGGCGATCTTCTCAATGCGGAAACACGTTCTCTCGAAGAGCGAAGCCGCTTGGCTCCGGTGATCCAATTGTCAAATTTGATCTTAAGTAAAGCGATTAAGATGCGTGCCAGTGATATTCATATTGAACCCGGACAGAAGGAATGCAAGGTTCGGTTTAGAATCGATGGCCTTCTCAAAGACGATATGCGGCTTCCAAAGTGGGTTCAAAACCCGCTGGTTTCTCGGATCAAGATTTTGGCCAAGCTTGATATCTCTGAGCGACGTCTTCCCCAGGACGGTGCGGTTCGAGTTTATGCTCAAAATCGTGAGGTTGATTTACGGGTTTCAACGCTGCCGACCCATCTTGGTGAAAAGGTCGTCCTTCGTATCTTGGATCAATCGAAGCTGTTGATTGAGATCGAAAAAGTAGGTTTCCTTGAAAAAGATGTTTTGGCCGTGCGGAAAATGGTCAAGAAAAGGAAAGGAATGATCCTGGTGACCGGCCCAACGGGCAGCGGGAAAACAACCACACTTTATTCGATTATCAATGAGTTGCGGTCAGAGGTCAGTAATCTGACCACGGTGGAAGATCCGGTTGAGTACACGATAGACGGGATTAATCAGGTTCAAATCAACCCTGACACCGGGCTTACATTTTCCACTGCTTTGCGGTCAATATTGAGACAGGATCCGAATATCATTTTTGTGGGTGAAATCCGGGATTTGGAAACAGCCGAAATCGCATTTCGCGCAGCCATGACGGGGCATCTTGTCCTTTCGACGATTCACACCAATGATGCAACATCGACGATTACGCGTCTGATCGATATCGGTATACCCAGATATCTTGTTTCATCTGCGGTTATTGGTATTATCGGTCAGCGTCTTATCCGTAAACTTTGTACGAAGTGTAAAGTCGTTTCTCTTCAATCCGCTTCTTCTCAAAAACCCTTTTCTCCAAAAGGTCACTCTCATGCTCCCGGGGGATTTCCAGTCGGTCCCGCCGAACAAGGGGAAGGGTGCAATGCGTGTAACTATACCGGTTTCTCAGGCCGCGTTGGTATTTTTGAAATATTGACACTTTCAAGTAAGGTCAAGGAGATGATTTCGTCCGGGGTGACGGATCAGGAACTTCGATCCGCGGGCGTGGTTTTGGGGATGACCTCAATGGAGGAAGACGGCATTGAGAAAGTGAAAGCGGGGATTACCGTTGTTGAAGAGGTCTTGCGTGTTGTTGAGTCGGAAGAGGTCTTTAAGAGTATCTGTTCCAAGTGCGACAGGCCGATACGGGTCGATTTCCTGGTCTGTCCTCATTGCGAATCGCCATCTCCATACGTCTGTTCCTCCTGCGGAAAACTGACCCAGCCGGAGTGGTGCGTCTGTCCTTATTGCAGACATAAAACGGGTTCTCCCCAGATTTCATCCTGATGGACAGGTACCTCGAGTCCAATCCTCGTTCTTCAATGTAGAGCTTCCTGGTAACACCCATTCTCTGTTTAAAGTTTTGCCCTTGTCAGATCCCCTTTGACAGGTTAGAATAATAAGAGAGTGTTGTTGGCCTTATATTTAACGGGGATCCGATGAAGCTGGAGCCAAGTCCTGATATCTCCAAAGGAAAATTGCTGGTCGCGATGCCACAATTGAATGACCCGAATTTTCGCCGGTCGGTTGTCTTGATTTGCGAACATGGGAGTGAGGGGTCACTTGGGGTCATCATGAACAGACCAACAGAAATTACGGTTTCCACACTCATTGAAGATTTCCCAAGAGTGAGCGGAACAGACTGTGTGTACGCGGGGGGGCCTATTGCGAGAAATGGGATGCTGATTCTCTGTCGCGGAGACAGGGACTACGAGAACCACCCTGTTGTTGAGGGGGTATTTGTTGCAAAAAATATTGACGCATTAAAGACTCCTGGCGTATTGGGGCCGGATGGAGAGGTTCGATGCTATCTGGGATATGGAGGTTGGGGGCCTGGACAGTTGGAGGCCGAGATTCAATCCGGTGCCTGGAGCGTGATTTCGTCTGATTCGACCTTGATTTTTGATGCGGATCCTACTGTACTCTGGTCTCAAATGATGCGCCGACTTGGTTCAAGCTGGGCCTTTTATGCTTCGATGCCCCCCGATCCAAACATGAATTGATCCGTTTTTTTAAATTACAAGCCCGATCCATGATCCAAGATCTGGGATGAGATCTTGGATCATGGTGATAGGGGTAATAGGCCTAAAAACGATATGATGCGCTGAACGAGAGTGCGGTCTGATCAGGAATTCGAAGTTCAACTCCATACTGCACCTTCCCCCCCGTTTTCACGACTGTTCCGATAAAGATACCGAAAGTGTCATCTTCACGAGCGTTGCCGTTAATGTCCACTCCGGACCAGACCAGGCCGCCGTAGGGGAGGAGAACAAGTTCTTTCTTGCCCGGAGTACGGCCTGGTGGGGTATAATATGCGCCGATGGCCAGATCATATTCGGTGAAGGAGTGGCGTTGTCCGTCTACTCCTCCTGGACCTCCGGTACCTCCGTCCTGTTCACCTCGCATCCGAAGCGTTTGAACAACAGTCCCGATCTTCACGTTTGCGTCGGGAAGCTCGGCCCATGTGGCCTTCAACCCGACTCCGAAAAGAGGGCCTCTATCGGTATTAATCTGATTTACCCCGGGAGTTACTTCAAACGTTCCAAAGCCGAACCGGACATTGAGGTCGACCCGTTTATTCAATCCCACTTCTCCTTTGAGGATCAATTGGGTGGTCTCAACCTCCTCCGCAGGATCGCCAGGATCGACATTCAAGTCTCGGTCAGAAAGAAGATTGACCTCGGCGGTGATCATGGAATTATTTGTCCCGACTGTGGCGCCGGGGATCCCGATGGGCGCCGCATAGGCGCTTGCCTGAACGAAGAGGATAGCACTTGTTATTGCAATTAGAACTTGCTTCATTTTGGACCTCCTTCAACTTAATTCAACACGGGATTCGATGTCCGTGAAATGTGACGATCGAAACCTATCATAAGAAACAGATAGCGGCAACATTTTTCACCAGAAGTCTTTCTATTCTTGGCTCTTTCTGGATTAGTTATTGATCAATTTTCGGTTGTTTTTGGTGTTCACTGAGAGTAGATGATCGTACATATGGTTTGATCTTTTAATAAGGATTTTGTATAATTTTTTGTATGTTCAGTGTGGTATCGAAGAGAGTCTTCCCGGTCCTGTCAATTCTGCTCCTTTGCATGACCGCTCCCCTCCTTCCATTTAAGTTTCATGAGAATTTAAATTTGTGTTCTTTCTTTCAGAGAAGGAAATTATGGATTGGGGGCAGGTCACATGTTTGTTCCCCGTCGGGGTTATAGTATAGAGAGGAGAAGAATAATGCAGCGTTTTTTTGTGGTGGTTTTTTCCGTGTTCAGTTTCTGGATGTTTTCCTGGATACTCCTGCCTCATACCGCCTTTGCGCATGGCGTCGTCGGGAAACGCCTTTTTGTGGAACCGATCGCGGTGGAAGATGCAAATATATCCAGCGAATTTGATCTCGTTGTGCCGACCTTTGTTCGGGGAGAAGAAGAAAAGGAACTTGAGATCGGTTCGTCTTTGACCTTGAGATTGACAGAAAATCTAGGACTCGAAATCGAGGCAGAATGGGTTAACCGAAATCCCCCAACCGGTCCCAATCTGACCGGAATCAGTAATCTTGAGGCGGTTTTAAAATATGTGGCCTATGTTGACCCAAAACGGGAATGGATTTTTACCGTTGCCCTGACAGGAGAGACTTCTCTAGGGAATGATGACGTCAAGAAAAATGACTTTAATTCGTTCGGAACAGGTATCTTCTATGGGAAGGGATTTGGAGACCTTCCTGAATGGGCGAAGTATCTCCGTCCCTTGATGCTCCAGGGAGATTTCATCGTCCACCATCCGATTAGCAGGAATTCGGCCAATATCTCAAATACCCTTTCCTATGATTTTGCGCTTTATTATAGCATCCCCTACCTCCAGCAGTTTGTGAAGGATGTTGGGATTCCGGCGCCGTTTAGCCGCCTTTTCCCCATGGTGGAGTTTACCTCTGAGCGCGTTTTAAACGGGCCGGATTTTGGGCAGCGAGAGGCCTTTGCGATGCCGGGATTGATGTGGGTGGGTAAGTCCTCTCAGATTGGTGTGGCGGCAGTGATTCCAATGAATGATGCGGCTCGAGAAGAGGTGGATACGGGGGTCACAGGGATCATCAGTTTTTATCTTGATGATCTTTTTCCGAAACAATTTAAAGATCCACTTTTGTAATCGATGATGTAGAGAGTATGAAATGTTGTTGAGCATTGGTATTGTTAAAAGATTCCTTGTTTCACTTTTCTTCGTAATTATAAGCACGACAGGGGTCTGGGGCCATGTATTCCCGGTCCGTTCCGATCCAAAAGTTGGTTCTGGGAGCAAGGAATCACCAGCCTCGGTCAGGATTTGGTTTGATGGTCCTCTGGAATCTGTTTTCAGCGAGATGAAGCTCTTTGACGCTGAGGGGAACCGGATCGACCAGGGGAAGGGGAAAGCCGTTTCAAATGATCCCACCCTTCTGTCCCTCCCTCTTCAACAATTGGGGGCGGGCTTATACCGCGTTCGTTGGACGGTGGTTGCCAAGGACGGTCATCGATCGGAAGGAGACTTCTCCTTCCGAATAAAGTGAGCATACTGCAACTGATCGATCCACACCTAAGCCGGATGACCCTTTTCCGGTGGCTGGATATCATCGGCGTTGTCGTGCTCGTGGGGTCGATTACATTCCGGCGGCTCATCTTCCTTCCCTCAATAATAGTTTTGTTTGACGACGGAAAACGGACCCGCTTGGAAGAAGCGGAGTTTTACCGTACAGAACGCGTCATTTTTTTTGCGCTCGCCTATCTTTTTATACTTCATCTCCTGACCCTGGTTCATCAGGCGGAGATGATGAGCGGCTTATCTCTTTCCGAGATTATACCGGTCCTCCCTCTTGTTTTGAAACGAACCCATTTCGGGCTGATCTGGATCATCAAGCTGTTCTTGTTGGCGATCCTTTTTGTGATGACAAGATTTCGCTTGAAGGCGCAACCGACCCTTCTCCTTCTCATGGGTTTATCCCTTTGTTTAACCGGAAGTCTTTCAGGACATGCCGTGAGCCGAAATCCATTTTTTGGGATCATTTTCTCTGATTGGTTTCACTACATGGCAGTTGTCATCTGGATTGGGGGACTCTTCCCTTTGAGGTGGATTGTGGGAAAGAGTGCTCGCTTGCTGGAGCCCGAGCAATTGGTGGTCTTTTTGGAAAAGACACTTACCGTCTTTTCCAAGTGGGCTGTGATTTGTGTCATGATGATTCTCACGACCGGAATGATCAACGCTGTGGGCTATCTGGGTTGGCGAGGGGTGTTCAATGTTCCTTATGGGAGGGTCCTCCTTTCGAAACTGGTCCTTGTCGGGATCGTCCTTTCTCTGGGGGCCGTCAGCCGTTTTTATATTCTCCCTTCATTTCGGAAGATCAAGGCGGGGAACGTGATGAGGGGTTCTGAACTTGAAAGACGATTTAAATTTGCGCTCACGGTTGAGATCGGCTTTGCCGCCTTGACCCTGATCCTGGCGGCTTTGTTGACGCAGACTTCTCCTCCACATTTTGGCGGATGACGGTAGGTGATTTGGACAGCGCGTCAGCGTTACGAATGAGGCCTTTCAATTTTGCGCGGGACAGGGGAGTCTGAGCGAATTTCTTCTTAAATGCCCGGTTGTCTGGTATCGCCCTGATTTCATCGATTGAAAGGGACGGTCCGCTCCCGCGTGCCGGGTCGAGTCGCTTTTCGTCGGTCGGGACCGGTTTCCAGTTGTAGGGACAGACCTCCTGGCAGATGTCACAACCAAAGATCCAACCCTCCATTTTCGGAAGAAAAGCCTCCGGGAGGGGGCCTTTATTTTCGATCGTCAGATAAGAGATGCATCGGCGCGCGTCGAGGCGGTAGGCTTCTGTCAAGGCTCCTGTTGGGCAGGCATCAAGGCAGAGCCGGCAGGTGCCGCACCCTGGTGAGGCGGGCCGATCTTCCATCAGCGTAAGGTCGGTGACG